>NZ_SISB01000014.1 GCF_004310295.1 Pseudomonas sp. BGI-2 | reverse complement strand
ACTGAGAATCCAGGCTCAGCACTTCATACTGCCAGCCAGACGAGAGCGAAGTTACCCAAGAGTGGTCAAGCCTAGACCAGTCAAATACCCCAAAAAGAGGGCTGGAGGGCTTAACTGACTGGCATTAAGGCTAGCCCGCGAAGGGGCCATGAGCCCCACCACAAACCCTAGCTCTTACACCGCGTCTCGAGGCAGCATCAACCCAAGCGGCAACCGCACCCGAGCTTCAAGCCCACCACCGGACCGGTTACGCAACTCAACATTCCCGCCATGCATCGAAGCAATCCGCTTCACGATCGCCAGGCCCAGCCCTGTCCCCTTCCCGCCCCGAGCACGATCACCCCGAGTGAACGGGTTGAAGATCGCTTCCAGTTCAGAAGGATCAATCCCCGCCCCACGGTCCATGACGCTCAGCACCACATACGGCGCGCTGGTATCCCCAGACACATAAGCCGCCACCTCAACCCCGCTGCCAGCGTGATGCAAAGCGTTGCCGATCAAATTGTTCAGCAGCCGCTTCATCGACACCCGACGCAGGGGAAACGGCTGGATCGGTTCCAGGCGCAGCCGCACCTTTTCTTCGTTCTGGTTGTACGGTGTAGCGACTTCACGAACCAGGTCGCTCAGGTCCACTTCCTCGACAGACTCGTCACGACCATCGCGGATAAACGCCAGGAACTGGTCGAGGATCGCGTCCATGTCTTCGATATCGCGCACCATCGCCTCGGTGAGGTCGTTGTGGTCGCCCATCAACTCAAGGGACAACCGCAGACGGGTCAAAGGCGTGCGCAGGTCGTGCGACACACCGGCCAGCATCAGCTCGCGCTCGCGACCGGCTTGCTCAACGTCTTCAGCCATCTGGTTGAAGGCGCGGTACACCTCGGTCATCTCGCTCGGCGTGTCGCTGATCGGCAAGCGCACGCTGCGACCCTGGCCGAGTTGCCTTGCGGCATAGACCAGACGTTTCAACGGTTGATTGAGCTGGCTGACGAAGATCCACGCCGAGGCGGTAGACAGCAGGCCGATAGCGAGGAACCAGCCGAGCACATTCCAGATTTTCTGGCCGCGCAACGGATGCGGATAGAGCGGCACTTTCAGCCAGCCATCGCCCAGGCTAGGCGCCCGAACCCACAGGGCCGGCGGCGAGTGCATGCGTAATCGCACTTCGGTGTCGGTACCCAGCTCTGCCTGCATCTGCCGCTGATAGATCTCGCTGTAAGGCCAGTGTTGCTCGCCCTCCGGCACACCCGCGCCCACTACCCGGATCAGGGTGGCGGCATCGGCGATTTTCTCACGGTTTTTTTCGTCGGCGGCCCAATAGGCGCGCAGCGTCAGGGCGACGCCGTGGCTGTATTGGCGATCCACCAGCACGTCTTCGTTCATCAACAGATAAACCAGGGTCAGTGCCTTGGAGAACAGGACGACGATCAGCACCAACCACAGGGTGCGGGAGAAGAAACTCTGGGGGAACCAAACGGGGGTTTTCATGGATAACCGCTACACACTTGCAGGAGCGAGCGATGCTCGCATATTGCGGATCGCGAGTCTGCGGACAATCGTCCGCAAGACCCGCTCCTACAAATCGCCGATCACTTGGTGGCGGCGCCATCCGGAACAAACACGTAACCCACGCCCCAGACCGTCTGGATGTAACGCGGTTTGGACGGATCGGGCTCGATCATCCGGCGCAGACGGGAGATCTGTACGTCGATGGAACGCTCCAGGGCATCCCATTCGCGGCCACGGGCCAGGTTCATCAGTTTGTCGCGAGTCAGTGGCTGACGCGCGTTCATGACCAAGGCCTTGAGCACCGCAAACTCACCGGTGGTGAGCATGTGCACTTCGTCACCTCGCTTGAGCTCGCGGGTGGCCAGGGACAGCTCGTAGTCACCGAAGGTCACGCTTTCGTCCTCGCTGCCCGGCGCGCCCGGCACCGGCGTCGACTGACGACGCAGGACCGCTTTGACACGGGCCATCAGCTCATCCGGGTTGAAGGGCTTGGCCAGGTAATCGTCGGCGCCCAGTTCCAGGCCCTTGATGCGGCTCAGCTCATCGCCCTTGGCGGTCAGCATGATGATCGGGATCTGATTGTTCGCCGTACGCAGGCGGCGGCAGGCGGTCAGACCGTCTTCGCCGGGCAGCATCAGGTCGAGGACGACCAGGTTGAACACTTCACGCGCCAGCAGGCGATCCATTTGTTCGGTGTTCGGCACGGCGCGGGCACGGTAGCCCTTGCTGACGAAAAAACGTTCCAGCAGGCTGCTCAGCCCCGGATCGTCGTCAACAATAAGAATTTTTTCGCCTTCAGCATTGTTTGCAGTGCTGCTCATTAGATGCTCCTTTGATCTCGGCGCGCATTATGGCGTAGCTGCCGTTATACGCACCGTGTGCATTGTTAGCAGATTTTTCCTTCACCGCCAGAAACCCGGCCTTCGCGTTACCGCCCGGGATGCCCCTGAATGATAGAACGCTGGTTATAATGCGCGGCCTTTTGTGTCAGGCAACGTCTGATCATGGCTGCAGGTGACCACTTTATATTTTCATGGCGCCGGCAGTCATTGTTCGATTTCACGGGTCAACGGGATACCTGTTGATCCAGGTAGCGGCGCACGCCAGGCCGCTCAACCAGACTCGCCGAGCCTTTATCTCTGCGCCTGCGAGCCTGCTTTCACAATTTGTCAGGTGGTTTTATGGACAGCATCAACAGCCGCATCGCCGAGGAACTCGGTGTACGCCCACAACAGGTCGAAGCGGCCGTCGCGCTACTCGATGAAGGCTCTACCGTTCCCTTCATCGCCCGCTACCGGAAAGAAGTGACCGGCAGCCTCGATGACATTCAGTTGCGTCATCTGGAAGAACGTCTGCGCTACCTGCGAGAACTCGACGAACGGCGCATCAGCATCCTTGCCAGCATCGAAGAGCAAGGCAAGCTGACCCCGCAACTCGAACGCGACATCAAACTCGCCGACACCAAGACCCGCCTCGAAGACTTGTACCTGCCGTACAAGCAGAAGCGCCGCACCAAGGGCCAGATCGCCCTGGAAGCCGGCCTCGGCGAGCTGGCCGACGGCCTGTTCAACGACCCGAGCCTGACGCCGGACGCTGAAGCCGCGCGCTTCATAAACGCTGAAAAAGGCGTGGCAGATGTGAAGGCCGCCCTCGAAGGCGCCAAATACATCCTGATGGAACGCTTCGCCGAAGACGCCGGTTTGCTGGACAAACTGCGCAGCTACCTCAAGCAGGAAGCGACCCTCAGTGCCCGCGTCATCGCCGGCAAGGAAGAGGAAGGCGCCAAATTCCGCGACTACTTCGAACACGACGAACCGCTGAAAAGCATGCCGTCGCACCGTGCGCTCGCCATTTTCCGCGGACGCAACGAAGGCATTCTGAGTTCCGCGCTGAAAGTCGGCGACGAGCTGCCGGGCACGATGCACCCGTGCGAAGGCATGATCGGCCAGCAATTCGGCATCCAGAACCAGAACCGCGCCGCCGACAAATGGCTGGGCGAAGTGGTGCGCTGGACCTGGAAGGTCAAGCTCTACACCCACTTGGAAACCGATTTGCTAGGCGAACTGCGCGATGGCGCGGAAACCGAAGCGATCAACGTGTTCGCCCACAACCTGCACGACTTGCTGCTGTCGGCCCCGGCCGGCCCGCGCGCCACGCTGGGTCTCGACCCGGGCCTGCGCACCGGTTGCAAGGTCGCCGTGGTCGATTCCACCGGCAAGCTGCTGGATCACGCCACGGTTTACCCGCACGTACCGCACAACAAGTGGGATCAGACCCTCGCCGTGCTCGCCGCCCTGTGCGCCAAGCATGCGGTGGACCTGATCGCCATCGGCAACGGCACCGCCAGCCGTGAAACCGACAAGCTCGCCGCTGAGCTGATCAAAAAATACCCAGCGATGAAGATGACCAAGGTCATGGTTTCCGAGGCTGGTGCATCGGTTTACTCGGCATCGGAACTGGCTTCCAAGGAATTCCCGGACCTCGACGTGTCGATCCGTGGCGCGGTGTCGATTGCCCGCCGCCTGCAGGATCCATTGGCCGAGCTGGTGAAGATCGATCCGAAATCCATCGGTGTCGGCCAGTACCAGCACGACGTGTCACAGCTGAAACTGGCGCGCGGCCTGGACGCTGTGGTCGAAGACTGCGTGAACGCCGTGGGCGTCGACGTCAACACCGCTTCCGTGGCGCTGCTGGCCCGCATCTCCGGCCTCAACGCGACCCTGGCGCAGAACATCGTCAGCCACCGCGACGAGCACGGCGCGTTCAAAACCCGCGCGGCACTGAAGAAAGTCGCGCGTCTGGGCGAAAAAACCTTCGAACAGGCGGCCGGTTTCCTGCGCGTCATGAACGGCGACAACCCGCTGGATTCGTCGGCGGTTCACCCGGAAGCCTATCCGCTGGTACAGCGCATCGCCGCTGAAACCGACCGCGACATTCGCTCGCTGATCGGCGATGCGAGCTTCCTCAAGCGTCTCGACCCGAAGAAGTACACCGACGAAACGTTCGGTCTGCCAACGGTCACCGACATCCTGCAAGAGCTGGAAAAACCTGGCCGCGACCCGCGTCCGGAGTTCAAGACCGCCGAGTTCCAGGAAGGCGTCGAAGAGCTCAAGGACCTGCAACTGGGCATGATCCTCGAAGGCGTGGTGACCAACGTGACCAACTTTGGCGCGTTCGTCGACATCGGCGTGCATCAAGACGGTTTGGTGCACATCTCTGCGCTTTCGGAGAAGTTCATCAAGGATCCGCGCGAAGCGGTGAAGGCCGGTGACGTGGTGAAAGTGAAAGTCATGGAAATCGACATTCCGCGCAAACGCGTTGGCCTGTCGATGCGCATGAGCGACACCCCGGGCGAGAAAATTGACGGTGCCCGTGGCGCACGCCCCGGCTCGTCTTCCCGCCAATCCCAGAACACTGCACCGCGTAAAGAAACCCCGGCGGCGGCTCCGGCCAACAACGCCATGGCTTCGCTGTTCGCCAACGCCAAGCAGCTGAAGAAACACTGATGAAATTCCCTGCCGGGCTGACCGAAAGCGCTTTTTTCAAGTTGCTGGGGTGTCGTTTGCACAGTCTGGAGACCGGGGTGGCGCAAGTCGCCCTCGGGCTTGCGCCAGAGCTGCGCAATCGCGGCGGCAAGCTGCACGGCGGGGCCTTGTTCAGTCTGGTGGACATTGCCATGGGGCTGGCCTGTTCCAGCACCCACGGCTTTGACCAGCAGAGTGCGACCATCGAGTGCAAGATCAACTACATTCGCGCCGTTGAAGGCGGCGAAGTGATGTGCACGGCGCGGGTCATTCACCCGGGCCGGCGCACGCTGGTGGTCGAAGCTGACGTGATGCAGGGCGACAAACTGGTCGCAAAAGCACAAGGCACGTTCGCTGTCCTGTAGCTAGTGCTCATCAATTTGAGTTAATTTCGGCGCTGTAACCGCAGCGCCGGAGTTCCCTGTGGGAGCGGGCTTGCTCGCGAATGCGGTGGGTCAGATGACTTTAATGTTGCCTGACCCACCGCTTTCGCGAGCAAGCCCGCTCCCACAGGGGATTGCGGCGATCAATCATTGGCTGGCTGCCAGCCGCCGTGTGCGATCCAAAACCAGGCGAAAACGCCAGTTTCAACTTCACCCTTGTAGACCGTCTTGCCCACCCCCATATTGGGGCGACTGACGCGTGAAGGAATCCAACTTGAGCGAACTTCTCAACCGCCGCCTGGCTCTGCTCGGCGAGCGCGCTAACCTCTCTCTGCTCGAACAGTGCCTTCACGGCATCGAACGTGAATGCCTGCGCGTGACCGGCGAAGGTCGCCTGGCGCAAACGCCGCACCCGGAAGAATTGGGTTCCGCGCTGACCAACGAACAAATCACCACCGACTATTCCGAATCGCTGCTGGAGTTCATCCCCCCGGCCCTGCCCGACCCGGCAGACACCCTGGCGAGCCTCGACAGCATTCACCGTTTTGCCTACAGCAAGCTCGGCAACGAGTACCTGTGGAGTCCATCGATGCCGTGCCCGTTGCCGGCCGAGGAAGACATTCCGATTGCCTATTACGGCACGTCCAACATTGGTCAGCTCAAGTACGTCTACCGCAAGGGCCTGGCCCTGCGGTACGGCAAGACCATGCAGTGCATCGCCGGGATTCACTACAACTTTTCCCTGCCGGAAAAGCTCTGGCCGCTGCTCAAAGCCGCTGAAGACTTTGTCGGCACCGACCGTGACTATCAGTCGTCAGCCTACATCGCCCTGATCCGCAACTTCCGTCGCTACAGTTGGCTGCTGATGTACCTGTTCGGCGCCTCCCCTGCGCTGGACGCCGGTTTCCTGCGCGGTCGTTCGCACCAGTTGGAACAACTGGACCCAGACACCCTGTACTTGCCGTACGCCACCAGCCTGCGCATGAGCGATCTGGGTTACCAAAGCAACGCCCAGGCCGGTTTAACGCCGTGCTACAACGATCTGGCCAGTTACACCGACAGCCTGCGCAAAGCGGTTGCCACGCCGTATGCGCCGTACGTCGAAATCGGCACGCATCAGGACGGTGAGTGGGTTCAGCTCAACACCAACATCCTGCAAATCGAAAACGAGTACTACTCCAACATCCGTCCAAAACGCGTGACTTACACCGGTGAGCGGCCGATCCAGGCGCTGGTGGCCCGCGGCATTCAGTACGTCGAAGTGCGTTGCCTAGACATCAACCCGTTCCTGCCGATGGGCATCGACCTGCCGGAGTCGCGCTTCCTCGACGCGTTCATCCTGTATTGCGCGCTGAACGACAGCCCGCTGCTGACCAATACCTCGTGCAGCAATGCGACCTCAAACTTCCTCAGTGTGGTCAAGGAAGGTCGTCGTCCGGGCCTGCAATTGCAGCGCGACGGTCAACCGGTCGACCTGAAGGAATGGGCCGCCGAGTTGCTGGAAAAAATAGCTCCCCTCGCGGCGCTGCTTGATCAAAGCCACGGCGGCGATGCCCACAGCAAGGCATTGGATGCGCAGCTGGCCAAGGTCAAGGACCCGTCCCTGACGCCGTCGGCCCAAGTGCTGGCAGCGATGGCCGCGCACAAGGAGAGCTTTGCCCAGTTCTCCCTGCGTCAGAGCCAGGCGCATGCGGAGTTTTTCCGCAGTGAGCCGTTGAGCGGCGAAGATCAGGCGAAGTTTGAAGCACGCGCGCGTTCCTCGCTGGCTGAGCAAGTGGAGCTGGAGCAGAACGAAGTCGGCGATTTCGATGTGTTTGTCGGGTCGTACCAGGCGAGCATTCTGGCGATCAGCAACTAACCTGCCAGTACAAGTCCCCTGTGGCGAGGGGGCTTGCCCCCGCTGGACTGCGCAGCAGTCCCCTGCATTTTTCCGATAAACCGAGTTGATCAAATTACGACTGCTTCGCAGCCGAACGGGGGCAAGCCCCCTCGCCACAAAAGCCCCTGCTTAGAATTTTCCGCTCATAAGCTCATTCGAAAAAGTTATTTATTTTCGGATTCTTAGATCATTTAGTCTCCTTTCACGCCGACTCTCGGTCGCCTGACAAGGAGCTTCCCAATGAAACTGAATTTCCCTCTTCGCCTCCTGGCGGCCGCGTCTCTGGCTGCGGCGAGTTTCCTGGCCCAGGCGGCCGACGTGACCGTCGCCTACCAGACCACCGTTGACCCGGCGAAAGTCGCCCAGGCTGACGGCGCCTACGAAAAAGCCACCAACGCCAAGATCGACTGGCGCAAATTCGACAATGGCGCCGACATCATCGCGGCCATCGCTTCCGGCGACGTGCAGATCGGCTACCTCGGCTCCAGCCCTCTGACAGCAGCGATCACCCGCAAAGTCCCGGTTGAAACCTTCCTCATCGCCACGCAGATCGGTGCCGCTGAAGCCCTGGTCGCCCGCGACGGTTCCGGGATCAAGACCCCGCAGGACCTGATCGGCAAGAAAATCGCCGTGCCGTTCGTTTCCACCGGCCACTACAGCCTGCTGGCCGCCCTGAAGCACTGGAACATCGACCCGTCGAAAGTCACCGTCCTCAACCTCGCACCACCGGCGATCGTCGCCGCCTGGAAACGCGGTGACATCGACGCCACTTACGTCTGGGACCCAGCGCTCGGTGTGGCCAAGGAAAACGGCAAAGTACTGATCACCTCCGGCGAACTGGCCAAGTTCGGCGCGCCGACCTTCGATGCCTGGATCGTGCGTAAAGACTTCGCCGAGAAGCACCCGGAGATCGTGACCGCGTTCGCTAAAGTGACCCTGGATGCCTACGCCGACTACCGCAAAGACCCAAAGGCCTGGCTCGCCAACCAAAGCAACGTCGACAAGCTGGTGAAACTCTCCGGCGCCAAGGCCAGCGACATTCCGTTGTTGCTGCAAGGCAACGTCTACCCGCTGGCAGCTGATCAGATGATCACCCTCGGCGCGCCGACCACCAAGGCCATCACCGACACCGCCGCGTTCCTCAAGGAACAAGGCAAGGTCGAGGCCGTGCTGCCGGATTACGCCCCCTACGTCAGCGCCAAGTACATCACCAACTGACCGGGAGTTAACTGCGATGGCTTTGCTACAACTGGAGCGCATCAGCGCACAGTACCCCGGTGCAGCGGAACCTGTGCTGGCGGATATTTCTCTGAGCCTTGGGCCCCAGCAATTGCTGGTCGCCCTCGGCCCGTCCGGCAGCGGCAAGACCTCGCTGTTGAACCTGATTGCCGGTTTCGTCGAGCCTAGCGCCGGGCGGATCACCCTCGATGGCGTGCCGGTCAAAGGCCCGAGCGCCGAACGCGGCGTGGTGTTCCAGGACGATGCGCTGCTGCCTTGGCAGGACGTGTTGGCCAATGTCGGTTTCGGTCTGGAACTGGCCGGCATTTCCCGGGACAAACGCGAAATCCGCGCGCGGGAAATGCTCGCCCTGGTGGACCTTTCCGGTTTCGAAAGTCGCCGAATCTGGCAGCTCTCGGGCGGCCAGAAGCAGCGTGTCGGCCTGGCCCGGGCCCTCGCCGCCGACCCTCGCGTTCTGCTGATGGACGAACCTTTCGGCGCCCTCGATGCCTTTACCCGCGAACAAATGCAGGAGCTGCTGCTGCAAGTCTGGCAGCGCACCGCCAAGCCGGTATTTCTGATTACCCATGACATTGAAGAAGCGGTGTTCCTCGCCACGGATTTGATTCTGCTGGCGCCGAACCCAGGGCAAATCGTCGAGCGCCTGAGCCTGGATTTCGGCCAGCGTTACGCAGCCGGCGAGTCGGCTCGCTCGATCAAGTCCGACCCGCGCTTCATCGAAACCCGCGAACACGTGCTCGCGAAAGTGTTCTCCCAACGCAGCACCGCCCAGCGGCAGGAGCGCGCATGAGCAGCTATGAAATTCCGGCCGCGACGGTAAAAACCAACGGCCAATCGGTGGTCATTCCGGTACGTCGCAGCCTCAGCACTCGGTGGATCAGCGTGCTGACGTTGGTCGCGCTCGTGGTCGTTTGGTGGGCCGTCACCGCCACGGGGATGATCGAACCGCTGTTCCTGCCACCACCCTCCGCCGTGCTGCAAAAAGGCTGGCTGCTGGCGACCACCGGCTACATGGATTCGACCTTGTGGCAGCACTTGGGCGCGAGTCTCAGCCGAATCGGTTTGGGTCTGGGTTTCGCGGTGCTGACCGCCGTGCCGGTCGGCATCGCCATCGGCCACAACCGCATCGCTCGCGGCATTCTCGATCCGCTGATCGAGTTTTACCGCCCTATCCCTCCATTGGCTTATCTGCCGCTGATCGTGATTTGGTGCGGCATCGGTGAGCTGTCGAAAGTTTTGCTGATCTACCTCGCGATCTTCGCCCCGATTGCCATCGCTACCGCCACCGGTGTGCGCACGGTCGACCCGGCCAAATTGCGCGCGGCGCAATCGTTAGGTGCAACCCGGGCGCAGTTGATTCGCCACGTGATTCTGCCCAGCGCCTTGCCGGACATTTTGACCGGTGTGCGCATTGGCTTGGGTGTGGGTTGGTCGACGCTGGTCGCCGCCGAATTGATCGCCGCCACCAGCGGGCTGGGCTTCATGGTGCAGTCGGCCGCGCAGTTCCTGGTCACCGATGTGGTGGTGCTGGGGATTCTGGTGATCGCGTTGATCGCCTTCGCCATGGAGATGGGCTTGCGCGCCCTGCAACGTAAATTGGTGCCGTGGCATGGCCAGGCTCACTAAACATTTTTAATGTGGGAGCGGCGGTGCGACGATTCGACTTGCTCGCGAATGCAATCTGTCAGTCGATATCCATGTGACTGATACACCGCTTTCGCGAGCAAGCCCGCTCCCACAGTCGGCGCCCCGGATTGAAGAGAAAGACCATGAGCATCCTGACAATCGTCCCCCTTAGCTCGGCCCTCGGCGCGCAAATCAGCGGCGTCGACATCAGCCAGCCGCTGAACCTGGAACATCGCGACGCCATCGAGCAGGCATTGCTCAAGTATCAGGTGCTGTTCTTCCGCGAGCAGCCAATCGAGCCACAGCAACAAGCGCGATTCGCCGCCAATTTCGGCGACCTGCATATTCACCCGATCTACCCGAATGTGCCGGAACAGCCCGAAGTGCTGATCCTCGACACCGCCGTCACCGACGTGCGCGACAACGCCATCTGGCACACCGACGTGACCTTCCTGCCGACCCCGGCCATGGGCGCAGTACTCAGCGCCAAGCTGCTGCCGGAGTTCGGTGGCGACACACTGTGGGCCAGCGGCATCGCGGCGTATGAAGCGTTGTCCACGCCGATGAAAACCTTGCTCGAAGGGTTGACGGCTACCCACGACTTCACCCGCTCGTTTCCGCTGGAACGTTATGGCAACACGCCTGAAGCGTTGGCCCAGTGGGAAGAGGCGCGCAGGAAGAATCCGCCGTTGTCACACCCGGTGATCCGCACACACCCCGTGAGCGGGCGCCGCTCATTGTTCGTCAATGAAGGCTTCACGTCGAAGATCAATGAGCTGTCGGAGACTGAGAGCGAGGTGATTCTGAAGCTGTTGTTTGCTCACGCGACACGACCGGAATTTACGATTCGCTGGCGTTGGCAGAAGGACGACGTGGCGTTTTGGGATAACCGCGTGACACAGCATTACGCCGTGGATGATTACCGGCCGGCGCGGCGGGTGATGCAGCGGGCGACAGTGTTGGGGGACGTGCCGTTTTTCCGGTGATCATCCAATACTTGTACTGACTTTGATGGCGCCTTCGCGGGCAAGCCCGCTCCCACACTGGTTATGTGTTGAACCAACATTCTGTGGCCAACCGATAAACCTGTGGGAGCGGGCTTGCCCGCGATGAGGTCAAAGCAGGCGCCAGATTATCCGGTGCCGAACACTTACTCCGCCGCCGAAGGCTTCTCCCAAAGATTAATCCCACCCTCCTGAGCAAACCGGTCAATCTCCGCCAGCTCTTCAGCGCTAAAGCTCAAATTCTTCAACGCCCCGACGTTCTCGACAATCTGCTCCGGACGGCTCGCACCGATCAATGCCGAAGTCACCCGCGGATCGCGCAACGTCCAGGCCAATGCCAGCTGCGCCAGACTCTGACCGCGACGCTTGGCGATCTCATTCAGCGCACGCACATGAGCGATGTTGGCTTCGGACAGGTGCGATGTCTGCAACGAACCACCGCCCGGACGATTGACCCGCGCATCCGCCGGCACACCGTTGAGGTACTTGTCAGTCAACAAACCCTGAGCCAGCGGCGTGAACGCAATCACACCCGTACCGAGTTCGTCCGTCGTATCGAGCAGGTCTTTTTCCACCCAACGATTGAGCAGGTTGTAAGCCGGTTGGTGAATCAGCAACGGGACTTTCCACTCTTTCAACAACGCAGCCATTTCACGGGTTTTAACCCCCGAGTAGGACGAGATGCCGATGTACAGCGCCTTGCCCTGTTGCACGGCGGTGGCCAGTGCGCTGGCGGTTTCTTCCAGCGGCGTGTCCGGGTCGAAGCGATGGGAGTAGAAGATGTCCACGTAGTCCAGACCCAGGCGTTGCAGGCTTTGATCAAGGCTGGCCAGCACGTATTTGCGCGAACCGCCGCCCTGTCCATAAGGGCCGGCCCACATGTCCCAACCGGCCTTGCTCGAGATAATCAGCTCGTCGCGATGCTGCTTGAAGTCTTCGCGCAGCAAACGACCGAAATTGATCTCGGCGCTACCGTACGGAGGGCCGTAGTTGTTGGCCAGGTCGAAATGATTGATGCCCAGATCAAACGCGGTGCGCAGCAATGAACGCTGGGTGTCGATCGGCGTGCTGTCGCCAAAGTTGTGCCACAGGCCCAGAGACAGTGCCGGCAGCACCAGCCCGCTTCGCCCCACGCGGCGGTAAGGGATGGAGTCATAGCGGTTTTCGGCAGCGGTGTAGGTCATCGAATCCTCTCTTGTCTGTTTTGAATGTGGTATCGACTGCTTCGCAAGTTGCCCAGCATACGCCCAGACAAACGCCGATAAACCTCTGACTCGAGAAAATGCTGAAACGTTTCATAGATGATCGTTCCCATGCTCTGGTCAATGGCGGGCTGTTTTAACTAAGCTCACACTGACACCGCAGTGCCGACTCAAAGGCCACACACACCTGAAGGGCGGAACACACCATGCACACCACCATCATCATCACCTTCGGCCTGATCCTGCTGGCGCTGATGCTGTTTATCGGCGAGAAAATCGGTTTCAGCCGCCAGACCCTGACCTACAGCTTTGTCATGCTGTGGTTCGCGCTGACGTTGATCAACGGTGCAGTCGGCATGGTCAGTGCTGGCCAGCCCTTTAGCACGGAGCTGGTAGTCGGCAGCGCCGTATTCGGCGTGCCGGTGGCGGCGATGGTGCTGTTCATGGTGTTGAGCGCCGAGACCTGAAAAGGGCCCGGCGCCACCGGTTCTCGATCAACGCACTAAATGCAAAAACTGCAAATGCCGTTCGTACTGATCAAGGATGTCGTTGATGATCTGCTCCTTGGTGTAACCCACCAGATCGTAGTCCTGACTGCCCTCGCTCAAATGCACTTCTGCCCGGTAGTAACGACGGTTGTTGAGTTCCTTGGAACCCATGCCGCCACGGGCAAACGATGGCGTGAAGTAGCCACGCATCTGCACCTGATAGATAAACGGATGCTCCTCGCCGTGACCGATTTCCAGGCTGACGTTGTCGTTGGCCGGATCCGGCTGAGTGACCACGTTCAAACCCTTTTCGACGAACACCGCCGAGACTTCTTCAATCGCCGGGCGCACCGTCGTATCGAGGAAGCGATAAACCTCATCGCGAGACGGGAAATGCACGGCCTGGGTCAAGCGTTGACGCCAGCCGCCACGCCGCGAGCCGGACACCGGCGCCAGGGAATGCAGCTGCGCGATCTGCTTCTGCGACTCCAGATAGAACGCCTTGTGCAGCCCCCACATCATCAGCAGCAAGATCAGCGAGAACGGCAACGAGGTCAGCACCACCGCTGATTTCAGCGCATCAATGCTGCCGGAGAACAGCAGCGCACTGGTCACCAGCGCCGTCATCGCACCCCAGAACACTCGCAGCCATTTCGGCCCGTCTTCATCCGGATTACCGCCCTTGGCGGACAGCGTCGACAGCACCACGGTGCCGGAGTCGGCCGATGTGACGAAGAACACGAAGCTGATGAACACCGTCACCGCGATGACCGTTTTGCTCCACGGATAGGTTTCCAGCAGCAGGTAGAGGGTCATCGACGGGTTGTCGATGGCCGACATGCCGAGCGCGCTCATGCCGTGGTTGAGCACCTGGTCGATGGCGCTGTTGCCGAAGATCGACATCCACGCCAGGGTGAAGCCGAGCGGAATCAACAGCACGCCGAAGACGAATTCGCGGATGGTCCGGCCACGGGAAATCCGTGCGATGAACAGGCCCACGAACGGCGACCATGCAATCCACCAGGCCCAATAAAACACGGTCCAGCCGCCCAGCCAGTCGCTGGGTTTGTCGTAGGCGTACAGGTCGAAACTCTTCATCGGCAAGGCGCCGAGGTAGTCGCCGATGTTCTGGATCAAGGTGTTGAGCAAGTGCTGCGTGGGCCCGGCAAACAACACAAACAGCAGCAGCGCACAGGCCAGCAGCATGTTGATGTCGGACATCACGCGCACGCCCTTGTCGACGCCGGACACCGCCACGAGGATCGCCGCGCCCATCATCAGCGTGATCAGCCCGACCTGAATCCACTGCGTGTGAGCGATGCCGAACAGGTAGTCCAGACCCGAGTTGAGGTGCAACACGCCAAAGCCCATGTCGGCGCCGAGGCCGAACACCGTGGCGATGATGCCAAAGCCGTCCACCGCGTAACCGATCGGGCCGTTGATGCGCTTGCCAATCAGCGGATAGAGCGCCGAGCGCAAGGCCAGCGGCAGGTTGTGACGGTAGGCGAAATAGGCCAGGGCCATGCCGACGAAAGCGAACACCCCCCAGCCGTGCAGGCCCCAGTGCAGAAACAGAATCTGCATCGCCTGACGCGCCGCATCTGCCGTGCCGGCTTCGCCTTGAGGCGGTTGCGCCAAGTGGGTCAGCGGTTCGGACACGCAAAAGAAGAACAGCGTGATGCTGATCCCGGCGGCGAACAGCATGCCGGCCCAGGACAGGTAACTGAATTCGGGCTCGTCGTGGTCGGCACCGAGCTTGATCTTGCCGTAGCCGGACAAGGCGGTGACCACCACGAAGACCAGGTACAAGGTCATCGCGAGCATGTAATACCAGCCGACCGTGTTGGCCGCCCAGTTTTGCGCTTCCAGCAGCCAGGCACCGGCCTGTTCAGGCATGGCGATGACGACGATGCCGAACAGCAAAATAAACGTCGCCGAGAAGTAAAACACCGGCGGATTCATGCGGACCTGGCCGCTTGGAGGGAGGGACGATGCACTCATGAAAGGTGCACCTCGAAAGGGTGAAACAGGTCAATCAATAACGGACTCGGCAAGGCAAGCCTCCTGTTGTGAACGGGCAGCAAACCGGCGGTTTAACTTGAATGAGCGTTCAAGTTAAACATGAATAGGGTGCTAAGGACTAATCGCAGGGCTCGGCGGTCACTTTCCTACGCTAGCTCAAGGATGGGTATGACGGGGGATTTGGAGGATTCGTTCAGAGGGAAATTATCTAAATGCCAGTATTTGGGTTCGGCTTAAAACCATTCGCGGGCAAGCCTCGCTCCTACAGGTTTTGTGTCGTTCACAAAATTGTCGTTCGACACAGACCCTGTAGGAGCGAGGCTTGCCCGCGAAGAGGCCGGGTCAATCAGCCGAGATTTCAGGGCTTACTTCTGCGTCCCATCATCATGCTGCAAATTCGCCTGCGTCAGGTTGCACCCGGCCGGCACGCTGCGGGTCAGCCAGACGTTGCCGCCAATGGTCGATCCCTTGCCGATGGTGATCCGCCCCAAAATCGTCGCGCCGGCATAGATCACCACATCATCCTCAACAATCGGATGCCGTGGATGGCCCTTCTGCAACTGGCCGTCCTCATCCGACGGGAAGCGCTTGGCGCCCAGCGTCACGGCCTGATAAATCCGCACGCGTTCACCAATGATCGCCGTCTCGCCGATCACCACACCGGTCCCGTGATCAATGAAGAAGCTGCGACCGATCTGCGCGCCTGGATGAATGTCGATACCGGTGGCCGAGTGGGCGATTTCCGCGCTGATCCGTGCCAGCAGCGGCAGCCCCGCGCGGTACAAATGGTGTGCCAGACGATGGTGGATCACCGCCAGAATGCCCGGATAGCAGAGCAACACTTCATCGACGCTACGGGCCGCCGGGTCGCCGTGATAGGCCGCCAGCACATCGGTGTCCAGCAAGCTGCGCAGCCCCGGCAATGCGAGGGCGAAGTCCTGAATGATCGAAATGGTCTTGGCCTCGACTTCGGTGTCGGCCTCGGCACTGTGGCGAGCGGCGTAACGCAGTTCGAGTCGCGCCTGCGCCAGCAACGCATTCAAGGCGACGTCCAGCGTGTGGCCGACGTAGAAGTCTTCACTCTCCTCACGCAAATCCACCGGTCCCAGACGCATCGGGAACAGGGCACCGCACAGCGCTTCAAGAATCTCCGCCATGGCTGCCCGCGAAGGCAACTCGCGACCGCCCTGCTCGCCGCTGGCACGGCCGTTTTGTGCGCGCCACTGGTCGCGCGCTGTACGCAGTTGGCTGACGATGGTCTGCAATTGCCAATGGCTTGAACGTTCGCTCACGGTAAAAACTCCTCACGGGCGGGCGGCCGGACTGCCTGGCCACGCTGACGGCGATTACTTTACGGCAAGGTCTTGAAGCCGAATTAAGAACCAATTGTGCTGTGTTCTTCACTTTCGGATATAAGCGATTGGCGGTTGCCCACGTATATAGGCGTGCCTATAGTCCTGACATCTCCCTTGGCCAGTACGGACCCATGATCAAACAACAGCTTGCCCGCTTTAACCGCCTCGACCTTCTCGGCCACCCTACCGCACTTGAAAAACTCGAACGCCTGTCGACCTGGCTCGGCCGCGATGTGTACGTCAAACGCGATGACCTGACACCGCTGGCCATGGGCGGCAACAAGCTGCGCAAACTCGAATACCTGGCGGCCGATGCCTTGGCACAGGGCGCCGACACGTTGATCACCGCTGGCGCGCTTCAGTCCAACCACGTGCGTCAGACCGCCGCCATTGCAGCCAAACTTGGCCTGGGTTGCATAGCGCTGCTGGAAAACCCGCTGGGCACCGACGACCCCAACTATCTCGGCAACGGCAATCGGCTGTTGCTCGACCTGTTCGATGCCAAGGTCGAGCTGGTGGAAAACCTCGACAACGCCGACGAGCAACTGCAAGCCTTGGCCGATCGTCTACGCAACAACGGCAAGAAACCGTACCTGGTGCCAATTGGTGGCTCCAACGCACTGGGCGCCTTGGGTTATGTGCGCGCCGGTTTGGAACTGGCCGAACAGATCAAGGACACCGGCCTGGAATTTGCCGCCGTGGTTCTGGCCTCGGGCAGTGCCGGCACCCACAGTGGTCTGGCGCTGGCACTGAGTGAAGTACTGCCGGATTTGCCAGTGATTGGTGTCACGGTTTCCCGTAGCGATGAAGATCAGCGCCCGAAAGTCCAGGGCCTGGCCGAGCGCACGGCCGAGTTGCTGGGCGTGAGCCTGCCGGCGAGTTTCAAGATCGAACTGTGGGACGAGTATTTCGGTCCACGCTACGGCGAGCCGAATGCCGGGACGCTCGCGGCGGTGAAGCTGCTGGCGGGTCAGGAAGGTTTGTTGCTGGATCCGGTGTACACCGGCAAGGCCATGGCCGGGTTGCTCGACGGCATCGGTCGTCAGCGCTTCAATGACGGCCCGATCATCTTCCTGCACACCGGTGGGGCGCCGGCGTTGTTTGCCTACAAAGAATTCCTGTAGTGATCAGCGATCGTTCCCACGCTCTGCGCTCATCGTTCTACATAACTCTGTTTTCAAGTATTTTGGAAACTCGGAAAAATGGAGAGCGATGAGCGCAGAGCGTGGGAACGATCTCGAACACGAGATCGCGTGAATCTAATATGCAAATAAAGAATAACAAACTGAATATTTATTATATTCCTATCTAAAGGCGCCATCATATAGTCACGCCGCAGGCGAATTTGCAGCGAGACGCATACGCTGCTTTAGGGCAGGATATTGCAGTCGTCCAAATCCCGATTTTGCCAACATTCCTAAAAAGCGTCTTCATAAGAAAACACAGGGGCTTGTCATGAATTTTTCCGCACTACGTCGAAATCTGCTGGTCGGTTCGCTGGGCCTGGCACTGAGCGCCGGTCTGCTGGGGCAAGCGGTTGCTGGTGAGCAGCTGCAAAAAATCAAAGACGCGGGCGTGATCAACGTCGGTCTGGAAGGCACTTACCCACCGTTCAGCTTCGTCGATGCCGACGGCAAACTGGCCGGTTTCGAAGTCGAGTTCTCCGAAGCCCTGGCCAAAGAGCTGGGTGTGAAGGTCAAACTGCAACCGACCAAATGGGACGGCATCCTCGCGGCGCTGGAATCCAAACGTCTGGACGCGGTGATCAACCAGGTCACCATCTCCGAAGAACGCAAGAAGAAGTATGACTTCTCCGAGCCGTACACTGTTTCCGGGATTCAGGCGCTGGTTCTGACCAAGAACAAAGACACCATCAAGACCGCCGCCGATCTGGACGGCAAGAAAGTCGGTGTAGGCTTGGGCACCAACTACGAACAATGGCTCAAGGACAATCAGCCGAAAGCCATTATCAAGACCTATGACGATGATCCGACCAAGTTCCAGGATCTGCGCGTCGGCCGCATCGACGCCATTCTGATCGACCGCCTCGCTGCACTGGAATACGCCAGGAAGGCCAAGGACACTGTCGCCGCCGGCGAAGCGTTCTCCCGTCAGGAAGCCGGTATTGCCCTGCGCAAAGGCGAGCCTGAGTTGCTGGCTGCGGTGAACAAAGCCATCGACAAGCTGCGTGCCGACGGTACGCTGAAAAAGCTTTCGGAAAAATACTTCAGCGCTGACGTCACTCAATAATGGAAGAAGCTTTCCAACTCGCACTGGACTCCCTGCCCTTCCTGCTCAAGGGGGCCTACTTCACGGTCATCTTGAGCCTGGGCGGGATGTTCTTCGGCCTCATGCTGGGCTTCGGCCTGGCACTGATGCGCCTGTCGCGCTTCAAGCTGGTGAGCTGGATCGCCCGTATCTACGTGTCGTTCTTTCGCGGCACGCCGTTGCTGGTGCAACTGTTCGTAATCTATTACGGCTTGCCGCAATTGGGCATGGAGCTCGATCCGCTGCCCGCGGCCCTGATCGGCTTCTCGCTGAACATGGCCGCTTACGCCTGTGAAATCCTGCGTTCCGCGATCAGCTCCATCGAGCGCGGTCAGTGGGAAGCTGCCGCCAGCATCGGCATGACCCGTGCGCAGACCCTGCGCCGGGCCATCATCCCGCAAGCGATGCGTACCGCATTGCCGCCGCTGGGCAACAGCTTCATTTCGCTGGTCAAGGACACTGCGCTGGCCGCCACCATCCAGGTTCCGGAGCTGTTCCGCCAGGCGCAGCTGATCACAGCACGCACCTTCGAAGTGTTCACCATGTACCTTGCCGCCGCGCTGATCTACTGGATTCTGGCCACGGTGCTCTCGCACCTGCAGAACAAGTTGGAAGAGCGGGTCAATCGGCACGATCAGGAGTCCTGACCCAATGATTGTCGTGGAAAAACTGACAAAGCAGTTCAAGGGTCAAGTAGTGCTTAACGGCATCGATCTGGAAGTGAAGGAAGGCGAGGTAGTGGCGATTATCGGGCCTAGCGGCTCGGGTAAAACCACCTTCCTGCGATGCCTGAATTTTCTGGAAGAACCCACCAGCGGCCGGATCAAGGTCGGCGACATCGAGATCGATGGCAGCCGCCCGTTGAACCAGCAGCAGAGCCTGGTGCGGCGCTTGCGTCAGCACGTCGGCTTCGTGTTCCAGAGCTTCAACCTTTTCCCCCATCGCACCGCCCTGGAAAACGTCATCGAAGGCCCGATCATCGTGAAGAAGATCCCGCACGCCGACGCCGTTGCCCTGGGTAAAAAACTCTTGGCCAGGGTTGGCCTGGCGGGCAAGGAAGACGCCTACCCGCGACGCCTTTCCGGTGGTCAGCAACAGCGTGTGGCGATTGCCCGTGCACTGGCGATGGAACCGGAAGTGATCCTGTTCGATGAACCTACCTCGGCGCTCGATCCGGAGCTAGTCGGTGAAGTGCTGGCGACCATCCGCAGCCTGGCCGAAGAGAAGCGCACCATGGTCATCGTCACCCACGAAATGGGCTTTGCCCGGGACGTGGCCAACCGTGTGGTGTTTTTCGACAAAGGTGTGATCGTCGAGCAAGGCGAAGCCAAGGCGCTGTTTGCCAACCCGAAAGAAGAGCGCACGAAGCAGTTTCTCAGCAAGTTCCTGAATAACGCCAGCCACTAATATCGCTTCATTACTTGTTAACTTCCATGGATGGAAGTGACAACTATCCCCGCTGCAAAAATCTTCCAACACTCTCTCATCGTTCATTCGAACAATGGATTATTCTCTGCAGCCACGTGCGGTACATATATATGTCCTGCAACAGATTTACCTCGCCTAAAATTCGCCAAATCCAACGCCATCTTCGAGCACAGGGTCGCCGCCACCCACCCATGAAAATCGATAAATACGCGGCCAAATTCGACAGAGCGATGCGGCTTATTAACTTCAAAGCGTAGGATTTTTCTGAATAACACTGAATACACTACTTAACTAGCCGGCTCTATTGACACCTATTCAAGCGCACTCTTATCTAGTCGCCAGCAGGCGTCAGCCATCGTTCCAAGTCATTATTTAAACTTGCAAATAGTGATCAACTTTGTTGCTCGGCAATACACGCCTTTGATCTTTCAGAAACGGACTTCGCTGCAAGGCTTCAAGGAGAAACCCATGACAAGCATCTCGAATACATCCGGACTTGCGGCCCCTACCCTGGCGCAATCTCACAAGACCGGCATCAATGTCACGTCGGCGGCCCATCTGCTGATCGACGTGGCGCCCTACCCCGGCATGGACGAAGGCGACCTGATCGAACTGTTCTGGGACAACTGCTACGTCGCCTCCCGCGTCCTCACGGCCGATGATGTCGGCGAAGTTGTCAGCCTGCGTGTGCCGCAAAGCTTCATCGCCAATGGCGCCTCCTGCATTCACTACCGCGTCATGCAGGTCGGACAAGGGCCGGCGCTGTCGCTCGCCACCCGGTTACAGATCAAGCTCGATTGCCCGGGCGGCCAGCCGCTGACGCTGTGCGGTCACGAAAACGAACACCTGGCACTGGTAGGCATCCCCGAAACCATTCGCCGTCAGGGGGTCAATCCGAACCAGATCAAGCGCGGCGTGCCGTTGACCATCGAGCCTTACCTGAACATGGCCGTCGACGACGAAATCACTCTGCGCTGGGGCGACATGCGCATGGACCTGCCGAAGCTCAAGGCTGGGGATATCGGCGAGCCGATTCAGGTCTGGGTGCCGCCGGCGATCATCCTCGAAGCCGGCGAAGACCTTCGGCTGGAAGTGACTTACTGCATCCTCGATCGAGTGGGCAACAACTCCGGCTGGGCACCGCCGCGCAGGTTGAAGATCGGTTGCGCCAATCCCTACCTGAAGGCCCGGCCCAAAGAGCTGCTCATGGCCGCCGAACCCCGCAAACGCTGAGATCCCTGCGTCCTACTGTAGGAGCGAAGCTTGCTCGCGAAGAACGATAACGCGGTGCGTCAGAACTGACGCCTTCGCGGGCAAGCCTCGCTCCTACAGGGGAAAGCAGTGCCCTTCTATGTATATTCCTAAAAGTTAGTTTATTAATTTTTTATACACGCTTAGGGTATATGCACCGGACCACCGGACATTCTTGATTTTCGTTCGCCGCATTCATCGCGGCGACTCCATGAGATGTGAGGTAGGTATGGTCCGGAACACAATCACCCCAGTGCAGATCGCCAGGGCATTGCGTGCAGCCAAGGAGCGGCACTGATGTCCAGTCTGGCAGATGCAATCGTTCAGAGTGATCTGGACATCGCCCCGTTGTTGTTGCCCGCGCAAGTCTTGCGCAACGACGCACAAGCCATCAAGGCCGCCCATGAGCTGGCGCAAGTCGCCCGCCTGCAAGCAGCCAAACGTGACCGGCAGCGCAAATTGCCGTGGTCGGAAATCGAACAGTTCACCTGTAGCGGATTAGGCAGCATTGCCATCCCGCGCGAGTACGGTGGCCCGCAGGTTTCGTTCGTCACCCTCGCCGAAGTCTTCGCGATCATTTCCGCAGCGGACCCGGCACTGGGACAGATCCCGCAGAACCAGTTTGGCATCCTCAATCTGGTACTCGGTAGCGCCACCGAGGCGCAGAAAAAACAGCTGTTCAAAAGCGTGCTCGAAGGCTGGCGCATCGGCAATGCCGGGCCAGAACGCGGCACCAAAAACACCCTTGAACTCAAAGCCCGGATCACCGCCGACGGTGACGGTTTTGTCATTAGCGGGCAGAAGTTTTACTCCACCGGCGCACTGTTCGCCCATTGGGTCGCGGTCAAAGCGCTGAACGACGACGGCAAGCAAGTGCTGGCCTTCGTCCGCCGTGGCACACCGGGCCTGCGCATCGTTGATGACTGGTCGGGCTTCGGTCAGCGCACCACCGCCAGCGGCACCATTTTGCTCAACAACGTGCGAGTCGACGCCGAGCTGGTGGTGGACAACTGGAAGATCAACGACAGCCCGAACATCCAGGGCGCCGTGTCGCAGCTGATTCAAGCGGCCATCGACGCCGGCATCGCTCGCGGCGCCATCGACGACGCCATCGAGTTCGTGAAAACCCGCGCCCGGCCGTGGATCGACGCCAAGGTCGAACGGGCCAGCGACGACCTCTACGTAATCGCCGACATCGGCAAACTGAAAATCGAGCTGCATGCCGCCGAAGCGCTGTTGCGCAAGGCCGGGCAAGTACTCGACCAGGTCAACGCCGCGCCACTCACTGCCGAGTCCGCCGCGCGCGCCTCGATTGCCGTGGCCGAAGCCAAAGTGCTGACCACCGAAATCTCGCTGCTCGCCAGCGAAAAGCTCTTCGAGCTGGCTGGCAGCCGCGCGACCCTCGCCGAATTCAACCTCGACCGTCATTGGCGCAACGCCCGGGTGCACACGCTGCACGACCCGGTGCGCTGGAAATACCACGCTGTTGGCGCTTATTACCTCAACGGCACGCTGCCCGCACGGCATTCCTGGATCTAACGACCAGAACACTTTTGACCAGATCTCTGGAGAAACACATGACTCTTTCTCACCACATCGCGGTCATAACCAGCGATGAGCAAGCCCTGATCGTCGCGACCGATCTGGCCGAAGACTTCAAACGCGACAGCGCCCTGCGCGACCGCGAACGCCGTCTGCCGCACCCGGAGCTGGAAGTGTTTTCCCGCTCGGGTCTGTGGGGCATCAGCGTGCCCAAAGAGTACGGCGGCGCTGGCGTTTCCAACGTCACCCTGGCCAAAGTGATCGCGTTGATTGCCCAGGCTGACGGCTCACTCGGACAGATCCCGCAGAACCATTTCTACGCCCTCGAAGTGCTGCGCGTGAACGGCAGCGAAGCGCAGAAAAAACGCCTGTACGCCGAAGTGCTCGCCGGCCAGCGCTTCGGTAATGCCTTGGCGGAACTGGGCACCAAAACCGCCCACGACCGCGTCACCAGCCTGACCCCCGATTTGCATGGAGAGCGCAACGGCTACCGCATCAACGGTCGCAAGTTCTACGCAACCGGCGCGATCTACGCGCAACGCATTCCGACCTCGGTCGTGGATGAAAACGGCGTGCAGCAACTGGCGTTCGTCCCCCACAACAGCAAAGGCCTGACCGTCATCGACGACTGGAGCGGTTTCGGCCAGCGCACTACCGGCAGCGGTTCGGTGGTGTTCGAAGACGTCTACGTCGCCGCCGAAGACGTCATCCCGTTTCAAAGTGCCTTCGAGCGCCCGACTCCAGTCGGCCCGTTGGCGCAGATTCTTCACGCCGCCATCGACACCGGCATCGCCCGCGCTGCTTACGAAGATGCGCTGCACTTCGTGCGCACAAAAACCCGGCCGTGGATTGACGCCACCCATGAAAAAGCCACTGACGACCCGCTGACCATCAAGAGCTTCGGCCACCTGAGCATCCGTTTGCACGCGGCTGAAGCACTGTTGGAACGCTCCGGCGAATTCCTCGACAAGGCCCAGGCCAACTCCAACGCCGAGACCGTCGCCGCCGCCTCGATTGCCGTCGCCGAAGCCCGCGCCATCAGCACCGAAATTTCCCTCGCCGCCGGCAGCACGCTGTTTGAACTGGCCGGGAGCCAGGCGACGCTGATCGAACACGGTCTCGATCGCCACTGGCGCAACGCTCGGGTGCATACGCTGCATGACCCGGTGCGCTGGAAGTATCACGCCGTCGGCAATTACTACCTCAACGATGAAAACCCTCCGTTGCGAGGGACCATCTGATGGCCGACGCCAAAAAGAAGATCCTGCTCAACGCGTTCAACATGAACTGCATCGGGCACATCAACCATGGCCTGTGGACGCATCCACGGGACACCTCCACCCAATATAAAACCATCGAATACTGGACCGAACTGGCGCAGTTGCTGGAACGCGGGTTGTTCGACGGCTTGTTCATCGCTGACATCGTCGGCGTGTACGACGTCTACCAAAACTCCGTCGACGTGCCGCTGAAAGAGTCGATCCAGCTGCCGGTCAACGACCCGCTGTTGCTGGTTTCGGCCATGGCCGCGGTGACGAAAAACCTCGGCTTCGGCCTCACCGCCAACCTGACGTACGAGCCGCCGTATCTGTTCGCCCGCCGCATGTCGACGCTCGATCACCTGAGTCGCGGCCGGGTCGGCTGGAACATCGTCACCGGCTACCTCGACAGCGCCGCCAAAGCCATGGGCCTGAGCGAACAGGTGGAACACGACCGTCGTTACGACCAGGCCGACGAATACCTCGAAGTGCTCTACAAACTCTGGGAAGGCAGCTGGGAAAACGGCGCGGTGCTGAATGACCCGCAGCAACGGATCTACGCCTTACCTGCGAAAGTGCACAAGGTCGAGCACAAGGGCGAGTTTTATCAGGTCGAGGGTTATCACCTCTGCGAGCCGTCGCCGCAGCGCACGCCGGTGCTGTTTCAGGCCGGCAGTTCCGATCGCGGTTTGCTGTTCGCCGGGCGTCATGCTGAGTGTGTATTTATCAGCGGGCAGAACAAACCGTCGACCAAGGTTCAGGTGGACAAGGTCCGCGCCAGCGCCATCGAAGCCGGGCGTAATCCCGAAGACATCAAGGTTTTCATGGGCTTGAACGTGATTGTCGGCGCCACCGAAGAACTGGCCTGGGCCAAGCATGCCGAGTACCTGAGCTATGCAAGTGCCGAGGCCGGTGTCGCGCATTTTTCGGCGTCGACCGGGACCGATTTCTCTGAATACGAGATCGACGAACCGATCCAGTACGTGAAGAGCAACGCGATCCAGTCAGCGACCAAAAACCTGCAAAACAACGACTGGACCCGGCGCAAATTGCTCGAGCAGCACGCCCTCGGCGGCCGCTACATCACGGTGGTGGGTTCGCCTGAACAAGTGGCGGATGAACTGGAATCGTGGATCGCCGAGACCGGGCTGGATGGCTTCAACCTGACACGGATTGTCACGCCGGAAAGCTATGTGGATTTCATTGAACTGGTGATTCCAGAGTTGCAGCGGCGTGGGTCGTACAAGACGGCTTATGACGACGGCAGCTTGCGAGAAAAGCTGTTTCACGGTGAAGCGTATTTGCCTGAGCAACATACCGGATCCGCGTTCCGCCGCTAAAAGCATCGCGGGCAAGCCTCGCTCCTACAGGTTCAGAGCGTACCGGTCATTTGTGAACGACCAATACCTGTAGGAGCGAGGCTTGCCCGCGAAGAGGCCCGCCCAAACACCCAAAATTTATGCACTGACTGGAAAACCCATCATGAAAAAGACCCACCTCTCCCACCCAGTCAAAGCACTGGCCCTGGCCCTCGGCCTCTTCAGCTCCATCACCTTCGCTGCCGACGCGCCGCTGAAGGTCGGCACCACCGCCGCCTTCGCCATCCCGCTGGAAGCCGCCGTCGAGGAAGCGAAAAAACAAGGCCTGCAAGTCGACCTGGTGGAGTTCAGCGACTGGATCGCCCCCAACGTCAGCCTCGCGGCCGGCGACATTGATGTGAACTACTTCCAGCACGTCCCGTTCCTCGAAAACGCCAAAGCCGCCGCCGGTTTTGACCTGGTGCCGTTCGCGCCGGGGATCATCAACAACGTCGGCCTCTACTCGAAGAAATACAAAAGCTTCGACGAGTTGCCGCAAGGCGCCAGCGTCGCGATTGCCAACGACCCGATCAACAGCGGTCGTGGCCTGCAACTGCTGGCCAAGGCCGGGCTGATCACCCTCAAACCGGGTGTCGGCTACAAGGCCACCGAAGAAGACATCATCGCCAACCCGAAGAAAATCAAAATCCTTCAGGTCGAAGCCGTGCAACTGGTGCGCGCCTATGACGACGCCGATCTGGTCCAGGGCTACCCGGCCTACATCCGTCTGTCGAAGACCTTCGATGCCGGTTCGGCCCTGCTGTTCGACGGCCTCGATCACAAGGAATACGTGATCCAGTTCGTGATCCAGCCGAAAAGCAAAACCGACCCGCGCCTGATCAAATTCGTCGATATCTATCAGCACTCGCCGGCCGTTCGTGCAGCCTTGGATAAAGCCCACGGCAAGCTCTATCAAGCTGGCTGGGAAAGCTGAGGATGACGGCCGCCACTCAACGGCGACTGGAAATTCCAGAGCCCCACAACGCGATACACACTGAACTGCATCCGGCCCTTAACCGTGCTCACGTGCGCTTCATTGGCCTGGGCAAAACCTACACCGGCCAGCAAGGCCCGGTGGCGGCGTTGCACGGCATCGACCTGGCGATCCAGCGCGGCGAGGTGTTCGGCATCATCGGTCGCAGCGGCGCCGGCAAGTCGTCGCTGATCCGCACCATCAACCGTCTCGAACAACCGAGCACCGGCCGGGTGCTGATCGATCAAGTGGACATCGGCGAGTTCGATGAAGACCGCCTGGTGGCGCTGCGCCGACGGATCGGCATGATCTTCCAGCACTTCAATCTGATGTCGGCCAAGACGGTGTGGCAGAACGTCGAGTTGCCGCTGAAAGTCGCCAGTGTGCCCAAGGACAAACGCGAACAGAAAGTCCGCGAACTGTTGGAACTGGTAGGCCTGCAAGGCAAGCACAAGGCCTATCCGGCGCAGCTGTCCGGCGGGCAGAAACAACGCGTCGGCATCGCCCGCGCCTTGGTGCACGACCCGGAAATTCTGCTGTGCGACGAGGCCACTTCGGCGCTGGACCCGGAAACCACGCAATCGATTCTCGGCCTGCTGCGCGAGATCAATCAGCGCCTGGGTTTGACCATTGTGCTGATCACCCACGAGATGGCGGTGATTCGCAATATCTGTGATCGGGTCGTGGTGCTGGAACACGGGCAGATTGTCGAGCAAGGGCCGGTGTGGGAAGTGTTCGGCAACCCGCAGCATGAGGTCAGCAAAACCTTACTCGCGCCGCTGCAACACGCTCTGCCGGAAGAACTGCAAAGCCGCTTGCGCCCGCAACCGCAGTCCTCGGATGCCGCGGTGGTGTTGCGTTTGCAATTCACCGGCAGCGCCACGGACGAACCGGATCTGGCGGCGCTGTTCAGCGCCCTCGGTGGCCGCGTGCGCTTGCTGCAAGGTGGCGTGGAACGGATTCAGGGTCATGCGCTGGGGCAATTGCTGCTGGCGGTAACAGGTTCGTCGCTTGGCGCTGAAGAATTGCGTCAGCGCGCTGGCCACTGGGCGCAACAGGCGGAGGTGCTGGGTTATGTGGTTTGATCGCTTGCTGCAAGGCTTCATCGACACATTCTTGATGGTCGGTGTGTCGTCGCTGATTGCGCTGCTGGCGGGCATTCCGTTGGCGGTGATTCTGGTCACCAGTTCCAAGGGCGGCATCTACGAAGCACCGGCGTTGAACCGCGCACTGGGCGCGTTCGTGAACCTGTTCCGCTCGATTCCGTTTCTGATTCTGATGGTGGCGCTGATTCCGTTTACCCGGTTGATCGTCGGCACCACTTACGGCGTCTGGGCCGCCGTGGTGCCGCTGACGATCGCGGCCACGCCGTTCTTTGCGCGCATTGCGGAAGTCAGCTTGCGCGAGGTGGATCACGGCTTGATCGAAGCCGCGCAGGCGATGGGTTGCCGGCGCTGGCACATCGTCTGGCATGTGCTGTTGCCTGAAGCGTTGCCGGGGATTGTCGGGGGGTTCACGATTACGCTGGTGACCATGATCAACTCGTCGGCCATGGCCGGGGCGATTGGCGCGGGCGGGTTGGGGGACATTGCGTATCGGTACGGGTATCAGCGGTTTGATAGCCAGATCATGTTGACGGTGATTGTGTTGCTGGTGGTGTTGGTGGCGGTGATTCAACTGGGCGGGGATCGGTTGGCTCGGGGCCTAAACAAGCGCTAGACCTGTTGCGAACACTTTTTGTTGGTGAAGGGGCTGTTGTGGCGAGGGGATTTATCCCCGTTGGGCTGCGAAGCAGCCCCAAAACCTGACGACTTGGTTTGCCTGACACACCTCTTTGAATGGCTTGAGGGGCTGCTGCGCAGCCCAACGGGGGTAAACCCCCTCGCCACAAAAGCGTCCTCGGCACAGGCAATTTCCCTCGCTATGGAGGGAACATTTCCCACAGGAAAATCAGCGTGCCTACAGGCCTGTTCCCTTTCATTTGCAGGACGTTTCCTAGATCATTCAGCTCGCTTGCGCCGGTGGATTCTCGTGGCTAGTCTCCGTCCGTCACTGCTCATCAGTGATCGGGTTTAGTCGCCCGGACCGGACGCATAGCGCCACCCATTCTCAGGCATTTCCTTTGCCTGAAATCTATGGTGGCTGTGCGTAGGGCACCTTCGGGTGCGCCGGTTCCCGGTGTCCGGTCGACTAACCTGCGTGCAGCCGCCACCCCTAATTCGTTTAGTCGCGAGATCGGTTGGCTCCAACTAATCACCGGAGTTTTACCAATGAAAAGATCTGTTCCCGATCCACCTCCCGAAACCTCCACCAAAAATAAACCCGCCGACGACCCGCCAAGAGACCGTTCCGCCCTTTATCGCGCCATCGATTTCTACCTCACCGGAGAACAGCCTTCGGCACCCGATGAGCTGCGGTTCTACAACGTCAGCGACGACGTGAGTTTCGAAGACACCCAACTCTATGTCGCGGATCTGCTGCGCTGCGCGTCCGTCACGGCGTATCAATGTGGTGACCACCTGAAAGGCGCGGACCGGGCCATGGTGTTCTCCATTTGGCATCTGCTGGAGATAGCCAAAGCCATGGTTGATCGTTCCATTGATTGTTTGGGGATGAAGCAGGGCTGAGTCATCGGTCGTCAGTGAAATTGCCTTCGCGGGCAAGCCTCGCTCCTACAGGGAAATGCGATCAACTGTAGGAGCGAGGCTTGCCCGCGAATGGCTGCGCAGCAGCCACCGGCCTCATGGCGTATATTCGGCAAACCCCAATTGCCTGCGCAGCCCACCATGAAACAAACCCCCGACGACCTCAAACAGATCACCTCCACCACCCTGGGCCATTACAACTCGGTGGCCGAAGGTTTTCGCGAGGGCACTCGCGATCATGATGTCAGCCAGAACATCGATGCCCTGCTGCGGCATATCCAGGGCGAGGCGCCGTTCGACATTCTCGATTTTGGCTGTGGGCCGGGGCGTGATCTGCAGACGTTCACGCGCATGGGCCACACGGCTGTCGGGCTGGATGGGTCGGAGAAGTTTGCGCAGATGGCGCGTGAAGATAGTGGTTGCGAGGTGTGGCAACAGGACTTTCTGAAGCTGGATCTGCCAGATGAACGCTTCGATGGGATTTTTGCCAATGCCGTGCTGTTTCATATCCCGCGCCAGGAATTACCTCGGGTGTTGAAGGCGTTGCGCGGGGCGTTGAAGCCAGGTGGTGTGTTATTCAGTTCCAATCCGCGGGGTGAGAATCAGGAAGGGTGGAATGGGCCGCGGTATGGGGCGTATCACGATCTTGCGGCTTGGCAGCAATTGCTGACTGAGGCGGGGTTTGTGGAGTTGGAGCATTACTACCGGCCGGCGGGGCTGCCGCGGGAGCAGCAGCCTTGGTTGGCGAGTGTTTGGCGTAAGGTGTAAGGCCTTAAGACTTGCGGTGTCTGTACTTGCGTCTTCGCGAGCAAGCCCGCTCCCACAGTTGACCGAGTTGTCCAGACTGACGCGGTCAAATGTGGGAGCGGGCTTGCTCGCGAATAGAGCGCGAAGCGCTCGCCTTACTGCACCTCTTTTTTCGGTTCGCGGATTTTGTACCAGGCGACGTACAGCGCCGGCAAAAACAGCAGCGTCAGCAACGTCGCAATAATGATCCCGCCAATCATCGCGTAGGCCATCGGCCCCCAGAACACTTCCCGGGCAATCGGGATCATCCCCAGGCTGGCCGCCGCAGCAGTCAGCAGAATCGGTCGGCGCCGATGCTCCGTGGCCTGCGCCACGGCATCCCAAGGTGCAACGCCCTCTTTCTCCAAGGCATCGATCTGGGTCACCAGAATCACCGAGTTACGGATGATGATGCCGATCAGCGCCAGAATCCCCAGGATTGCCACAAAGCCCATCGGCGTGCCCGTCGGGATCAACGCCAGCACCACGCCAATCAAGCCGAGCGGCGCGACGCTGGCCACTAGGAACAGCTTCTGCACGCTGTGCAGCTGGATCATGAGGAAGGTCGCCATGAGGAACAGCATCAACGGCACCACTTTGGCAATCGGCCCCTGAGCCTTGCCGCTTTCCTCCACCGTGCCGCCCGTGGCGACCGAGTAACCCACCGGCAAGCTGGCGGCGAATTTATCGATGTCGGGTTTGAGCTGTTTCACCAGGTCGGTCGGCTGAATCTCGTCGCGCACTGCGGCTTTGATGGTAATCGTCGGTTTGCGGTCGCGGCGCCAGACCAGCGGTTGCTCCAGTTCATAGCGCACCGTGGCGAAGGCCAGCAGCGGAATCGAGGTGCCGCTCGGCGTCACGATCTGCAAGTTCTGCAGGGTTTCCGGCGTGCCGCGTTCCGCGTCCACCGCGCGGCCCACGACATTGATCAGGTAGATATCGTCATCGACCTGAGTGACCGGCGAACCGACCACGATGCTGTTCATCAGGTTGGCCACATCTTCCGACGACAACCCCAATTGACGCGCCTTGTCCTGAGCGATGTCGATGCGCAGGACTTTGCCCGGTTCGTTCCAGTCGTAAATGATCTCGCCGATGTGCGAGTTCTTGTCCAGCTCGGTGGCCAGGGCAATCGCGTGCTTGCGCACCTGATCGATGTCCTTGCCGCTGACCCGATACTGAATCGGGCGACCCACCGGCGGGCCCATTTCCAGCGCCTGGACGTAGCTGCCGATACCGACAAAATCTTTGCGCAGCCGCTCGCGCAAGCGCTGGCTGAGGACGTTACGCGATTCCAGGCCTTTGCTGACGATCACCAATTGCGCGTAGTACGGGTTCTGCAATTGCTGGTCGAGGGGCAGGTAGAAACGGATCGCACCCTCGCCGATGTATGTGCTCCAGCGCACGATGTCCGGATCGTCCTTGAGCGTCGCTTCGAGCTTATCCACCGCTTTGCGGGTTTCGGCGATCGAGGCGTTTTGCGGCAGGTTCAGGTCGACGAGGATTTCCGGGCGGTCCGAGGACGGGAAGAACTGGTTCTGCACGAACTGCATGGAAAACACTGACGCCACGAACAGCGCAATTGTGATGCCGATGGCCCACCAGCGGTTGCGCATCGCCCAGAGCATGCCGTAATTGAACGTCCGACCGATGCGCCCCGGTTCTGCGTCGTGAGGTTTCACGTTGACGCTGAGAATGTGCACGCCGATCACCGGGGCGAACAGCACCGCGACAATCCACGACACGATCATGGCCACCGCGATCACCGCGAACAGCGTGAAAGTGTACTCGCCGGCCGAGCTGGCGTTCAGGCCGATGGGCACGAAACCGGCCACCGTCACCAACGTACCGGTGAGCATCGGGAACGCCGTCGAGGTGTAAGCGAACGTGGCCGCTTGCTCCTTGGTCTCGCCCATTTCCAGGCGCGTGACCATCATCTCGACGGTGATCATCGCGTCGTCCACCAACAAGCCGAGAGCGATGATCAGGGCGCCGAGGGAAATCCGTTGCATGGTGATGCCGCTGTATTCCATGAAGACGAAGACCATCGCCAGCACCAGCGGAATCGAGCAGGCCACCACCAGTCCGGCGCGCACGCCGAGGCTGATGAAGCTGACGATCAGCACGATAACCACCGCTTCGAACAGTGCGCTGGTGAAACCGCCGACGGCTTTTTCCACCACTTCGGCCTGGTCGGAAACCGTGTGCACACCGACGCCCACCGGCAAGTCCGCAGTCAGGTCGGTCATGCGCTGGTGCAACGCCTTGCCGAACTCCTGGATGTTGCCGCCCTTCTTCATGGCGATGGCGAGGCCGATGCCCGGATGGCCGTTGAAACGGAACTCCGGTGTCGCCGGGTCAACGTAGCCACGGCTGATGTCGGCGATGTCGGCCAAACGGTAGAAGCGATCATTGAGCCGCAGGTTGACGTTGGCCAGGTCTTTCTCGGAAGCGAACTGCCCCGAGGTGCGCACCGAGATGCGCTCGGGACCGGCCTCGATCACCCCGGCCGGGGTCACCGCGTTTTGGGTTTGCAGGCTCTGCACCACCTGGCGCTGATCGATGCCCAGCGCCGCCAGTTTGCGGGTGGAGAAATTCAGGTAGAGGACTTCGTCCTGCTCACCGACCATCTCGACTTTGCCCAGCCCCGGCACTTCCCGAATTTCGGCGCGGACCTGTTCCACGTAATCGCGCAACTGGCGCATCGACAAGCCGTCGGCGGTAAAGGCGTAGACGGAACCGAACACATCACCGAACTCGTCGTTGAACCCCGGCCCTTGCAGGCCCTGAGGGAAGTCGCCGCGAATGTCGTTGATTTTCTTGCGCACCTGGTACCAGATTTCCGGAATGTCCTTGGCACTGGTGGTGTCGCGCAGGTTGACGAACACCGTCGATTCACCGGGACGGGTGTAGCTTTTCACGTAGTCGAGGGAGTCGAGCTCTTCAAGTTTCTTCTCGATGCGGTCCGTAACCTGCTTGAGGGTTTCTTCCTGGGTCGCGCCCGGCCAGCGGGTCTGGATGACCATGGTTTTGATGGTGAACGACGGGTCTTCTTCGCGGCCCAGGTTCATGTACGAGAACACGCCCATCAGCAGCGCGACGAACATCAAATACCAGACAAACGACTGATGCTTGAGGGCCCATTCGGATAAGTTGAAACTCCCTTTCATTGTGGGCTGTCCTCATCGATTTTCACTTTTTGCCCAGGTTTCAGGCTGTTCACACCGGCGCTGACCACCCGCTCACCGGACTTCACGCCACTGGCCAGGATCATCGTTGAATCCGTGCGGCTGACCAGGCTGACGTCTCGTGGGGCAACGGTCTGAGTCTGCGTATCGATGACCCAGATGCGGGTTTTGCCATCGACCTCCTGAAGCGCACTCAAGGGCAGTTCGATGCGTGGTTTGATCGCGGAGCTGAGGGTCACGCTGATCGCGGTGCCCAGGCGAAAACCGGGCGGTGTGTCGGTCAGGGTCAGGCGGGCTCGACGGGTACGGGTCGCACTCTGGGCCTGGGGCTCGATTTCACGAACGATGGCGGTGGTGGTGATGCTCGGGTCCAATTGGGCCGTAACTTGAAACACGACGTCGGTCGGCAGCTGGTCGACCAAGGTGTCCGGCAGGTCGATCACGGCTTCCTTGATGTCTGGCTGCGCCAGGGTCACCACTTGCTGGCCGGCGGTGACGACTTGCCCGGCTTCGGCATTCCACGCGGTGACCACGGCTTTGTGGTCGGCGCGCAGTTCGACGTAGTTGAGCTGGTCCTTGGCCTGATCGACCGCCGCCTGCGCTTGATCGAGGGAGGCCTGGGTGGTTTTGAGGTCGGTCTGCGCGATGTCGAGTTGCGCCTGGGCGCCGACGCCGCGATCGAACAATTCCTTTTGGCGCCGGGCGTTGGCCTGGGTGTTGATGAGTTGCGCCTGGATGCTGGCCAAATTGCCTTGGGCGGAACGCAGCTGGTTCTGTTGATCGGTGGGGTCCAGCGTGGCGAGCAAAGCGCCCTTTTCGACTTCGGCACCGACATCGACGCTCCGGCTGGCGATGCGTCCCGGCACGCGGAACCCGGTATTGCTTTCATAGCGGGCCTGGATGCTGCCGGCGAAGCGGCCGAGATTTTCCTCATCCAAAGCCTGGACTTTGACCGATAGCACCGGGCGTACCGGCTCCGGCGGTGCATCTTTTTCCGAGCAGGCCGCCAGCATCACCGCGGTGCACACCAGTAACAGACGCTTCATGGCTGGGGTTCCACTGCTAAATCCTTGTAGGTGTTTTCGGCGATTTCGACTTTCACGCCGGGGTGCAGTAACTGGCCACCCGCGATGACGACTTTTTCGCCACCCTGCAGACCGGCGCTGATGATCACTTTGCCGGTCAGGTAACGACCGACCGTGATGGTGTGCAGTTGCGCCTTGCCCTCACCGTCCACCAGCCATACCGCCGGATCGCTGAGGTTTTTGGTCAGCGCCGACCACGGCAGTTCCACGGCGAACTTGCCCGGCGTCTTCGCCGTGGCGCTCACCACCGAGCCCAATTGCATGCCTTCGGGCAGACCGTCGAGGGTGACTTTGACTTGCACGGTGCCGGTCTGCGCGGACACGGCCGGGGTGATTTCCCGAACGGTGCCGGTGGTTTTGATCGCCGGGTTGTCGAGCAGGCTGACCACGATGGTTTTATCCTCCGGCGCCTCGGCCAGCAGCGATTCGTAAACGTTGAACACCGCGTCGCGCTCACCATCGCGCGCCAGGCTGAAAATCGGCACCGTCGCCTGCACCACCTGGCCGACCTCGGCCTGACGCGCAGTAATCACCCCCGGCGCATCGGCAATCAGCGCGGTGTAGCGCAGTTGATCGCGAGCGTTGGCGAGTTGCGCCTGGGCAGCGGTCAACGCGCTCTGACTGCTGCGCAACGCGGCTTGGGCGGAATCGTATTCGCTTTGGCTGGTGTAGCCCTTGGGCAGGAGTTTTTGCTGGCGAACGAAAGCGGCGGCGGTCTGTGTGACCCGGGCCTGCTCGGCGACGACCTGGGCCTGGGCCGAGTCGACGTTGGTCTGCAGATCCTTGGGATCGAGTTTGGCCAGCACTTGCTTGGCCGACACCCGGTCACCGACATCGACCCTGCGCTGAATGATCTTGCCGCCCACGCGGAACGACAATTCGGTCTGGACCCGGGCCTGAACATCGCCGGTGAGCGTCACCGACGCGGCGTAATCCTTGGGTTTGACCTCCTGGACGAACACCCGTGGGCGGTCCTTCTCGACCGGCTTCTTATCGCCGCACGCGGTCAGCAGGGCGAGGAGGCTCAGGCCAACCATTATTTTCAATCCGGGACCAGCCATGCAGACTCCTTTGCGTTGTACGGACGTGCCAATGGCGATAGGACTGTGAGCTTAGAACAGGGTTCCACGGGTGCACCTGACGGCTTCAAATAAAGCGATCACGCCACAATTCTTGTAGTAGCTGGCGGAGCCCTGTGGGGGTGAGCCTGCTCGCGATAGCGGTGTATCAGCCAACATTGATGCCGACTGAAACGCCGCTATCGCGAGCAGGCTCACTCCCACAGGGGCTTCGCCAGCTGCTACAGGGGATCACGGTGCTACTGACAATAAGGCAAACTGGCGGCCTCTGCAGCAGGAAGCGCTTATGCTCAAAACCCTCGCGGTGGCCAATTTCCGCTCGATCAATAAATTGGTGATTCCGCTGGGCCGGTTGAACCTGATCACCGGCCCCAACGGCAGCGGCAAATCCAACCTCTACCGCGCGTTGCGGCTGCTGGCGGAAACCGCTCAGGGCGGCGTCGTCAATGCCTTGGCCCGCGAGGGCGGGCTGGATTCGACGTTCTGGGCCGGGCCGGAAACCATCACCCGGCGCATGCGCAACGGTGAAGTCCCGATCGAGGCGACCGTGCGCCACGGCGCCAAACGCCTGCGCCTGGGGTTTGCCGGCGAAGATTTCAGCTATTCGATCGCGCTGGGCTTGCCTGAGCCAAGCCTGTCCGCGTTTTCCCTGGACCCGGAGATCAAAAAGGAATGCATCTGGAACGGCCCGTTTTACCGCCCGGCCAGCCTCATGGTGGAACGTAACGGCCCGATGATCCGCGCCCGGGTCGGTCGCGACTGGGACGTGCTGGCCCAGCACACGCCGAATTTCGACAGCCTGTTCGATCAGGTCGGCAGCTTCCGCACCTCGCCGGAAGTCATGCAATTGCGTGAGTTCATCCGCCGCTGGCGCTTCTACGATCACTTTCGCAGCGATGCCGATGCACCGGTGCGCCAACCACAACTGGGCACCCGCACGCCGGTATTGCATCACGATGGTCGTGACCTCGCCGCCGCGTTGCAGACGATTCGTGAAATCGGCGACCCCGAGGCGTTGCAGTCGGCGATCAGTGACGCGTTCCCTGGTGCGCGATTGAATATCGCGCCGTTGCAGGGCGGGCGGTTTGCGATTGAGTTTTTTCAGGAAGGGCTGCTGCGGCCGTTGTCCGCGGCTGAACTGTCGGACGGGACGTTGCGTTATTTGCTGCTGGTGGCGGCGTTGCTGACGCCTCGGCCGCCGACGCTGATGGTGCTGAACGAGCCGGAAACCAGTTTGCACCCCGACCTGTTGCCGGCATTGGCACGGTTGATTATCCGGGCGTCGGAACAGTGCCAGGTGTGGGTGGTGTCCCATGCGCGGCGGTTGATCTCGGCGTTGCAGGAAGATCCGGAATGCAATTGCATTGTGCTGGAGAAGAACCTCGGCCAGACCGGGATTGTCGGGCAGCGGTTGCTGGATGAGCCGGCGTGGCATTGGCCGGATTAGTCGGCGCCTGAACCACCGCTATCGCGAGCAGGCTCACTCCCACATTTAGACCCCGTCCGCCGGTGCAACTCGGTCAAATGTAGGAGCAAGCCTGCTCGCGAAGGCGTCCGAAAGATCACTGCAAAGGTTGAAGACTACTAATCGTTCCCACGCTCCGCGTGGGAATGCAGCCCGTGACGCTCCGCGTCACTGGACGCGGAGCGTCCCTTAGAGGCATTCCCACGCGGAGCGTGGGAACGATCATCACCCCTGCCACTTCCCACCCTCGACAATCACGCTCTCAGGCTTGGTGTCATCGCTCAGCTCTTTACGCACATATTGGTCGTAAAGCTTTAGCAAATACTTCTCCTCACCCAGTTTCGCCAACTCGGCATTCACCCAGTCACGCAGTTCGATATTGCCCTTCTTCACCGCCGGCGCAATCGGTGCTTCTGCGCCCAGCGTCTGGGTCAGCACGCGGTAGCCAGGGTTCTGCTTGGCCCAGCTGAACAGCACCAGATTGTCCTGTGCATAAGCATCGCCGCGCCCATTGGCCAGCGCTTGCAGAGACTCGGAGTTTTTCTCGAACTTCAGCAGTTTCCAGTCCGGGTGATTCTTGGTCAGCCAGATATCGGCCGTGGTGCCCGTGGTCACGATGGTGGTGCGAGTCGCCAGGTCATCGAGGTTTTTCACCGTGCTGGCTTGGGGAACCAGTGCCTGCACCGCGACCTTGAGGTTCGGGTTGGTGAATTCCACCGCTTCCTTGCGCTCCGGGGTAACGGTCATGTTGGCCAGGATCAGGTCGACCTTGTCGCTTTGCAGGAATGGAATCCGACTGGCAGGTTCTACCGCGACGAACTCGACTTTGTTCTCGTCACCCAGCAGGTCCTTGGCGAATTGACGGCCGATGTCGGTATCGAAACCCACATAACGCCCGGCCTCATTGACGAAGCCAAACGGCGGTTTGTCGGTGAAGACGCCGACGATCAGCTTGTCCCGTGCCTTGATTTTTTCCAGATAGCTGGCGGTGGTCGCAGGCTTGGCGGGTTCTTCGGCTTTGTTGCAACCGGCCAGCAACGCGAGGCCGAGCAGCGGGAGTAGCAGCAGTGAAGTCTTGGCAGTTTTCATAGCGGTTCCAGTTCCTTTGTTTGAGTCGTTTTGGGTAAAGCGGCGACGTAGGAGAACTTCTCCAGGAACTGCTGCGCTCGTGCGGTTTGCGGGTTCGTAAAGAAAATCTCGGGTGGGTTTTGTTCGAGGATTCGCCCGGCATCCATGAACACAATTCGGTCCGCCACGGCACGGGCAAAGGCCATTTCGTGGGTGACGATCAACAGGGTCATGCCCTCGCGGGCCAGGCCCTGAATGACTTCCAGCACTTCCTTGACCATTTCCGGATCGAGGGCGGCGGTGACTTCGTCGAAGAGCATGACTTTGGGGTTCATGCACAGCGAACGGACGATGGCGATGCGTTGCTGCTGGCCACCGGAGAGCTGACGCGGATAAGCGTCGCGCTTGTCCAGCAAGCCAACGCGCGCCAACAAGGCTTCGGCCTGATCCCGGGCTTCGCGGCGGTCGCGTTTCTGCACTTTGACCGGGCCGAGCAGCAGGTTGTTGAGCACGCTCATGTGCGGGAACAGGTGATAACTCTGGAACACCATGCCGATCAGCTGCCGCACTTCGCGCCAGTCGGTGCCCTTGTCCAGCAGCTCGCGCCCGGCGAAATTCAGGCTGCCGCTGTGGGCGACTTCCAGTCCGTTGAGGCAGCGCAGCAAGGTGCTTTTGCCACAGCCGCTGGGGCCGAGGATGACAATCACTTCGCCTGACTTCACGTGCAAGTCGATACCGTCCAGCACTTGCTGCTCGCCGAAAAACTTGTTGAAACCCTTGAACTCGATCAATGCGCTCATGCTTGCGTCCAGCGCCGCTCCAGCACGCGCGAGGCGGCCGACAGCGGATAGCAGATGAAAAAGAAAAACAGGAACAGCGCACCGTAGATCAGCACTGATTCATAGGTGCGTTCGATGATTTGCTGGCCGACCTTGATCACGTCCACCACGCCGATCAGCACCGCGAGGGAGCTGGTCTTGATGATTCGCGTGTAGACGTTGATGGTCGGCGGCGTCATGCGTTTCAGCGCCTGGGGCAGCAGCACGTAGCCGTAGAGTTGCGGGCCGTCCAAACCAATCGACAACCCCGCTTCACGCTGCCCGCGCGGCAACGAATGCAACGCGCCACGCACCACTTCGCCAACTTCGCTGGCGCCCCACAGCGACAGCACCAGCACTGCGCACCAGAAGCTCGGAATGCTCAGGCCAAAAAAAATCGGCAAGCCAAAAAACAGCAGGTACAGCCACACCAGCACCGGGATAGCCCGAAACAATTCCAGGTAGATCCGCAGGATCACGTTCAGCCATTTCACGTTCAGCGTGCGCAAAACGCCGTACAGAACGCCGCCAACGGTGCTGATGGCGATGCTCAAGAATGAAATCGACAAGGTTTGCGCCGCGCCCTTGCCCAGTTGCGGCAAAGACACCCAGAGCAATTCAAGACCCGAACTGGCCATGCTGGAGCCTCCTTTCCAGACGGCTGAGCAGCAGCGACAGCGGCAAGAACAGCAGCACGCAAATCAGCGTCAGCACGGCGAGCATTTCGTAGGTTTTGTAGTAGAGCGCGATGTAGCTTTTGGTGGTGTAGAGAATCTCCGGCACCGCCACCGCCGAGACCACGGTGGTCTCCTTGAGCAGGAAAATGAAATTGGCAAACAGCGACGGCAGGCTGAGAATCCCGGCTTGCGGCAGGATCACGTAGCGCAGCAATTGCCCGTGGGACAAGCCGATGGAGCGGCCGGATTCGAGTTGCGCCTGTGGCACCGCATCCACGCCAGCGCGCAGCACTTCGGTCAGGTAAGCACCGCCGAGAAAGGTCATGGTGACGATCGCCGCGGCAAAACCCGAGACCTTGATGCCCAATGCCGGCAAGGCGAAGTACACGAAGAACAGCTGAATGAGCAGCGGCGTATTGCGCGCCAACTCGACGTAGAGGCCGACCAGCCGCTGCAGGTAGGGCGTGCGAAACACCAGGATCGTTGCGTTGATCAGGGCCACCAGCAACGATGTGCCGATGGCGATCAAGCCGACCTGCAGCGTCACGCCCACGGCTTTGAGAAACGCCGGCAGGGTGCTGAGGATAAAAGCGTAATCGAAGTTCATTGACCATCCTGGACGTCGCGGGGGTAAGCGACGGTGGTGCAGTCCATGGGCAGTGGTAACCACCCGGCAGGAACCGACTCTAAAGGTATAAAAAGAAGAATTTAAATACCGTTAAAGCATATTGATATCACGCAAAAAACTATCCGCCGGATTTGCCCAGGCGAAGGAAGACGACTATTTTCCTTCCAGCTGTCGGAGGGATCCTTTTTTCAAAAAGCCCCTCCAAGGACGCACAGCTTTTGGTCAGACTCCCTGGCCGAACTATCACAAGGAAGAGAAAATGGCTGACGTGAAAGTGCCACAGCGGTTGGATCCGCAAGAAATCGTGAAATTGTTGGTGGCGTTGCGCAGGGCGCTGGAGGCCAGGGTGGCCTGACCCGGTTCTTGGGGCTGATCACCCCCCTGTGGGAGCGGGCTGCTCGCGAAGGCGGCGTGTCAGCAACATCAATGTCGACTGACACTCCCTCTTCGCGAGCAAGCCCGCTCCCACATGGAATGTGCAGGCACAAAAAAACGCCGACGCTATTCCAGCCGTCGGCGCTCGAAACCTTGAAGGGGTTTATCTCGCGAATCAGAACGCCGGCAGTACCGCGCCGCTGTACTTCTTCTCGATGAATGCTTTCACTTCCGGGCTGGTCAAGGCTTTGGCCAGTTTCTGGATGGCAACGCTGTCCTTGTTGTCCGGACGAGCCACCAGGAAGTTCACGTAAGGCGAATCGGCACCTTCGATCACCAGCGCGTCTTTAGCCGGGTTCAGGCCTGCTTCCAGCGCGTAGTTGGTGTTGATCATGTCCAGGTCGACCTGGTCCAGAACACGCGGCAGCATGGCCGATTCCAGTTCCTTGAACTTGAAGTTGTGCGGGTTCTTGGCGATGTCTTTCGGGGTAGCCAGGGCGTTTTTCGGGTCTTTCAGCTCGATCAGGCCAGCCTTCTGCAGCAGGATCAGGGCACGGCCGCTGTTGCTGCCTTCGTTCGGGATTGCAATGGTTGCGCCGTCTTTCAGCTCAGCCAGGGTTTTGACTTTCTTCGAGTAGCCGCCGAACGGTTCGACGTGTACACCGATCACGGTCACCAGGTTAGTGCCTTTACCTTCGTTGAAGCTTTTCAGGTACGGCAGGGTCTGGAAGTAGTTGGCGTCCAGACGCTTCTGATCGACCTGTACGTTCGGCTGGACGTAGTCGGTGAAGACTTTGATTTCCAGGTCCACGCCTTCTTTGGCGAGGGTTGGCTTGATCAGTTCAAGAATCTCGGCGTGTGGAATCGGGGTCGCCGCAACCACCAGTTTCTCGCCAGCCTGGGCCAGGCCCGCAGTCAGGGCAGCCGCCAGTGCGGTGAACAACAGAACCTTTTTCATGCAGTGTCCTTATCGAAAATCACGGTCGTCATCGACGACGGCTATTAGTACGTGTGCCAGCGAAGTGCTATCGCTGGTGTGAAGCGGACAATACCGGGATTTTTTATTCCCGAATAATATCTTTTATTCACTTTGATATTCCATTTTGTTCATACAGCTCTAGCTTGCGTGCTTTACCTGTAGGAGCGAAGCTTGCTCGCGAAAGCGTCTTCCCTGACACACCGCATCGCCTGGTTCGCGAGCAAGCTTCGCTCCTACACGGAACGCGTTTTTTCCGATAGATCGCGTCGTCTGCTTCGCTCCTACAGAAGCCCTGTCTGCTTGAGCAGTTGTTTCAAGGCTACTTTCTCGGCGGCGGAACCGCTTCCGATAATCTGCCGAAGTTGCTGTTCGATCTGCACCAACGACACAGGCACTTCAGGCAGATTCAAATGCTCCGGCAAAATCTCGTCACCGGTGCTGACCAGCAGCGCGAAGTGGATGACGTTTTCCAGCTCCCGGGTGTTGCCCGGCCAACTGTGCCGCTCCAGCACAAGTTGCGCAGCCTCGCTGATCAGCGGCACCGGCAGGTCGAGGCGCTGGCTGTAGATGCCGAGGAAATATTCGGACAGCGAAAGAATATCGCCGACCCGCTCGCGCAACGCGGGCAGTTCGAGCTGGCCTTCGCTGAGGTAGTGATAAAGCCGTTCATGGAATTTTCCAGCCGCCACCGCTTGTGCCAGATCGATGCTGGTGGCGGCGACGAGACGCACATCCACCGGGCTAGGCTGAGGCGCGCCAACGCGGGTGACTTCGTGGTTTTCGAGGGCGGCGAGCAATTTGATCTGGATCGGCAGCGGCAAGTCGCCGATCTCATCCAGGTAGAGCGTTCCACCGTTGGCCGAACCGAACCAGCCCGCGCGGCTGCTGGCCGCGCCGCTGTAACTGCCGGCGGCATAACCGAACAGTTCGGCGTCGGCATAGGTCGGGCTGATGGCACCGCAATTGACCGAGACGAATAACCCGCCGCGATCACTCGCGCGATGAATGTGCCGCGCGAGTAATTCCTTGCCGCTGCCGGTCTCGCCACGGATCAACACCGAGATCGAGCGCGGCGCCAGTTGCTCCAGCTCCTGGCGCAATTGCCGGGAGCGTGGATCGACAAACACCAGCGCCTTGGCGCGAATGCTGAGGGGGCTTTTTTCTGCGTCGGGGAAGGTCAGCAGTGGCTGACCGAAAGCTTCAAAACTCATGGCAGACTCCCGCCCAAAACCGCCGGGAGACGGGGGGCGTTTTTACAAAAAGGTTTAAGCGCGTCGCAGGGCGTGGTGTTCCATTCGGTTTTGCAGGCGATAGAGATAAGCAAAACCCTGCTCCCAGCGTTGATGACCGGACTTCACATTGATGTGACCGGCACCCGACAAAATCCCCGCCTCGGCGCCCCAGTTGCGTGCCAGTTCCAACGCACGCGGTGTGCTCACGGCGCTGTCGTTGTCGGAGCTGACGACTTGGCTCGCAAAGGGCAAAAGGGTTGTTGGAATCGGTGCGAAGTTGCGCAGGGCCGGTGCGCAGGCCGGGCGCTCGACGTCCGCAGGGGCGACCAGCAAGGCGCCGCGGACCTGACGCAAAAACTGCACGGGCGCAGTGGCAGCCCAATGCGCGACAGTGATGCAACCCAGGCTATGGGCGATCAGGATCACTGGCGTGCTGTCGGCGGCAATCGCCTCGGCCAGTGCCGCCACCCAGTCTTCACGACGCGGCGTCAACCAGTCGGCCTGCTCCACCCGCGCGCTGTTCGGCAGGCTGTTCTGCCAATGGCTTTGCCAATGATCTTCTGGCGATCCTTGCCAGCCCGGCACAATCAGGTAGCGAATTGATTCGTTGCGCATGGGGGAACTCTCCTGCTGCGTGTCTGTTCCTGAGCAAGTATAGGGAGGAGAGTTATATCCGCTAAGGAATAAGAAGCTATTTGTTAAGACCTATAAAGCATATGCCGCAATTTGGTACAGACAAAAAAAGGGACCGCACCCTGCCAAGGAGACGGCCCCGGAAACTCAAAATCTGCTAGCGCTGATCAACATCATTGGATCGATGATTAGCTGAAACGGTTATCTAATAAAGGAATATTTAATTACTTTATTAGGCCGAAATTGCATATGGCAATCACTCCTTGCTGCACAGCTTAGCGTCCCTTTGGGTCAAATTGATGACCAGCGTTTGAGTGTCCGAGCGCATCGATCAAGCCTGAGCGGCACGAACCTCCTGCGCCTCTGTTGTTTCTTTGCGCACAAACCGGTTCGCCCGCCAAAACGTCCCGAAATCATTGAACCGCACTCCCATCTCGCGCATGACCTTATGCGCCACCGGCACGGTCATCTGACGGATGTAAAACGGTTCCTTCACCACAAAATGATGGATGCCGTGGCTGCTGCCAAAGTTGAAGCAGAACGCCTGCAACGGCCACATCCACCACGGATTCAGCACCTGGGTCTGCTGGATCACGTTGCCCGGCTCAATATCACCGTAGTAGTGCATGTTCGAGCTGACGAAATGCAGGCAAAAGGTACGCAACACGTTCGGCCCGATGATCACGACCGCCGCGATATCGATGACATGCATCACCGACAACGTGGTCGCCGACCATTCGATCGGCGTGCCCAGCAGGTGAGCGATGCCCTTAGTCGCATGGAAGCCCAGGAACAGGTACCAAGCGCCCCAATGAACCAGCGCCAGTGGCGCGTAGACCTTCAGCGCGCGCTTGATGATGCTGATCTTGTGAGCCCAGGTCTTGGCCCGCAGCATACGGATGAACGCCGACATTACGTTGTCGCCGACCATCAACAGCCGCGCGAACCCCCACGGCTCGCCGTTGGTGATGGCGCGCTCTTCCATGTCGGATTCTGTGCCGGAGACTTTGTGGTGATTGAGGTGCAGATGCCGGCGAATCCACGGATTGATCGTGCTCGGCCGCGCCAGCCACACCATGCCCATCATCAGGTTGTGCGGCACGCGCTGTTTGCGAAAGTACATGCTATGAATCAGGTCGTGTTCCAGCTCATGGGTCAACGAGGCGAAAAACGCATTGAGCAACAAACACGCCCACCACGCCATGTGCCCAGTCATGTAGAGCGTCGCCGAGCCGATCATCCCAACTAGAGCGAAGGCCAGAATGCCCGCGCCCAAGGCGTCCTGATGGTTGAGAATCGGATAGCGCTGACGCAATTCAACACCCTTGGCCAGCACCACTTCACGAATATGCGCTGATCGTTGAGCTGCATTCAGTTGCTGGGGACTTGCAGAAGTACCGTGCATGCTTCCATCCTCTGGTTATTGATGTTCGCATCCTGCCTTGTGAACCCTCGCAAAGCGGTAGCCGTGAACGCCAACCTGTTGACCGGAAGCGCCAATCAGCATGACTGAACCGACCTCCCTCGCCAGCTGGACCCGCGCCCTGCGTAAGCAACTCGATGCGCTGGGCCTCGACAGCACCGCCCTGTGCCAACAGGCGGGGCTCGACCCGCAATTGATGGACGACCCGAACGCCCGTTACCCGTTGTCGGGCACCACGCGCCTGTGGGAAATCGCCGTGCAGGTCAGCGGCGATCCGGCGATTGGCCTGCGGGTGTCGCGCTTTGTCAGCCCGACCACTTTTCATGCCCTCGGTTATGCACTGGTTGCCAGCGGCAGTCTGCGCGAAGTGTTCGAGCGCATCGTGCGTTATCACCAGGTGGTCAGCGATGCGCTGGAACTGGAGCTGACCCGCGCCGAGGATCGCTACCGTTTCCGCCTGAAAATTCCCCTAGGCAACCCCGCACCAGCGCTGGAGGCCATCGACGCGTTCGCAGCGATCTACGTGCGCACCTGCCGCAATCGCCTGGGCCGCGATTACGCACCGCTGGCGGTGTACTTGCGCCGGCCGGAACCTGCCGACCCGCATCAATGGCACAAAGTCTTTCGTTCACCGGTGTATTTCGCCGCCGACGAAGACCGACTGGAATTTGCGCTCGTGGACTTCGACAGTCACTTGGACGACGCCAACCCGGAACTGGCCGAACACAACGAAGCAGTGCTTAAGCGCACCCTGGCGCAACTCAAACCGCTGACCTGGGAGCGCAAGGTCCGCGATGCCATTGAAGAACAACTGCCCGAAGGTGAACCCAGCGCCGAGCACATCGCCAAGGCCCTGCACCTGAGCTTGCGCAGCCTGCAACGGCATCTGGCGGACGAAGGCTATCGATTCGACACGCTGCTCAATGAAAGCCGCGAAAACCTGGCGCTGCTGCACCTGCGCGACCCGCAATGCTCGTTGAGCGAAATCAGTTATTTGCTGGGGTTCGCCGATACGAGCAGCTTCAGCCGCGCATTCAAACGCTGGACCGGGATGACGCCGGGGCAGTTTCGGGATGGGTTGCGGTGACAGAATCCGGAAGGTGGGCTGGATATACCGGCCTCATCGTCGGAACACCGCCCGGAGCCGGCTCGCTCCCACAGTTGATCTCAGCTTTTGACCAGACTTCGTGCAACACCTGATGTCCACTGCTCCATCATCGCGTCGCCAACCTCGGCAAAACCGTTGTTGACCCGAATGTAGTGAGCCATCTCACCCATCGCCACATCCATCCCATGAGCAACCTGTTGCAGCAGCTCATTGCAGCGCCCTTCCGTCAGGTTGCAGGCCGACCGACCAAACCGCATCAGCATTTTGTACTTGGGCCATGCTTTTGATCCGCCTAACAGCAATGCCATGCTGTCAGACTTGATGTAGACCGACGTCGTAACGATGTCGTAGGCCGGAGCAAGGCTGATCTGCGCATCGTTGGCGCAATGTTCATACAGCACGCCAAAGTTCTTGAGGTGAGCGTCGCCATTTTTCACACCGGACGAGAGCGCGACGATCTTGAAAAAAGATTCAAGTGCCTGGTTGAGCAATGGCGGGGAGATGAATTCTTTGATTTGCTTCGCGGCACCTTCATACGAGCCATCGTATTTGGCCTTCGACGGCCAGGCATTGAGGACACAGAAATCCTCGAATCCCAAATAACCGTTGTCATTCAGATCAAAGCGTTCGACGACCAGAAATTTGCCGTGCTCGCTGAGTTCAAATGTCGGCACTTCAAGTCCGCAATGCAACGCGGCACGCATGCAGAAATATTCGTTGGCTGCGAGTTCAGGGTATTCCTCTGGACGAAAGGATTTGACCAGATGGGTCGCGCCTCGATGGGTCAGCCGGTCGACCGTTGTCGCACTGTCCCGGACAAGCACTTTCGGCTGCACACCCGAAACACCCGAATACTGGCCATACGTGTGTAACAGATCATCGAACAAACCTTGCGCACCGTCATGCACCAGAAGATCCGCGAGGCTGGTTTCAGGGGGCCGTTCACTCGCATCTGGCGCGTTCGCAATAGCCACTCGCCCAAGCTGATACGGGCCGACGATCGCCAGCATCGCGAAATCATCAAACCCGCGGACCGCTTTGCTGAAACGACGAACCAATGCATCGCGCAGAGCGCCCTCTGGCAGGTTCATTTCGAAAATGGGCGGCACACCTTGCTCCCACGTGTAACTCTCAAGACGAGTCGGCATGGTCAGCGAGACTGCGTTTTCCTCCTGCGCGTTTTCGGCGTAGGTAAAAACCGAATCGCCGCGAGACTGACCACGACCGAGAGTGCCGACTGCCGTTTCAGAAACACTGATGTGCAGCCTGTCCTTTTCCTGCTGCTCACTCATGGAAGTTAACCTTCTTCAGAGAGTCCAGAGTTGGACGCTTCGACTGACGAGGTACGGCGGTTAGCTCGTACCCAAAACCGTTCAGGATCGCCTCAACCTTGCGCAGACCGATTTCCGAGATGGTGTTGTTCTCGATACCTGAAATCGTGGAACGGCTCATGCCGTACTGTTCTGCCAGTGCCTGCTGAGAAAGCTTTCGCTCTTTGCGTAAAGACCGGATGAGTCGGCCTAGGTTTTCCATTACTTAACCTGCATCGTATACCGTGCAATTTTCCACAAAATATGGATATGCATTGTATTTAGTGCAGATTTGAGAAGATGTCCAGCTCATTTTTTAACCAGTCTCGAAACACTACCGCCCTCGATCCCGCCGCAACAACTTGCGCACCCGCGCCACCAGCTCGCTCACGGTAAACGGCTTGAGTAAGTAGTCATCGTCATGCAGCTCCAACCCGCGCAGACGATCTTCGATGCCATCCTTTGTCGTCAGGAACAGCACCGGCGTATCGCCGAGCTTGCGGATCTGTTGCTGCAACTGCCAGCCGTTGAGCCCCGGCAGCATCACGTCGAGGATGATCAGTTCGTATTCGCCGGACTCGATAAAGCGACGGCCGTCCATTCCGTTGAGCGCCACGTCGACCGAATAACTCGCCTCGTTCAGGCCGTTGGCCAGGAGTTTGGCGGTCTCCGGTTCGTCTTCTACTAACAGCACACCCATGGCACACCTCAATTGTCGTCATCACAGGCTAGGCGCGTTCGCGGACAAAGCCCATCAATAACGCTGAGTTTTAGAAAATCGCCAGTGCCCGCAAGCGCTCGGCATCGACAATCTCGATCTCGCCGTACTTCAAATTCAGAATGCCCTGCCCCTGCAAGTCCTTGAGGATCTGGTTGGTGGTCTGGCGCGACAGCGACAACATCGACGCCAATTGTTCCTGGGGCAATTGCAGCACCCGGCGCGGCGGATCGTATTCGCCGTAACCCTTGGCAATCATCAGCAGGCGATGAGCCAAGCGTGCCGGGGCAGGCATCAGGCTCAGCTGTTCGAGGCTGATGAAGGTCAGGCGCAGTTTGTGGCTCATCAGCAGCGCCAGTTGCCGCCAGTACACCGGTTGTTCATCGAGCAACGCCAGCAGCGCAGCCTGCGGGATGTGCAACAGGGTGCACTGGCCCACACCGAACGCATCGTGGGTGCGTGGCTGGCCGTCGAACAGACAGATTTCGCCGAACCAATGGGGCGATTCCACGAGGCTCAGCAACGCTTCCTTGCCCTGCTCGCTGACCGCACCGATGCGCACCGAGCCTTCGAGCACCGCGTACAACCCGCACGGCGGATCACCGCGTTTGAACAACAGCTGCCCCGTCGATAACCGCCGCACCCGGGCCGCAGCCAGCAGACTATCCTGTAGAGGAACAGGTAAATGACTGAACCACTGCCCCGACTCCAGGCGCGCACGCCAAACCTGCATGTCCATCAAAACTCCTGGAGATTGTCGCCTGCCTGACAGAGCGAAAAGTGAACCCGAGGCATGATCAATCACCCTACAGGAGGAATAACAATGAAAAGCCTCGTTGACCATCTCAGTCAATACGCCGCTTATCACCGTGACCCGCGCAATATTGCCAGCCACTTTATCGGTATTCCGCTGATTGTGGTGGCCGTGGCGGTGTTGCTGTCGAGGCCGCAATGGGCCGGGGGCTGGGTTTCGCCGGCAGTGCTGGTGGCATTGGCGTCGGCGTGGTTTTACCTGCGCCTGGAGGTGCGGCTCGGCGTTCTGATGACCTTGTTGCTGGCGTTGTGCGTTTGGGCGGGTCAGGTTCTCGCGCAGCAAAGTACGCTGGTGTGGCTGGCGAGCGGGATCGGGATGTTTGTGGTGGGGTGGGCGATTCAGTTTGTCGGTCATCATTACGAAGGGCGCAAACCGGCGTTTGTCGACGATGTGACGGGGTTGATTGTCGGGCCGTTGTTTGTGGTGGTTGAGTTGGCGTTTTTGCTGGGGTTGCGGCGGGATTTGAAAGAGCAGATCGAGGCGCGGGTTGGAGGAGTGCGGATCAATCCGAATCGCGCTGCGGCATAAGACGCCTTCGCGGGCAAGCCTCGCTCCTACAGGGGATCGATGTACGCCATAGATTCCCTGTAGGAGCGAAGCTTGCTCGCGAAGCTTTTGATCTTAGATGTTGGCGAGTTTCTGCCATACCTTGGGTTTGAAGAACAATGTCTCGCCCTTCGCCAGGCCGATCAGGCTGTCGTGATCCTTCACCACTTCAGCTTCGATCAACTCGCTCTGGCCTTCGACCTTCAGCGTTACTCGAGTCGTCGCGCCCAACGGACGAATATCCCGCACTTCTGCTGCGTGATGGTCTTCCAGTTCATGCCGCGACAGCGACACTTCGTGCGGACGGAACAGGACGTGGTTGTCTTCACCCAAATGCAGACGGTTCGAATCCCCGAGGAAGTGATAAACGAAATCGCTGGCCGGGTTTTCGTAGACATCACCCGGTGAACCGATCTGCTCGATCACGCCTTTGTTCATCACCACAATGCGGTCGGCGACTTCCATGGCCTCTTCCTGATCGTGGGTCACGAATACCGAAGTCAGGTTGATGTCTTCGTGCAACCGCGCCAACCAGCGACGCAGTTCCTTACGGACCTTGGCGTCGAGGGCACCGAACGGCTCGTCGAGCAGCAGGACTTTCGGCTCAACCGCCAGGGCACGAGCCAGCGCGATACGCTGACGCTGGCCGCCGGAGAGTTGCTCCGGGTAGCGATCCGACAGCCAATCGAGTTGCACCATGTTCAGCAGTTCATGAACCTTCACCGCAATCTGGCTTTCGCTAGGGCGCTGGTTTTTCGGTTTCATGCGCAGGCCGAACGCGACGTTGTCGAACACGGTCATGTGGCGGAACAGCGCGTAGTGCTGGAACACGAAACCGACGTTGCGATCACGCACGTCATGGCCGGAAACGTCTTCCCCGTGGAACACGATGTTGCCCTTATCCGGCGTTTCCAGGCCGGCGATGATCCGAAGCAGCGTGGTTTTACCGCAACCCGACGGGCCAAGCAACGCCACGAGCTCGCCGCTTTGAATGTCCAGGCTGATGTTGTCCAGCGCCTTGAACGCATTGAAATTCTTGCTGACGTTACGCACTTCGATCGACATGAATTATTCCTCCGCGGCGCTGGCGCGCAGGCGGTTAATACGGTTTTCGCTCCACTGCTTAAGCAGCAGGATGAAGAGCGCCATGATCAGCAACAGGCTCGCTACCGCGAACGCGGCCACGTGGTTGTATTCGTTGTAGAGGATCTCGACGTGCAGCGGCAAGGTGTTGGTCACCCCGCGAATGTGCCCGGAAACCACCGACACCGCACCGAATTCACCCATCGCCCGCGCAGTACACAACACCACGCCGTAGATCAGGCCCCATTTGATATTGGGAACGGTGACGTGCCAGAACATCTGCCAGCCATTGGCCCCGAGCAAGCGCGCGGCCTCTTCCTCCTGGGTGCCTTGTTCCTGCATCAGCGGGATCAACTCACGCGCCACGAACGGTACGGTGACGAAGATCGTCGCCAATACGATACCCGGCAAGGCGAAGACGATCTGGATGTCGTGATCCTGCAGCCACGGCCCGAACAGGCCCTGCGCGCCGAACATCAGCACGTAGACCAGACCGGCGATCACCGGCGAGACCGAGAACGGCAGGTCGATCAGCGTCACCAGAATGCTTTTACCGCGGAACGAGTACTTGCTCACGCACCACGCGGCGCTGACGCCGAACACGAGGTTCAGCGGGACCGAAATCAACACGGCGATGACCGTGAGTTTCAGCGCCGACAGCGCGTCGGGTTCAAGGATCGCGGTGAAGAACGAACCCAGACCATTTTTCAAACCCTGGGACACCACGATCACTAGCGGCAGCAACAGGAAAAGGGCAAACACCAGCCAGCCAAGACCGATCAGGATTCGCCGTGAATTGGCACTGCCACGGCGGGCAGCGTTCGAGGAAGCAGCAGCAATAGATGATTGGGACATTTCTGCGCCTCCTTATGGGGTTTCAATACGGCGTTGCAGCAAATTGATCAGCAGCAACAGGACGAAGGAAACCACCAGCATCAGTACACCAATGGACGTGGCGCCGGTGTAATCGTACTGGTCGAGCTTGACCATGATCAGCAGCGGCAGAATTTCTGTTTTCATCGGCATGTTGCCAGCGATGAAAATCACCGAACCGTACTCGCCGACCCCGCGGGCAAAGGCCAACGCGAAACCGGTCAACCACGCAGGCAGCAGCGCGGGCACCAGAATATGGCGGAAAACCTGCAAGGGCTTGGCACCCAGGCACGCCGCCGCTTCTTCGACTTCACGGGGAATATCGGCCAATACTGGCTGTACCGTACGTACTACGAATGGAAGCGTTACGAAAGTCAGCGCCAGCGTGATACCGAGGGGGGTATACGCGATCTTGAAACCCAGGTCCGCAGCAAACTGACCCACCCAACCATTCGGCGCGTACAGCGCAGTCAGCGCGATACCGGCCACGGCAGTAGGCAAAGCGAAGGGCAAATCGATCATTGCGTCGATGATCTTGCGACCAGGGAAGCTATAGCGCACCAGCACCCAGGCCAGCAGCGTGCCGATGATGCCGTTGATGATCGCGGCATAGAGCGCGGTGCCGAAGCTCAGCTTCAACGCTGCCAGCACCCGCGGCGCCGAGATAATCGCCCAGAACTGATCCCAGGTGAGTTGAGCGGCATGCACGAACATCGCCGCCAGGGGAATGAGTACAATCAGGCTGAGGTACACCAAGGTGTAGCCCAGCGTCAGCCCGAAGCCGGGTATGACGGGGGAGATACGACGCGACATAAAAGTCCTTGGTTGAGAACGCGCAAAGCCCCGAATGTAAATCCGGGGCTCGTTGATGGCTATTTAAAACTATTGCGCCTGGTAGATCTGGTCGAACACGCCTCCATCGTTGAAGAATTTCGGCTGAGCGGATTTCCAGCCGCCGAAGTCCTTGTCGATGGTCACCAGGTCCAGCGTCGGGAACTGCTTGCTGTATTTGGCGGCCACATCCTTGTCACGTGGACGATAGAAGTTTTTCGCGGCAATTTCCTGGCCGGCCGGGCTGTACAGATGCTTGAGGTACGCTTCGGCGATCTGCTCGTTGCCCTTCTTCTCGGCGTTTTTGTCGACCACAGCCACTGGTGGCTCTGCGAGAATTGACAGCGAAGGCACGACGATTTCGAACTTGTCAGCACCGCCGTCTTCTTTCAGCGCCAGGAACGCTTCGTTTTCCCAGGCCAGCAACACGTCGCCCTGACCGTTGTTGACGAAGGTGATGGTCGAACCGCGAGCGCCGGTGTCCAGAACCGGAACGTGTTTGAACAGGGTCTGCACGTATTCCTTGGCCTTGGCTTCATCACCGCCGTTGGCTTTGAGGCCGTAGGCCCAGGCCGCGAGGAAGTTCCAGCGCGCACCGCCGGAGGTTTTAGGGTTCGGAGTGATCACCGACACGTCATTCTTGACCAGATCGCCCCAGTCCTTGATGCCTTTAGGGTTGCCCTTGCGCACCAGGAACACGATGGTCGAGGTGTAAGGCGTGCTCGCCTCGGGAAGACGCTTCTGCCAGTCGGCTGGCAGGGTCTTGCCGAGTTTGGCGATTTCGTCGATGTCACCGGCCAGGGCCAGGGTCACCACGTCGGCCCGCAGACCGTCGATCACGGCACGGCCTTGTTTGCCCGAACCACCGTGGGATTGCTGGATTTTCACGTTGTCGCCAGCGTGGTCTTTTTTCCAGAAGTTAACGAACTCGGCGTTGTAATCCTGATACAGCTCGCGAGTCGGGTCATACGACACGTTGAGCAGCTCGTAATCCTTGGCAACCGCGGAACCAGCAAAAAGGGCACTGGCCAGGGCGGCCAAAGCGAAATGACGAATCGACGACATGGTGAAAGCTCCTGGAATTCTTGGTGTGTTGGCTTTTTTTATGGTGTGCTGGAATCGGGTTGCCGGCTTTTAGCTCGGTTTGTTGCTCGGGTTCTGCAAACGGAATTTCTCTTTGCGTTCGATCTGGACCACCTGGGCGTTGTGCACGGTGATTTCCACGGCGCCAAAACGCAGGTCGCGCAATGCGCTCTGGATCTCACGCAAGATGGTGGCTTCGTCTTGACCGTCAACGCTACGTAGGGATGCGCTCATGGTGCTGCTCCTTCAACTGAGAGGTTGCCTGGCAGTGGCGGCACTGCTTGCGGCGTGAGAGCAATAGTAGAGACGTGCGGATATTCTTAAAAAGACTATTTAAGAATGTTTATATAACCAGAAAACCGATCGTTCCCGCGCTCTGCGTGGGAATGCATCCGGTGACGCTCTGCGTCACGGTTTTTATGGAGACGCAGGCTTAGCGGATTTCCGGCGTGTACGCCCACCCCAGCAGCTCGGCCGGAACCGGTCGCCCAAACCAGTAGCCCTGCCCCAGATCACAGTCCTGTTCGAGCAGGAAACGCGCCTGCTCGACCTGCTCGATACCTTCGGCATGCACTTGCATCCCCATGCTTTGCGCCAGCGCGATAATCACTCGTACGATCGCCGCGTCATCCTCGTCCCACGGCAAGCCTGCGACAAAACCCTGATCGATCTTGAGCTTCTGCACCGGTAAACGCTTGAGTCGCAGCAGCGACGAATAACCGGTGCCGAAATCATCGATGGCCAGCCGTACACCCAGCTCACGCAGGCGATGCATCTGCTCCAACGCCACTTCAGGGTCTTCCATCACCGCGCTTTCAGTGACTTCCAGCTCCAGATACGCCGGATCCAGGCCGGTTTCGTGCAGCACCTGAGCCACCTGCTGATACAGCTCACGGCGGGCAAACAACCGCGACGAAACATTCACCGCGACGAATGACAACGCCACGCCGGCGGCTTGCCACTGACACATCTGCTGGCAGGCATGGCGCATGACCCAGGCATCGATCTCGGCAATCAGCCCGGTGCGTTCGGCGATGGGAATGAACTCTGCCGGCGACACCAACCCGCGCTGCGGATGCTGCCAACGCACCAGCGCCTCGACGCCGATCAAGCGGCTGGTCTTGAGGTCATGCACGGGCTGGTAATGAACCCGCAACTCCTGCTTTTCCAGAGCGCGGCGCAGTTCGAACCCGATCTCTACCCGTTGCTGGGCATGCGCAGTCAATTCTTCGGTGTACAGGGCGTAGCCGTCGCGGCCGGCGCTCTTCGCCTTGAACAGTGCCGAATCGGCGTTGCGCAACAATTGCTCGGCGCTCAAGGCATCGCTGGGAAACAGGCTGATGCCGATACTGGCGTTGATAAAAAGCCGATGCCCTTCGATATGCAGCGGCTCGCGCAGGCCATCGATGATCCGCTGAGCCAGCGCCCCGGCGTGCACCAGTTGCGGACAGCTCTCAGCGAGCACCGCAAATTCGTCACCGCCCAGACGCGCCAACGTGATACCCGGGCCGAACATGGCGTTCAATCGCTCGGCCACGGCTTTGAGCAATTGATCGCCGATCGTGTGCCCGAGGCCGTCGTTGATCATCTTGAAGTGATCCAGATCGACCAGCAGCAACGCGCAGCCGCGTTTGTGGAGTTGCGCCGACGCCAGTGCCTGCTCGGCGCGGTCAGTGAAGAGCAGCCTGTTTGGCAACGTGGTCAGCGGATCGTGGTGGGCCAGGTGCTTGAGCTCATGCTCCGAGTTCTTGATCGCACTGATGTCGGAAAACACTGCGACGTATTGGCTGACCTGCCTCTCGTCGTCGCGAATGATCCGGATGGTCTGCCACTGCGGGTAGATCTCGCCGCTTTTACGCCGGTTCCAGATTTCCCCACTCCACTCGCCGGTATTGTCCAGCGTGGCGAACATCGTCTGATAGAACGCCGGCGGATGATGCCCGGACTTGAACAGGTTCGGCCGCTGCCCCAGCACTTCCTCGCGCTGGTAGCCGGTAATTTCCATAAAGGCCCGGTTCACATGAACGATCAGCCCTTCGCTGTCAGTGACCAGCACGCCTTCACGGGTGCAATCGAACACCGCGGCCGCCTGACGCAAACGCTCCCGGTCTTCACTGCGCTCGCGCAACTTGGCGCCGATCCCCAGACACCGGAACAATCGCGCTCGGGCGATGAAAATCAGCCCGGCACTAAACGCGACCCAGACGTAACCGTTGATCAGTTGCCATCGCAGTAACTCAGGAGAGTTATCGAAGAAACTGTTCAATAAGTAGCCGCTAAACTGCAGCCACACTGCGGAAAGCAACAGGTAAAGCAGCGCTGCGCGCAAGGCATCGCGATAGGTGGCAGACATTCGGCCGTCCATGTCCCTACAAAATGGTTGGGATTATAGGTTAAAGAAACATCCGGCCACTCTTATCTGAAAGGGCGACTGGTTTTATCTGTGGGCTTAGTGATAATGCAACGGCTGTTTTTTTCTTTATCGAGGGCCCTATAGCCTATGTGGTACGAAGGTTTTCTCGGCTTGTCGCCCTGGTCACTGGTGGCAGTCACCCTGCTGATGACCCACGTGACGATTGTCGGCGTCACGGTCTATCTGCACCGTTATTCAGCCCATCGCTCGCTTGAGCTCAATGCAGGCCTGAAACATTTCTTCCGCTTCTGGCTGTGGCTGACCACGGCGCAGAACACCCGCGAGTGGACCGCTATCCACCGCAAGCATCACGCCAAATGCGAAACCGTCGATGACCCGCACAGCCCGGTCATCAAGGGCCTTTCCACCGTTCTGCGCAAAGGTGCCGAGCTGTACCGCGCCGAAGCGGAAAACCCGGAAACCCTGCGCATCTACGGCAAGAACTGCCCCGAAGACTGGATCGAGCGCAACCTCTACAGCCGCTACCCGCTGCTGGGTGTGGCGATCATGGCGGTCATCGACCTTCTGCTGTTCGGCACCATCGGCATCACCATCTGGGCCATCCAGATGATGTGGATCCCGGTGTGGGCCGCCGGCGTGGTCAATGGCCTGGGCCATGCCATCGGTTACCGCAACTTCGAGTGCCGCGACGCGGCAACCAATCTGGTGCCTTGGGGCATCCTGATCGGCGGTGAAGAACTGCACAACAACCATCACACCTACCCGAACTCGGCAAAATTGTCGGTGAAGAAGTGGGAGTTCGACCTCGGCTGGGCCTGGATCCAGGTCTTCAGTTTCTTCCGCCTGGCCAAGGTCCAACGGGTTGCGCCGATCGCTCACCGCGTCGAAGGCAAAGGCAGCCTGGACATGGACACCGCCATGGCGATCCTCAACAACCGCTTCCAGATCATGGCCCAGTACCGCAAATTGGTGATCGCGCCGCTGGTCAAGCAAGAGCTGGAAAAAGTCGATCACTCGGTCCGTCACCAGTTTCACCGGGCCAAGCGTCTGCTTTCGCGGGAAACCAGCCTGCTGGACGAAAAACACCACCTGCGCATCCAGACCATGCTCGAGCACAGCCAGGCGCTGAAGGTAATTTACGAGAAACGCCTGGCCTTGCAGCAGATCTGGGTCAAGACCAGCTCAAATGGTCACGACATGCTGGCCGCCATCAAGGATTGGGTTCACGAAGCCGAAGCCAGCGGGATTCAATCCCTGCGCGACTTCGCCGACCAGCTGAAAACCTACTCCCTGCGCCCTGCCGCGGTCTGACCCTGCTGATCGGCGTCCCTGCGGCAATGGGGCTTGTTTGTGGTGAGGGGATTTATCGGAACGCCGCATCGCCCCGTTCGGCGACGAAGTCGCCGTAAGTCGCCGTAAGTCCTGCGACGCGTTTTAACTGAAAAAACGCGTCGCCAGTACCGCCCGGCGGGAGCAAGCTCCCGCGCCCCAAAGGGCGGGAACCAATCTCCAAATCCTCTATCTCAAAGACACTTCGCCACCCGGCGGGCTTTGCTGTAGCCGCTTTCGAATTCCGAGCGGCGTACGCTCTTTGAGATTTGTCCCGATGGTCCCCAAAAACCCACAAGACTCATCCCCTCCTCAGTGGCCGGACGCCGCTCAAACCCTGATGGCGCTCATGCATGCACAGGGCGAAGTGGCGCGCCTGAGCGAACGCGAGCAGCTGTTCAGCTCCCTGCTGGTGAGCGTGAACGCGGTGCTTTGGGCATTCAATTGGGAAACCCGTCAGGTGCTCTACGTCAGCCCGGCCTATGAGCGGATTTTTGGCCGTTCCGCAGGCCTGTTGCTGTCCGACTACAACGAATGGCGCGACAGTATTTACCCCGATGACCTGGATTACGCCGAGCGCAGCCTGGCTGAAGTACTGGTCAAAGGCGCCGTTGAAGACCGCGAATACCGCATCATCGCCGCCGACGACCAGGTCCGCTGGCTCAGCGACAAATGCTTCATCAACCGTCAAGCCGAGCCGGGCCAACCGGTGATCATCGTCGGTATTGCCGAAGACATCACCGAAAAGAAACGGATGGAAGCCGAGCTGCAGCGCCTGGCGACCACCGACGTGCTGACGCAAAGCAGCAATCGCCGACACTTCTTCGAATGCGCCCAGCGCGAGTTTGCACAGGCGCGCAAGCAAGGCGCGCCGATGGCGTTCCTGTTGCTGGACATCGATGACTTCAAAGTGGTCAACGACACTTACGGCCATCAAGCCGGCGACAACGTATTGCAACGAATCGCCGAGAGCGGTCGTGCCGCCTTACGCCGGGGGGATTTTTTCGGGCGGATCGGTGGCGAGGAATTCGCAGCGGTGTTCCCGGGATGCGCACCCGACATGGCCATGCAAGTCGCCGAACGCCTGCAACGGCAGATTCAGCAATTGAGCTTCAGCCATGACGACCAGACGTTCGGCATCACCGTCAGCCAAGGCTTGACCAGCCTGACCGCGGAGGACGATTCCCTCGACAGCGTGTTCGCTCGCGCGGATGCCGCGATGTATGAAGCCAAGCGACAGGGCAAGAACCGCATCATTTCCGGATGACCCCAGCACCAAATTCAACACCAACCCTGTGGGAGCGAGCTTGCTCGCGATAGCGGACTCTCAGCCAACATCAATGCTGAATGTTATTCCCTCATCGCGAGCAAGCTCGCCCCCACAAGGGTTTCGTGTGAAGTCTACTTTTTGCGCAGGCGCATCAATTCCGGCAACCCGATCTTAAGCAACCGCGCGGTCCGGCACTTGGCCAATGCCTCAATGCCCTCATGCTCGGTCAGACGCGCCAATTGCGCAGCAATGTTCATCACCAGCGCTTCACGGGAGAAAACCCCGCCACCGAGCTGGTAGACCGCGGCAATCAGCTCTCGCAACTCAAGCGGCAGACGCCAACGGGTGCGCAGCGCTGAACCGTAGGCCGCGCCGAAGTCGGCCAAGGCCTCTCCCACCTCCTCCCATTCATCCAGCTCGCCACCGGCCTGCTTCCATTCCTGCAAACACCTCAGCAAAGCGAGGTCGCCGAGGCAATGCAGCATGCCCGCGCAATAGCAGCGCTCCTGATCCAGGTCCAGCAAGCGCGCCAGCGTGCGGGCGTATTCGGCGGTGTGCAGCGACAACTCCCAGAAACGCTCGGCGTAGTCCGCCAGGTACGGATCGCTGAGCCGGGCACTGCGCTTGAGCGCCAGCCCCAGAATCAGGTTCATGCTTTGCCCTGTGCCCAAGCGATGCAGTGCCTGGGACAGGGTTTGTACGGCGTCACCCAGGTGATGAGCCGCACTGTTGGCCGCGGCGATCAGCACGGCGGTGATTTGCGGATCGGTACGGATTTCGTCTCCCAACCGGGTCAGATCAAGGCCATTGGGATTAAGGCTGCGCTTGATCGCCACCTGCACGTCGGTCATCAACGGCGCACCCTCCGCCAGTTCACGGCGACGCTCCAGGTACACCGACAAGGTCATGCCGGGCGCCAACGTTGGCACCTCGCAGGCAACCTCCTCTCCGGCATTCACCAGCAACTCTTGCAGGCGATGGGTCAGGTCTTCCATGTCCAGGGGTTTGGTCAGATACGCCGTGGGCGCCAGGGGCAAGGTTTCGCGCACGCTGGCGCTGTCGTTGCGGCTGCTCATCAGAATGAAGGGCAGCGGCGGATTACGTTTGCGTTGACGCACATTGCGCAAAACATTCAGGCCATCGACGCCAGGCAGCTCCCAATCGACGATCACCAGGTCGTAAGGATTTGCTGCCTGTTTCAAGAGGCGAAAAAAAACCCGCCTAAGCGGGCTTTTTGTCGATCAGGTCACACTTGGCAATCAGAGCTCCGAGAAGCACTCTTCGATGATTGCCAGACCTTGATCCAGTTGCTCGTCCGGCGAAGTCAGCGGTACCAGGACGCGCAGAACGTTGCCGTAAGTGCCACAAGACAGCAGGATCAGACCCTTGTCGCGAGCCTTGGCCACCACCGATGCCACTGCAGGAGCGTTCGGCTTGTGGCTGTCGCCGTCGACGAACAGCTCGACCGCGATCATCGCACCCAGGGCACGGACTTCGCCGATGACCGGGTACTTGGCCTGGATGGCTTTCAAGCCAGTGACCAGACGCTCGCCAACTGCCTTGCAGCGGTCCAGCAGGTGCTCTTCTTCGAACACTTCCATCACGGCCAGGGCCGCGGCGCAAGCGATCGGGCTACCGGCGTAGGTGCCGCCCAAGCCGCCTGGAGCAATGGCGTCCATGTATTCGGCTTTGCCGCAAACACCGGCCAACGGGAAGCCGCCAGCGATGGATTTGGCAAAGGTGGTCAGGTCGGCAGCAACGCCCATCTGTTCCATGGCGAAGAAGGTGCCAGTACGGCCAGCGCCGGTCTGTACTTCGTCAGCGATCAACAGGATGCCGTGCTGGTCGCACAGAGCGCGCAGACGCTTCATGAACTCTTTCGGCGCGACGTAGAAACCACCTTCGCCCTGAACCGGCTCAATGATGATGGCAGCGATGTCACGCGGCTCGGCGTCGTTCTTGAAAATGCGTTCGATGCTGGCGATCGAATCGTCGATGCTCACACCGTGCAGTTCGTTCGGGTACAGCGCGCGGAAGATGCCGCCTGGCATCAGGCCCATGCCGGCCGAGTAAGGCACGACTTTGCCGGTCAGGCCCAGGGTCATCATGGTGCGACCGTGGTAAGCGCCGGTGAACGCGATCACGCCGGCACGGCCAGTGGCGGCACGGGCGATTTTCACGGCGTTTTCAACGGCTTCGGAACCGGTGGTCACCAGCAGGGTTTTCTTGGCGAAATCACCTGGCACCTTGGCGTTGATTTTTTCGCACAGCTCTACGTACGGTTCGTAGGCCAGTACCTGGAAGCAGGTGTGGGTCAGCTTGTTCAGCTGCGCGGTCACGGCGGCGATGATTTTCGGGTGCAGGTGACCGGTGTTCAGCACGGCGATGCCGCCGGCGAAGTCGATGAACTCGCGACCTTCAACATCGGTCACGGTGGCGTTCTTCGCGGACTCGGCGAAGATCGGGTGAATCTGGCCAACACCGCGTGGTACAGCGGCTTCGCGGCGTTTCATCAGGGATGCGTTAGTCTTGCTCATAAAGTCCTCATTCACCGCTCATCGGGCGGTGTGGTTCAAGGAAAATGCGGCGGGGAGGCAACTACGGCAGCATGCGATGATCGACTGCCACAGCGTTCCCGGCCACAGAGAAAATTCCGTTTGAAGCACGCAAAGGGTCAGCGCTCTCGTGCCCTTTGCGTTTGAAGCAATGCCTTGCCGGGCTTATCCCTTCGAGCTTAGATGCCCAGGCAGAGGTATTTGATTTCCAGGTAATCTTCGATGCCGTATTTGGAGCCTTCACGGCCCAGGCCCGACGCCTTGATGCCGCCGAACGGCGCGACTTCGTTGGAGATCAACCCGGTGTTGACGCCGACCATGCCGTATTCCAAGGCTTCCGCCACACGGAACACACGACCCAGGTCGCGAGCATAGAAGTACGAAGCCAGACCGAACTCGGTGTCGTTGGACATCGCGATCACTTCGGCTTCGTCTTTGAAGCGGAACAGCGGCGCCAATGGACCGAAGGTTTCTTCCTTGGCCACGGCAGCGTTCTTCGGCACGTTGGTCAGGATGGTCGGTTCGAAGAAGTTGCCTTCCATGACCTTGCCACCCGCCAGAACGGTTGCGCCTTTGCTGATCGCGTCAGCAATGTGTTCTTGAACCTTGGCCACGGCTTTTTCGTCGATCAGCGGACCCGTGGTGGTGCCTTCTTCCAGACCGTTGCCGATCTTGAGTTTGGCCACGGCCACTTTCAGCTTCTCGGCGAACGCGTCGTAGACCGAATCCTGAATGTACAGACGGTTGGCGCAGACGCAGGTCTGGCCGTTGTTGCGGTACTTGGAAATGATCGCGCCTTCGACGGCCTTATCCAGGTCCGCGTCGTCGAACACGATGAACGGCGCGTTGCCGCCCAGTTCCAAGGACACTTTCTTGATGTCCTTGGCGCATTCAGCCATCAACTGACGACCGATTTCGGTCGAGCCAGTGAAGGACAATTTACGCACGATCGGGTTGCTGGTCAGCTCGCTGCCGATGTCGCCGGCGCTGCCGGTCACAACGCTGAACACACCGGCAGGAATGCCGGCACGCTGGGCCAGTTCAGCCAGAGCGAATGCGGAGAATGGGGTTTGCGAAGCAGGCTTGAGCACCATGGTGCAACCGGCGGCCAGGGCCGGGCCGGCTTTACGGGTGATCATCGCGGCCGGGAAGTTCCACGGGGTGATTGCAGCGGTCACGCCAATTGGCTGCTTGATCACGATCAGGCGCTTGTCTGGCTGGTGGCCCGGAATCACGTCACCGTAGATGCGCTTGGCTTCCTCGGCAAACCACTCGATAAAGGAAGCGGCGTAAACGATTTCGCCCTTGGCTTCGGCCAATGGCTTGCCCTGTTCCATTGTCATCAGGCGAGCCAGGTCGTCCTGGTTTTCGATGATCAGTTCGAACCAGCGACGCAGCTTGTTCGCACGGTCCTTGGCGGTCAGTGCACGCCAGGCCGGCAGCGCTTTGTCAGCGGCTTCGATTGCACGGCGGGTTTCGGCAGCGCCCATTTTCGGCACAGTGCCCAGAATTTCGCCCGTTGCCGGGTTGTTGACCTTGATCGTCAGACCATTGTCCGCATCAACCCAAGCGCCATCGATAAAGGCTTGCTGGCGGAACAACTGGGTGTCTTTAAGCTGCATGTCGGCTTTCCTTAACAGCACCGCGGCAAGCGCGGAGCGAATTATGATTGTAGAAAGGCGCCTTAAAGGCTGCCGTCAGGGAAATCATTCACCGGGCTGAAGCACATAAATAGCGCACTGTTCGAAACTCGTGCGGTTCAGCACCCAGACAAGAGCGTTTGAAATCTCAAACGGATCGTAGGATCAAAGCGCCTAAAGGACAAGACTCTGTTCGAAAAAAAGAACGAAAACGGCGCATTTGCCTAATTTTTCTGATCAACGTAGCAAACGGTTGTTACGGTTGCGAAAACCACAGTCGATTCAGCAGCATGGACGCCCGCGGTGCATATGAGTATCATGGCGCCCGCTTGCACCAGTAGCTCAGCTGGATAGAGTACTGCCCTCCGAAGGCAGTGGTCGTGGGTTCGAATCCCGCCTGGTGCACCATATAAATCAATAGGTTACGCAACGCTGTCTCGACCGACGCCGAAACGGTGACAGCAGCGTGACAGCAGCACGAACAAAAAAGGCCCCGCTCTGAATCTCTCAGGCGGGGCCTTTTACGTTTCATTCATCTGAGTGAGCGAGCTGGACGCTTGTTATTGCAGGCTAATACTCACAACGCGTCGCTCTCAGGCTCTTCATCTTCCCCGGCGCCATTCTCAGCAAACCATTCCAGTGTGTCTGCACGCTCCAAGGTCATCCTCAGTTCGCACCCCGCCCCCTCTAGAAGGTCCATCGTGCCTCCGGTGAGGGAATAGTACATGCTGCAATCAGCCTTTCGAAACTTCACCCATAGAGCTTGGCCTTCTTGCAATTTCCTCATCTTCCCGACAGGTAAGACAGTAATCGCCGACTTATAAGCCTTATCCATCCGGGCATTTTGCTTGACTAACTCTGCATAGCTGCAATCGCTAAGCGCGGATGTGTTGCCGCCTGACTTATCAGTGCAAGCACTGTATGCCGCAGAATATTCGCTTTTTGCAAATACGGAGGGGGAGGAAAAAGCTACAAGGAGAGCCGTTGCTATAATGTGATGACGCATGAATACAACTCCAATTTTTGATGTTCAGCGCGGGGGGGGGGAACTCCGTGGATAATCCAACCCGGAACACTTACTATGGTTTATGACGCTCGAATCAAAACGTCATACATGTTTCTATATAATGACTTACGCAGGCGGTCAGGCAGAATATAGTGCAGGGTCAAGTTCTAAGCATTCTGATAAAGACGTAAATTCAGCCCGACGGCAAAGCCATGCGGTAAAGAAAGTATAACCCGCAGACACAGCGACTATCTGAACTCTAGTATTTCTTGACTCTCTGCGTCGTCGGGCCTCTGCCTGCGTTAGAGATTCGCCTTTTCTTCGAGCCCCACCAAAAAATGAAAGTATCAAGAATCCAATGACCACGTAAAACACAGATACAAACGTTAACTTGGCGACAATAGTTAGTAAGATATTTAGACCGCCCCGATTACTTTTGACTGCTGTATATATTGCGAAAAATACCGCCAACAGTATCCCGGTGACTACACACACTTGGTACACTTGATGAGGCAATCCGAGCCAGCCACAAAGAAGGCCTATACCCCAGCCAGTGACTGGCAGCAAATTGGTGATCGTTGCATCGGTATAGTTATTGTAGATAGTGGCTTCCGCTCTGCGGTGCCGCTTAACCGCCCAGCAGGACATTACAACCGCTACTATCAACGCACACTTCCATAAAATGCTGAATATTTGCTGCCAAAGCGTTTCTTCACGAGTCTCTGCGAATTGATGTTGCGGTTGCTGAGCAGTCTGATAGGCCGATGTTTGATAGGTAGATGAGGCAGAGACTGTATTCGACTGAGAATAAACGGTCTGCTGTTGTGCAGCCTGTCGCCGCTGTTGATAAGCCTGCTCTTCCGCTACGTATGCCTCGTGTTTGCGTCGAGTGCGATCAGCGTCTTCTGCTTGAGATTTGGCGATTTGCTGTTGCTGTTCTAACTCCAGTCTTCTCCCTATTTCGGCGCTCGTAAAGTCTTCAATCGCCTTGAAACGAGTGACCATTGCTTGGTCGAGGCATTTCTGTGTAGTGCACTGGTTTCGAGTGGCAAGCCACTCACGTTGGGACTGGATAAGAGCATCCTGCCGGTCAGGAGCCTTCAGCAACGCAGCTTTGTAGTTTCGACTAAGAGAAGTGTCGAGACCGGAAAGGTAGCCGTCGCTGCAAATTTCCTTTTCGGCAAAATTGCTCGCCTTAGTGCAGTCAAAGCTAGCGGCCATCGAATTGCTGGCAAGTACTGCCAATAGCAGCGCAGTCGCGCGGTGAACTACCATTTAGAAGATCTCCTATCTTAGCAACCCGAGAATGGGCATCCACGTCACGCCTTACACCCATCTCACATCCCTTGAGCAGGCCCAGAAGCCAAGGCCGTAGCCATAGACCGCATCAAAAGGCCAAATGTCACGATTAGTGTGTTCACGATTAGATCACATCGCCACATCATCTGGGAATGCCACCTTCCCTACGTCATCGTTTTGGCCATCGAATTCGTGAACTCCGTCTTGCCACAGGCATGAACCAGGAGGAGTTCGCTGACAGGTGCGGTTTCGCTCGGACGTATATGTCAAGAATCGAGACTGGTGGAGCGAATCCCAGCCTTGATGCGATTCAAACACTCGCGGACGGGCTGAAGATTGATCTCGCGTCGTTGTTCAAAGAAATATGACAGCTTGAGCAGAAGGCGGAATAGGAGATATTCCGCCCATAAAATATTACAGCGCTCTAGCCCATGCCAAATCGAGCGCTTGCTTTAGCGTTTTCATCTCCGCTTCAAATGCTTCGAGAGTGATTTCATCCCCCACACGCCTTGCAAGTTTTTTCTTTTGATCACCATTCATGGCGCTAACCGCGTCAGCGGTCCTCTTCCAATCCAAGAAATCTGGATAACATTCCTCAAGACTTCCATAACTAAGCACGTGAATTTGGTTATTATCATTCAGTGGTTTGTTAAGTTTAATGAATTCATCGAAACCTGGTTTAGCTTTGATTGACGGCATATCACACAAAACTATAAATCTATCGCTATAGATAGAGTTGCTCATTGGCGAAAAAGCTTTAGTTATCGCATTGATAGTCCGCTTCGCTTGATGAGTATCGCCTTCTGCGGACACTATTTGCAACGCAGGCATGGTCGGGTAATGGCGCTTGATAATCCTTGTCAGCAGTTCAAATTCGCTAGGACCTTCCACAATAAGAAAGTTTCTTGGAAGAAGCAAATCCGCTGGACTACCGCCTAATAGCTCATAAATAATATATGGCTTATCGAAATCATCTGTTTTACGAATAACGGTTGTACACTCGCTTTTTTCCGTCTTGAAGATACTTTCCACTTCGCTTGATTCAGCAACAAACACCGAAGAGTGAGTGCTAATAAATACTTGATCAAGCTTCTCACTCAACTCTAGAAGAACCTTTTTCAGCTTTCGCTGAGCCGTGGGATGCAAGTGAAGTTCAGCTTCGTCAATGAAAAATAGGAATGACTTGCCAGCATCCTCTCTTGCTTTTCGATAATCTGCATAGGCCTGAATAACTGCAAGCATCAATGCACGTTGCATTCCATCGCCTTTCTCGCTGGCGTATGTCTCAATTCCATCATCCACTACCGTTTCGAATTTTTTCAACAGATCCCCAAATTCTGGTGAAATGACTTCAAATAGAACTTTAGAACACTCTGAGAATTGCTTTTCTAAATGCCCCTTGACTGCGCCGCCGAGATCTCGGAAATGACCGTAGATCGCAGAATCTTCGGAGTTGAATAGCTTTTCAAAAGTAGCATGAAACTCTTTGTACTTTGGATCATCATCCAAAATCTGCTCAATTACAGAAGCGAGCATGATCCCAACTGCACTTTTCTGACTATATTTAGTAAATTCTTCAAAGTACTGTCTTGTGTGAATATATTCAAACTTTGGCAGAAAATCATTTAGCGCAGAATCGAAGCCAGCAGGATTTTTAGCAATTTGCCCTTCAATTTCGACAGTTCTTTTTTTGGGGTCGCTACTTTTTCTAGTTATCGTGATCGCATCTGAGCCTGCGAGAATTGCTAGAATTTTTGCTTTGTTCCCCACATTGATCATATTTTCAGCGCCATGCTGAGCACCTGAAAACTCTACACTCACAACAACTTCTTTGCTCGAATCCCGCATGTATTGAATATTTTCGATCGTTCCCGACTTTGATGAGCCCGTATAAAACCAGTTAATGGCTTCAAAAAAGTTCGTCTTGCCCGTGTTGTTTTGGCCTACAAGTATGTTGAAATCCGAAAAAAACAGATCTAAAGACTCGATTGACCTGAAGTTTTCGATCTTTATCCTAGAGATTTTCATGCTTTCCCTGCCAGCTGAGTTGATTGTCAGCCGAGTGTCCTCCCGCCCCCTGTACAGTGTCAATAGGTCCATGACTAGTCAGGATATGGGGACGGCTTAAAATAAAACTGTAAACAATAACTACATCCCTAGAGAAGTAGTTATGATTAAGTACTGCCTAAACTGCAATGTGGTAATTCCAAAGCTTTCTAAACAATGGCCTAGCCAGAAGTACTGCACCACAAAGTGTAGAAAGATTGGAAACCTTAAGATAAAGTCTTCAATGACACGCGCTGAGCAAAAAAGAGCGAATTTACGTCAAAACAAAGAAGTGATCTATTTAGTAAGACAATGTAAAAAAGCCAAGACCGTTCAAATCTTAGAAGGTCATAGCATTGAGTCTTTCACTAAAACTATGGAACTTGTTAGGAATAAGCCTTCAGGAGAGGTACATCTTTGTCATATAGCGCCAGTTAAGGGCAAAACTTCAAAAGGCTTATTTCACCATTTGAATCTGTTCTATGGAGGGGCTTATCAAAATAAAAAATTCAAGAACAATTATCTTGGGGGCGGACTATCCATAAGCAATAAGAAGCTTAAGGTAAAATGGAAGATTACAGATGATATGTCGACAAATGACATTCTTGTAATGATAGAGAGATACTTGGGAAACATAGTATCGGAATACATTAAAACTAGCCCAGTAAAAAAATCCAAAAAAGCGCAAATTGCCAATAAAATTGCTGGACTAGATAAAACAAAGGCCTTCGATGACCTAATGTTGATTAGTTATAATCACCTAGTGAAGCAGTGGGAAGAGATCAGCAAAATAAAAATATTTACCCCGTCTTTTACAAATCAAGAGTCAAAATATATAACTTATATGGACGGCTTAACAAGATTCATATCTTATGGCGGCGACAGGGTGCCTATGCTTAAAAGCCTAAGAAAGGTAATGGTTATAGGTTACATGGCTCTTGAGCGTGTAGCGCAGAGCCAAACATACAATAAATATTTTTATGTTAAATATGAGCCTCTAATTAACAAGAGGTATGGCCAAGCGATGCTAAACGACCCAGAAAACTGGCCTGAATTCAAAGACCTGATATACGATACAACATTTAAAGTATTGCAGGGAGGCTCGCTAGACATTCAAAAGTTTCGCAAACTGATAATGTCGCACCTCACATTCCCAGAGAAAGCGTGGGCAACTAAAGAAACCCTATAAATATGACTGCACCTAAACAATTCATTCAGACTTGAAAGTTACAAAAACTATCGTAAATCTCAGCAAGACCCATTCCTCGTATTGGGCAAATGAGTGACGTGATGGTATGGTGCCCATAGAGGCAATAACTTGCTCAGCGTCGTCACCATTCAAGTGACTAGGACGAATTCAAATCGTCGCTTTACAAGAAGGTGACGCGTTTGACTGCCAAGTGAAATGGGTGAAGCAAAGCCTTCATTGAGACCTCCTTGACCGGCGTAGAGGTCCATGGCCTGGAAATAACGATCAAAATTCAATGTGCTGACTTGCCACAAAAAGGTAAACAGAGTGGATTTCGTAGACCAAGCGACTCGATCAAGAATGATGGCAGCCGTTCGTAGTGAAAACACCCGTCCTGAGCTCATAGTCAGGAGGTTCCTTCACGCTCATGGCTATCGATTTCGGTTACATCAGAAAAACCTGCCCGGAAAGCCGGACATTGTGATGCCAAAATTCCGGACTTGTATTTTTGTCCATGGATGTTTTTGGCATCATCATTCAGAATGTCAATACGCTACCATACCCAAGACTAGGTACGAGTTCTGGAATGAAAAACTTCTACGCAATGTGGCAAGGGATACGGAAAACGTTAAGGCCTTGGAGGCTCTAGGCTGGCGAACTTTGATTATATGGGAATGCCAGTTAAAAAAAGGGCAAGACACGCTTAATCAACTACTTCAACAGCTATGCTAAAATCAAGTATGAGAAGTGATTAATCGAACCGTTCCTTTCTATGCACCTTATGATGACAGATAGTACATAACGTAATAAGATTCTCCACCGAGTTTTTTCCGCCTTTTGCGTGATGAAGAACATGGTGCAACTCAAGGTGTCTAGGGTCTGACGCGTTCCACATCGAGTGAGTCCATCGACAGTGTTGACAGGAGTACTCATCTCTAACCAGCACTTCACCTCTAACGTCATCGGGGATTTTTCGATCATGCGGTGGTGTTTGATTCATATCTTCAAGGACATAAGCACCAATCGGTAAATCCGGACGCCCCGTAGTTCGCGTAGCAATAGACCAACCTTCTTCGGTTCTCAGCTCACGTACTCTGCGAGCCCATTCGGTTGAGCCATCAGCAACATATCTAAGCTCTTCACCCGTGACGGCTCGCCCCACATTTACTTGGAGAAACTCCAGCAGTTTATCTTTTACAGCAAGTTTCTTCTTACGAATAGTATTTGCACTATTCCAACGAAATGCAGCGTCCCTATCTTGGGTCTCATCAAGCAATACATAGTCATCGACCATCAATGACTCGACACCCAGCATGGTTAGGTCGAGGTCTCCAGCCTTGACCATTTCTTGTGCCGTCACTCCCGTAACGATGCTCCAACCTTGCTCAACACGGAGCTCACGAACGCGTCGTGCCCATTCGCCAATACCTGAGACCACCATCAGCTCATCGCCTTTAATCACTTTGCGTGGATAAGTGATGAGATAAAGAATTATGCGATCCCTAGCAGATGCAGCACTCGATTTAGGAATCAGAGAGCTACCCAGGTCACGGAGAGCATGAAAGGTGGGCACTAAAGAGATTACCCTTGCACGAAGATCACCATGCTTCAGTTCAAGACCGAAGTTAGTGATTAGCTCCAGCAAGCGAATTCGCAAACTTTCTGGATCGTTTTGCAACTTCAGTGAACGCCTTGCCAACTCACCATCTCCCATGACGAATGCTATGACTCTGGGTGTATTCTGCCTTTGCAGAATACTACAAATACTTTCAACGGCATGTAGCATCTAAGGCATCAGGCAATCAAGACCGGTCCGCTTAACTACGCTGCCATTGTCTCAGCCTTCGCACTCAGCACCTTCAATACGACTTTCGCTATAGCACCAGCAAGAAGAGGAGGTACTGCATTACCTATTTGGCGTGCAATTTCAATTTTTGTCCCTTGAAAAGGGAAGTCATCTGGGAATCCCATTATCCGCGCTGCTTCGCGGTGAGTTATCGGGCGATGCTTTTCTGGGTGTAGATAGCGACCTTTCTCTGGTTTGAAGAATTCAGTTCTGATGGTCACGCTCGGTCTATCCCACCAAAGTCTTCCAAACAGATCAGTGCCGCCCGACGTCTTGCGAATCCAACATGCTGGAGTAATCTCAGGTGCATTTCGCTGCAAATCGAAGCGATTGCCGCCAGGAGGTACAGCCTTATACCGAGCAAGGCTTTTCTCTGTTGGAGTGCGACCAAAATGTAAATTCAAAGGAGGAGCGCACTCGCGAATTTGAATGCCAACGGGTTCCGGCAAATCTGCTATCACATCTTTGACCGTTCTCCATGGAGGCAGAAATCGGTCGTCTGGATTCTTGGAATGAGTCTTAATCGGCAACACGGGCGTTTCGACTAACCTTTTTTTCCATCCGATGATAATCAACCGTTTTCGAGTTTGTGCCACACCATAATCGGCAGTGTTCACAACCTCAAAGATCATCTCAAAGCCCATAGATATTGCCCGATCTTGAATATCTAAAAACTCACTGGAACGCAGCAGTTCGGGGACATTCTCCATCACGAACATTTTGGCACCACACTGCTCCACAACATCCATGTATGGCTCCCATAAAGCTCGACGACCATCCCCAGTCCTGTTTTTGTTGAGAAGACTAAAACCTTGACAGGGTGGGCCACCGATGACTACATCCGCAGCAGGAATCTCAGGGCTTGTTTGCAGCCAATCCTCAATGTTACCCACCACCGCTGGAGCAGAATATGCCTGCTCATGCGTTCTCATTGCCGCCGCATCGTTGTCGACCGACAGAACACACTCGAACCCACCACAGAACCTTTCATCTGTGAAGCCGAGCGTCATGCCACCAGCACCGGAAAATAGGTCGATTACACGGAATTTATGGGGTGTCATATTGATATGCATAGCTGATATTTTTTCATCGCCGGAGTATAGGGCAAGTGTCTTGAGCAAAACCATCAAGACTAGCCCAATCGAAGCAGAAGGTGCCCAGTTAACCGGGCCGATCCCTCAAAACGGGGTCTTCTTGAGGAACACCCTTTACTGTATGAATAGACAGTACATTCAACACAAACTGCGAGTCAACCTTCCATGAGGAGCGAAGGGTAAGCGAATTTCTCTCTGATGATCTGTCTCTCCGATCAATGAAGCGTTTGCGTATGAATCTAGCGATGAGCCAGAGATACTGAAGAATTGCTATCACCTTTGCCCCAATCAAAGCGAAAAGGGGTAGCGCGATCATCAGGCAGTCTTCGTTTCTCGTTTGATCCTGTACACAGTGGCAACACCGCACTCAGCCAGCTTGGCAATCTGATCAGCAGACATCGTAGGATGCTTCTGCATCAGCGATTGAACTTCCGCCCACTTGGCCACGTTCTTGCCTTTGCCTGCTGGCTTCCATTCAGGATCAGCTGCACGTTTGTTCTCCAGACCTTGCCTGATACGTTCCACACGCTTCTCCTGATCCAACCTCGCCATCGTCGCCATCAGGTCGATCAGCATATTGTTGATCACATCCATGATCTGACCTGTAATTCCCTTCGCCTCAACCAGCATGTGGCTGGTGGGCAGATCAGCTACAACCAACCGAAGCCCCTTGACTTTGATGGTCGCTTTCAAGGTGTCCCAGTCTGTCGGCGAGAGCCGACTAAGGCGGTCTACGGACTCAACCAAAAGTACGTCTCCCTTTTCGGCAGTATCGAGTAGGGCAAGCAACTGAGGGCGGTCGAGCTTGGTACCACTGATGTTCTCAGCGTAGATACCAATGATGCTCAACCCTTTTTCGGTAGCGAAAAACTCCAGGGCGACTTTTGCACGGTTGGCGTCCTGGTCTTTGGTCGATGCTCGGAGATACAGGTGGGCATTCATGGCGAGCTATTCTTTGATCTATAATTCGATAGATCAATGATAATTGAATCGTATACCTATCATCAATAGATATCTGATATAGCTTGGCAAGCAGCTCTCGGACTATCAGTTAGGTCTACCTATACGAGAGATATCTCACACAGCAGATGCAGGGGAAGCAACCATTTACAGAATCAAAAAGGTATTCGGCTTGCAATACTGTTAATGCCTTTCGTGACTGCGCTAATCAACAGACGAATTTGCCAAGCTTGCGAATCTGATTAGTGACAAAGCCTCTGGCCATTCGGGCAGAGGCTTTTTTTTCAATCAATTTTCGCCACGCTTGATGAGTTCCACTCGGTAAGCACCTAATCGGCGGAGTGATTCCAAATCTGCCAGGAGGATCGCTCCTGATAGCTGAAGCATGCCCAAGACGTTTCCAGCGTAATCAATGATGCGGAGGCTCATCTGCTGTTCTCCTTGGCTTGGCGGTTGATGAAAGCCTCCAGATTTTTGACCAATACCAATCGGCGTCGGCCCAGCTTAAAGCTCTCGATTTCTCTCCTCGCCAGAATTTCGTAGAACATGGATCGAGCGACACCAATCAATCGCGCACCATCGTCAACGCCTACTGAGAGGGGAGTTATTGGGTTGTTCAGACTCATCTGATAATTCCTTAGCTGCTGATGCCATGACTGGCTGGGTTTGTGTAGCCACCTTATTGTGGTGCCACTTTTGTGTCAACACATTTTCTTGTGTTGCACGCCACATGTGTGGCAACCTTAGCGGCACCACAGCTCAAGGAAAAAAATCATGGCCGTCAGAAAAAAATCCGAAACGATTCACCTTCGTGTGAAACCGATTTCCAAAGCTTTGCTAGAGGGGTTATCAAATTCAACGGGCAAGACCTCAACTCAGATCATCGAGGATTTGATAACTGAAGCTGCCGCGAACTTTTTAATTGAAGATGTAGAAGACATTATAAATGATGACGCTTTAAAAAATGGACAATTAGACTTAGAAACGGCTCTTGTAACGGCTCACTGCGACGACGATCCTATTCTTACGAAGCTTAGAACTTATTACATTGCGCCGAATGCTCTAAGCGCAAAAGATAAAATAATCGCATCTGCGGTCACTCAATCTAACGATACTTTCTTTGGCAAATCAGAACTCTTCTCAATTGAGGATGAAATTATAAAACCGGATTATATTTCCAAAACTCCACAGTTAGATTTACATGAGGTATCGAGAAGAATGCCATCGCTGGAAGATTTTGCAGCATTTAGGGAAAAGAACCAAAACTTTAAGTCTACGTATGAAGCTTTCCTTAAAATGATAGGCGAAGAGTGATCATCTAAATCAGCTCCACCGCTGCCGCCTTGCTATCGGGAGCCAAATGTGCGTAACGCAGCGTCATCGCAAGATCTGAATGGCCTAGTAACTCACGCACCGTGTTGAGGGGAACCCCCGCCATAACTAGCTTTGATGCGAATGTATGTCGTAGATCATGCCAGCGGAATCCCTCAATTTTGGCAAGCGTCAGAAGTCCGTCCCATGACTTCTTAACATTATCCAACCTATGACCATCTTTGCCGGGAAATACGAAACCTTTATCGCTAGTTTGATCCTTCCAATTGGTTAATATTTCCAGTAATTCTTTGTTTATCGGGATATGCCGCGTCTGTCCGGATTTTGAGGTGGCGCCTTCCACCGTGATTATTTTATTTTTTAAGTCAATGTCTGTCCAAGTCAGGTTGAATACCTCACCTCTTCGCATACCTGTATTGATTGAGATTAGAACTAAAGGCTTAAGGTGATCAGCAAAATAAAGTTTATTAAGGTCAACCATCAAATCCTTTTTACGATCAGTGCGCCATTTGTTTGCACTATCTCGCTCTGCACAAATAGTCGCCTCTCTCTCCGTCATAGCGTCACGTAGTGCCTTTTCCTCTCCTGGTGTCAGATATCTCACCCGACCGCGCTTATCGACTTTTAGGCGTTTCAGCTTAGCCATCGGATGTACCTCTAGCACACCCCATTCGACCGCCCGAGTCAGCACACCGCGCAAGCGTGTCATATTCCGATTGGCGGATGCAGGGGTCAGGCCTCCCGACAGCCAGGTCGTACGCAATAACTCTATGCGCCGAGCGTCGATCTCATTGAGACGCAGCGTAAACAGATCCGCAAAACTCTTCCGAATGGCACGGGAGCTGTTAACAGCATCTCGATGATGGGTTTTCGACCAAGGCTCGAATTGGTCAGTGAGAAAGGATTCGAAGGTGGGCATACCTCCCACCTTTCGTTCTTGAGAAACGGCTAATGGCTCACCATGAGCGTGCGCCTCAGCAAGATACTGAGCCGACTCGGTTCGTGCTTGTTCGAGCGTCATCTTGCCCACTCGCCCCAGCGTTATCGCTTTGTTCCGCGCCCAAGTCACCATATATGAGGCATGTCCGCTGGGAAGTACGCGGATGAAAAGCCCCGGCTGGGAGGTATCATGGATGCGGTATGCTTTTTCTTGTGGAGCCAGGTTTGCTAGCAACCTGCCGGTAATCTTGGTCTTCATAATCTGGCCGTGACAGCAGCGTGACAGAAGAATTAACAATACCAGTCTGATTTGACGGACTCAAGCGGACAGTAACCATTTGATTTTACTGGCGCAAGCGTGGTTTCACAGGGATTAATTATGCCCTCCGAAGGCAGTGGTCGTGGGTTCGAATCCCGCCTGGTGCACCATATAGTAGAAACGAGAAAGCCTCAGATCTTAGGGTCTGGGGCTTTTTTGTGGTCGATATTTCGGCGAGACCTCAGCTCTAGTTCTCTTGGTAGCTGCGTTCAATCAGTACTTTGGCTCTTTCCAGATCAGCCAGAGTGCGCAGGCTCAACTCCAAATCGCCGGTCCCCCAGTGACCGATGGCGCGCACATCACGGCTGAAGTCCTCAATAAGTTCGACAGAATCAGGATTGAGCTTGAGGTAAAGCTGTAGCCGCTTGGACTGCACCACTAAGCTGGCGAAGTTTTTCAAACGACGAAATGCGAGGTAGAGCTTCAAGGGCTTCTCTTGTACATCATCGCCGAGAGACTGCAGGTAGCTGGTGGTCTGCTCAAAAAGCGAAGAGATGTCCGACGGCGCCTGGGCCAGTTGTTCCTGCCAAGTCTTATCCTTAGCGGTGAGGGTAGGTTTGCCCGCTCCGCTTTCTACAGACTTTGCTGATGCCGATGCATCAGCCACGCTCACCACATTGACCAGCTCAAACAGCAGCAGGTCATCTGCGAACAATTTGTAGCGGATCAGCTCAATATTGCGCTGGATCAGTTGTACCGCATGCTGATCGTAACGGGTGAAATCGGCGGCTATACATAGCAGTCGCGTGCCGCTCCACTCAATCTGTTCGGCGGCCTCTTTCCCCAATTTTTCCATCACCAACCAGCGAAACTCGGCCTGATGATCCAGCAACCAATCGAGATAGAACAGCCCCTGATTAATTACATTCTCGTTGCTGTGACGCTTGTATTCGATGATTACCGGACAGCCATTCTCGTCGAGACCCAGCGAGTCAATACGACCCTTGTGGGTTTTACCGGTGGCGTATTCGGTCGCGAGAAAGCGCACCCCGAGGAAGGTTTCCATCTGCGCTTCGATTAAACTCTGTAGCTGTTTTTCTACGGCCACTGCACGGCCGGGTAATTCACAGGCACCGTTAATGGTGTTTAATCGAAAGAGTTGGATATCGCTCACCCTAACATCCCTCGTATATTTCCCTGCAAGGTTGACTTGAGTGCAGCATCGCTAGCCACCAATCGGTACAGCTCTAGATCCTCGCGCCGACGCCGCAGCATGACTTCATCAAAGATTTTGTCGAAGGCCAGTTTGCGGTGGTCTTCGTCCTGGCTCTTCTGGTATTTGGCATCGAAATCAGGATGCTCTTGAATGCCCTTAACGATACTCAGGAATTTCACACGCTTTTCTTCATTCGTTACTCCCCAGGCCTGGAACCAGCGGTCGTTAAAGGATTGGATGATCTGATCCAACGGGTCAGTTTCCTGATCGCCACCGTGCACCCCCCGCGGATTGGGGTTTGCCGGATCCTGCGTGGTTTCGGAGTCGTCCAATACAATTGAGTGATTGAGCTTTACGCGCTCCAGCCCATACGAAGAAAGGTCCACTGAGTTCAGTAGGGCGTCGATCTCGTCGGCGTGCTTGTCCTCGACCTTTAGCTTCGGTATCAGGAACTTGAGGAACCAGAAGAGCTTTTCCCAGGCAACGATCTCAAAAGGCATGATCGAAGCCATCTGCCCGTAGATCTTTACGAACTGCTTTGCCTTAATTTTGAAATCAATTTTCTCCTCATCCTCCAGCTCCAGTTCAACGTCGTAACGCTCGACGGCAATATCAATCAGCACAGCCAACCGCTCAGCGTCGACATTGTCGAAGTACTGCGCAGCAAAAGACTCCACCTCCGGCCACTCGTAAACTCCCACCTCGTCCAGTTGATCCTTGAGCTCATGAAGCACATTGATATCCGTGGCGCCGGATAGACTGGTGGCTGTGTAGAAAGGATCGAAGGACGTCTTGATTTCCTCTACTAGGTTGAAAAAGTCGAGAACGAACAAGTCTTCGGTCTTCTTGCCCCATTTCGGCGCAGCGCGATTGAGGCGTGACAGCGCTTGCACGGCGAGCACGTCCTGCAACTTCTTGTCGACATACATGGCGCATAGCTTGGGCTGATCAAAACCGGTCAAATACTTGTTAGCTACAACAAGTAAGCGGTACTCCTCGGTATCGAACTTGTCCCGAGTGTCTCCTTCGGCGAAGCCGTTAATCTGAGCCTCACTATATTCGATGCCGTCCACCAGCTTGTCGCCGGAGAAGGCGATCAACACCTTGAACGGGTTGCCCCGAGTCTCCAGCAATCGGCAGATGGCCTTGTGATAACGGATGGCCGCCTCAATGTTCTGGGTGATGACCATGCCCTTGGCCAGACTCTTGAGTTTTTTCGGGATGACCACCTGCTCGATAAAGTGATCCAGCATGATCTCGGCTTTGGCGTTGATGGTCTGCTGGTCGCGCTCAACATAGGTACGTAACTTCTTCTGCGCCTTTAACTTGTCGAACAGCGGGTTATCTTCGATGGACTTGCGGATTTCGTAATAGCTTTTGTAGGTGGTGTAGTTCGCCAGCACATCAAGGATGAAACCTTCCTCGATGGCTTGCTTCATTGAATACAGGTGGAACGGCTCGAAGCGGCCATCAGCCTGGAGTTGCCCGAACTTCTCCAGAGTGCTGTTCTTCGGCGTAGCGGTGAAGGCGAAGTAGGAGGCGTTTCCCTGCATCTTGCTTTTCTTGATAGCACCAAGGATTTTCTCTTGTGCGTCATCCAGTTCATCCCCTCCCATCACCCTGTTCATTTTTCCGTGGGAGCTGCCATCCTGCGAGCCGTGGGCTTCGTCAATGATCACGGCAAAGCGCTTGCTACTCATATCGTCGATACCTTCGACGATCACCGGGAACTTCTGGATGGTGGTGATGATGATTTTTTTGCCCTGTTCCAGCGCGTGCTTTAAATCCGAAGATTTCAGCGCTGGAGCGATGATGTTCTTAACCTCCGAAAAATCCCGAATGTTTTCGCGCAACTGCTTGTCCAGCAAGCGCCGGTCTGTCACCACAATGACCGAATCGAAGAGCGGCACATCCAGCCCCCTGGCCCCAGCCACATCCAGCGAAGCCGGGTAGGTTTCGATCAACTGATAGGCCGCCCAAGTAATGGAGTTCGACTTGCCCGAGCCGGCCGAGTGCTGGATCAAGTAGCGCTGGCCCACTCCATGCGAGCTGGCATGCGCCACAAGTTCCCGCACTACATCCAATTGGTGGTAGCGCGGGAAGAAAAGCGTCCGCTTGGTCAGCGGTGTTTTGCTGCTGCCGTCCAGACGAACGAAGTGCTGGATGATGTTGGCCACGCTCTGTCGGTTGAAGATTTCCCGCCACAGGTAAGCACTCCTGTGGCCATCGCGGTTGGGCGGGTTGCCGGCACCATGATTGTGACCCTTGTTGAACGGTAGGAAGAAGGTAGCGTCACCGGCGAGCTTGGTGGTCATATAGACCTCATCGGTATCTACCGTCATATGCACCAAGCAACGACCGAATTGCAGCAGGGGCTGACTGCTGTCGCGATCCTGCTTGTACTGCTTCTGTCCGTGATAACGGGCGGTCTGGCCGGTCCAGGGGTTCTTCAGCTCCAGGGTGGCGAAGGGCAGCCCGTTGATGAAGAGCACCATGTCGATCTCTTCCAGGGTATTGCTCAGGGAGTAACGCACCTGACGGCTGCTGCTGAAGATGTTCGTCGCAAAGTTGCGCTTGACCCGTTCTGAGCTGCTGGCCAGCGGTGCGGGGTACATCAGGTTAAAGTGAACGTCGTCTATAGCGAGGCCACGCTTGAGGAGATGCAGTACGCCATACTTCTTCGCCAGCCGGTCGAAACGCTCCAGGATGCGCAGATCCCAATCGTCGTAACGTTGCTTAAGACGCTCCAGTTCATCGAACTGGCTGTCATGCAGGAATTGCCATAACCAGCAGGTATCCACCGCATAACGGGCATTGAAATTCTGGGCGCGGCCCATCCGGTATCCGTGGTTGGGACCAAAGGGACGCTCAGCCGCGCCTTCGCTTACGATCAACTGCTCTTCCAAGCAGCTTCCGGTCAGATATTTCTCAATGCCCGCTTCCAGCGCCTGTTCGTTGGTCTTGCTTACCATGCTGGCTTCCTTGTGCCTAAATTGCCCGTCGAAGCCAACCTACCCCCGACGCAGTGTACGAATGTCTGAAAATGTCTAGATGGCGAGAGCTTAGACATTCGCAGCCACAAGCTAACCCATTGATTTATAAAATCTTAAATCTAAAACTTGGATTTACTGGTAACCCGCTGCTGGTTTAACCACTGGCTAGATCGTCTAAAAATATCCCTCGCAGTCAAATGAACGCTTTTTCCAACCGCCCTGAATCTATTGGGTTTTAAGCCTTTCTTTGGCAGTTTTGAGCATCTCAGTCAAATGACCGGCAAATGAGCGTCAAATGAAGTCATACCCAGCCTGGGACATAGCGATAGACTTTGCGATTGGCCTTGGGATCATACAAGCGGATCAGGCCTGCTTCGATGGTCTGCTTGATGATCCGGCTGGCCATAGCGCTGTTACCCTCGTCGATCTGAAATCGTTTGCGCAACGAGGTGTTATTCATTGGCTCGCGATTCACATACTTCAGGCAGCAGTGTTGGTAACAAGCGCGAATGCGGTCCTCCGGCTCCATGTCCTTGTAATCCTTGTGAGCAAACAGCACCACGCGAGTGTGCTCGTCGGTTTGCTCAAAAATTGGCGCTGGGAGCTGGTAAGTCTCGATTTGGGCGATCACCTTGTCGATGCCGCTGCCGCGCTCCTCGCAGATGCCGATACGGCGCATGAACGAGGCCAGCGCCTCGTTGCGACTGCGCGGCGGGCTGTCGAGAAAGCGCTGCGGGTCCACCAGAGGCACTCCAGGATTGGTAATTTCCATGCGCCGCTCGAACAGCTCGATCATCGGCCCACTACCGCTGAGGTTGAAATCCTGATGAATGATGGCATTGGCCACCAACTCCCGCAGGGCTAGTTCCGGGTACATTGGAACCTCCTGACGGAAAGCCTTGCCGATTTCCTCGTTGGTCGGCAGAAGGGTTTTCAAGGTGTCGATAACTCCTTCGAAGCCCAAGGCGTAGCCCTTGTTTCCGGTGAGTTCACGAATGGTTTCCAGTTTTCCGCTGCCCTTATAGTGGATCACACGTACAGCTTTGCGTCCTAAGGCAGGGAAATCTTGCAAGCGCTTGGCAAAAAGTATGGCGCCCAGGTTGGTGATATGCCATTGCCCACTGTCGCTGCGCTGGATCATTCGGTCGGCCGCCAGCGCCGCGAGTATCGCGTCGCGCCCCTCGGGCAAGTGCTGGTTGGTCAAGTCGAAGTAAGTCGAATAGTTGAGCAGTTTGAGCACCTGATCAACGCCTAGGTTCTGCGCAGCCAATTGCTGTTCAAAGGGCACTCGGTCGAACACGCGCCAGAGCGCCCGCTCCTTTTCAGGAAACTCGCGCAGTTTCTTCTTGTAAGAGCCGATCCGGATGTATTCGATGCCATCAAACTGAACCGGGGTATGACTGGCTGCTTGGACTTCCAGTATCACTACCGGCTGGCTATCGGTGGCGGGAAACTCGAAAAAGCGAAAGTGGATTTTCGGCGAGGTCTTTTGCAGCAGCCAGCTTTCCAGCTCCTGCTGCTTATAGCGGGATGCAGAGGGTTTGAAAGCCGTACCAGTCACGGCGTGCCTGGCATCGTCAATGCCCCAGAGCAAGTAGCCATACTGCTTACCGAGTAGGGCGGCGGCATTGGCCAGCGCCGAGATGTATTCGCCGATCATCGGTGCATCGTCGTTGTCTTGCTTGAACTCTACCCACTCGGTTTCATGCGGCAACGCGCAAAGTTCTCTGAGCAGGGATTGCAGATAGCCAAGGTCGCGCTCCACCGTCATCAGGCGATCTCCCGTTCCTTTACATCTGCAGGCTCAACTACGCCAGGTACCTTGATCTTGCCGGTTACAGCGCAGCTGATCAGGGTAGATTTGTATTCCTTGATCTTGGTAATTTGTCGTTCAAGCAAAGCAACGGCAGCATCCTGCTTCTGCATTGCATGCTCGATAAACTTCACGATTGTCTGCTGCTCTTCAACAGGAGGAACCAAGGTTATCAACTGCCTAAAGCCATCCCAGTAGAGCCTCTTACGGAAGTCTGTAATGCCCTTGGAGTAACGATCCATCTGCTGGATAAAGATGGGTGTGCGGTATTGGTATTCGAAGTATTGGGCGTTGAGGCGCGGACAAGGTATTGCAATGGTATAGGCAGGGCTGACCATTCCCTCCACGCGCACCGCACCAATTGCCCCTTGCCAAGCCCGCATCATGTTGAAGGCGATATCGCCTGGTCGTACAATTTGGTACTTGGTTTTATCTTCAATCTTTACACGGCCACGGATGTTGTCATCCTCGGATATCTCTTCCTTAGACACGCCGGAATGGATGGAAACCGATAGCAGAGGCAATTCTTCTTTTCCAGGTTCGACTCGTTCATGGAACAAGGCGCGGTTGGCCATAACTTCCCAATGTGCCGGAATTTCGCCGATCCATTCGATGCCGGAATCCCGCATGGGCGCATCAGGGAAAATACCACGTGTTACAGCCTGCTGAATCAGTATCTGCTTACGCTCTTTAAGCAGCTCAATCTGACGCTCTTTGATCTGGATTGTCTGATCTATTTGGTCTGATTTGTGATCTATAAATTCTGCAATTGCTTTTTGCTCTGCCAGTGGCGGGTGCGGAAATCGTTGGTTCTCCACCACCGCCACTGATATGCCGGGCTGTGCTGTCGACTGAGAGAGTCTATTGAAATCAGCAGTTCGAATCGCTTCGCCAATCCATGTAACGCTGCTCCCTGACTTCGGATATACAACCACGGCATGCTCGGAGGCAAAGAAATATCCTGACGAGTAGTTGACGTTACCACACAGAGCCCCCTGCCTTCCGATCAACGGGAGCCTGCCGATATTATTGAATGATTTGGTGTATCCCCGAAAACCGTTCCCTCCAAAAACAGGATATCCGTCCTCCGTAAACTGCTCTGGCCGAATGGTGTCGCCGCTCTGAAGTTTGGCGATGTATTTCAGCGCCTTTATCTCCCAATGTACTGGGACTTTACTTGCCCAATCTATTTGGGTTTTTTTATAGCGTGAATATCGCGGCAAATGAAACTCTATTTGGGTCATGACGACACCCCAGAGAGTTCTTCAACCCTCAACCCCAAAATTTCCGCAATTAACCCTTCCGCCTGCTGCTCCAGAGCCACAATTTCCCGCGAAACTTCTTCCATGCTGCGCAATGGCTGATGCTTGTAGAAATGTTTGTTGAAACTAATCTCGTAGCCGATCTTCACCGACTCCAGGTTGATCCAGGCTTCCTCGACATGAGGCTGCACTTCCACCTTGAAGAAGCGGTGGATGGAATCAGCCAGTGGGATGCTTTCGCTGTCGCGCAGCTCGCTGCTGGATTCATAAGTGATGAACTCACCGGGCTTGCCATTAGGGTAATAGCCAAAATCCACAAGCTCGGGCTCGCTGCAGTTCAGCCGCTGCTGCAGAACCGCCAAATGTGTGCGGTCAAACCTCTCGACTTTGCGAATCACCTTAGCGGCTTTTTCGTCGTACCAACTAACGGCATTCAGCAGCTGGTTACGCTCGCTGGCACCGAGCTTAATACCGGAGTCGCGATGCAACTGTTTGAGCACCTTGTCTACCTGTTTGGCGAACACATTGAAGTCGTCGAACTCGTTGGTGCCGACTGCCTGCATCAAGTAGTTGGCCACGGTCACAAGCAGGGACTGCTTCATCCAAACTTCGAGGCTCAGCACCTTCTTGCGTTGTTTGGCGTTGAATTCCAGTCCCTGATCCTCGCACCACGAGAGAATAGCCATTTCGTTCTTGGCCAGAGTCTGATCCTGGTACACCGCCTCGCCCCACTGGCCGTAGATCCATTCCATGGGCTCGCGCAGTGACTTATCGAAGCGCAAAATCTCGATGCGCTCGGCGCTGAACTGAGCCTTTCGCCGATCAGGCCGCTCGATATTGACTTTGTGGTAGCCGAAGTCACGGTTGTCGAAGACTCGGGCAGCGATACCGTCGCTGCCGCCCTGACGGTCGATGCCGTCCTGATTGAGGTAAGCCTGAGTAATCAACTCGATATGCTCGGCAGCGAACTCGCAGTTCTTATTGCCCAGGTTCTTGCGCATCTTGCGGTACAACAGGCTGGCGTCGATCAACTGCACCTTGCCCCGTCGATGGGCCGGTTTGTTGCTCGATAGCAGCCAGATGTAGGTGGTGATACCAGTGTTGTAGAACAGGTTGTTAGGCAACTGGATGATGGCGTCCAATAGGTCGTTTTCGATGATGTGACGGCGGATATTGCTCTCGCCACCACCAGCGTCGCCGGTGAACAGGCTGGAGCCGTTATGTACCGAAGCGATGCGTGAGCCCAGACCAGCTTCGCCCGGTGCTTTCATCTTGCCGACCATCTCCATCAGAAATAGCAACTGTCCGTCGCTGGACCGCGGGGTGGCGTCCTGCACTTCTTCGTTGCCCCAATAGTCCCTGAGCGTTACCTTGAAGCGTGGGTCGATGACGTCACCGCCCTCCTTGATGAATTTCTGCTCACTCGCCCAGCTCTTGCCGTAGGGCGGATTGGACAGCATGAAGTCGAAGCGGCTACCGGCAAATTCGTCGACGGACAGGGTGGAGCCAGGTCGGATGTAGGCGGGGTTATTGCCCTTGATCATCATGTCCGACTTACAGATGGCATAAGTCTCGTCGTTGATTTCTTTACCGTAGAGGTAGACGTCCCGCCGTGTACTCGGGTCCGGGTACTTCTCTTCGATGAAGTTCTGCGACTCGGTGAGCATGCCGCCGCTGCCGCAGGCCGGGTCATAGATGGTCATAACCGCAGGCAGGCGATCCTTGATCGGGTCGAACACCAAGTGGGTCATCAGCTCGATCACTTCGCGCGGGGTGAAGTGCTCTCCCGCTTCCTCGTTGTTCTCTTCGTTAAATTTACGAATCAGCTCCTCGAACACATAGCCCATGCCCAAGTTGCTCAGGGCCGGCAAGCGATTGCCTTCCGGGTCCTCGTTATCGTTCGGGGTCAGGTTGATATGACGAGAGGTAAACTTTTCCAGCACATCGAGCAGTACGTCTTTGGCCGCCATATGGCGCACCTGGGCCTTGAGATTGAAGCGCCGGATGATGTCCTTTACGTTGCCGCTGAAGCCGTCGAGATACTCCTCGCAGTTGGACAGGAGGATCTGCTGATTGTTGGTGGCCGTCTTCTGTAGCTGACTGAGCGTCCATTTGCTGATGTTGTAGAACACATAGCCGGAAGCAGCTTGCAAAGCGCTTTCGTCCAGTTCGGTCAATCCCATTTCACGCTGAAGTGCCAACTCATCCATTACTTTGGATTTGGTCGGCTCCAGCAAAGCGTCCAGGCGACGCAACACCACCATGGGAAGAATGACGTCGCGGTACTTGCCGCGCACATAGATATCCCGCAGGCAATCGTCGGCAATGGACCAGATGAAAGAAACCAGTTTGTTGTGGACCGCGTGGTTCACTGCAGATACTCCGTATCGAAGACGCTGGCCAACCGGGCGACTTGGCAGCCCAAGGGTTGACGAAACGCAGCATCTTAACCAAATGGGGCCGGAACCGGGCTGAAATCTGGCCCATGGAGCAGCCGTCGATCACCTTGTTCCGGCTCTTTCGGATAGGGATACTTCGCGGCTCACTCCTAGGGTTGAGCGGACGCTCCCGTCGAAGGCGGGATTACTGCCATGACCAGGGCTGGCGGAACCTCAAATGGTAAAAAGAAAAATCCAGACAATAAAACCCCTGAGCAGTCTCTGCACCGGAGTGCATCAACCGACAGGGGCCGTGTTGTTGGTGATTATAAGGGGTGAGAGCATCTCGGCAACTGCTGGTTGGTCCGATGCAACCGTCAAGGAAAACTTGACGGTTCGATTTGAGTGCGCGCATCAGACTCAGGAGCCCGATGGCTTTCCTAAATTTCTTGGGTAGTTTCTTGGGCGGTTCTTGGGTAGTTTCTTGGGTAGTCAGCAACCACCAGAGCTCTGACAAACGCCGTTGCCATTCACCCAACACCCGAGGTTGCAGGAGATCCACCTGCACGATACCCTTCCGCCGTCGCTGCCAATTCAGCGACCGGGCTTGGTAACCCGAGAGTTAAGCGCAACAGCGCCCCAATCAGATTTGCAGGCGTTTTTTTATGCCCGCAGTTTTGAGCTATGGCGGCTGTGCGTGGGACGTCTTCGGGCGTGCCGGATTCCTTGACTCCCGGTTTACCAACCTGCGCACAGCTGTCACCTATTCGCTTGGTAACGAAAAAGTGGCAGTTCCACGTCAAGGAGCTAGACCATGCGCAATATAAATCCGTACAAAATTCGTTTTACCCCTCAACGCGATTTCGAATCGCTATCCCACCGCACCTCCATCAATGGAGGTGGCAAATGACCGAGCAATCAGAGCTGAAAACCATTGGCTTAACGCCTGCCATCTACTGCTCGGATCAGGCTGTGTTCCACGTCACTCGCGGTGTGCCTCTCGGTGATGCGTTAGCCATGGCTTCCGACTTTCTGTTCCTCGCCAAAGCATTATCCAAAGATGCTGCCTACGACAGAGAAAGTGATCGTCATGCATGGGCTTCGCATTATTTGACGGCGCTGAGTAAAGCGTTGGTTGATGATGCGGTGAAAGTACTGACGCGAGGGCCCGCGTCGCGTAAGGAAAAAACCGCAGAATAGCGGCAACCCACCATTCAAATTGCAGGTCCTGACATTGCTAGGGTCTGCAATTTGAAAGAGGAGCGCTATCTCGTGCCGTTTTGCTTAGCTTCGATGCCATCAATGAGCGCATAAAGCTCTGCAAACACTATTTCGGCAGCAAAATCTGGGCGCGGATCACTACGGCAAGCTGCAATGGCCTCAGCTTGAACCCGATCAAGCACCTGCTGCGAGTCCGTGTATGACGCGCGCTTAGCCGCCAAGCCGCCATGATCGGGAAGGTGCATATTGCGGCTTTTCATTCCGTCGTCCAATCAAACTCGTCGTACTCATCATCCTCTTCGTCCTCAACCTCTTCATCATCAAGAACGTCTTCCTCCAGCGCCTCCTCTGCCTGCTTCGCCAGAAGAAACTCCTTACGACTCTTCGTCACTGCTCGCCGCAATTCCTCACCCTTCACAGGGCAGTTGAGCATTTGGGCGATGCGATCGATTTTTTTCGCCACGGCTTCCTCCAACGCATCGGCTATGGCCCGATAGTGCGCGCTTTCGGGTGTTGATGCCAAATCGCTGGGCGCTTTGCGTCTCAGTTTTTCTGCAGATTCTTGAGTCGGACGGTGAGATTCTCCTTGGGAAAGCGTTTGTGCAACGTCGCCATCAGGTCGTCGGCCGCTTTGGTTTGACCGGCACTTCGCAGGCGAATCACTTCCCGCAATTGATCGTCGAGGAACTTCGGTGGAGCCGCGAAGCGTTTACTGACCTTCGCTTCTTCAGCCATGTCAGCGCTGATCGATTCGCTCTGCGCGGGCGCAGCCATATCGGCCATTGGCGCCACAGGCGCAGGCGCGGACATCGCGCCAGCCGGGGCCGCCATTGAGCGGGCAACCGATGCAGGCACTTCAGCGGCTTCTTTCTTGGCCGCAAAAGACGAGGTTTTGGGTGCCGGGGTGGAATCGTAGGTCGGCACTTGCTCGGGCGTACGTTGCACCAGCGCCAACATCAGCGCGACACCAACAAGGCTGGCGAACGCGACTTGCCAACGGGGTTTCTGGCAGGCCTCGACCCAGCGTTGCCACAGGTTCGGTTTCGGCACAGGCGTTTCACGGTGTGCGGCGGCCAGAATGAACGCGTCGAGATGGGCCGGTGGTTCATCGGTCGCGTGTTCACGAAAATGCTTCACCACATCGTCTTCCGGTGTTTTGCGGGCGTCAGTCATGTCAGTACCTCCTCGGTCAGCAGCCGACGCAGTTTCTGCTGGGCGTAGCGCAAGCGACTCTTGACGGTTTCCAGGGGTGTTTCGGTGAGGGTGGCGATCTGCGGCAGGTCGAGATCGCCGTGGGCGCGCAGCAGGAAGACTTCGCGCTGGTCGGCGGGCAGGTTTTGCAGGGCGGCTTCGAGGCGCTGGCTGTCGCGGCTCAGGCTCAGCAGTTGCTCCGAGTCGGTCGACTCATCAATCACGGCGTGGGTTTGTTCGTCATAGGTGTCGTGCAAAGGGTTGTGGATTCCATGTTTGCGCCAGTGATCGATCAATCGGTTGCGGGCAATCTGAAACAGCCACGTACGAAAATTCGCCCGGCCTTGTGGTTGACTGGTGCTGCGGATCAGGCTCAGCCAGGTTTCCTGGTAAACCTCTTCGGCGAGTTCGGGCTTGCCGCTCAAGCCGAAGAGGAATCGGTAGAGGCCCTGGCGATGACGGGCGTAGAGAATCTCGAACGCTGGCCCGTCGCCTGCGCGATACCGGACCAGCAGCGATTCGTCGCTCGGTTCAGGCGCAGACATGTCAGTTGTACTCTCCTTTATGCGACTCACTGTTGGAGGCGGAGGTGGTCCGCAGGCTCTGCGCCAACTCCACCAATTGCACGAATTCTGCCCGCAGACCGAATCGGTCGTCACCCCGTGCACCGCGAGCCAAAGCCTCGGTGTCCTTCATGTTGAAATCACCGGTATAGCGCCCGTCCTTGAGCTGCTGGGAAAACGCTGCCACGGCCGCCGCAAATCGCAGGTCATCACTGGCTTTGCCGATCGAAGCACCCGCAATCGGCCGCTCGATCAAGCGACTGTTCCCACCTTCAGGCAGCTGATAACGCACACGCAGCATCGCCAATTCCCCGGTTGCAACAGAAGCAGCCGACTCAGACTTGCCATACCGCAGCTGCTCCAACCAGCCCTTCTCACCCTTGGGCACAATTTCATACAACGCCGTCACCGTGTGTCCTGCACCGATTTCACCGGCATCGACTTTGTCATTGCTGAAATCCTCACGCTTCAACGCCCGATTCTCATAACCCAGCAGCCGATATTCGCTGACCTGCGCCGGGTTGAACTCCACTTGCAGCTTCACGTTCTTCGCCACCACCGCGAGGGTAGAACCGAGTTGATCCACCAGCACCTTGCGCGCCTCGCGCAGGTTGTCGATGTAGGCGTAGTTGCCATCGCCGGCGTCGGCCAGTTGCTCCATCAGGTGTTCATTGTAGTTATCCACACCAAAGCCCAGTGTGGTCAGGGAAACACCGGTCTTGCGTTTATCCACAGCCATTTGCTTGAGGCTGTCGAAATCACTGATGCCGACGTTGAAGTCACCGTCTGTGGCCAACAGGATGCGGTTGATGCCTTTGGCAATGAAAGCCTGCTGCGCCATCTGATAAGCCAGTTCGATGCCCGAGGCTCCCGCCGTCGAGCCACCGGCGGTCAATTGATCGATCGCTGTACGAATTTTCGCTTTTTCCCGTCCGGAAGTTGGCTCCAGTACCACACGCGAATCGCCGGCATAGACCACCAGCGACACCCGGTCCTGCTCGCGCAGTTGATCGACCAGCAGCTTCACCGTGCTTTTGACCAGTGGCAGACCTTCGCGCCGGTCCATCGAGCCGGACACGTCCACCAGAAACACCAGGTTAGCCGGGGCCAGTTCCGCTACCGCACGGTCCGAGGCCTTGATGCCGATGCGCAACAAACGGGTATGCGAGTTCCACGGCGACGGTGCCAGTTCGGTGGTCACGCCGAAGGGCGAGCCATCGGTGGGCAACGCGTAGTCGTAGGGAAAATAATTGACCATTTCCTCCAGCCGCACCGCGCCTTCGGGCGGCAGGCGTCCCTGATTCAGCAAGCGGCGAACATTGGCGTACGCGCCGGTATCGACGTCAGCACTGAAGGTCGAGACCGGTGCCTCGGCCACGCTGTGAATCGGATTATCCGCCAGCGCTTGATATTGCTCGCGCTGCTCATCCCGATAACCCGGCGCAGCCATCTCTGGCGCAAAGCCCGCCATGGGGGCCGGACGAATGCTGCGTTTGGCCATCGAGGCATCTGCCGCAACGGACTCGTTGCGCACCAGCGCCTCAGTCGTCATTGCACCTTGAGCCGGTGGCGACACCACAGCGGAGTCAGGTTCAGAGGAAACGCCGCAACCGGCAACGGCCAGCAGCAACCCGACGGCGAAACCCTGGGCGGCCGGGCGGAGGAAATGCAGAGGGAGGGACATGGGGGCTGACCTCAGGAGGAAATTGATCCATTCATCCTCTGAGACGAGCCCCCGTTCAGGTTCGGGTTAAACCGGCAGAAAAATTATCTTCAGCGGTGATAACGCCGCACCACGCTGCTGTTTTTCAGCACATGGCCTTTGATTTTCTCCAGCAACTGCGCCCGCGTCAGGCCGGAGGGCAAGGCGTCCGGAGCGAGGTCCAGGGCGTAGAGCTGAATAATGTAGTGATGCGCACTGTCGCCAACCGGCGGGCAAGGACCGACATAACCGGTGGTGCCTTTGCTGTTGGTGCCGCCGACGCCTTCAAGGGCGGATTTTGCGCCAACACCGGCCGCAATCTGGTGCGTTGTGGCTTTGATGCCGTAATGCACCCAGTGATCGACACCCTGACCTTTCTGGCCGTCGGGATCGTGCATGACGATGGCATAGCTCAAGGTGCCCGCCGGGCCAGTGTTCCAGTTCAGCGCCGGTGACGCGTTGTGCCCGCCGCAACCCGGGGCATCGCTGGCGGCGGCCGAGGTGAACAGCCGGTCATCCGTGACACCCGGGATATTCAGGGTGAAACGCTCCTGGGCCTGCGCCGGAAATTGCACACACAGGGCGACTGCAACGGCCGCCAGCCAAGGGTTCAGAGAGGTCAATCGGGTCATTCCGGAGCACCTTGTGCGGATGGGGCCTTCTTCGGCTTGCGAACTATAGCGGTACCGTTCATGCGGTGGCAGTGGGAATTGGCTGAACCTCGGGTTAAGCGCCAAACTCTTAAGTGAATCGCCTGCCTGGAGAGTGATCATGGCCCTGCACCGCGTCGCCCGTTTCGCCGATGTGCCCGAAAACCGAGGCCTGGAAGTACGGATCGCGGACACCAAAATCGTTTTGCTGCGGGTCGGCGATCAATTGCGCGCCTATCAAGGCGAATGCCCCCACGCTGGGGCGCCGTTGGCCGAGGGTGCGCTGTGTCATGGGCGCCTGATCTGCCCGTGGCACAAGGCCGCGTATCGGATCGAGGACGGCGGGTTGTGCGAACCGCCGGCCCTGGACAGTCTCAAGCGCTATCCCCTGGAAATGCGCGATGACGAGGTCTGGGTCGACGATCAGCCGCTATCGGATCCCCACACACCGCCGGCCGATGATGAGCGCACGTTTGTGATCGTCGGTGCCGGGGCCGCCGGTACGGCCGGTGCGGCGGCATTGCGCGAGAAAGGCTTCGGCGGCCGCGTCGTGTTGATCGACCGTGAAGCCGAGGCCGGTTACGACCGGACGGTACTGAGCAAATTCGTGATTGCCGGGGAGATGCCGCCAGAAGAAGTCCCGCCGCTACGAGACGAAAGCTTTTACCGCGAGAAGCGGATCGAGCGAATCAACGGTGAAGTGGCGAGTCTGGATGCAGTAAACAAAACACTGCGACTCGCTGACGGTCAGTCGCTGACCTATGACGCTGCGTTGCTCGCTACCGGCGGCACACCCAACCCCCTCGCGCTGCCCGGCGCCGACTTGCCGCAAGTTTTCCTGCTGCGCTCCAAGGATCAGGCGACGCAGATTCTGAGCGCCGCGAAACCAGGCCAAAGGGCGGTGATCATCGGCGACAGCTTCATTGCCTTGGAATCGGCGTCAGCCCTGCGCGAATACGGTCTGCAAGTCACCGTTCTGGCCCGCCACACGGTGCCGTTCGCCAAGCAGTTCGGCGAAGCGGTCGGCAAGGCGATTCGTGCCCTGCACGAGGCCAACGGCGTGGTGTTTCATACCGACAGCGAAGCCGCGCAGATCGAAGGCACGGACAAGGTCGAAGCGGTGAAACTGGAAAACGGTCAACGTTTGCCAGCAGACCTGGTGCTGGTCGGCATCGGTGTCAGCCCGGCAACGGAACCGTTTGCCGATCTGCCCAAAGAAAAGGATCGTTCACTGCAGGCCGACGACGGCATGCGCGTGGCCGAAGGGCTCTGGGCGGCGGGTGATATCGCGACCTTCCCGCTCAACGGCCAGCCGCAACGGATCGAGCACTGGCGCCTGGCCCAGCAACAGGCACGCATCGCCGCGACAAACATGCTGGGCGGCGACGAACACTACCTCGACGTTCCGTATTTCTGGACCTGGCACTTCGGTAAAAACTACGACTACCTCGGCCATGCCGAAACCTGGGACGAAGTCGAGTTCAAGGGCAACCCTGACCATCCTCCTTTTATCGGTTTGTTCAGCAGAAACGGCGTGGTCGCGGCAGCAGTTGCCTGCGACAAAGAGCGCGCGATGGCGATGCTCGCTGAACGGATGAAACAACCGTTGCCGGTGGATGAAGCGTGGCGGCTGATTCGGGACGTGGATTAGCGTTAAACACCACACAGCAAAACGCCCGGCGTCTGCGTGTCGCAGAGGCCGGGCGTTTCGTTGAAGCGAGCGGTTTTACTGAATCGGTGCAACGCCGCCGAGCTTGCTCATCACGAAGCCGACAAATTGCTCAACGGTCATATTCTGGCCATTGAACTCCACCTGATTGTTGGCGTAGTGCAATTGGGTGACGATGTCGTTGCCTTCCAGTTTGGCCAATTGCGTACCGACCGCCATGCTGCTGAACATGTCCGCGGTCGCCGTCGCCTGATCGGCAACGAGCTTGACGTCGGTCTGACCGTCGATTTCCGATTGCACGGTGAGAAGGTCAACGAGCATTGGCTTGGACACTTTCAGATTGAAATCCAGCAGCGCAATCAGCTGTTGGGTCAGTTGGTCTGGCGGCAGGTCCATGGACTGCGGCTTGGTCAGGTCGAGCACCAGGTTGGCGCGGCTTTCACCATTGGTGGACTTGAACGACAGATTCTCCAAAGCCACCTGCGGGCCAGCGGCGAGCAGTTTTTCCAGATTGGTTTTGACCTGCGCCTCTTCGGCCGGGGTCAAGACCAGTTCTGGAGCCGGTTCACCGGCGGCAGCAGCCTCAGCGGCAGCCTTTTCGTACGGCTGCAGCTTGGTCTGGTAGATCTGCATCAGCGCCATGGTCGCCGGCATATCGAGGTTCTTCAGGCTCATGGCCATCTGCGCAGAGCCGACAGTCTTGCCATTCAACGACACTTCGCCAACCTTGTAATCGGCACGTCCCGAACCACTGGTGCCCGATTCTTCGGTCAGGTTCTTCATTTCAAATTTCTTGAGACCCAACACAGACTGCTTGGCACCGAAGGTAGTTTTGCTATTGGTCAGCTCCAAGGTGTTGTCGCCGATGTAATAGCCGTAGCTGCTTTTGGTCAGGTTGCTGGCCACGGTCAGGCCGTTCAGCTCGACCTTCACCGGCGTCTGGTCTTCAGCCACCGTGGTCAACGTCATGCTGTCCATGTAGCCGTTGGCCTTGACCTTTTGGGCCTGGGCGCTGGCGGCGACGTCGAGGTTCAGGCCGGAAAATTTCAGGTTGGACTTGGCATCCAATGCGATGTCCAGCGGCAGGAATTCAAGGGTGCCGTTGGTGGATTCGTCGTAACCGATATTGACCAGGCCCTTGAGTGGAGACTGGTCCTTGGCAGCGGCGAACCATTTTTCGGTGGCCGGGGTTCTTTCCAGTTCGTAGTGACTGGTGGCCATGACCGGCAGCCATTTCAGCGACACCAGACGCGAGAACGGCAGCGGACCGTGTTCGATGTGGTCGACGAACAACAACTCGACCGGCGCTTCACCAAACATTTCACCTTCGCCCTTGAGGCGGTAGTGCGCGGTGCTGCTGAACACATGGCGCTCCAGCGACACCAGTTCCAGCGACGCCGTGCCGTTGGAACCGACCAGCGCGGCATTCAGCTCTTTGTTGGCGTCGGCGATCGAGGTGTTCAGCACGCCTTCGATTTTGGTGCCGGTGTACCAGGCACCACCGGCGCTGATTGCACCGATGGCAACGACGATTCCAAGAAGCACGCCTGCTGATTTATTCATGAATTACCCGATCAATGTCCGTTGTTGAAAATGTGGTCGTCTTCCCTGAACCCATGACGGGTTGCGGTCGCGACTGCGCTGAAAGTGCGATGCAGATTAGCATCAGGCGCACCGGGCGGCCCAATGTTTAAAGGTTAAAGAGTGTCTATTGACTGCGCATGAGGGTTGAGAGTTCGGCGGGCATGAAATCGCCTTCGCGGGCAAGCCTCGCTCCTACAAGGATTATGCAATACCTGTAGGAGCGAGGCTTGCCCGCGAAGGCGTCGGTACCGACAACATCAATTCAGGAGTATTGGACCTCCATCTCATCCAGCTGATGATCAAAGCTTTTCAGCCGCGCCGTCCACGTATACACCAGCACTTCAAAATCGCGATTGATCACCGCCCCGCCCGTCACTTCCGAGCGCGGATCGCAGAAGTCCAGCTGATAGCGTTCGCGGGCCATGGCAGTGGCAACATCGGAGAGCTCACGGGCATTGTTGAGCCAGTGCCTGTCGTCTTCAGAGACTTGCTTGTCCAGTTCAAGGCACTGTTTTTTCAAGGTCTCGAGGCTTTTTTCCAGCGGCGTGCCGGTGAGTTCGCCCATGACTTCCTGGAACGTGCGCCCCGGTTGCCAATAGCTGCCCCAGAAATACCGGTCAAACACTGTTTCGACCCGACGCAACGCCACCTTGGTGTCCCAGATCAGCACCAGGGTCTTGCCTTGTTCAAGTTGTCTTTTTTTGATCCGCTGGCCCTGGACTGAAGCCCAGGCCACCACGACGATTGCCATCACCGCAATCAGCGCCGCGGCGCTGTCCAGGAACACCAAGGCCTTGTCGATCTGGTGGGCCAGCATGATGCCGTAGAAATAGGTGGCCGACAGCAACACCAATGCCGCTATAGCGCACCAGAAGCCGGGAGCATAAGGGTTTTTCATTATTGGAATCCCCATGACCAACGCGAGCCTTGATCGAAGAGGTCAACGCGTGACCTCATCAAATCAAAGCATAGCAATGCACTCAGGGTTTGCCGGGCTGTGACGCTTGCGTTCGTCCGCTTTCCCAACCACCGCCCAAGGCGAGGAACAAATCGATCTGGCTCATGGCAACTTGGGTGTTGGCGGCAGCCAATTGGGCCCGCACATCGGTGTAAGTGCGGGTGGCTTGCAGGTCCGCCAGGAACGACGCGCGGCCGGCCTGGAAGAAGCGGTGGGTCTGGTCTGCAGCCAGTTGCGCCGATTGTTCGGCGTCGGCCAACGCATCGCGGCGTTGCAGCAGTGCGGAGTACTGCGCCAGGCTGGTCTGGGTCTCACGGATGGCGTTGAGCACCATGCCATCGAAGTGCGCCAGCGTGCCTTGGGTCGTCGCTTCAGCCTCGCGGATTCGCGCCCGGGAGCCGTTGGACGGCACGGTCCAGGTCAGCAAAGGGCCGAAGCCCCAGCGATTGGTCGCCGGTTTGCCGAGATTTTCGAGGATACCGACAGTACCGACGGTCGCGCCGATGCTGATGTCCGGGTACAACTCACCCGTGGCGATGCCGATGCCGGCGGTCGCGGCAGCCAGTCGGCGCTCGGCTTGGCGCACATCGGGTCGGCGTTTAAGCAAGGTTGCGCCGTCACCGACCGGCAACAATTGGGTGATTTTCGGCAGTTCGGCGCAGGTGGCGGTTCCGGCAGGCAACTGCTCGACCGGTTTGGCCAACAGCATCGACAAACGGAACAACCCGGCCTGACGCGCCGCTTCATAACGCGGCATGTCGGCGCGCAAGGATTTGAATTGGGTTTGCGAGCGAGTGACCTGGGTTTCGTCGCCGCGCCCGGCGTCGCGCAGACGCTGGATCAGCGTGGTGCCCTGGGCTTGCAGGTCGAGGGAATGCTGGGCAATTTCCCGCTCCTCGTTGGCCGCGCACACCTGGGTGTACGCCCGGACCACATCGGCCACCAAAGTGATGCGTGCGGTATCGGCAGCGGCCTGGGTCGCATCCGCATTGGCCTTGGCCGCTTCGATACCGCGCTGCAAGGTGCCGAACAAATCGAACTGATACGAAGTGGTAATGCCGATGTCGCCGACGTTGGCCACCGGCACTTTCTCCGGTAGCAAGAAGGCTTCGCCGGACTCCTGCAAACGCTGGGCGCCAAGCTTCACACCGGCGCTCCAGCCGCCCGCCGCCTGCGCTTCGTCGACCTGCGCGCGGGCACGGGCCAGGCTCGCCGCCGCCACGCGCAAATCGGTATTGGTGACCATGGCTTGCTGCACCAATTGATCGAGGCGTGGGTCCTGATACAAGCGCCACCAATCGGCGGGCACTGGGGCCGAAACGACGTTTTTACCGTTCACCGCCAGGTCGCCCTGCAAGTCTTCACGGTGAATGGCGGCCTCGTCCGGCAAGTGATAATCCGGTCCGACCACCTGACAGGCCGACAGCAACAAGCCTAATCCGGCGACGGCCAAACCCGAGGCCCTGCTCATTTCGCGGGCTCCTGCGGTTGGTCATCCATGATCGACACTGTCGCGGTGCGCCCGGCGATCATGCGGAAGTCCGCCGGTACGTCATCGAAGGCAATCCGCACCGGAATCCGCTGGGCCAGTCGCACCCAGCTGAAGGCCGGATTGACGTTGGGCAGCAGGTTGCTGCCGCTGCTGCGGTCGCGGTCTTCGATGCCGGCGACGATGCTTTCCACATGGCCGCGCAAACGCGCGCGGTCGCCGACCACTCGAATGTCGACCGATTGGCCGACATGAATGCCGTCGAGCTTGGTTTCTTCGAAATAGCCATCAATGTGGAACGAATTGCTGTCCACCACCGACAACACCGGCCGCCCGGCAGTGACGAATTCCTGTGCACGCGGCGCGCGGTCGTTGACGTAGCCGTCCACGGGGCTGCGGATGGTCGAACGGTCGAGGTTGAGCTGGGCGCTGTCCACCGCCACCTGAGCTTCCATCAAGGCCACTTCGGCACGGGCCACCCGCGACTGGCTTTCTTCCAGTTGCTCGCCCGGCACCAGATTGCCGAGGCCACGGTTCCGCTTGGCTTCGCGTTGCGCCTGGGCCAAGGTTTCCTGACGGTCGGCGACCGCTGCCTTGGCCTGACGCAAGGCCAGTTTGAAACGGTCCTGGTCGATGCTGAACAGCACCTGGCCGCGTTTCACCAACTGGTTGTCGCGCACTTCCACTTGCTGGATCAGCCCGGACACGTCCGGGGCGATCTGCACGATGTCGGCACGGATGTGCCCATCCCGGGTCCAGGGCGCGAACATGTAATACATCACCATGCGCCAGACCACGACGACGGCGAAGGTCACGATCAGCAGGGTCAGGACCACGCGACCGAGGGTCAAAAAAGGCTTTTTCATGTCATCAGGTATCGACTGAGTGAGTCCACGGCGCCGAGCAGCAAGGCGTAGAGAGCCACGTTGAACAATGCCCGGTGCCAGACCAGACGGTAAAAGTGCAGGCGCGTCAGCAACCCGTGCACCAACAGGAACAGCACGTACGTAATGCCCATCAGCACCAGCAGCGTGGGCAGGAACACCCCGCTGATATCCAGATCACCGATCATAAAGGCGCTCCATCGATGCCATGGGGAAGCGGTTCTTCAAGTTCGCCCGAGGCGACGAATTCCACCCCGGGCAGCAGCGACAGACGCAGACCGCTCAAGGCATGCAACAGGTGCAGACGCGCGCCTTCATCGCACTCGGTGTTGAGGGCGCGGCGGGTGCGGTCGAGGGTCATCAGCAGCGGGCTCGGTGCCGGCAATCGCTCGCCGGCCTTGAGGCAGGCTTTGAAATACTCGCCAACTTCGGCCACCACTTGCTGCAGCAGCACTTGCGGTGCGCCGAGCACCCGCGGCGTGTAAGCAAGCAGGTCGAGCAAGTTCAGCGCCACGCGCACTTCCCGCAGTGCAATGCCGGTGTCTTGCCCGGTCATGGCCAGACGTGGCAGATGCTGCATCAAGCGGTCGAGCATCTGCACACCCAAATGCCGGTGTTCGGCCAATGTAGCCGGCTCAGTCAGGCTGACAATGTCGCGCCAGCTGAATCGGGTCAGGCGCTTGGCCGCCAGTTCCGCACCGAACGGCCGGGCGATCAGCGTCCAGACAAAGGCAAACAGCAAGCCAACGGGGCCGGCCAGGTTGGAGTTGGCGAAGCTGAGGAAATCCGCGTCGTAAGCGCCCTGAATGCTGATGAACGACGAGGTGTTGACCAGGGTCAGCAGCATGCCCAGGTAAAACTGCGGCTTGACCGTCAGGGTGCCGATGCAAATGAACGGCACGGCAAACGCCAGCACCAGCATCGGGAAGTCATGCAGATTCGGCAGCACAAGGAACAGATAAAGACTGGCAAACAACACCGACATCGCGGTCCAGAAAAAGAACCGGAATATCTGCGGTGCCGGGTCGTCCATCGAGGCGAAGAAGCTGCACGCCACCGCTGCCAGAATCACTGCGGCACCGCCGTCGGTCCAGCCGAGCAGAATCCACAGCACCGACGCGACAATGATCGCGGTCACCGTGGACGCCGCCGAATAGAACATCAGCCCACGGTCAAGAAACGGCGACAGGCGACCCAGACGCCAATGCCGATACACCGCGCGCCAGCTGTCCTGGCTTTCGCACTGAATGGCGTATTGCAGGCTGCGGCAGTCTTGCCACACATCAATCCACTCGCCGAGGCGATACAACGCGTTGGAGAACAGCAGCTGTTTGCGGTCATCCAGCGCTTCGGCGGACGGTTGCAAGGCCTCAAGCTGATCTTTCAGCGCCTGCCAGCGGCCGAGGTCGGCATCTTTGTGATCCAGCCATTCGGTGGTCACGGTCAACAGCGGCGCGAACTTATCCACAAGCTCGGGGGTTCTTCGTTCAAGGGCGTAGAGCGCGTCGTCGAGGGCGTCGATCACCGGCAGCAGGTGAATCATCCGCCCGCGCAGTTCCTTGGTGTTGCGCACCGTCTGCGGCCGCGCGCCCTCGTGGGGCAACTGACCGATCATCAGCTCCAGGCTGTTGAAGGTCGCCACCATCGCCGAGCGCAAGGCACTGACTTCCTCCGGCTGTACGTTGCGGCTGAGGAAACGCAGGCTGTAAGTCGAGGCATCGGCGAACCATTTATTCACCGAATCGTTGAACACCGGCGCCAGCCGCCGTGGCCAGAACATCGCACCGACCACCGCCGCCACGGCGATGCCGAGGAAGATTTCCTCGGTTCGCGCTTCCGCGACATCCCACACCGCCAGCGGGTTATCGACCACCGGCAAGGCAATCAGCGGCAACGTGTAACCGGCGAGCATCAGCGCGTAACTGTTGGCCGTGCGCAGATGCAGGGACAGGAATAGCAACGTCCCGGTCCACAGCGCGATTACGACCACCAGCACATAGGGGCTCTGGACAAACATCGGCACGAAAAAAACCGCTGCCGCCGCACCGAGAAAAGTGCCGACCGCGCGGTACAACGCCTTGGAACTGGTGGGGCCGACAAACGGGCTGGAAACGATGTACACGGTGGCCATCGCCCAATACGGACGCGGCATTTGCATGAGCATGGCGATGTACAGCGCAATCATCGACGCCGCGAACGTACGCACCCCATAGAACCAGTCCCGCGCCGGAGGAACGCCGGTAAAAAATCCGCTCAAGGGTTCGCCACCGACGGCGGGGTGGCCGCTTCAAAGGCTCTCAGTACCCGCAGCGTCGCTTCCAGATCACTGCGGTCAATGCCTTCGAGCACTTCATTGCGCAACCGCACCAGCTCGGTCTCGACAGCCTGCACCAACTCCCGACCGGTTTCCGTCAGGCTCAGGCATTTGGCGCGCCGGTCATGGGCGTCTTCGGTGCGACGAACGTAGCCGGCATGACACAACTGATCGAGCAGACGCACCAGCGACGGACTCTCCATCCCCGCCGCCTGCGCCACCGTCACCTGCCGCACACCCTCGCCCAGACGCCCGATCATCAACAACGGGACGGCGCAGGCTTCAGAGATTCCATAGTTGACCAGCGTGGTCTGGCAGATCTTCCGCCAATGCCTGGCGGCCACCACCATGGAGCTGCTGATGTTCATCTGGAGAGCGTCGAGGTTTTTCGGCACGAGGGGAAACACACACTGTTAGTTTGCTAACTATCAATATGGCATTGGAGGGGAAAGCTGGTCAAGTTTTGAAACAATTCTGGGACCGGAGGGATGCCTCTCCTTAGCCATCACCCAACAATCTTCCCGCTTCTCCCTCTATAAAATCCAAAACCTCCTCCGACACGCTGTACTGAAATTGCTTGCGTCGGTGTTTTGAAACCTTGCCGTCGTTGTCCAGGCACATCATCACCAGCTTCGACAGATCGCTACCCCGTACATCGAAACGCTGATTAACCGCTTTGACCACACGGTCGTAACGGTCCAGAAACTCAGTCTCCTCTCGCAGTTCAATTTCCAACGCGCGGCGTGCCATCTGCAACGTAAATTCGACGCAGCGAGTGGCGTCCCAGAAACGATAGATGGAGGGGTGGCCAATGAATTCGAAGGCCATTTGATCGGCGTCCAACCAGGTGACGTTCCAGAAGTCGCGAGCAGGTTTTGAGAAATCCTTCAGCGTTTCCAGGTAGTTCGCCTCCTCGTGTTTCATCGCCACGGAGACGGGCAACAGCAAACCATTTTCCAAGGCGCCGGAATGGCAAAGGGTCTGGTGAATCAAGAAGCGCGAAAGTCGACCATTGCCGTCCATGAACGGATGAAGGAAGACAAATCCGAAAGCGGTTACGGCAGCCGCTACCAGCGGGTCGACTTGCCTTGAAGACTGATTGGCGAAGGTCATCAACTCCTCCATCAGTTCACGGCACAGATCCGGTGCGGGTGGGACATAGCTGACCCCAGCAGCGCCCCGCAAACCGTTATGCAAGTGGTTCTGTTCATGACGAAACAGGACAGCTTTGTCGAAAGGATTGGAAACGGTGCTGTTCTGCAACTCGACCAGATAGTCTTCACTCAGCTCACGCCCTTCATGGGCCTGGCGCAGTAGTTGAACAAAGCGGCGTGATTTTTCTTCGCTGGGTTCTTCTTTCTCGATGGCGAAGGAATCGCGGGTTTCGTGCAGGTAAGCCCAGTTGATGGCTCGGTCCATCATTTCGGGCGGTAATGTCGCCATAAAGGCTTTAGCTCGGCCGAGAATGTCGAGACTGAGCAAGGCTTCGAGTTCAGGCGTTCGTTCTACGGTGGCGCAGTAACGCAGAGAGCCAAGCCCATTGAACTCAATACGCCAACGCGTGTTTCTAACAATCGGGCCAGTTACATAACGTGCGGGGTCGAAAAGCGGCGCAAACCTGCTGTTTATCGGGATTGCATAATCGAGTCGCCGATTCGTCAACTCTTCCCAGAGAAAGCAGGCCTTTCGAACAAAGACGCCATTCGGTGCTTTTGCCAGTTCTTGAAGCAATTGCCCGGCAGCAACAGCTTCAAGCGCGGCGGCCAGAATTCCGAGATTGATGCCTTCATGTTTAAGCGCAAAAAAAATGTGTTCAAGAGTTGAATCGGTTGACGGTGCTACCGATTGAGGAACAGCCAGGCAATCCCCAATCATCGAGATGCGAGTGACAGGTTTGACCATAGCCACACGCGTCGGCGCGATAACTTTGAGTTTTAAAGCATCATGGAGGTGTGCGTATCCAACCCGGGGCATTGTGCGTGTCCACAGAAAAAGTTCACAAACGCGATTAAAGCCCAGATTTCTGCAACGCCTGTAAGTTTTTTGCACATTTCGGTCGTTTCGCTAAGATTTTTACACCCCGCCAGCGTTTTTTGGCACGCGTAAATGGTTCGATCTTAGAGATCATCCAGATTTACTGAAATCGGTTTTTCATGCCGGCGTGAACGAATAATTTCCAACAACTCACGGTCATCGAGGCGTTCCATCGCGCACTCGAAAACATCGGCCGGAACCAATGTCACAGGCTCGCCAGGTGAACATTTCAGTACCGCTGATGGATTTTTCTTCACTTCAGACATTATTTTTTAACCCCCGATGCTGACCGGTTCGGTGCCTAGGCCAAATTGGTTATGAACAGAAAAGGCAGGCTGCGGGCACCGCGCGTCGCGTCGATTTCCCCTCAGGCCATGGTTTGTACTGACGACGTATATACTTTGTCAGTACATCAGTCGAGGATGCAGACCATGTCAAAACAAGCCGTCTTTACAATGAAACTCGAACCGGAATTGCGCGAGCAGTTCATGGCCGAAGCCGAAGCGTCGCATCGCCCTGCTTCGCAGATTGTTCGTGACATGATGCGGCAATTCGTTCAAAAACAGCGCGAGTCGCGTGAGTACGAAGCGTTTTTACAACGCAAAGTAGACCGCGCGCGATTGTCCATGAATGCAGGTGAAGGCCTGCCGAATGATGAAGTTGAGGCAGAATTCGCCGCCAGGCGTGCGAGGGCTGCTAAAGGATGAGGATTATTTGGACGCCTGCAGCAGCACAGGATCGTGCAGAAATTTGGGATTATCTCCATGCCGTCAATCCAAAAGCAGCCATCGCCATGGACACCCGTTTCACTCACTCAATATCTCAGCTGTCCCAATACCCTGAAAGCGGCCCCGCCGGAATCATTGCCGGCACACGAGAGCTGATTCCGCACCAGAGTTATCGCATCGTCTATGAACTGGGACGGGATGCGATCTGGATACTCGCGCTGGTTCACACTTCTCGACAGTGGCCGCTGGAGAGTTGAAGTACTCCTCAGATTTACACCCCCCGCCCCTTCCTCATCAGCACATCCAGTTGATCCACAACCTCCGCCCAATCCGCGTCATCCAGAATCTCCTCCCGCAATAACTGCGCTTGGCCCTCGCTCCAGAAAAATGCATCGGCCAAATGCAATTCAGGCTTGAGCGGTGAATGGGTGGCGATGAATTTATCGATGCTTTCGGCGTCGTCCGGCAGGCCGAGTTGTTTGAACAGGGAAGGGAGGCTGTGGGTTGGGGATTCCATGTCGGGCTCCTATTTATGGCAGATGATTGGGTGATTGCTTTGCAGTCAATCGCGGGCAAGCCTCGCTCCTACAATGGACAGCGTGACCCTGTAGGAGCGAGGCTTGCCCGCGAAGGCGATGTAACTGGCGCCGCAAAACTCACTGGCTCAACTCTCGCACCTCCGCATGCGGCACCATTTTCAGAAACTCCGGCATGTTCATGTGCACCAGATTGTTGTGGTTGCCGGCTTCGAGGTAGATGTCTTTCTGCCGGGTCAGCAGTGGGTCGATGACCATGTCCAGGCCATAGGATTCACCGAGCGCGGGCACGGCGCCCCGTTCGCAATCTTCGAACAGATGCGCCAGGGTGCTTTCCCGGGTGATCTGCCATTCGCCGCTGGCGCGAACTTTACTCAGGTCAAGGTGACGGCTGGCGGGCAGCACAGCCATCAGAAAATGACCGTGGTGGTCGTCGAGGATCACCGATTTGGCCACCCGTTCGGCAGGAATGCCCGCGACCCGCGCCGTTTCAAGGCTGCTGGCCGAGTGTGGGTGGGTGACAACGTCATATTCGCAGTGCGCCTTGTCCAGGCTGCTCTGCAGGGTTTTTGCCATACGCATGATGCACCTCGGAGTCCGCAAACACTGTTTGGCGGACGATGGTTAACACTTTTCTTCGTACTGAAAGTCTAGGCCTGCTGGCGCGTTTCAGAGTGAAATCCGCCCGCCGGGCCAACGTCAACAACTGGTCAAAATTCGTACAATCCACAGCTCAGCTAGACTGTATAAAGAACCATCAATGACTCTCCCGGAGGGTCACGTGAACACTCGTTGCTGGGCAATTGCGCTGTTGTTGGCCTTGAGCGGATCGGTCTTCGCCGCGGACACCGTCGTCCTGCTGGCGCCCAACCCCATGGGGATCTGGCTGATCACGTTCGGCATCGCGTTTCTGATCGCCGAGGCGGCACTGCCCAATTACGGCGTGATCGGGCTCGGCGGCATTGTGATGTTCGTGATCGGGGCGGTGATCATGACCAACACCGAAGTGCCTGTGCCGTTGATGATCGGCCTGGGACTGATCAGTGCGCTGCTGTTGATCTTCCTTTTGGTCCACGCGCTGAAAACCCGACCGCGCGAAAACGTCAGTGGCGATGCAGGACTGGTGGGTAGCGTGGCCCCGGTGTTGTCGCTGGCCGGCAATGCCTACAACGGTTGGGTGCACCTGCAAGGAGAAAAGTGGCAAGTCCTCAGCGTCACGCCGCTGCAACCCGGGCAAAGGGTCCGGGTGGTGGCGCGCAAGGGATTACTGCTGGAAGTGGCCGCGGCTGATGCGGCGTCGAATGGAGAATAGACATGGGCCTGCAACTGGGTTTTGCCGCGCTGCTGTTACTGCTGATCGCGCTGGCGGGGTCGACCTTCCGCATCCTGCGCGAATACGAGCGCGGGGTGGTGTTCCAGCTCGGGCGTTTCTGGCAGGTCAAGGGCCCTGGCCTGATCCTGTTGATTCCGGTGGTCCAGCAAATGGTCCGCGTCGACCTGCGCACCGTGGTACTCGACGTACCGCCGCAAGATGTGATTACCCGCGACAACGTCTCGGTCAAGGTCAACGCGGTGCTGTATTTCCGCGTGCTCGATCCACAGAAAGCCATCATCCAGGTCGAAGACTTCCTCATGGCCACCAGCCAACTGGCCCAAACCACGCTGCGGGCGGTGCTCGGTAAACATGAACTCGATGAACTGCTGGCCGAACGGGAACGGCTGAACATCGACATCCAGCAAGTGCTCGACGCCCAGACCGATGCCTGGGGCATCAAGGTGGCGAACGTCGAGATCAAGCACGTGGACCTCAACGAGTCGATGGTTCGCGCCATCGCCAAACAGGCTGAAGCCGAGCGGGAACGCCGGGCCAAGGTGATTCACGCCGAAGGTGAGTTGCAGGCCTCGGAAAAACTCATGCAAGCAGCCGAGATGCTGGGGCGTCAGCCTGGGGCCATGCAGTTGCGGTACATGCAGACGCTGAGTTCGATTGCCGGTGACAAGACCTCGACGATCGTCTTTCCGCTGCCGATCGAATTGCTCAAGGGGATGGCGGATTTGTCGTCCAAATCTTGACCTTCTGCAAAAACACCAACGTCTGGTAACTCCGTCGGAGATTTCCTTCAAGTTGTAGTGGTGTTGGTGAACTTGTTCCGGCCTGAACCCAGGTCTAGTCTGGGTTTGTCACTGAATAAACGGTGACACGGACGTGCAAGTCCGACGAAACTGTTTAGGTCGCAATTGCCATATCTCTCATTGAGCATTTAAGTGTTCACTGCTTTATGGCGGCTGCGCGCAGGAGATCCTCGGATCTGCTGGGTGTCCTAAACAGTCCCGGTCTTGCACACCTGCGCACGGCCGCCACCCCATTCGCGTGCAAGCGAACGGTGACGGCTCCAACTTACTGTTTAGGATATTTCATATGATCAAGATAACGCCCAATCCTCCAGAGAACTCTGACGCCCCGTCAGAAGAATCTCTCGAGGCTGAAAAACTCAAAGAAGCCGCTGACCGCGCCTTCGCCCACTACTTCCCCCCGGCTGACGGAAAACCAGCCAGGCGCCGCAAAGGCGCGCTCTTCTCAGTTTCTCCCGACATCGACACCGAAGCCCTGCTGGCCAACGCCTCCGAAGATTTGCTGTCCATCAGTGCCATTGCGGCCGATCTTGCGGACGACGTGGACGGGACACGGCGCTCGGTAGCCCTGGCACTCAGCCGCATGGCCGATGGCGTGCAGTTGCTCGTAGAGCGGGCGCTGGATCATTGGGAGGCGTTGCAAATGGCGAAGGCTCAAACCAAGGTTTAGCCGGGTAGATTTGTGGTGAGCTGAAGATTGCTTTCGCGAGCAAGCCCGCCCCCACAAGGGATCTCGGTCGTACACATATCTTGTGTTCACCGAAGATCACCTGTGGGAGCGGGCTTGCCCGCGATAGCGTCAGAGCCGTCGATACATGATTTGGCAACTAGCGCGTCATAAGGCACCCGCGCCCAACGCTCCACGCTTTATCACGTCGTTCAGGGCCATTACGTTAGAACCGCAAAAATGAGGCTGGCCCCCCAACCGGCATAGACCTGAGACTATCCACATCCAATTCATTGGGCCGAGTGTCAAATTTTGACAGCCCTGAAATCAGCGCTGTGCCGTCTCTGCCAGCGGATACACCGACTCCCATCCCCCGCCCAACGCCTTATACAAACCCACCATCGCCAGCGACACCCCGGTCGAGCTCTCCACAAACTGCTCCTGAGTCGCCAACAACGCGCCTTGCACCGTGAGAACATTGACGAAGTCCACCACCCCTTCCACATATTGCTGCTGCGCGGTGCGCAGGGCGATCTGGTTTTGGCGGACGGCTTCGGCGAGGCTGTCGCGGCGCAGTTGGCTGGCGTTGTAGGCGCTCAGTTGGTCGTCGATTTCATGCCACGCGCGTAGTACGGTTTGCTGGTAGGCGATGGCGGCTTCCTGTTGCTGGGCCTCGCGCAGATTCAGGACCCCGCGCAGGCGGCCGCCGTCGAACAGCGGCAGACTGAATTGCGGGCCGATACCGAACGAGCGCGAGCCCCAGGAACCGAAATCGCTCAGCTGCATGGCTTGTGAACCGATGTTGCCCGACAGGGTAATCCGCGGATAGAAGTTACCCTTGGCCACGCCGATGCTCGCGGTGGCGGCATGCAGGCGGGCTTCGGCCTGACGGATATCCGGGCGGCGTTCGGCCAGCTGCGACGGCAGGCCAATGGCGACCTGACGTGGGGTTTGCGGTACGGGCACGTCGCTGGATAACTCGGCGTGCAGCGCTTGAGGCGGTTCGCCCATCAGCAAGCTCAAGGCGTTGATCAGCTGTGATTGGCGCTGTTCCAGCGCGGGCAGGCGCGACTCGATGGCGGCGACTTGGGCGGCCGCTTCGGCGACGTCCAGGTCAGTGGCAACACCATCGGCCAGACGCAGTTGCGAGAGCCTCAGGCTGTGGCGGGCGACATCGAGGTTTTGTTCGGTAACAGCCCGAGTGCTTTGTACGCCGCGCAGTTGGATGTAGTCCTGAGCGGTTTCGGCGAGCACCGACAGCAGCACACCGCGGCGATCGTTTTCCGCGACTTCCAGCGTCGCGTCGGCGGCTTCGGTTTCGCGGCGCACACGGCCCCAGAAATCCAGTTCCCATGACGCGGAGAAGCCTGCGTCCCAGAGGTTGAACGCCGAGTCGCCGTTGTTGCCTGATGGATCGTTCAGGCCTTCGCCGCTGTTACGTTTGCGCCCGTAGCTGCCGGTGACAGCGGTGTTCGGATAACGGTCGGCGGTGATCGCCTGGCGTGCGGCGCGACTTTGCTGCAAGCGGCTGCTGGCGAGTTTCAGGTCGAGGTTGTCGGTCAGGGCGCGCTGGGTCAGGGCCGAGAGTTTCGGGTCGTTGAAGACGTCCCACCAGCGCTCGTTCATGTCGGTGGGTACGGCTTCACTGGCGGCGGCTTTGGACGGTTTCGACCACTCGGTGATTTGTTGTGCTTGAGGTTTCTGGAAGTCGGGGCCGACGGTGCAGGCTGTAAGGCTCATGATCAGCAAGGCGCAAAAGGTGAGTTGAAGCCACCGGCCTCTTCGCGAGCAAGCCCGCTCCCACAGGGGATCTCTTTTTGCGCACAAAACTTGGGCACCCCGCAGATTAAATGTGGGAGCGGGCTTGCTCGCGAAGGCGTCAGTCCGGTCAACAAAGCTCTTCATCGCTGAACCACCTCAGACGCCGTCGCCGCACCGGCCGTATCAATCCTCGCCTCCACCGACATCCCCACCCGCAACCGGCCGGCCAATGCCTGACCCGGTTCCAGAACAATCTTCACCGGAATCCGCTGCACAACCTTGGTGAAGTTGCCGGTGGCGTTGTCCGGTTTGATCGAAGCAAACGTCACACCGGTGGCCGGCGCGATGCTCTCGACGCGCCCCGTCAAAACCTCGCCACCGAGGCTGTCGACACGCACTTGCACGTCCTGCCCCGGCTTCACGTCGGTCAGTTGGGTTTCCTGGAAATTGGCGACCACGTAAGCCTGCGCCAGCGGCACCACCGCCAGAATCTTGCTGCCCGGCGTCACGTAAGCACCGACCCGCACCGCCCGCTCGCCCACCATGCCGTCCTGAGGGGCAACGATGCGCGTGTAAGACAGTTCGTAGCTGGCCATTTCCAGCGCCGCTTGCGCCCGCTTCAATCCACCGTCAGCCGCATCGCGCTGAGCCGTGAGGATCTCCACCTGCTTTCGCTCAGCCGCCAGCACCGCCGTGACGTTGGCCAATCGCGCGGCGGCCTGATCGATGCGCGTGCGCGCTTGCTGAGCATTCTGCACCGTGCCGGCACCGACCCCGGCGAGGTGGTTGTAGCGGTTCAATTCATGCTCGGCGAAGGCCATCTCAGCCTTGGCCGACACCACGGCGGCCTGGGCTTGAGCGATCACCGACGCCTGGCGCTCAAGGGTTGCCCGAGCGTTTTGCAGTTGCGCCCTGGCCACCAGCGTCTCGGCGTCGGCAGCTTGGGCGGCGGCGCGCAGGTCCCGGTCATCGATTAATGCCAGTAACTGCCCGGCCTTGACCTGCTGGTTGTCTTCCACCAGCACGTCCTTGATGAACCCCGCCACGCGAGGCACCACCAGGGTGAAGTCCGCCGAGACAAAGGCATCGTTGGTGTTCTGCTGCGTGCGTTTACCGAAAAGACCTGGCGTCAGCAGGTAAATCAGCACGCCGACCGCCACCACTGCGGCGACGCCGACAACCACTTTTTGCTTTGTTTGAGTCGTCATAAAAACCTTCTGTTTCAGTGAAGCGTTCATGTCGGTGCGCGCGGTGGATAAATCCGCGTCGGCAGCCAGAAAATCAGCAGGATCAGCACCAACGCGACGCCGGTCATGCACAGATAAAGATCCGATGACGTCAGCACCACGGCCTGCTCATGCAGACGATGGGCAAGGCCAGCGCTGTCGCTGTCGGCCAGAGGGGAGTTGCCAAGGTTGTCCACCAGCATGGTCGAATGGAAATGCAGCCTTGCCGTGGTCAACGCCTCAATCACACCGGTGGCGACCACCGCTGACAGGCCTTTCACGGTGTTGAACCAGGCCGAGGCATAGGGGCCTTCCATCGGCGTGATGCTGCCGGTGGAGAGCATCAGCAGCGGCAGTACCGCCATGGGCTGACCGAAGATTTGCAGCCATTGCAGCACGTAAAAATCGTCACGAATCCACACCGACGTCAGCTGCGAACCACCGATGCAGGACAGCGCCAACATGCTCAGACCGAGCCCCAGTACCCAGCGGCAATCGACCCAACGCAGGTTGCACAGCGCCGCCACCAGCGGCAGCGCGATCAACTGTGGCAGGGCCGCCAACAACATGATCGGTGCGGTCTGAACCGGGCGATAACCCTGGACCTGCGCCAGATAGCTGGACGGAATAATGATCACCGCCAGCAGCACCACCAGCACCCCGGCCAGGGTCAGCAAGGCGAACGCCAGGTTGCGGATCCCGAGCATCTGCATCTTGAAAAACGGGATGGGCTGCGACCACTCGTTGATCAGGAAAAGCACCAGCATCAACAGCCCACCGCCGAGCAATCCACAGATCAGGCTCGACTCGAACCAGTCCAGTCGATTGCCCTGCAAAATGCCGATCACCAGCATGCAGATCGCCGGAAACCCCAGCAGCAAGCCGCGCCAGTTGAATTGTTTGAAGCGCTCCAGACGCAGCGGATCCTGCGGCAAGCCGTAGGCCACGGCCGCCATGGCAATCAGACACGGCGCGATGATTTGCCAGAAGGTCCATTGCCAGCCGACGTATTCGGTCCACAAGCCGGCCAGTGGTGTGCCGAGCCCAGGGCCGAAGGTGGCCGTCAGCGCGTAACCCGCCAGACCGTAAAGCTTCACGTTGGCCGGCAAAAAGCGCAGCGCGACGGTCATCAGCATCGGTGGAAGCGCGCCCCCAGCCAGGCCTTGCAAAGTACGCATCAGCAGCAGGCTTTCGTAGTTCGGGGCGAACGGGCACAACACGCCCAACAGGGTGAAGGCGCTGATGGCGCAGAGGGTGAAGCGCCGCAACGAGAACGTCACCGAGCACCACGGCGCGAAGGCCATGGCGGCTACGGAGGTCGCCGTGTAGCTGGCGACCAGCCAGGTGCCTTCGTCATAGCCGATGGCCAATGCGCCGCGAATGTCGGCCAGAGCGACCTTGGTCACCATCTCGTTGAGGCCCGACACCAGCACCGCCAGCAACACGCCCACCAGACCGATGATGATCCGCGGGCCGAAGACCGGGGGCGTAACGGCGGCCGGACTGGCCGCGGCGAGAGGTGCCGTGACCGTGAGTAAAGTCATTTACTGCAAGCTCCGGGGTTTGAATACCGAAGCAGTTTAAGAAGCGCGGGACGTTACGAAAACTGACTTATTGACAGGTAATAAGTGCGTTTCATGCAGCAATAATAAACCCTGTGGGAGTGAGCCTGCTCGCGATAGCGGTGGATCAGTCAACATCTGTAGTGAATGTGATGGCCCTATCGCGAGCAGGCTCACTCCCACAGGGATTGGGTGTGAACTTCAAGAGGGTTGTGCGGCCAGCCAGGTCTCATCGCAACAGGCCTTGAGCGTTTCACGCAGCCAGCGATGCGCCGGGTCCTTGTCGAAACGCGGGTGCCAGGCCTGGGTCAGCATCAGGGTGGGCAAGGGAATCGGCAGGGTAAACGAGCGCAGCTTCAAACCCAGGCGCCGCACACTCAACAGCGCTTCCTTGGGCACCGGCAAAATCAGGTCGGAATCCGGCAGCGCAAACATCGCCGCGTGGAAACTCGGCGCAATCATCGCCACCCGCCGCTCCAGCCCAAGGGCATTGAGTGCGGCATCAATCGGCCCGCGAGCAATGCCGCGACGGGACATGCTGATATGGGAGAAACCCGCAAAACGCTCGGCCGTAATCTCTTCGTCGAACAGCGGATGGTCCTCGCGAACCAGGCCAACGAAATGAGTGGAAAACAGATTCTGAACCTTCACTTCCGGGGTTAGCGGCCGGGTATTGCTGATGCTCAGGTCGATCCGCCCTTCGCGCAGCGCTTCATCGTCGCCGTCGCCTTCGGGGACGAAGCGCAACTCGCAATGCGGCGCCTGACGGTCCAGGGTGTCGAACAGCTTGCCGCCGTAGACACCGACGAAAAAGTCATTGGCGCGGATGCTGAAGCGACGACGCAACGAACCCAACTCCACCGCATCGGCCGAGCGAAACAGCAATGCGGCCTGCTCCACGACATCGCGTACTTGCTCGCGAAGCTCCAACGCCTTGGGCGTTGGCACCAAACCACGACCGGCGCGCACCAGAATCGGGTCGCCGATGGCCTCGCGGATACGCGTGAGCGTTCGGCTCATAGCCGCCGGGCTGAGGTTCATCCTCCGCGCAGCGCCCACCACACTGCCCTCGTCGAGCAAGGCGTCGAGGGCGACCAACAGGTTCATGTCCGGGAGTTGCATGCTGAGCACTCGTGTCTGGGCTGGGTTGATTCAGACGCAATGCTAGCAAACATTCTCCTGACTGATGTATTGGCAGGTCTGGCCCCTTCGCGAGCAGGCTCACTCCTACAGGGGTTTTGTGTTGAATACAAAATCTGCATCCAATGAAGATCCACTGTAGGAGCGAGCCTGCTCGCGAAGAGGCCGGATCAGACACCGCAAATCTTAGCGCTGCATCCCCCACCGCTTCACCGTGACCCGCTCCAGCGTGTCAAACACCAGGTTCTCCACCAGCAACCCAATCAAGATCACCACCGCCAACCCAGCAAACACCTTGTCGGTGTACAGCTCATTACGATTCTGAAAGATGTACCACCCCAACCCGCCCTTGCCGCTGGTGGCGCCAAACACCAATTCCGCTGCGATCAGCGTTCGCCAGGCAAACGCCCAGCCGATTTTCAACCCGGCAAGGATCGACGGCAGCGCCGCCGGGATCAGGATGAACAGCACGAAGCGCATACCCTTGAGGCCGTAATTGCGCCCGGCCATGCGCAGGGTTTCCGAGACGCCAAGAAACCCGGCATAGGTATTCAGCGCCAAGGCCCAAAGTACTGAATGCACCAGCACAAAAATCAGGCTGTTCTGCCCCAGACCAAACCACAGCAGCGCCAACGGCAATAGCGCAATCGCCGGCAGTGGATTGAACATCGAGGTCAAGGTGCTCAGCAGATCGCGGCCGAACTGCGTCGACACCGCCAACGTGGTCAGGCCAAACGCCAGGACGATGCCGATCAAGTAACCCTTGAGCAGCACCACCAGCGAAATCCAGACTTTGCCCAGCAGTTCACCGCTGAGCAAGCCGTCATACAGCGCGCTGCCGGTTTGCAGAAAACTCGGCAGCAGCAGGTCGTTGTTCTGAACGCGGGCAACCACCTCCCACAGCACTGCGAGCAAAATCAGGATCAGGCTTTTACGTAGCCAAGCCTGTTGCCAGAGGCGCTGAGCGAGCGGCAATTCCCGCTCCACCGGCACGCTCGTCAATGGCTGCAAAACGGTTTCGAATTCTTCACGCGCAGATGATAAATGGCTCATCGGGCACTCCTCTCAATGGCTCAATAAGCGATGCGAATGTCGGAAAAATCCAGCTCACGCTCGGTTTCCGGCGACTGACCTTCATCGAACAGCAACCGATGAATCCTTCGCGCCGACTCCTGAAACGCTACGCCACCGAGGCTGTGCAAATCGTATTGATGGCAGTGGACTTCGGCCCGCACCCGACCCGGATGCGGCGACAGCAACAGAATGCGATTACCCACCACCAGCGCTTCTTCGATGGAGTGCGTGACGAACAGCAGCGTGAAGCGCACCTCTTCCCAGAGCAGCAGTAATTCTTCCTGCATCTTGCGGCGAGTCAGCGCATCGAGGGCGGCGAAGGGTTCGTCCATCAGGAGGATTTTCGGCTGCATCGCCAACGCCCGGGCGATCGCCACTCGCGCCTTCATGCCGCCGGACAATGTGTGCGGATACGCATCGGCAAACGCCGCCAGACCGACCTTTTCCAGATAGTGCAACGCCCGTTCTTCGGCCTCTTTGCGCTTGAGGGTTTTCGAGGCCAGCAGCGGAAACATGACGTTCTGTTTGACGGTTTTCCACGGCGGCAGTTGATCGAATTCCTGGAACACTACAATCCGGTCCGGCCCCGGCGCATGAACGGTTTGTCCTTGCAGCCGGATCTCGCCCTCGCACGGTTGAATGAATCCGGCGACCGCTTTGAGCAGCGTCGATTTACCGCAACCCGACGGCCCCAGCAGCACAAAGCGGTCAGCCGGATCGATTTCAAAACTGACTTGATGCGTTGCCCGAACCACACGCTGCGGCGTGCGGTACTCCAGGCTGACATTGTCGACGGACAGCAGCGCCTGGGCTGCTGTGACCGGGTTGCTGGCCGTGTGGCCTTGCAAAGGGGCGTTCATCTCGATCAGCTCCCTTGCAGCGGTTTGGCATCCTGGAAGAAGTAATCCTTCCACGAATCCGGTTTGGTTTTGATCGCGCCGACGCGATATAGGAATTCGGCCAATGGGTAGGTGTTTTTCGGCGTGACGCTGAATTCAAACTGCGGGTTGTCGATGATTTTCAGCAACGCGGCACGGTCGATTTTGGCTTTGGTGACACGGATGTAAGTGTCGGCGGCCGCGCCTTTGTCGTTCTGGGCAAACTGCGCCGCTTCGGTCAGCGCCTCGACGAAGGCCTTGTAGGTTTTCGGGTTCTCGTCGCGGAATTTCTCGGTGGCGAACAGCACCGTCGGTGAGTTCGGGCCGAGCAGGTCATAGGTGTTCAGCACCACGTGCACGTTCGGGTTTTCCAGCGCCTGGTCCTGGAACGGCGGGTTGGAGAAATGCCCGGTCAATTCGGTGCCACCCGCGATCAGCGCGGCGGTGGCGTCCGGGTGCGGCAACGCGATGGTGTACTTGTCGAGGCGATTGAAGTCCTTGTCACCCCATTGCTTGGCGGCCGCGTATTGCAGGAAGCGCGACTGCACCGACACCCCGACCGCCGGCACCGCGATGCGGTCCTTTTCGGTGAAGTCGGCGATCGTTTTGACCTTGGGATTGTTGCTCACCAGGTAATACGGGAAATTGCCGAGGGAGGCCACGGCTTTGACGTTTTGCTTGCCGTGGGTACGGTCCCAGATGGTCAGCAACGGACCGACGCCCGCACCGGCAATATCAATCGAGCCTGACAGCAGCGCATCGTTGACCGCCGCGCCACCGGACAACTGGGTCCAGTCGACTTTGATGTCGATGCCTTCCTGCTTGCCGTATTTCTCGATCAGGTTCTGATCGCGCACCACGTTGAGCAACAGATAAACGATGCCGAACTGCTCGGCGATGCGGATTTCACCTTCGGCGTGGGCCACGGTCGGCGCCACCAGACTGCCGGCGATCAGGCTGAATCCCAAACCGATGGCAGCGGCCAGCGGCGCGAAAGGAAGACGTTTGGACATGGAAGTTCTCCGACAAATCAGAAAGGCGCGTCGCCCTGGATGGTGGTGCGATACAGCTTGCGGCGCAGATGGCTTGGGCATCCGGCGGCGAGGTGGATCAGCGAGCGGTTGTCCCAGAACACCAGGTCGTGGGCCTGCCATTGATGGCGGTAGATGTTTTGCGGCAGCACGCTGTGAGCGTAGAGCTCATCAAGCAGTTGCTTGCTCTCGTCCTCCGGCAAACCGACGATGCGGGTGGTGAAACCTTCGCTGACGAACAACGCCTTGCGACCATTTTCCGGGTGCGTGCGCACGATCGGGTGGACCACTTCGGCCACTTGAGCCAGTTGCTCCGGCGTCAGGGTCGGGCGCCAGTTGCCTTCGAATTTGGTCTCGCTGTAGCGCGCCGTGTAGGAATGCGCCGCCGGACGACCTTCGACCGCTTTGCGCAGCGCCTCGGGCAGGTTGTCCCAGGCTTTGTGCATGTCGGCGAAGAGCGTGTCGCCGCCTTCGGACGGCAGCTCCTGGGCGTGCAGCATCGAGCCCAGGCTCGGCAATTCTTTATAGGAAAGGTCGGAGTGCCAGAACTTGCCGGCGTCACCGAGGCCGATGGATTGGCCGTTTTCGATAATGTTGGAAACGATGAGGATTTCCGGGTGGCCGGCCAGCAGGAACTGCTTGAGCACATGGATCTGCAACACGCCGAATCGACGGCTAAAGGCGATTTGCTGCTCGGGGGTGATGCGCTGGTCGCGGAACACTACGACGTGATGATCAAGGTGCGCGCGGTGGAGGCGGGCGAAATCCTGATCATTGATCGGGCGGGACAGGTCCAGGCCGATGATTTCGGCACCGACAGCGCCGCTGAACGGACGAATGTCGAAGGTTTGTGGCGCGATTGCGGGTGACGCAGAGACGGCTGACATAAAAATCACTCCCACGCACGGCACGCTTCAAAGCGCGCACGTCGATCAAGAAACTCACGGAGGTCCCGTGTTGGTTCGTGTCGTGCGGCGCGCCGATGGGTCGGCAGGTACGCAGGAGAGTGACTTTATAGGTATAAGAATTTAAATTTAAATACCGTTAGCGAATAACGATATGGCTTTTGGATTGTGGCGTTTTTGAGGCCGCCTTCGCGGGCAAGCCTCGCTCCTACAGAGGTTTGTGTCGTATGCCAAATATGTGAACGATACAAATCCTGTAGGAGCGAGGCTTGCCCGCGAAGAGGCCATCAGCCGCGCTCAAGAACTACCGCTCGTGCAACGCCTCAGCCCGAGCCCGAATAATCGGTTTCAGCAGATAGCTTAGAACGGTCTTCTTGCCGGTAATGATATCCACCGAAGCCACCATCCCCGGGATGATCAGCAACGGCTTTTCATCCGTCCCCAGGTGGCTGCGATCAGTGCGCAGCTTGATGATGTAGTACGTGGTCTTCTTGTCTTCATCGGTGATGGTATCGGCACCGATCTGTTCAAGCCTGGCCTTCAGCCCACCGTAAATGGTGTAGTCGTACGCCGTGAACTTCACCGTCGCTTCCTGCCCCGGGTGCAGGAACGCGATGTCTTGCGGGCGGATCTTCGCTTCCACCAGCAAGGTGTCGTCCAGCGGTACGATTTCCACCAGGTCGCTGCCCGGCTGGATCACGCCGCCAATGGTGTTCACCAGCAGCTTGTTGACGATGCCGCGCACCGGCGATGTCACCAGCGTCCGGCTGACCCGATCTTCCAGCGCTTTGCCGGTGGCCTGGGCCTTGTTCAGGTCGGTGCGTGCCTCGTTGAGTTGGGTCAGGGCTTCGCTGCGAAATTTGCCGCGTGTCTCGTCGATCTTGCGCTGCACTTCCTTGATCGCCGATTCGGCGCGAGGGATCGCCAGCGTCGTGGCATCCAGTTGCCCACGGGTTTCGACCTCGGCACGCTTGAGTCGCAACACCTCGACCGGCGACACCGCGCCCTGGGCCACCAGCGGCTCGGACATGTTGATTTCCTGACGCTGCAACGACAATCCATTGCGGTACTGGGACTGTTTGGAAGTGAATTCGCGCAGCTCTTGCTGACGCTGGATCAACTGCTCCTGCAAACCACCGATCTCATCGTGCAGTTGCTGACGACGGCTGATGTACAGCGACTCCTCACTGGCCGCCTGACCGGGAACAGCCTTCAGCACATCGGCGGGGAAGTTCAGCGGACGGTCATCGACCTCGGCGCTCAAGCGCTCCACGCGCAGCAGCATCGACAGCCGATCGGCTTCGGTCTCGCCCACGTTGGAGGCAAACCGTGTGTCGTCCAAGCGAATCAGCGGCGCGCCGGCCTCGACAATCTGCCCTTCGGTGACGTACAGCTCGGAAACGATGCCGCCCTCAAGATTTTGGATTTTCTGGATCTTCGACGACGGAATCGCCTTGCCGTCGCCCTTGGTGACTTCGTCGATCACCGCGTAATTGGCCCAGAGCATCAGGAACACGAAGAAACCGATGATCGCCCAGATCGTCAGCCGCACCACCCGCGGGGCGTCTTCGATGAGGGCTTTGTTGACCTCGGGAAGTGGCTGGCCATGCAGCGACTCGGAGCCTTTGAAGTAACGGCGAATCGAATCCTTGAAACCCGACTTAAGCAACACTGATCTGCCCCTTTTTCAACGCTTCCATCACGGCGGCTTTCGGGCCATCGGCGAGAATTTGTCCACGGTCGATGACGATCAAGCGATCCACCAGCGACAACAGCGATGCCCGGTGCGTCACCAGCACCACGGTCTTGTTTTCAATCACCGCGGCGAGGCGTTGCTTGAGGCGTTCTTCACCGGTGTTATCCATGGCGCTGGTCGGTTCGTCGAGCAGCAGGATCGGCGGATTGAGCAGCAACGCACGGGCCAGGGCCACATTCTGGCGCTGACCGCCGGACAGGTTCTGCCCGCGCTCACCGACTTGCAGTTCATAACCTTGCGGGTGCAGACGGGCGAACTCGTGCACGCCGGCCAGTTCGGCGGCTTGCAGCACCATTTCGTCTTCTACATAGCGCGCACCCGAGACCAGGTTGTCGCGCAGGGTGCCGGCCAGCAGCTGGATGTCCTGCGCCACATAGCCGATGTTGTGGCGCAATTCGCTGACGTCGATCTGACGAATGTCGACGCCGTCCACCAACAGCGCGCCGTCGTCCGGTTGATAGAGACCCACCAGCAGTTTGGCCAGGGAGCTTTTGCCCGAGCCGCTGCGACCGATGATGCCGATCTTCTCGCCCGGCTTGATGACCAGGTTGATGTTGTTCAGCGCCGCGTTCTGTTGGTTCGGGTAGGTGAAATTCATCTGCCGGCATTCGATGGCGCCTTGCAGCACCTTGCGGCTCAGCGGGCGCTCTTCGAAGTTGCGCTCTTGCGGCAGTTCCATCATCTGGTCCACCGACACCATGGTCACCCGCGCTTGCTGGTAACGGGTCAGCAGGCCGGACAACGAAGCCAGCGGGCTGAGCGCGCGACCACTGAGCATGTAGCAGGCGATCAGACCGCCCATGCTCAGGTTGCCGGCGATGATCTGGTACACGCCGAAGACGATCATGATCACCCCGGCCAGTTGCTGGATCAGCAGGGTGATGTTCATTGCCAGACCCGAGAGCATTTTCACTCGTAGCTCGAGGCGGCTGAGGGTGCCGATGGTCTGTTCCCACTGATACTGGCGTTCGCTTTCGGCGTTGTTGACCTTCACCGCATCAAGGCCGGCGAGGGTTTCGATCAGGCTCGACTGTCGCTCGGCGCCCAGGGCCATGGTTCGTTCCATGGTCGCCACCAGCGGTTTCTGCAGCGCATAGCCGATCAGCAAGGCAATCGGGAACGCCAGCACCGGAATCCACACCAGGTGCCCGCCGAGAATGGCGATGACCATGAAGATCAACAGCGTAAACGGCAGGTCGATGAGGCTGGTCAGGGTCAGCGAGGCGAGGAAGTCGCGCAGGCTCTGAAACTCATGGATGTTCTGGGCGAAGCTGCCGACCCGGGCCGGGCGGTACTTCATGGCCATGCCGACGATGCGCTCGAACAATGTCGCCGAGATGATCAAGTCGGTTTTCTTCCCGGCCAGGTCCAGACACAAGCTGCGCAGGCTCTTGAGGATCAGGTCGAACAAATATGCCCCGGTGATGCCGATGGCCAGCACCCAAAGCGTCGATTCAGCCTGGTTCGGCACCACGCGGTCGTAGACGTTCATCACGAACAGCGGCGCGGCCATGGCGATGATGTTGATCAGGAAACTGGCGGCGATGGCGTCGGCGTACAGCCAGCGCGAACGCTTGAGGGTGTCGCGAAACCACGAGCGCGCGCGCGGGATCAGCGTGCCGTGATTGACGTCGAATTTGTGCTGGGGTTGAGCGAAGAACACCTTGCCAATGTAATCGTCGGCCAGCAGTTCACGGCTGACGAGGCTTTCGCCACCGTCGCTTTCACTGATCAGCAGGCGGGCCTGGTCTTCACCGTGCCAGCCGAGCAGGACGGCACTGCGGCCATCCTTGAGCAGCAACAGCGCCGGCATCGCAATCGCCGGAATCTGCTCCAGCTTGCGCACCAGCACGCGCCCTTGCAGGCCGGCGCGAGCGGCAGCGCGGGGCAGCAGCTCAACGCTCAGGCGCTGCTTGGGCAACGGCAGGCCGGTGGTCAACATCGCGGCGCTGGCCGGCTTTTGATGCAGCGTGCAAAGGGCTAGCAGACCATCCAGTAACGGATCGTCGTGCAGCGCGCGTGGATCATGAATGAGTTGAACTCGACTGACTTCTGATTCCACGCTCGGCACTCTTGGCTAACAGTAAAAAGGGAAGACTCAATTCATCCCGGGTAGCTGGACCCTGGGCTTCACGTCGTTCTGCACAACGGATGCCAATGGTGCGACCACTCCCTGGCTCTTGAGCAACTCGCCCATGGTCGCCTTGATTCGGTACTGAGTAAATAACTGAATGTTTTTGATCTCCGCCAGGCGACGGGCAGCGGTGAACAGTTCGTTTTCACTGTCGAGCAGGTCGAGCAAGGTGCGCTCGCCCAGGCTGAACTGCTTCTGATACGCGGTGCGCACGCTGGTGCTGTGATCGACATATTGCTGGGCGATCGGCACTTGGGCGTTGGCGTTGTTCAACGCATTCCAGGCCAGGCCCAACTCTTCGTTCAATACGCGCAGCGCGTTATTGCGGATATCCAGCGCCTGATTGGACAGGTACGACTTGGATTCCAGATCAGCCTTGTTACTGCCGCCGGCATACAGGTTGAAGCGCATGCGCAACATGGCCTGCCATTCGTTGCTGTGACCGTTCTGACCGTCGAGATCGTTGTCGGCGGAGCGACCCAGTTCGGCATCGAAGCGCGGGTAGAAGGACGATTTGGCGGCGTCGTACTGTTTCTCGGCAGCGGCGATGTCGGACTCGGCAGAGCGCAGGATCGGGCTGTTTTCCAGCATCTGCGCGCGGGCTTCATTCAAGTTGGCCGGCAACAGCGCGAGAAAATCGGCAGGCCGCTCCAGTTGATCGGGCATCTGGCCCACGGCACTGAGGAAGTTGGTCTCGGCGTCAGCCAGGTTGGTCTGTTCGGTGATCAGGTTGTTGCGGGCCTGGGCCATACGCGCTTCGGCCTGATCAAGGTCGGCACCGCTGCCGACGCCGCGCTGGGTGCGCAACTTGATCTGGTCAAAAATGCGTTCGTGGCTTTTCAGGTTGTCTGTGGCCAGGCGCACGAATTCGCGGCGGGTCAGTACATCCAGATAAACCTGAGCCACGGTCAGCGCGGTGCGTTCGGATGTGCCCAACAAGGAATAAGCACGGGAATTAACGGTGGCTTGTTGACGCCCCACTTCACTGGACGTCGCAAAACCGTCAAAGACCATTTGCGACAGACGCAAACTTGACTCGCTGCGGTTCAGGGTTTCCCAGTGATTGTCGTTACCGGCAGCGCGCGTGGTGACGCTGTCCGTGCCTTCGCGACCATAACCGCCCAGCAAATCGACCCGGGGAAGGTATCCACCTTTTGCTGCCTTTAACTGATAATCCGCGGCCAATCGACTATTAACACCTGCCTGGATTTCCGGATGGACATCCAACGCCTGTTGCATGGCCTCCGGAAGTGATTGCGCCTGAACAAAACTGGCGGCAAGGGCGAAGGGTAAAGCCTTGAACAGGTGCAAACGCATGGTTGGAATTTCCCGGAATTACTTGTCTTGAATTACTGCAGAACGTGCCGCTGCATCGGATGATGACCATCGGAATGACCGTGTGTCGGAAAGTTGGAATTTGGAACTGAGCCACACTCTTGGGGCAGGTAGTTACCTAAATATCAATGTGACATTACGGGGGCGAGTGTTTAGGATGACAGCACTAAGGTCAATAGTTTGGCATATAGTTTATAGCGAAAAAATATAGCCAATTTGCTGACGCTTAAGCGCGTCAACGTTGTGCCTCGAATACCTTGAAAGTACGTCCAGACTGATTTGGCGAACACGCCATCAGGTTTATGGAAGTCAACTGAACGTGACACCCGGAGAGTCTTCAATGAGCAGTGTTGTTGCCATCGTCAAAAGCATTGTCGGTCAGGTTTTCGCGGTGTCCCCAGAGGGCATTCGCCGCGTACTCGTTGAAGGCGACCGGTTGTTTGTCGGCGATCAGGTAGACACGGGTGCCGCTGGCGCCGTTACGCTCGAACTGGCTGACGGCCGGACCCTGGACCTGGGCCGCGACACTCAATGGAGCGCCAGCGACCCGGATTCCAGCACTGACTTGTCAGAAGCCACTGCACAAGCCGCGCCATCGGTTGAAGAACTGCAGCAAGCCATCGCTGCGGGTGCCGACCCGACCACTGAACTCGAAGCCACCGCAGCCGGCCCGACAGCTGCGGGCTCGGGCGGTGCGGCAGGTGGCGGTCACAGCTTCGTGATGCTGGATGCAACCGCTGGCCGGGTCGACCCGACCATTGGTTTCCCGACTGCGGGCCTCAGCACTGCGGCACTGGCCGCCCAGAACACCCTTGGCGGCCAGACGGCAAACACCAGCGCCAACGTGCAGCGCGAATCGACCCTGAGCCTGAGCGCCACGCCGACCATTACCGAAGCGGGCGGCGTACTGGTTTACACCGCGAACCTGACCCAGGCACCGCTGACCGACCTGACCATCACGCTGTCCAATGGCTCGGTGATCGTGATCCCGGCTGGCCAGTTGACCGGCACCGTCAATGTCCCGCTCGCGCCGAACGACACGGTTTATAACGACTCGACCCAGATCAACGTGACCGTCACCGGCACCACGGGCGGCAACGGCATCATCGTCACTTCGCCGACGACCCCGGCCGTGACCCAGGTTACCGACACCGTCGACACCACCACGGTCACCTTGACCGCCGGCGCCAACGTCACCGAAGGCGGCCAGATTACTTACACCGCCACACTGACCAACCCGGCGCAGACACCGGTCACCATCACCCTGTCCAACGGTTCGACCATCACCATCGAAGCCGGCAAAACCACTGGCAGCGTTGACGTGTCTACACCGGCCAATGACGTCTATCAGAACGGAAGCACCGTTAGCACCACGATCACTGGCGCCACCGGCGGCAACTTCGAGAATCTGGTGCCGAGCACCACGCCAGCGGTCACCACCATTACCGACTCGCCGGACACCACCTCCGTCACACTGACGGCGGGTTCGACGGTCACCGAAGGCGGCCAGATCACGTACACCGCCACCCTGACCAACCCGGCTCAAACCCCGGTCACTGTCACCCTGTCCAACGGTTCGACCATCACCATCGAAGCCGGCAAAACCACCGGCACCGTGAACGTCGACACCGCAGCCAATGACGTTTATCAGAACAGCAGCACCGTCAGCACCACGATCACTGGCGCCACCGGCGGCAACTTCGAGAATCTGGTGCCGAGCACCACGCCAGCAGTCACTACCATTACCGACTCGGTCGACAACACCGGCCTGAGCCTCACCGCCACTGGCACCGTCGTCGAAGGTGGCCAGATCACTTACACCGCAACACTGACCAACCCGGCCGGCACGCCGATGAGCGTGACCTTGAGCAATGGCTCGGTCATCACCATCGAAGCGGGCAAGACCACCGGCAGCGTGATCGTCGATACGGCGGCCAATGACGTCTACAACAATGGCAGCACCGTCAGCACCACCATCACCGGGACCACCGGCGGCAATTTCGAGCAGCTGACCCCGAGCACCACGCCAGCCGTCACCACCATCGCCGACTCGGTCGACAACACCGGTCTGAGCCTCACCGCCACTGGCACCGTCGTCGAAGGCGGTCAGATCACCTACATCGCGACACTGACCAACCCGGCCGGCACGCCGATGACCGTGACCTTGAGCAATGGCTCGGTCATTACCATCGAAGCGGGCAAGACCACCGGCAGTGTGACTGTCGATACCGCCGCGAATGACGTCTACAACAATGGCAGCACCGTCAGCACCACCATCACCGGGACCACCGGCGGCAATTTCGAGCAGTTGACCCCGAGCACCGAGCCGGCGCTGACCACCATTACCGACTCCAGGGACGACACTGGCCTGAGCCTGTCGGCGTCCGCCGAAGTGGCCGAGGGCGGTCAGATTCTGTACACCGCGACCCTGACCAATCCGGCTGGCACGCCAGTGACCGTCACCCTGAGCAACGGTGCGGTGATCACCATCGCGGCCGGCGCCACCAGCGGTTCCGTCAGCGTTGCGGCGCCTACCGATGACGTCTACAAAGATGCCGGCAAGGTCGAAGCGACCATCAAGGACGCTACGGGCGGCAACTTCGAGAACCTGGTGCCGAGCACTGTTGCGGCGGTGACTGACGTTACGGACACCCTCGATACCTCGACCGTCAACCTGACCGCGACTTCTTCCGTGGCCGAAGGCGGTACCGTGGTGTACACCGCGTCCGTCACCGCTCCGGTCACCGGTTCGCCGGTTGTGGTGACGCTGTCCAACGGCCAGACGATCACCATCCCGGTCGGTTCGAGCTCCGGCAGCGTGAATTTCGTTGCGCCGAACGATGCCCTGGCGGGCGGCGCTTCGTTGAGCGTCAAAATCGACGATGCGAAGGGTGGCAATTACGAGAAGCTGGATGTCGACGGCAAGTCGGCGGATACCTCGGTTACCGATACGGCTGACATTACGACTCTTAGCCTGAGCGCGACGGATTCTGTGGCTGAAGGCGGTTCGATCGTTTACACCGCCAACCTGACCAATGCGGCCGGCACGCCCGTGACCGTCACCCTGAGCAATGGCGCCGTAATCACCATCGCCGCCGGCGCCATCAGCGGCTCCGTGACCGTCAAGGCGCCTGCCGATGACGTCTACAAAGACGCCAGCAAAGTCGAAGTCACTGTCAAAGATGCAGTCGGCGGAAACTTTGAAAACCTGATTACCAATCCGGCAGCAGCGGTGACTGATGTTACCGACACCGTCGATACTTCGACGGTCAGCCTGACCGCGACTTCTTCCGTGGCCGAAGGCGGTACCGTGGTGTACACCGCGTCCGTCACCGCGCCTGTGACCGGCTCGCCGGTCGTCGTGACCTTGTCCAACGGCCAGACCATCACCATCCCGGTCGGTTCGAGCAGCGCCAGCGTGAACTTCGTCGCACCGAACGATGCCCTGGCTGGCGGCAGCTCCCTGAGCGTCAAAATCGACGACGCCCAGGGTGGCAATTACGAGAAGCTGGACGTTGACGGCAAGTCGGCGGACACCTCGGTGACTGATACGGCGGACACCACGACTATCAGCCTGAGCGCTACCGATACGGTTGCTGAAGGTGGTTCGATTGTTTACACCGCCACGCTGACTAATGCTGCCGGCACACCCGTGACCGTCACCCTGAGCAACGGCGCCGTGATCAACATCGCTGCTGGCGCAACTGTTGGCTCAGTGACCGTCAAAGCGCCTGCCGATGACGTCTACAAAGACGCCGGCAAAGTCGAAGCGACCATCAAGGACGCTACGGGCGGCAACTTCGAGAACCTGGCTCCGAGCACTGTTGCGGCGGTGACTGATGTTACCGACACCGTCGATACCTCGACGGTCAGCCTGACGGCCACGTCCTCTGTCGCTGAAGGCGGCACCGTGGTGTACACCGCGTCCGTCACTGCTCCAGTGACCGGTTCGCCGGTCGTCGTGAACTTGTCCAACGGCCAAACCATCACCATCCCGGTCGGTTCGAGCAGCGCCAGCGTGAACTTCGTCGCACCGAACGATGCCCTGGCTGGCGGCAGCTCCCTGAGCGTCAAAATCGACGACGCCCAGGGTGGCAATTACGAGAAGCTGGACGTTGACGGCAAGTCGGCGGACACCTC
>NZ_SISB01000013.1 GCF_004310295.1 Pseudomonas sp. BGI-2 | reverse complement strand
CGGCGCCGGCATCGCGCACTTTGACGTGAATGCAGTCCAGATAGAGGATCGGGTACAGCGCGTCCAGCGGCCGCGCCTGCCAGAGTTTGACCTCATCACTCACCGCGTCGGTAATCGCCGAGATCAGACTGGGAGAGACCTCGGTGCCGTACATTTCCTGCAAGTGCGCCTGAATTTCTCTGACACTCAAGCCCCGGGCGTAGAGGGAAATGACCTTGTCGTCGAAGCCGGTCCAGCGGGTTTGATGCTTGGCGACCAGTTGCGGTTCGAAAGACGCCTGCCGGTCGCGGGGGATCTCGAGCGGCAGCTCACCAAAATCGCCCTTGAGGGTTTTACCGCTGTGACCGTTGCGGGCATTGGCGCCGGTGTTGGTGATCGTCGCGCTTTTGCCATGACCCAGATGCTCGGTCATTTCCGCCTCAAGGGCTCGCTCGACCAACATCTTGGTGAGCTGTTTGAGCAAGCCATTTTCGCCGATGAGGTCTTCAGGCTTTTTGTAGTTGGTCAGCAGGCTGTCGGCCAGTTTAACCAGCTCAGGATCAGGCTTGATTCGTTTGGCGCGCTTGGGTTTTGGCTCGGTCATTGGATTTCCTTGGGGTAGGCAGTCTCCTGCCAAATGATCGTTTACACAAAACTAATTACACCCTCGGCAGAGATGGAGCTGCCTGCGGCTGTGTGACCGTTACTATTCACACCATAGTTGATCGTCTCGTTACCGACGAAGGTGGAGAGCCCGTTGTTATCCACGGCATGTTTGATGCCGTAGCTTTTGTCCGTTTCCCAGCTGTTACTGCGCTCCTGATCAATGCTGGCGACCACGTTCACATCCCGACCTGCCTTGAGCGTCGCGTCGTGACCGGCGTTGATACCACTGCCAATGATGTTGATGTCGCGTGCGCTATTTAAAATAGCGTCATTACCCGCATTGATCTGGCTGCCGACGCTGTTTGAGCTGAACCCTTCGCGCCCCCCCTTGTGCGATGCGTTCAGGGTCGTGTTCAAATTCACACCCATCGCATCCTTGAGCGACAGGCCGAGTTTTTTCTTGAACTCTTCTGCGCGGCTGTAAGCTTCGTTATCGGCAGATGAGAGGTTGATATCACCGGTTCTGTCGACCAGCCCGGCGTGTAGTTCTGCATTGTTGTCAGCGTTGATGACACTGGCATTCAGATTCACATCACGACCGGCAATGACGACCGCATCGTTACCAGCGCTGAGTTCACTGCCCACCTGGGTGACGCTGGTCTGGAGATGGCTGCTGCCACTGGACGACATCCCAAACAAACCGGTTTTCGTTTTCTTGGTGTAGGAACCGCTTTCCTCGATGCCTGAAAGTATCGCCACGTCCTTTGTGGCACCGACGATCAGGTCATCACCCGCCTTCAATTGACTACCAATAATGGTGACGTTGCGGCCTCCATTGAGACTGACACCTCCTCCATCGTCTTTCGTCGTGTTAACGGTCAGATCCTGCCCCGCCTCAATAACGGAAGCGACGTTAGCGCTATCGTAGCTCTCGCTCTGAGTAGTTTTGCTTCGTCCAAACGAACCGTTTTTCTTCTTGTAGTAGTAAGAAGAGCTCTCGTCCTTCGCAGACGCAACAAGAATGTCCTGCTCAGCATCGAGGCTGATGTCTTCATTAGCCTTGATCCTGCTGGCAATGATGCCAAGATCGTTGCCGGCATAAATGGCGATGTCTCGACCGGCATTCACAACCGACGATTGTTGGCTGACACTGTGGCTTTCCGACGCAGTTTTTTTGCTGCGTGCAACGTAATCGCTTTCGTTCGCCGCCGAAGTCAACAGTACATCGTTACCCGCGGTGAGATACATATCGAGCTTTGCATCAAGCCGACTGGCGACAACGGTTACGTCCCGATCCGCGGTGATCGAAAGATCCCGCCCAGACGTCACCTCCGCACCGTACTGAGTAATGGTCTGATTCAGAAAACGGCTACCACGCGCATCAGTGGTGCGGTCCTGGACCGAACTGATGTTGACGTCTCGAGTGGCGGTCAGATCGAGATCCTGACCACTCTTGATCACGCCGCCAATGTTGCTGATATCGCGACCGGCATAGATGCTCAAATCATTGACCGCTTCAATACGCGCGGCATTGTCCAGGTAATCGCGATGCAGCAGATTGCCGCGACCGCTCAGATCGAAACCTGTTACATCACGCTGGTTGATCACATCGCCGTTGGTGGCTGTTAGCGACACATCACGACCGGAAATGATGCCCCCGGATTTATTGACGATATTGTTCCCCGCCTTCAACGTCAGACGATCGCCCGCCTCGATCAGACTGGTGTTGGTTAGGTCGTTGCCGGCCTGGGCCGACAGATTATTGGTAGCGCGCAAGGTCCCGGCATTGTTCAAATCCTGGCCGGCAATCAGAGTGACGTCGCCACCCTGGATCAATGCACCATTGGGTGCGAGTCGATTGTTCGCCTGGGCCAGATACAGCACCGGCACCAGCACTTTTTCGCCATTCACCACATGCTCTTCGAGCCAGACGATGTCGTGGGTCAGCGCCGCGACTTGCTGTGCAGAGAGGGTGACGCCCATGGACAAGTTCAGCTGGTTCTTGCTGGCGATGGCGTTCTTCATCAGGTACTTGAACATTGCTTCGTCAGAGGTCTGGCCACCGATAAATCGCTGGCCTGTGCGCTCGACCACGGCTTGCTGGATTATTCGCTGTTCGAAGAATCCATCACCCAGGCGCTTGGCGCTTGTGTCCGGGTTGTAGCCAAGGTTGCTCAGCAGGTAATCCGAACTCATGAACTGCTTGAGGTCGGTGAGTACCGGGTTGGTTTCGATCAGGTATTTGTGAGGATTGGAGCGAACACTGGTGTCCGGCAGACCTTCCACGCGCGGCACGGTCATCGGGCCGTTATCGCGGTTCGGCAGGAACACGCCGACCGGGCCATCACCCGCAGCGGCGTTGACACTGATATTGGCGGCTTTATCGCTGAAATCCACCGGCGGACGATTGGCGAGGGCAAGCTCGCGCGCCTTGACCGACACCGGATCGTTTTTGTCGAACTGCAGTTCGGTGCCCTTTACCAGGGTTTGTTCTGTACCGCGGGAAACGAGGTTCGAAGTGGCCGTACCGATGGCCCAGTCCAGGCCCGGGACCTGAGGTTGTGCTGCGCCGGTTTGATCACTGAGGCGGAACAGGCCGTTCTGCCCCGTCGGCAGACTGAAACCGGGAAGGGTCAGCGGATTGACTTGCTGCTGGGCCAGGTCCGGTGGAAGTTGGCTGTTGAGGGAAATAACCGTGGGTTTTCCTATACCGGCGGCTTCGGTGTTGGCGTTGCGAGAAGTGCCATAAGCCCCCGAACTGTAGGCTTTTTCAACACCGTTGGAGATTTTATGAGTGGCGTTGATGGTCACGTTGCCCGCGGCCTGGATGATGGCCGACGCGAAACCGGAGGGGTCTGAGGTGACTATTTTTTCATTGAAGACTGCATTCTTTATGAAGTCCGGGGCTTCGGTTCTGACGCCTGTCGAATATAGAGAGTCGGCAAATTTGACGCCAGCGGAAGCATTGCTACCCACAACCAGAACGATTGAGCCGAAAGTCTGAAAGTGTTCAATCTCGCCCTTCGCCCCAAACATAACCACCTTCGGAATCAGCCTTGACTCAACTTCATTGGCGTTCCAGAAGCGCAGATCCTTGTTGTAGCCGGCGTCGTTGTACATGTTGTACAGGGCGATTTCTCGCCATTGATCGACGGATTGCCCGCCCGTGACGTACTTGCGAGAAATGTAATCACCTGTGGCGGTACCTGTGTTCTCGAAATTGGCCACGTTGATGTTGATGTTCCCAGACACACCAATGGATGAATTCGAATTAAGGAACGAACCACCGGTCACATCAAAATCGTTCCCTGCCGTGATAGAGGCAGCCTTGGAACTGTCAACCTTTAGAATGCTGACTCGGAACTTCTGCTCCCAAACCAAGTGTGAGGGGATCCTGTCATTAAGGTTTTCAGCCCAGCTGGGCGAAAGCTGGTCACACGCCTCGCAACGCACACCTATATCCGACGAATACAGTTCAGAAGTTGTCTTGAACTGTTCTCTGCGATTGACGATCGAGTCCGCCTTGATCGAAAAGTTACCGGTGCTTTCCATCGTGCCGGAAAGGTTCTCTACCAACGCAGAACGGTTACCCGCGTCGTCTCGCGCAATATCGATATTGCCCAAGCTGTAGACATCAGCATTTTTGTTCGTGAAACTTCCGACCCGAAGTTTCATGCTGCCACCGCTGAACAGAAATCCGCCCTGATCGTTCAACAGCGTCGACGCATTCAGTTTCAGCTCTGACCCACCGGCGAGCGTGCCGTAGTTGTTCACATTCCCGGCATTCAAAACGAGAGCATTGACCGAGCTGAGTCGACCGTAGTTGGTCACGGTGCCTGGCGTGCCGCGACCACCAACGGTGGTGTTGGCGCCACCGGAAATACTTGCCACATTACTGAGATTGATGGCCCCGGCGTCTACCTGCATGTCGCCCAGGCTGGTGACGCGACCATTGCCGGAATAGGTACCGCCCAACTGCAAATCCAGACTGCCATCACTGGCAATCAATCCGTTGTTGATCCAGTTCACACCTCGGCCAACCAAACGGTCGGACGCCAGCAGTTGCCCGCTAGCGGTCTGCACAAAATTGTTGACGTTAACCGTCAACCGCCCCGCCTGAATCACACTGCTGTTGGTCCAGCTGTCCGCATTCAGCGTCAACCCGCCACGGGTCACCATCGTGCCGCCAGCGTTCATGACGTTGGCCGTGGAGATATCAAACTCACCCACGCCCACATGGGTCACGGTGCCGCCGGCGTTCAGGAAGCTCGGTGTCGCCAGGGTCAGGTCAATGTTGGCCGTTTCCAGCAACCCGTTGCGGTTATCGAACAAGCTGCCGATCTGGAAGTTGGTTTTACCGCTGTTGCCCAGCGCACGCAGTTTGCCGCCCTGGTTATCGGCGCTGGTGGCGCGCACGGCCAGGGTACTGGCGCTTTCGATCAGGCCGCTGCGGTTGCTGAAGTTGCCATTAAGCCCTAGATCGATGGACTGGCCACTGATCTGCCCCGCGTTGTTGTTCAGCGAGTTGCCAATGACTTTGACCAGACCTTTGGCGTGGATCCCGCCGCCGGTGTTATCGACGGCGGCATTGCCCGCATTGAGCAAGATATCGCCGGTGTTGGCGGCAATGCGACCGCCATCGCTGTAGATTCCGCCCAAGGCTTGCAGGTCGAGACGGCGGCCTTCGATCTTGCCGCCGTGGCCGTTGCGCAATACGCCAGTGAGGCGGGTTTGCAGCAAGCCTTTGAGGCTCGAGAGCACACCGCTGCGGCTGTCGAGGTTGGCGGCGATGATGTTCAGGTCGCCGTTTTGAGCGATGATTTTGCCGCTCTGGTTATCGATGTCGCCGCCCGTCACGTCCAGGGTCATTGCGCCCAGGCTTTGCAGCGCGCCGCCGGCGTTATTGAGGGATTTGGCGTTGAGGGTCAAGCCGGCGTCGCGGCTGTAGATCAGGCCATCGGCGTCACTGCGCACGTTGCCGGTGGCGGTAAGGGCAAGCTGTCCATTGGCCGACACGGTGCCGTGCTGGCTGTTGTTCAAATCGCCGGTCAACAGCGTCAACAGGCCTTGACTGAGCAACTGGCCGCCCTGGTTGTCGATGCTGGCGGAACGCTTGATCACCAGCGGGCCAGTACTGCCGAGCGCACCGTTGACGTTGGTCAGCGCACCGAGCAAATCGAGGGTAATGCTGTCTTTGCCGACCAGGCTGCCATTGCTGTTGTCCAGGCTTGTACCGGTGAGCGTCAGGGCTTTATTGCCGGTGATTTTTCCGGTGTTGTTGTTCAGGCCCGACGCATGGATGTCCAGCGTGTCGCCACTTTCGATCACGCCGCCCGCAGAGTTATTGATCGGGCCTTGGGTCATTGTCAGGGTTTGCTTGCCATTACTACTGACGACGCCATTGCGGTTGTCGAGACTGGCCGCGGTGATGGTCACGTCGCCGTCGGCACCGATGCCGCCCTTGACGCCCTTGCCGGTATTGATCAACGCGCCGCTCAGGTTGATGTCCAGGTTCCCGAACTGGCTGGAGACCGCGCCCTCCTGACTGTTGTCGAGACTGCCGCCCGTCACGGCCAGTTTCTTCCAGCCGGAAACCAGACCGCCCTGGTTGTTCAGACTGGCGGCATTGAGCGTCAGTTGATCGTTGCTGATCAGATTGCCGCCACGGTTATCCAGTTGGTTGCCACTCAGGTTGAAACTGTGGACGCTGGAAATTTCACCTTTCTGGTTATTCAGGTCGCGCAGGTGAGCGATGCTCAGCACGCCTTTGGTGTTGATCACACCGTCCTGGTTATTCAGGTCGGCCGGTGCGGTGCCCAGGTCGATACTGATACCGGTGCCACCGAGCAGATTTCCACCCTGGTTGTTCAGGCCGTTGCTGTTGAGGGTGAGTTGCCCGGTCGCTTTGATCAGGCCTCTGGTCAGGTCCTGGATCTGGTTAGTCAGCAGCCCGTCGACGGTGATTTGAATATCGCCATCGCTGAGTATTTTGCCGGCGCTGGTATCGAGGCTCGCGGCACGAACCTGCAAGGCAGCGGCGGCGATTTTGCCTTTGACCGAGGTCAGCGCATTGTCGATTGTCAGCGTGAGTTTCTGGTTGCTGAGCAGTTGGCCGTCGCTGTTGTCCAGCTGCCTGGCCGCCAGTTCGAAAGCCTCTTCACTGGAGATTTCGCCGTGGCGGTTGTTCACGTCGGCAAGGTTTTTCAGCAGCAATTGGCCTGGCGCGCTGATGTAACCGTCCTGGTTGTTCAACGCCCCGCCGTTCAGATCAAGGCTTAACGTGCCTTTGCTGAACAGCTTGCCGCCCTGCTGATCCAGTCCTGTGATGTTAGCGATCAGCGCGGAGGCCGCGTTGAGGCTGCCGCCGGTATTGGTGACTTGCCCGGCGTTCAGGTCCAGACGATCCCCAGCGTAAATCGTACTTTGGTGGCTGTTATTGAGCGCGCCGGTGGTGATGCTGGCGTTGCCTTTGCTGCTGATCCCGCCTTTTTGCTGGTTATCGAGGCTGGCGCTGTTGAGGGTCAGCGTCGAGTCGGTGAGTAGCTTGCCGCCCTGATTGCTGATGGCGCCCTGGATGACGACAGTCAGCGCCTTGGCACTGGAAATCGTCCCGCCGTTGTTGCTCAGGCTCTGCGCGTTGAGCGCCAGTTCGCCTTCGCTGATGAGGCTGCCCTGATTGTTGTTCAGATCGGAAGAGAGGTTGAGCGCAAGATTTTTCTGGGTGGTGAGGCGACCGCTGTTTTCCAGGGTCTGCCCGGTCAGTGTCAGCCCGGTTTCGCCGGACAGCAGTCCCTTATTGCGGTTGATGACCTTGCCCACGGTCAGCGCGAGGTTGCCACCGGCCAGTATGTAACCGGCATCGCTGTTGTCGAGTTGTTGGCCAATCAGCGTCACGTCCGCCTTGCTCGACAACTCGCCATTGCGGCTATCGAGGTTGTCGACATTCAGTTTCAGCGCTTTTGTCGCCCCTACCAAACCCTCCTGACGGTTATCGAGGCTGGCGGCTTTCACGGTCAGGCCGTCATCGGCAATGACCAGGCCGGCCCGGTTATCAAAGGCATCGGTGACCGTCAGCTCAACCTCACCACGGCCACGGATTTCACCGTTGCTGTTGTCCAGGCTCGCGCTGCTACTGGCCAGGCCGACCGATTTGATCAGGCCATGGATGTTGCTGAGTGCGCGGTCGATGACGAGGGTGAGTTTTTCATTGCTCAGCAGTTTGCCGTCATCGTTGTTCAGGCTTTTGGCGTTGATGCTGTAGGCCTTGGCCCCGGAAATTTCACCCGCGCTGTTGTTCACCTCGTTGAGGTTTTTCAACAGCAACTGACCGGGCGTGTGGAGGTTGCCGCGCTGGTTGTTGAGCAGGCCGTTGTTCAAGTCGAGGGTCAGGTCGCTGTTGCTGAACAGCTCGCCGCCGTCCTGATCCAGACTCGTCACCGAAGCGTTCAGCCGCTGTTGACTGCCAATCTGCCCGGCCGAGTTGTTCAGGTGTTTGGCCGTCAGGTCGAGGGTGCCGTCAGTCGCCAGACTGCCGCCGTTGCTGTTGTTGAATTCACCGGTGGTGACGGTCGACGCGGCTTTGGCGCTGATCAGGCCTTTGTCGCTGTTGTCGAGGCTGGCGCTGCTCAGCGTCAGACCTTTTTGCGAGCCGAGCAAACCGCCCTGGTTTTGCAGGGCTGCCGCGACGTTGAGCGACATGGCTTCGAGGCTCGACAGGCTACCCAGCCGGTTGTCCAGGCTGCCGGCGTTGAGTACCAGTGTGCCTTCGCTGCTGATCAGGCCTTGCTGGTTGTTTTTGATGTCGTCGAAGGTCAACGCCAGGTTGTTCTGGCTGACGATCTTGCCGCCGGAGTTGTCGAGCCCGACGCCACTGAGCGTAACCGCGCCTTTGCTGACAATCTGGCCGGCGGTCTGGTTGATGATCTGACCGACCTTGAGCGCCAGGGTGGTGTTGGACAGCACTTTGCCGCTGTCGCTGTTGTTCAGGGTCGCGCCGTTGATGTACACGTCGGTCTGACTGGACAGCGAACCGCTGCGGTTGTCGATCTGATCGACGTTGACGGTCAGTGTTTTGAGGGACGCGACCAGACCACCTTTTTGGTTATCCAGCGACTTGCCGGTCACCTTCAGGTTGCCCTCGGCAATCAACTCGCCAGCCTGCTGGCTCAAGGCATCGATAGTGGCGTCGATATCACCCTTGCCGGAAATACGGCCGCCATCGTTGGCGACGTCTTTGGCTTTGAGCGTCAGAGGACCGGTGGCGGTGAGAAGGCCGCCATTTCGGTTGTCCAGTTTGCTGCCATCGAAGGTCAGCGCGGCCTTGCTTTCCACCCGACCCTTGTCGCGGTTATCCAGTTCGGTGACTTGCAGTTTCACCGCCTGATCGGCACGGATCACGCCGTTGCGGTTGTCGGTGTTGCTGCTGCTGACGTTCAGGGTGTTCAAGCCGGAAAGCTTGCCGTTGCGATTGTCCAGGCGCGTGGCTTGCACATCCATCGCGCCGTTGGCCTGGATCAGGCCTTTGTTCTGGTTGTTCAGCAGGCCGTTGACACGAGTGGTCAGTTGGCCGGCGCTGCTCAGTTTTCCTTGCTGACTGTTGTCGAGGTTTTACGCGCGGACGGTCAGGGCTTGTTGCGCCCCCAAGGTACCGCCGATGTTGTTGATGCCGCCGCTGGCCGTGATGTCCAGCAGACGTCCAGCGGTCACCACACCGGCGACGTTATCCAGTGCGGTTACACTCAGGGTCATGTCGGCCAGGCTGCTGAGCTCGCCGCTGTTGTTGTTCAGTCGACCGACATTACCGGTGAGAAGGTCGGTGCTGTTGATCACTCCGTTGGTGTTGAACACCTGACTGGCATTGAGGTTCAACGTGCTGTTACTCAGCACTCGCCCGTTGTTCTGGTTGTCCAGAGTAGCTGCGGTGATGCGGGTGGTTTGCCCGCTGAGAGTGCCGCCCTGGTTGCTTAATGTCTGTGCGGTATTGATCGACAGGTTACGGCTGGCAACCACGCTTTTGCCGGTGTTGTTGAGGTTCTGCGCGCTGAGGCTTAAATCGCCATTGGCGTTGCGACTGTTATCGGCATTGACCCCGGCTTCGATGACGCCGTTGTTGGTCAACTGCCCGCCGGCACTGAGGGCGAGGGTGTCGCGAGCGGCGAGGGTTTGCTGGTTGGTCAGGTTGCCTTGGGTTTGCACGTTTAGCACGGTGCCTGCATACACCGGACCGCGAGCATCGAGGCTGGCGGCTTTGACATTGACCGCGCCGTTCGTGGCCGAGGTGTCGGCCAGGCTCAAGTGGCCGCTGGCATCGAGCTGGATATCACCACCGCTGGCAATCAGTTTGCCGTCGAGCTTCACCCCGACCCCAGCCTCGGTGCCGACCAGTTTGATCGCCCCGGCGTACATGCCGCCCAGTGCCGACGAGTCGATGGCCAGTTGCGGTTTCGCGCTGCCGTCATCGGCGCGAGCGGTGGCGTTGAGCGTCTGTGCATTGACGTCGTTGCGACCGGCCACAATCGTCAGGTTCTTCGCCTGAATCTCGGCATTGATCTTCGCGCTGCGGGTGATGATTTCGAAGCTGTCGACGTTGGTCGCATTCAGCCCGGCGCCATCGATCGAGACGCTTCCCTGATCAACCTGATAACGATCCACACGCCCGTTGTCGAGCAGCGGTTTGCCGGTGGTCAGCGTCACACGCGGCGTATTGATAAACCCGCAACCGTTGCAACTGATGCCGTAAGGGTTGGCGACGATAACGCGCGCGGACTGCCCCGCCACTTCCGTGTAACCGCGCAACTGGCTTGGGCTGCCGCCGATCACTTCGTTGAGGATGGTTTGCGCGGCGACGCGGTTGGTGAGGTTGGGGTTGCCGACGATGATGCCACCCAACTGCGTCGCGCCGGTCTGCGCGGCGACGTTGTTGAGGATCACACCTTGAGTACCGACGTTGTAGTCGTGGAACTGGTTATGCGACAGGCCGGTGCCATTGGGCGTGGCGATATTGACGATCGGAACGCCATTCCCCGCCTGCCCGAGACTGGTCCCCGGCGTCGCCACCACCATCCCCTCGGCCTGCGCCCACATCGGTTGCCAGAACATGACGTTGGCCAACAGGAACGCCACTCCGCGCTTGGGCATGCCCCAGAAGTGCTCGCGGGTTTTCAGTTGCGCAGAAGGCTGACGCGAAAGGAAAGCGTAGTGGCGAACGTCCATGTTGAAGGTCTCGATGCGGCGAAATTAGAGGAAGAGATCCATGCGGAAATAGATCGGCGCTTCGCGCTCGGTCAGGGTGTCCGGGCGTTCAAGGGAATGAGCAAAGGTCACGCTGGCGGCCAGGTGCCGACCACGAGCAAACACCTCCACCGAGTTGCTGGACATGCGTCCGTGCTGATCGCCGTTGTAGCGATCGCCACGGATCACGCCCTGGTCGTAACCAAGGCTGGTGCCGTATTCGGCGAACACCGGGCGCAGCCATTCCAGCGTCACCGGACGGCTCCAGCGCAGGTCGTTGCGCCAGTAACCGCCGCTGTCGCCGGACAAGGATTGATCTTTGTAACCACGGATCGACGACTGCCCGCCGAGGCTGGTGCGCTGCGGGCTGAACAGCACGTCTTCACTGCGCTGCCCGGTCATCAGGCTGCTGAAACTGAACGACTCGCCCCACACCTTGAACGGTTGCAGGTAGCTCGCGGTGGCGGTGTATTTGCGGTAGCGCGCATCCGGCTCGCCGGGCCCCGGGTGACCGTTGCCCTGCGCATCGAACGCGCCGATCCCTTGCTGCATGCCCAGGTCAATGTTGACGAAGGCACTGCCGACCCGCCGGCCGTGGTTGATGCCGAACTGCGCTTCGCTGATGCGGTTGCTACTCAGCTTGAGCTTGCTGTCCTCGATGAAGTTGTTGGTGCGCAGGTACGACAGGCCGGTGCTGAGGGAAGTCTTGCTCACGGCGTCGCGATGGATCACCCGCTCGGCGCGCAATTGATGGTTTTCGCTGTCCCCGGTCTGCTTGAAGTTGAAGCCGTTGGCTTGCGCCTGCGAGCGGTACTCACTCTGGATGTAGGTGTAAGTGAAGTTCCACCAGCCCCACGGCAGGTTGTAATTAAGCAGCGCGTTGTTGGAGGTGTGCTGGTGATCGGTCATCGCATCGTGACCACCGCGCAGATTCAACTGATCCGCCAGACCCAGCGGGCTGTCCCAATCAAACGTGGTGCCCCACTGCTGCTCGCCGGTGCTGCGCTGACCGTCATTGCTGCGGGACAACCCGGCACGCCAGGGCTTTTGCGGCGTGTTCTTGACCAGCACTTCGCTGCCCCCAACGTTTTTTGCCCGGCGCCAACTCCATCTGCGCCTGATTCGATGGCAAACGGTTGAGCTGATCGACCAGTTGCTCGATCTCCCGCAGGTTGACCAGCTCGCCGGTCTTGCCGGGAAAAGCCATGCCCAACTCGCGGTCCGACAGCTTGCTGCCCTCCGCTCCCTTCAAGCCTTCGAGCTTGCCCTCGACCACCAGCACCTTCAGATGCCCGCCGGACAAATCCTGCTGCGGCAAGTAGGCCCGACTGGTGACCAAGCCTTTTTCGATGTAGTGATCGGTGATGACTTTCAGCAGTTCATTGAGCTGCGTGACGCCCAGGCATTGGCCGATGTACGGCTTGAGCAGACGGTTTTTCTCACTCTCGGAGAGACTGTCGGCGCCGTTGAGTTCGATGTTTTTGATCGGGAAGCAACGGGTGTCAGCGGGCGCAGTCGGTGCCGCGGGTTTGACTTCCTTGCCGGGTAATTCCTTGAGCTCTTCGAGACGCCGACGTTGCTCTTCGAGCAAGCGATCCTGGCGTTCACGGATAAGGTCGGTTTCCCCTGGAGTGGGGGCACCATAAGCAGGATTAAGCGGAGAAAGGCACAGCAAAGCCAGGCACAACCTCGCCGCGAGGGCGGGTGGGTACATGTTCGATCCCTCGAAATGGAGACTGATAGCACAATAGTGGCGCGATGCTAGAGAGCCATCATTCTGACGTCAAATAAAGGATCCACTCGAATAGACTAGGCGACGAACGGTCACGGCAAGATTAGCTGCTTTCTGCAAGCGCGCAGGACGTTTCCCGAGGCATTCAACAAAAGCGACCACGACTGACAGGGCATTTCCGAAAGACGATGTGTCCTACAGAAAGCTGAACTTTCGGCAAGGCAGAGCCTCCACCGTTTAACCGCCCAACACGGAACTCGAGGCTTTCCATGAAAACGCTAATGACGCTCACCCTCGTCGCCACATTTGCCTGCGCCCTTCCCGCCTGGGCCTGCACCCCCGAAGAAGCCACGGCCAAGCGCGAACAACTGGCCAAGGAAGTGACCAGGCTCACGGAACAGAATCCGAAGAAGGCCAAAGAGATCAACGACGAGTTGCAGAAGATGGATCTGGGCACTGCCAGCGCGGATTTGCCGGACAAATGCCAGTTGATTGATCAGCGGTTGAAAGAGCTGAAGACGGCGGATAAAAAGGCCGAGAGCTGAGCCAGAGATTGCAGCCTTCGGTAATTACTACGCAAAAATGACGGTCCCTCCGGCGCTGCCAAAAGCGCCGATCTTTCGATCTGGAATTTGCATTAGTGCATTTAATTATTTGCACAAACGCATAGGCGTGCCTAAGGTTACCTCGAGCCCGGATCGGAGCCGGCCATCCAGCATGGCAAAACGCACACACCGATCGCTCAGCAACATCGCTACAGACCCACTAGCTGGACGCTAGTTTTCACTCATGGAGGATTGAAAAATGTTAACCACTGAAGCAACGCAATTCACCGGCGAAACCCTGCCAAGGTGCCTGACCGGTCATCTGCTCAACCCGCAACTGTCCGATGTCAAATCAGCTGCACCACTCAGTGCACAGGCCGCTGCCAGCCTCAACTTCACGATGCAGAAACAAACCCAGACCAACTGGTGTTGGGCAGCCGTTTCCGCCTCGGTCGGCAACTATTACGGCACCGGGTCCTGGACCCAATGCGGCGTTGCCACCGCTGCGCTGGACCGCAACTGCTGTAATCAACCCGGGCCGTGCAACGTGTATGGCTATCTGGATACAGCCCTGACGATTACCCGAAGTTTCAACGGCATGAACCAGGGTTCGCTGCAGATGACGGCCATCCAGAACCAGATCAACATGGGCCGACCGATTGGTTTGCGCTGTGCCTGGTACGGCGGTGGTGCGCACTTCCTGACGATCTATGGCACCAACGGTAGTTACGTGCTGGTTGCGGATTCCATCTACGGCTATTCGACCCGCGCGTTGAACTCGTTCCCCGGTTCCTACAACGGCGGCGGCAACTGGACCAACACTTACTTCACCGTAAAAAACTAGGAGGGCGACATCATGCAACTGACTTATCCAAAGGCGCCTTCCAACGGCGTGCAGACATTGCGTCCGGCGCTTCAAGCCGCCCTGCAAACCCAAGGCTTCGGCATCAATCGCCAGTTTGCCAACGCCACGCCCGGCAAGATCAGCCTCAGTGAGGCTTACCGTGGCTACTCGCTCAGCCTGGAGGACGTGAGCCAGGGCAAAGGCCTGAAAGACGCCAAGGTGGGCGATTGGCATTACCTGGTGTTCTCCGATGGCGTGACGATTGCCGATGCGCAACTGGCCGATGTTCGCGGTCATGTCGAGTTCGCTTCGCTGAACCACGGGGCCATGGCGGCCGCTACGGTCGGTGCGTTGAAACTGGCGGAACAGTCGCCGCAACTGCAGGGTAAAACCGTTGAACTGCGGGTGCTGTTTGTTTCGGCATTGCACCTAGTGGTGATCTGGCTGCATGCAGATACGGAAGACGTGCTGATCCCGATTGAGCCGACACCCAAGGAACTGGCGGTCACTCAGTTGTACAGTGAGGCCGCGCTGCTCGCGTTACTCAAACCGGCGGCTGATCAGGCCAAACAACGCTTTGATGCGGACACCCGTGGGCTGTTGGGAAGCTGACAAACGCTGGACCTAAAAAAACCCGGACACTGTCCGGGTTTTTTATTGGATCGCTACGGCGCTTTATTCAGCAGCCGGCGCTTCCGGCTTCCGGCGCTTGAGCGGCGCCATGCCGTCCTTGCTGACCAGCGACAGAGCGTCGGTCTTCGGGCGGTTGGCGATTTTGCGTTTGGTCGGGGCCTTGGCGCCGGTTTTCTTCTTGTCGCCTTTGGCGTCGACCTTTTTCTTCTTCACGCCAACGGCTTTGCCCGAGGCCTTGACCTTTTTCGGTCCGCCGTAGGTGCCTTTGACTTCCTTGATGGTGCGGCGCTCGAAGCTCTGCTTCAGGTAGCGCTCGACGCTCGACATCAGGTTCCAGTCGCCGTGGCAGATCAGCGAGATGGCCAGGCCATCGTTGCCGGCGCGGCCGGTGCGACCGATGCGGTGAACGTATTCGTCGCCGCTGCGCGGCATGTCGAAGTTGATCACTAGGTCCAGGCCTTCCACGTCGAGGCCGCGAGCGGCAACGTCGGTGGCGACAAGGATTTTCACGCCGCCCTGCTTCAGGCGATCAATGGCCAGCTTGCGATCTTTCTGGTCTTTGTCACCGTGCAGCACGAACGCTTTGTATTCCTGCGCCACCAGGCGGCCATAGATACGGTCGGCCATGGCCCGGGTGTTGGTGAACACGATAGCCTTCTGATAGGTCTCGTTGGCCAGCAGCCAGTTCACGATCTGTTCTTTGTGCTGGTTGTGGTCAGCGGTGATGATCTGCTGACGGGTGGTCGCGTTCAGATCGCTGACGTTGTTCAGCTGCAAGTGCTCTGGATTGTTCAGGACCTTGGCGACCATCTCGCGCAAGCCCGAACCACCGGTGGTGGCCGAGAACAGCATGGTCTGCTGGCGGTTGGTGCACTCTTCCACCAGACGCTGGACGTCTTCGGCAAAGCCCATGTCGAGCATGCGGTCGGCTTCGTCGAGGACCAGGACTTCGACTTCTTTCAAGTCGAGGTTGCCGGCGTTCAGTTGCTCGATCATCCGGCCCGGCGTACCGATCAGGATGTCCGGCACCTTGCGCAGCATGGCGGCCTGAACCTTGAAGTCTTCACCGCCGGTGATCAGGCCGGACTTGATGAACGTGAATTGCGCGAAGCGCTCGACTTCCTTGATGGTCTGCTGGGCCAGTTCGCGGGTCGGCAGCAGGATCAGGGTCTTGATGCTGACGCGGACTTTAGCCGGGCCGATCAGACGGTTGAGGATCGGCAAAACGAATGCAGCGGTTTTGCCGCTACCGGTTTGCGCAGTCACCCGCAGGTCACGCCCTTGGAGCGCCAGCGGAATAGCCGCTGCTTGCACAGGCGTTGGCTCGACAAATTTAAGCTCGGCCACGGCTTTGAGCAGGCGTTCGTTCAGGGCGAATTGGGAAAACACGGGTGTTACCTCGAAGAAATACAAAAAAACAGCTGCATAGGGTAACGGTTTCGAGCGCCGAGGCCGAGTGTCTTTATGCAAACGACCGCAAACAGTGGCTTTTTTGTTGCCTGATTTGTCTTCAAACGTCATGCAAAGCGTCTTAAATGCTCTAATCGCCCCGTCGCGTCCTACAGAAGAACCGTTTTACCCATGGATATCAAACAGCTCTGGCTCAACGTCCAAGACCTCTGGGGTGCCCTCGATCAGCACCCGCTCCTGCATTCCGGCCTGGCGCTGATCCTGCTACTGGGGGTGGCGCTGGTCCTCGGACGAGTGGCGCGCTATCTCATTATTCACGCGACCAAAATGCTCGGTCGCCAACCGGCCCTGCACTGGGTCAACGACTTTCGGCACAACAAGGTCTTTCATCGCCTGGCGCAAATGACACCGTCGCTGGTGATCCAGTTCGGCCTGTACCTGGTGCCGGATCTGAGCAAGACCAGCCTGATTTTCCTCGGCAACGTCGCACTGGCGTTCACCATCCTGTTCCTGGTGCTGTCGGTCAGCGCCTTGCTCAGCGCCCTGCTGGACATCTACGCACGCACCGAACATGCCCGCACCCGGTCGATCAAAGGCTACGTGCAGCTAGCGAAAATGGTCTTGTATGTGTTTGGCGCGATCATCATCGTCGCGACGTTGATCGACCGCTCGCCGCTGTTACTGCTGTCGGGTCTGGGCGCCATGTCGGCGGTGATTCTGTTGGTTTACAAGGACACCCTGCTGTCGTTCGTCGCCAGTGTGCAGCTGACCAGCAACGACATGCTGCGGGTCGGCGACTGGATCGAGATGCCGCAAGTCGGTGCCGACGGTGACGTGGTCGACATCACGCTGCACACGGTCAAGGTGCAGAACTTCGACAAGACCATCGTTTCGATTCCGACCTGGCGCCTGATGTCCGAGTCGTTCAAGAACTGGCGCGGCATGCAACAGTCCGGTGGACGACGGATCAAGCGCAGCCTGTTCATCGACGCCAGCGGCGTGCGGTTCATCCGCGATGACGAAGAGCAGAAACTGTCCCAGGTGCATCTGCTGACTGACTACATCAGCCGCAAGCAGGCTGAACTCAAGGCCTGGAACGAGGCTCAGGGCAACGTCGCGGCGATGTCGGCCAACCGGCGGCGGATGACCAACATCGGGACGTTCCGGGCCTATGCGTTGGCGTATTTGAAGAGTCACCCGGAGGTCCAGCCGAACATGACCTGCATGGTCCGCCAGATGCAAACCACTGCACAGGGCATTCCGCTGGAAATCTACTGCTTCACCCGCACCACCGCGTGGGCGGATTACGAGCGGATTCAGGGGGATATTTTCGATTACCTGCTGGCGGTGTTGCCGGAGTTTGGCTTGAGCCTGTATCAGCAGCCGAGTGGCGGTGATTTAAGGGCCGGGCTATTGCCGGCAATGTTGGGCGCGAGCCACATTCCCGAACCCGAAAAACACATGATGTAACACCCCGAACCCCTTGTAGGAGCGAGGCTTGCCCGCGAAGGCGGTGTGTCAGATGGCATCAATACTGACTGATACACCGCCTTCGCGGGCAAGCCTCGCTCCTACGAAGAGCGGATTGCGGTGGGCCTGATACCCATCCGACTGATCCACACCGCCATCAGAATCACCGATCCACCAAAGAGCAACCGCCCCAGCTCTTCATGCTGATTCCAGATCAGCAGATTGATCAGCAACCCCACCGGCACATGCAGGTTGTTCATCACCGCCAGCGTGCCGCCATCTACCAGGCAAGCGCCCTTGTTCCACCAGTACAACCCGAGCGCAGTCGAGACCAGGCCGAGGAACACCAGCACGCCCCACTGCAACGGCGCCTCCGGCAGGAAATTCTGTTTGCCAAACAGCAGGAACGCCGGCAATGCCACCGCCAGCGCGCCCAGGTAGAAGTAACCGAAACGCCGGTAGTGCGGCAGATCGCTCGGATGGCGCGCCACCAGATGTTTATAAAGCACCTGCCCGGCGGCGTAGGTGAAGTTGGCCAGTTGCAGCAGCAGGAAGCCCATGAAGAAATCCGGGTTGATCCGGTCGTAACGAATCACCGCCGCACCGAGCACCGCCACCAATGCAGCCACCAGCGCCCACGGATTGAAGCGCCGATTCAGGGCATCTTCGATCAGGGTCACGTGCAGCGGTGTGAGGATGGTAAACAGCAACACTTCCGGCACCGTCAGCACCCGGAAGCTCAGATACAGGCAGACGTAGGTCACGCCGAACTGCAACGCACCGATCAGCAGCATGCCGCGCATGAACGCCGGTTCAACCGAACGCCAGCGCGTCAACGGAATGAACACCAGCCCCGCAAACAACACGCGCACCAGCACCGCAAAGTAACTGTCGACATGACCGGCCAGGTATTCGCCGATCAGACTGAAGGAAAACGCCTGAATCAGCGTGACAAAAAGTAGATAGCCCATGCTCGCCTCGTTTCGAATGGCGGCGACGATAGCGGGTTTTGCTGGCGATCGCGAGAACACACAGATCCCTGTAGGAGCGAAGCTTGCTCGCGAAGACGGCGTGTCAGCCGCTATTTATGTTGAATATGGCACCGTCTTCGCGAGCAAGCTTCGCTCCTACAGGTTCATGTTGCGGCCACCAAATCCCAAGCAAAAAAAAGCCCGATCTCGCTAAAGCGTTCAATCGGGCGACAGCACTCAGGAGCAACAAGTGCAAAGGGAGGTTCGATGCGCGTAAAGCCTTGAAGGGGTTGCGCCAGGCCACTTGAACATCAAGGGATTATCTGGCGATTAAAGCCTCAAGCCACTTGGGAAAGCTTGGCGCTGGCCTGGTTCAGGCCTTTCTCCTGGAAGTCACCGCCCAGGTTCATGCCCTCGGCGTGAATGAAGGTCACGTCGTGAATCCCGATGAAACCCATCACCTGACGCAGGTACGGTTCCTGGTGATCGGCTGTGCTGCCGGCGTAGATCCCGCCGCGAGCGGTCAGCACGTAGGCACGCTTGCCGCTGAGCAAACCTTGCGGGCCGGTGTCGGTGTACTTGAAGGTCACACCGGCACGCAGCACATGGTCGAGCCAGGCTTTAAGGGTGCTCGGGATGGCGAAGTTGTACATCGGCGCGGCCATGACCAGGACATCGGCAGCCAGCAGTTCGTCGGTCAACTGGTTGGAGCGTTCCAGGGAAATCTGTTCGATGTCGTTGCGCTGCTCGGCAGGTTTCATCCAGCCACCCAACAGATTGATGTCCAGGTGCGGCACCGGGTTGACGGCAAGGTCACGCACGGTGATCTGGTCGTTCGGGTGCGCGGCTTTCCACTGGCTGATGAACGTCTGGGTCAACTGGCGGGAAACCGAATCTTGCTGACGGGCGCTGCTTTCGATGATCAGAACACGTGACATGGGATGTAGGCTCCATCTGAGAATGCTGTAAGGCGATGGAGTGAAGGTTAAACAGAGTCATATCGATGAAAAAGCGCAAATAACTGCTATAACCCATCAATAAATTCGTTTATAAGCGGAGCATACTTACACTGTAGGAGCGAGGCTTGCCCGCGAAGGGGCCGTGTCATTCAACATCGATGTGGACTGACACGCCGCCTTCGCGGGCAAGTCTCGCTCCTACAGGGTTTCATGTCATTTGGGGGTGCAGGTCAGGTTGATTCGCATCTTGATAATGGTCCGGGTGAATTTGGCGGTGGCATTTTTGTGTTTGCCGGCGGCCACTTCGATAGAGCGGGTGCGCGGTGCTTCCGGACCATTGTTGAAAACAACCTTACAGATCGCATCGGTGTCGCCGTAGTTGTTGACCTGAATGGAGGCGATGTCGTTATCCGTATCGTAGGCGTTGTAGTCGATCTTCATGCCGTTAAGGTTTTTCTCCACATCGATCGGATAAGCAAACGCGGTCAGCGGCAGCATCGCCAACAGCACACAACAGAATTTTCTCATTCAGCAGTCTCCAATAAGGACTGCCAGCTTAGGACAAGAGGAGCTATTCATGAAAGCGCCGCGCGTGACCCTTGATCAATGGCGAACCTTACAAGCCGTGGTCGACCACGGTGGTTTCGCCCAGGCCGCCGAAGCGCTGCACCGCTCGCAATCGTCGGTGAGCTACACCGTGGCGCGTATGCAGGACCAACTCGGCGTGCCGCTGTTGCGCATCGATGGCCGCAAAGCGGTGCTGACCGAAGCCGGCGGCGTGTTGTTGCGTCGCTCGCGGCAACTGGTGAAACAGGCCAGCCAGCTCGAAGACCTGGCCCACCACATGGAGCAAGGCTGGGAAGCGGAAGTGCGGCTGGTGGTCGATGCCGCTTACCCGAGCGCCCGCCTCGTCCGCGCGTTGACCGCGTTCATGCCGCAGAGCCGTGGCTGCCGGGTGCGTCTGCGCGAAGAAGTGCTGTCGGGTGTGGAGGAAGTCCTGCTTGAAGGCGTGGCCGACCTGGCGATCACCGGTTTCAGTATTCCGGGCTACCTGGGTGCGGAGTTGAGTGACGTCGAATTCGTCGCTGTCGCTCACCCCGAACACCCACTGCATCGTCTCAACCGCGAACTGAACTTCCAGGATCTGGAAACTCAGATGCAAGTGGTGATCCGCGACTCCGGTCGCCAGCAACCACGGGACGTCGGCTGGCTCGGCGCCGAACAGCGCTGGACCGTCGGCAGCCTGGCCACCGCGGCGACGTTTGTCAGCAGCGGCCTGGGTTTCGCCTGGCTGCCCCGGCACATGATTGAACGCGAACTCAGGGAAGGCACGCTCAAGCTGCTACCGTTGGACCAGGGTGGCAGCCGCAACCCGAGCTTCTATCTGTATTCGAACAAGGACAAACCCCTGGGCCCGGCGACGCAAATCCTGATCGAACTGCTGCGCACCTTCGACACGGCGCCGCTGGATGCGCCGTTCGCCGCCCCTGAACAAGCCTGATACGGAGTATCTGCATGGCCTATTTCGAACATGAAGGTTGCAACCTGCACTATGAGGAATACGGTCACGGCACGCCGTTGCTGCTGGTCCACGGGCTGGGTTCCAGCACCCTGGACTGGGAAAAGCAGATCCCGGCGCTGTCAGCCCATTACCGGGTGATCGTCCCGGACGTGCGCGGTCACGGTCGCTCCGACAAACCCCGGGAGCGTTACAGCATCGCCGGATTCAGTGCCGACCTGGTCGCCCTGATGGAACACCTTAACCTCGGTCCCACGCATTACGTGGGCCTGTCCATGGGCGGCATGATCGGTTTTCAGCTGGCCGTGGATCAGCCGCGAATGCTCAAAAGCCTGTGCATCGTCAACAGCGCGCCCGAGGTCAAACTGCGCAGCCGCGACGATTATTGGCAGTGGTTCAAGCGCTGGAGCCTGATGCGTGCCCTCAGTCTGGGCACCATCGGCAAGGCTCTGGGCGCGAAGCTGTTCCCCAAACCCGAACAAGCCGATTTGCGCCAAAAGATGGCTGAGCGCTGGGCAAAAAACGACAAACATGCTTATCTCGCCAGCTTCGATGCGATCGTTGGCTGGGGCGTTCAGGAACGACTTTCGAAGGTCGCCTGTCCAACCCTCATCGTCAGCGCCGACCGCGATTACACGCCGGTATCGCTGAAGGAAACCTACGTAAAACTGCTGCCCGATGCGCGGCTGGTGGTGATCGCCGATTCGCGCCACGCCACCCCGCTGGATCAACCCGAACGCTTCAACCAAACCCTGCTCGAGTTTCTCACCGCAGTCGACACCACCTCACTCAGGATCACTGACCCATGCTGAAAAAAATCGCCCTCGTCGCCGGCTCCGTTCTGTTTGCCGCCAACCTGATGGCCGCAACGCCCGTCGCCAAGGCGCCGCACGTATTGCTGGAAACCACCAACGGTCAGATCGAAATCGAACTGGACCCGGTCAAGGCGCCAATCAGTACCAAGAACTTCGTTGATTACGTCAACAGCGGCTTCTACAACAACACGATTTTCCACCGTGTGATTCCTGGTTTCATGGTCCAGGGCGGTGGTTTCACTCAACAAATGCAGCAAAAAGAAACCAAGGCTCCGATCAAGAACGAATCCAAGAACGGTTTGCATAACGTCCGTGGCACGCTGTCCATGGCCCGGACCTCCAACCCGGATTCGGCCACCAGCCAGTTTTTCGTCAACGTCAAAGACAACGACTTCCTCGACAGCGGTGATGGCTATGCCGTGTTCGGTAAAGTCGTCAAAGGCATGGACGTGGTGGACATCATCGTCAACACGCCAACCACCACTCGCGGCGGCATGAAAGACGTGCCGGCCGACCCTGTGTTCATCAAGTCAGCCAAAGTTATCGACTAATCTGCACAGGAGTGCTTGAGCGGCTGCCGGTATCCGGCGCCGCTCATATCGTTTAAAGGAGAGCCCGCGCGCGGGCGGAGAACTGATGCTTTATCGCCGTTTTGAGAAACTGATCGACATATTCCGTGACGCTCCGACGGCGGCTCCGCCGGATCGGGTTCTCCCCTTCTATACCTATTACTTGAAGCAGGTCTGGCCGAGTTTCGCCGCCCTGCTGATTGTCGGCCTGTTCGCCTCATTGATCGAAGTCGCGCTGTTCAACTACCTGAGCCGCATCATCGACCTGGCCCAAGGCACGCCGAACCCGGATTTCTTCCAGGATCACGCGCTTGAACTGACCTGGATGGTGGTGGTGACCCTGATTCTGCGGCCGATATTCTTCGGACTGCACGACCTGCTGGTGCACCAGACGCTGACCCCGGGCATGACCAGCCTGATTCTCTGGCAGAACCACCGCTACGTACTCAAACAGAGTCTGAATTTCTTTCAGAACGACTTCGCCGGGCGCATTGCCCAACGCATCATGCAGACCGGCAACGCTCTGCGCGATTCCGCCGTCCAGGCAGTGGACGCCCTATGGCATGTGCTGATCTACGCCATCAGCGCGCTGGTGCTGTTTGCCGAAGCCGACTGGCGCCTGATGATCCCGCTGACGACCTGGATCGCCGGGTTCATCGGCGCGCTTTATTACTTCGTGCCTCGGGTCAAGGACCGCTCGGTGCAATCCTCCGATGCACGCTCCAAACTCATGGGACGGATCGTCGACGGCTACACCAACATCACCACCTTGAAGCTGTTCGCCCACACCAACCATGAACAGCGATACGCCAAGGAAGCCATCAAGGAGCAAACCGAAAAAGCCCAACTGGCCGGGCGCGTGGTCACCAGCATGGACGTGGCGATCACCAGCATGAACGGCCTGCTGATCGTCACCACCACCGGCCTGGCCCTGTGGCTGTGGACGCAGTCGCTGATCTCGGTGGGCGCGATTGCCCTGGCGACAGGCCTGGTGATTCGTATCGTCAACATGTCCGGCTGGATCATGTGGGTGGTCACCGGCATCTTCGAAAACATCGGCATGGTCCAGGACGGTTTGCGGACCATCGCCCAACCGGTCAGCATCACCGACCGCGATCAGGCCAAACCGCTGACCGTACCCCGTGGCGAAGTGCGTTTCGAGCACGTGGATTTTCACTACGGCAAGAAGAGCGGGATCATTGGCGACCTCAACCTGACGATCAAGCCCGGTGAGAAAATCGGCTTGATCGGACCATCAGGCGCGGGTAAATCGACCTTGGTCAACTTGCTGCTGCGCCTCTATGACGTGCAGGGCGGGCGAATCCTCATCGATGGGCAGAACATCGCTGAAGTCGGCCAGGAAAGCCTGCGCGAGCGCATCGGCATGATCACCCAGGACACCTCGTTGCTGCACCGTTCGATCCGCGACAATTTGCTGTACGGCAGGCCCGATGCCACCGACGCCGAGCTGTGGGAAGCAGTGCACAAGGCCCGCGCCGATGAGTTCATTCCGTTGCTGTCGGACGCCGAAGGCCGCACCGGTTTCGATGCGCATGTGGGTGAACGCGGGGTGAAACTCTCCGGCGGCCAGCGTCAGCGGATTGCGATTGCCCGGGTGCTGCTCAAGGACGCGCCGATCTTGATCATGGACGAGGCGACCTCGGCCCTGGATTCGGAAGTCGAGGCCGCGATCCAGGAAAGTCTTGAAACCCTGATGCAGGGCAAAACCGTGATCGCCATCGCCCACCGACTCTCGACCATCGCCCGGATGGATCGGCTGGTGGTCCTGGAAAAAGGCAAGATCGCCGAAACCGGTACCCACGCCGAACTGTTGGCGCATGGCGGGTTGTATGCGCGGCTGTGGCAGCACCAGACGGGTGGGTTTGTCGGTATCGATTGATATCGCGAGACCACCTCCCCTGTGGGAGCGGGCTTGCTCGCGAAGAGGGAGTGTCAGTCACAATCAATGTTGCCTGACCCACCGCCTTCGCGAGCAAGCCCGCTCCCACAGGGAATATCTACACCCTGATAAACCGCCATAACCCTCTAACACAGGCCCTGGCGGTTTTTTGTGGCCGCTGGAAATCCGCAAAAACCCTGCTGTACTCAGCCAAGGTTCTGGAGATGAGCCTGTCGTAAGCCTGCAGGATGCATCACGCGATACAGTCTCGATAGGACGCCTATCAAGGACGCTCTCATGTCTCTGTTCAAACGTTCAGTCACTGAGTTGTTAGGTACGTTCTGGCTGGTATTGGGAGGTTGCGGCAGTGCGGTGCTCGCCGCGTCTTCTCCCCTTGGGATCGGGGTGCTGGGTGTGGCCATCGCGTTTGGTCTTTCCGTGTTGACCATGGCGTTCGCCATTGGCCATATTTCCGGTTGTCACCTCAACCCTGCCGTCTCCGTCGGCCTGTGCGTTGGCGGTCGGTTTCCCTCCCGGGAGCTGCCCGCGTACATCATCGCCCAGGTGATTGGCGGCATTATCGCCGCTGCGCTGATCTACTACATCGCCAGCGGCAAGGAAGGCTTCGATCTCTCCGCCGGACTGGCCTCGAACGGCTACGGCGAACACTCCCCCGGCAAGTACTCAATGGCCGCTGGCTTTGTCTGTGAACTGGTGATGACCGCGATGTTCGTGTTGATCATCCTCGGCGCCACCGACAAACGAGCGCCTGCCGGGCTTGCACCGATTGCAATTGGCCTGGCCTTGACGCTGATTCACTTGATCTCGATTCCCGTCACCAACACTTCAGTCAACCCGGCTCGCAGCACCGGCCCGGCGTTGATAGTCGGTGGCTGGGCCATCGCGCAGTTGTGGATGTTCTGGGTGGCACCGCTGCTTGGCGCGGTGATAGGCGGCATAACGTATCAATGGTTAGGCAAGGAACAAGGTTAACGCGTCAGGTGACGTGAGGATCTGACTGGCCGAAAGTGCAAATAAAATCCTCATGTTCGTTCATATTCTTCACGTGTCTTCAACTACTGATGCAACCCCAGAACAAACAGATACAAACCCCTTCTTACACCTCTGCAAAAACCAAGATACTCTTCCTGCGCAACTGCTTAATCCCTTTTAAATACAAATTGTCAGTAAAACCATTAGCAAAGGATTGCTATGAAGAACTTCAAATCAGCACTTCTTATCCCCCTGAGTCTTGGGCTTTTTCAGGGAAATGTTTATGCAATGGATATCAAGGATCACATTAGAATCGAGAAAGCGAAAATTGAATTTGAATTCAATTGTACGGTGAGCGGAACGATCGACGAAAACGAGTCGATTTACCCGGCCAATACCCCGGAAGCAGCTAAGGTCCTTGCCATTGCGAAATCCGTAAAAAGCGACGTGCAATGCGTAAAACCCAAGTATCAATACAGTTGTTTCCTCCCCGAAAACAGGAACATTCCGCTTTCCGGTTCGATCACCTACTCTTACTGGTCGAACAGCCCGACCCTCAGTGAGTTTAAAAAGTCTGAAACCGGGAAGAAACTTCGCGGCTGTCAGGCGCCATGGTGGTAACTGCGCCGCACCTATAATACAACTCGACACTTGATTACCAACAATAAGGCCCTTCATTGAAAGGCCTTATTGTTTATAACGTTGTCGTCAAACCTGACGATAAGGTAGTGCCGCAAAGGCTTGTTCGGCGTAAGCCAGCACGCCAACCCTTTCCTGCTCCAGAAAATCCTTTACCGCCGCTTTCAATCCCGCGTGAAGCAGGTAATGCCAGGAGTGCGTGATCACCGGTTCGAATCCGCGAATCAACTTGTGTTCACCTTGGGCGCCGGCATCAAAACGCTGGAAGCCGTTGGCTATCGCGTAGTCCATGCCCTGGTAGAAGCAGGTCTCGAAATGCAGACGGTCGAACTCCGCCAGGCAGCCCCAGTAACGCCCATAAAAACTGTCACCGCCCACCAGGCTGAAGGCCATGGCTACGGGGCGTGAACCTTGTTTGGCCAGCACCACGCGAATGGATTCGGGCATGCGCTCGGCCAGCAGACTGAAAAATTCCCGCGTCAGATAGGGCCTTTGCCGACGCACCGCGTAGGTATTGGCGTAACAGGCATAGACGAAATCCCACTGCGCCTGATCCAGTTGCCGGCCTTCCAGCCACTCGAAATCAATACCCTGCCCCGCCACTTGCTCGCGCTCTTTGCGCATCTGCTTGCGTTTGCGCGAACTGAGGACGTCAAGGAAGTCCTGAAAATCCCGATAACCGCGATTCTGCCAATGGTACTGACAGCCGATTCGCTGCAACCAGCCAGGTTGTTCGGCTAATGCTGCGTCGGTGAAAGAGTCCGTGAAATTGATGTGAGCGCTGGAAAGCTCTTCGATCTCAAGGTAGCCCGGCAAGCTCTTCAGTAATTCAAAGCCGTCTTCGACCGTGGCCGCCAGCAATCGCGGCCCGCTGACCGGGCTGAACGGCACGGCGGTCAACAGCTTGGGGTAATAGTCGACGCCGGCACGCTCGCAGGCATCGGCCCAGGCGTGATCGAACACGTACTCGCCGTAGGAATGCCACTTGCGGTAACTGGGCATCGCAGCGATCAGCCGCCCCCCTTCGATATTCAACAAATGCTCGGGTTGCCAGCCGGAATGAGGACCGAGACTGCCGCTGTCTTCCAGCGCGCTGAGGAAGGCATGGCGCAGAAACGGCTGATTATCCGGCACCAGGGCATCCCACGTGTGCGGACCAATATCGGACAGGCTTTCCAGACGTTGCAGCGGCATCGACACCCTCTCTACTTCTTCGCGTAACAGCCTGGCGAGTATCGCCTATCGCCCGCTATTGCACATCCGTCAAAAACCGCCGACAGAGCTCCGGATCGAAAGTTCAGACAGTCTTTGTATCGTCATCGAGACGCCATCACTTTGCCACCGCTCTGTCATAAACGATCGCGATACTGGCGCCAGTTTTTAGAGCGTCGGGTTCTACCCGGCCACTGTTTCCGTCCGTCAATGGTCGGTTGTGTCCCGGATGGCTCAGTCATCCCCTTACATCTTCGGAGATTGATATGCGTCTTGCTTCCACGAAAACTGCGGCGGTCCTGTGTGGCGGTCTGCTGCTGGCCATGAGTGTTCCGGCCAGCGCCGCAGTCGACGCCAAACTGCTCGACATGCTTAAGGCAAACGGCTCGATTACCAACGCGCAATACGGCGAACTGCAAGCCGAGCTGGCCAGGGATCAGAAAGACCAGAAAATCGCCCGTCAGGCTCAGCAAGAGACCAACGAGCAAATCGCGGCAACCGCGAAGAAAACCAATGAACTGAGCACCTTCGACCAGAAACTGGCCTGGGCCGCCAAGACCCAATTCAAGGGCGACGTGCGTTTCCGTCAGGAGACGGTCAAGAACGATGGCGTTTCCAACAACCGCGACCAGGATCGTCAGCGCATTCGTGCCCGCCTGGGTGCCTACACCGAAATCAACCCGCAAGTCGACACCGGTATCCGTATCGCCACCGGTAACAACGACGACGCGCGTTCCACCAACCAGAGTCTGGACAACTACTTCGACAAGAAGTCGATCTGGCTGGACCAGGGTTACGTCGACTACCATCCGGGTTTCGCCAAAAACCTGCACATCGTTGGCGGCAAGATGCCACAGCAATGGGTGAGCATGGGCGACATCATCTGGGATAGCGACATCAGCCCGGAAGGCCTGGCCCTCACCTACAAATACCCGCTGGGCGCCAGCACCGAACTGTTCGGTAGCGCCGGCCACTACACCCTCAAGGACAACGTCGACGGCGACGGCGTGCAGTTCAAACACGACCTGCGTCTGTACGCCGGCCAGTTAGGCGCGCGCTTCGCCCTCACCGACAACCTGAAACTGACCCTGGGTGGCAGCGTCTACGGCTACGACAACGACGACGACATCACCGCCGGCGGCACCAGCATCCCATCCGTGCTGGCCACCAACGGCAACACCCCGAACGAACAATTCAAACTGTACGAAGGTTTTGGTCAGATCGACATCACCGGCCTGCCACTGCCACTCTCGTTCTACGGTCAGTACGTCAATAACAAAGATGCCAGCAACGATCAGGACTCTGCCTGGTTGGCCGGTATCAAAACCAAGATTTACGGTTTCGCCGTGGACTACAACTATCGCGACGTACAGCGTAACGCCGTGGTCGGCGCCTTCACCGACTCCGACTTCGCCAACGGTTTCACCGGTTCGCGTGGCAGCAAGTTGAAAGTGAGCTACGAGCTGGACAAGAACTTCGCCGTGGGTGCGACGTACTTAATGGCTAACTCTGACTTCACCAACGCCACGATCAGAGATTCGGACATCAACACCCTGCAATTGGACGCCGAAGCCAAGTTCTAAGCAGTACCGTTCCACGCCTCAGGTCATGGATGCTTGAGGCGCTTTACAGACTGGCGTGGATGGATCGATCCCCATCATCCGTTCGATGCATCCACGCCGGCCTGCTTCTCTTCCGCGCAGTGCTCCACGAAACTTACGGAATGTCCTTGCGACGCTCCGCAGTGAGACGTTCGGCGAGTGCATCGACCTCCGCCACAGCTTTCTCCGGCAAGACGCGCAGCGTCGCCTGCATCAAACGCATCTGACGAATGAACCGCCGGCAATTAGGGCAGAACATTAAATGATGCCGCACCATCAACTTCTCCCGAAAGCTCAACTGGCCATCGAGATAATCACTGGAACGTGCCACTTGCTCCTTACAGGTCAGCATTCACCGGTTTCCTCAAAATGCTCCACGGTCGCAAAGACCTTCAACCGTGCCCGATGCAGCAGCACGCGAACATTGGAGAGCGAGAGTTCCAGAAGATTACAGATCTCTTCCAATTCCAGGCCCTGACGCTCGCGCAGCAGCAACACGCTGCTTTGCAGTTCCGACAGGCTGAGCAGGGTGTGTTCGAGGCATTCGCGCAGCTCGTTTTCGGTGAGCAACGCCTCAGGGGTGTCTTGGTGCCAGGCATATGGTGCCACCAGCCAATGGCCATCGCCGGGCGAAAAACGATCATCATTGATCGTGCCGTGGGCCGATGGAAGGTCATCGAGCAGCACTTCGCGACGGTTCTGCTTGTATCGCCCCTTCGCCGCATTGGCGGTGATGGTCAGCAACCAGGTCTTGAGGCTCGAACGTGCCTCAAACTTGCTCAGATTACGCACGACCGACAGCCAGGCATCCTGAACGACTTCGTCAGCATGCCGACTGCCGACGATCGCATAAGCGACCGCACGCATCGGGCTCTGATAAGTGCTGACCAATTCCTTGTAAGCCTGCTGCTCGCCCGCCAGCAGGCGTTCGAGCAGTTGGGTGTCGTCAGCCACTGCCATTGCGACCTCGTTTCAGCGCTTGCGCAAAATCACGCTACCAATCGAGTAACCCGCGCCGAACGAGCTGAGCACGGCCAGGGAACCGGCGGCCAGATCATCCTGGTGCTTGTGAAACGAAATCACCGACCCGGCGGAGCTGGTATTGGCGTAGGTGTCGAGAATCACCGGGGCTTCTTCTTCGGTGGCTTCACGGCCCAGCAGTTTCTTGACGATCAGGTGGTTCATGCTGAGGTTGGCCTGGTGCAACCAGAAACGCTTCACGTCGCTGACGTTGAGCTTGTTCTCTTCCAGGTGCGTAGCGATCAGCTCGGCCACCATCGGGCAGACGTCGCGGAACACCTTGCGGCCTTCCTGCACGAACAGTTTGTCCTTGGCACCGATGCCCTCTTCCGCCGCGCGGTTGAGGAAGCCGAAGTTGTTGCGGATGTTGTTGGAGAACTTGGTCAGCAGTTTGGTGCTGACCACGTCGAACTGATGCTTGGACGTCGCCAGGTCGGCCCGCTCGATGATCACCGCCGTCGCCGCGTCACCAAAGATGAAGTGGCTGTCGCGGTCACGGAAGTTCAGGTGACCGGTGCAGACTTCCGGGTTGACCATCAGGATCGCCCGTGCCTGGCCCAGTTGAACGCTGTTGGCGGCCGCCTGGATACCGAACGTCGCCGAGGAGCAGGCAACGTTCATGTCGAAACCGAAACCCTGGATGCCCAGCGCTTCCTGGACTTCGATGGCGATCGCCGGGTAGGCGCGTTGCAGGTTGGAGCAGGCAACAATGACGCCGTCGATGTCGGCGGCGGTTTTACCGGCACGTTCCAGGGCTTGTTCAGCCGCGCCGATGGCCATTTGGCAAAGCACCGACCACTCGTCATTCGAACGTTCTGGCAGGCGCGGCGCCATGCGTTGCGGGTCGAGGATGCCGTCCTTGTCCATGACAAAGCGGCTTTTGATGCCGGACGCTTTTTCGATGAACGCAGCGCTGGATTCGGTCAACGCTTCGACTTCGCCACGGGCGATGGCGTCGGCGTTGTCGGCGTTGAATTGCGCGACGTAAGCGTTGAAAGACTGCACCAGCTCTTCATTGGAGATGCTGTTGGCCGGGGTGTACAGGCCGGTGCCGCTGATGACGACGTTATGCATGGTCGTTTCTCTAATCTGTTCAGGCAGAAAGCGTTGGCACCGACGTACCAACACACAAAGGGTCTGTTCCCGTCACGGGAAGCACACCTGACATCGCTTTATTCCGATCCGCCCGAACCTGTAGAGGCTCAAAACCGCGGGGCCGGTGTTTATAGGCGCGAAGTTTGCCATAAACATTGGGTTTTGGCCCTATTTGCAGGATCAAACACCCACCGCAGACACAACGCATTACCGTAGGAGCCAGGCTTGCCGGCGAAGGCATCCTTATGACCGCCTTCGCCGGCAAGCCTGGCTCCTACAAAAAGCCTCTACGGTTCAACCTGGGTCCATTGCTTGTTCAGGCGCTTGTCGGAGATCGGCACTTTGGTCCCCAACTGCTGGGCGAACAGCGAAACCCGATATTCCTCCAGCCACCAGCGATAGAGCTCCAGCTGCGGATCGCGTTTGCCTTCCTGGGCGTGCTTGTTGGCACGGGTCTGGTATTGGGTCCAGAGTCCGGACAATTCGCCACTCCAGACCCGATCCCTCTGCACCTGAGCGCCGATTTTCTCGAAGCGCTGCTCGACGGCTTTCAAGTAACGCGGCAGTTCCTTGAGCCATAACATCGGCGTTTCCCGGACAAACCCCGGATACACCAGATGGCTGAGCTGCTGCTTGATGTCGTTCAGGGCCACGGCTTGTGCCAGATCAATCTTGCCCTTGAAGCGTTTTTGCAGGCCGTGCCAGAGCTTGAGAATCTCCAGCGTCAATTTAGCCAGACGCTCAGCATGCTCGGTCCAGCCACCGCGTTTGCGCTCGGCCAACGCCGCCAGACCCGCACCATCACGCGGCAACGGGTCTTCACCCTCGAGAATGCAGCTGTCGAGGCTGGCTAGCAGAATGTCTTCCACCAGACTGTCGATACGCCCCATGTCGCGGTACATCAGGCCCAGTTCGGTCAGCCCCGGCAACTTGCCGCGCAGGAACTTCGCCGGTTCGGCCAGCTGCTGCATCAACAACCGCTGCAAAGCACGGCGATGCTGGAACTCGGCTTCGGCCGGGGTCGAGAAACGCCCTTCCTTGACCGTGCCGCTCTCTTCCACCAGCGCCGGATACACCGTCATCGACAGCCCGGCGATCTTCTGTTGAGTCTTTTGCGCCACCGCCGCGAAGACCTTCGCCTCCACCGGCTGCTGGCTTTTCGCGGTTTGCGGCACAGCCAACGCAGCCTGACTGGCCTCGGAAAAACGTGCGGTCAGCTCGGCCAGATCTCGCCCTTCGCCGAGGAACTTGCCTTGGCCATCGACGATTTCCAGGTTCATCCGCAAATGACTGTCGACCTGCTGCTCCGCTTCCGCCCACGCTTCATCGCTGACCCGCGCACCTGTCATGCGCAGCAGCTCGCGACCCAACGCCTGAGGCAACGAGCCCTCGGCGAAGGTCATGCGCTGCAACGCGGCTTTGACGAAGTCCGGCACCGGCACGAAGTTCTTGCGCAGGGCTTTGGGCAGGTTGCGCACCAGCGCGATGCACTTGGCCTCGATGATGCCCGGCACCAGCCATTCCAGGCGTTCCGGCGGCAACATCGGCAACAGCGGCGCCGGCACACGCAGAGTCACGCCATCGCGCGGATGGTTGGGTTCAAAATGGTAACTGAGGGCCAGTTCCAGATCGCCGATGTGCAAAGTGTCGGGGTAATGCAGGGCGGTGACTTCGCTGGCCTCACGGGCCAGCACGTCTTCTTCGCGCATGATCAGCAGCTGCGGGTCTTTCTGACTATTGACCCGATACCAGCTATCGAAAGTCGCCGTCTGGTGGATCTCCGCCGGCAGTCGCGCATCGTAGAAAGCAAACAGCGTTTCTTCGTCGGCCAGAATGTCGCGACGACGGGCCTTGGCTTCCAATTCGTCGAGCTGTTCGAGCAGTTGCTGGTTGGCCGTCAGGCACTTGGCCTTGGATTGAATCTCGCCCCGCACCAGGCCTTCGCGAATGAAAAACTCACGAGACACCACAGGGTCGATCGGTCCGTAATGCACCGGCCGGCGACCGACCACGATCAGTCCGAACAGGGTGATCTGCTCGAAGGCCACGACCTGACCGCGCTTCTTCTCCCAATGCGGTTCGAAGTGATTTTTCTTGATCAGGTGCCCGGCCAGCGGTTCGATCCAGTCGGAGTCGATCTTGGCCACCATGCGCGCGTAGAGCTTGGTGGTTTCCACCAGTTCGGCGGTCATCAGCCATTGCGGGCGCTTCTTGCCCAGCCCGGATGACGGGTGAATCCAGAAACGTCGCTGACGCGCACCGAGGTAATCGCCTTCATCGGTTTTCTGACCGATCTGGCTGAGCAGGCCCGAGAGCACGGCTTTGTGCAGTTTCGGGTAATCCGCCGGTTCTTTATTGAGGCTGAGCTGCATGTCGCGGCAGATCAGGCTCAGTTGGCGGTGAGAATCGCGCCATTCGCGCAGGCGCAGGTAATTGAGGAAATTTTTGCGACACCAATTGCGCAACGGACTCGCCGTCAGCGCCTGGCGCTGTTCTTCAAAACCACGCCACAGGTTGACCAGCCCGGCGAAATCCGAGTCCACGTCTTTCCATTGTGCGTGGGCCTGATCCGCCGCTTGCTGACGCTCCGGCGGACGTTCGCGCGGGTCTTGAATCGACATGGCGCTGGCGACGATCAGCACTTCCTGAAGGCTGCCAAGTTTCGCCGCTTCCAGCAGCATGCGGCCCATGCGCGGGTCCACCGGAAGGCGCGCCAACTGGCGACCGAGCGGGGTCAGATGACTATTGCGGTCCACCGCCGAAAGTTCTTGAAGCAGGTTGAAACCGTCGCTGATGGCCTTGCCATCCGGCGGTTCGATAAACGGGAAGTCGGTGATCTCGCCGAGGCGCAGATGCAGCATCTGCAGGATTACCGCCGCGAGGTTGGTCCGCAAAATTTCCGGGTCAGTAAATTCCGGGCGACCGATGAAGTCTTCTTCGCCATAGAGACGGATGCAAATGCCCGGCTCGACCCGCCCGCAGCGACCTTTACGCTGGTTGGCGCTGGCCTGGGAAATGGCTTCGATGGGCAGACGCTGGACCTTGGCGCGGTAGCTGTAACGGCTGATGCGCGCGGTGCCGCTGTCAATCACGTACCGAATGCCCGGCACGGTCAGTGAGGTTTCGGCGACGTTGGTCGCCAGCACCACGCGACGGCCCGGGTGCGACTGGAAAATCCGCTGCTGTTCGGCCGGCGACAGCCGCGCGTACAGCGGCAAAATCTCGGTGTGCTTGAGCTGGGCCTTGCGCAGCATGTCGGCGGCGTCGCGAATCTCGCGCTCGCCGGGCAGGAAGACCAGGACATCACCGGGGCTCTTGCGCTCGCTGCGTTCGAACGCGGCGATTTCATCGAGGGTGGCGAGGATCGCCTGATCCACGGTCAAGTCGTCCTCGACGCGATTGCCCTCCTCGTCCTGCTCCAGGGTCAGTGGGCGATACCAGGTGTCCACCGGGAAAGTACGGCCGGAGACTTCGACAATCGGCGCATCGTCAAAGTGCTTGGAGAAGCGCTCCAGGTCGATGGTCGCCGACGTGATGATGACTTTCAGGTCCGGACGACGCGGCAGCAGGGTTTTCAGGTAACCCAGCAGGAAGTCGATGTTGAGGCTGCGCTCGTGAGCTTCGTCGACGATGATCGTGTCGTAGCGTTCGAGGTAGCGGTCGTTCTGGGTTTCCGCCAGCAGGATGCCGTCGGTCATCAGTTTGATCAGGGTGTTGGAATCGCTTTGATCTTCGAACCGCACTTGATAACCAACCAACGCGCCCAACGGCGTCGCCAGTTCTTCGGCAACCCGGCTCGCGACGCTGCGGGCGGCGATTCGACGGGGCTGGGTGTGGCCAATCAGACCCTGCTGACCGCGACCGATTTCCAGGCAGATCTTCGGCAGCTGGGTGGTTTTACCCGAACCGGTTTCACCGGCAATGATCAGCACCTGATGCTTGAGCAGCGCTTCTTTGATTTCGGCGCGTTTGGCGGCGATCGGCAGACTGTCGTCGTATCGAATCACCGGCAGGCTGGCACGCCGCGCCAACACCTGATCACAGGACGCCTGCATGCGCGTCACCCACTGGGCCAGCTTGGCCTCATCAGGTTTTTTGCGCAGCTCAAGCAACTGCCGCCGCAGCCGGTGGCGGTCGGCGAGCATGGCGTGATCAAGGTTTTTCAGCAGTTTGTCGATGGAAGGCGATTCGTCAGTCATCAGGTACGCAAAAGTCGTCTAGTGGCGCAGGGGGGCGATTGTCGCAGATTTGCGTGCATAGAGACGAATGCAACCCGCTTTTGTGGCGAGGGGATTTATCCCCCGTTCGGTTGCGAAGCAATCGTAAACCGGTCAGCGCGGTTTGTCTGAAATGCCGCGGTGGATGGTTTTAGGGTCGCTTCGCAACCCAACGGGGGATAAATCCCCTCGCCACAAAAGCTCCATCGCCAGAAGGTGTCATCTCAGAGTGGGTTATTCGTTGTCGAGGCCTTTGCGGCGGTACGGGAAGACGTCGATCACCTTGCCGCCGCGAATGGCTTCCTGGAGGCTTTTCCAGTAATCGGCGTTGTACAACTCGCCATGCAACTGGTCAAACAGCTTCCTTTGCCCGGAATCGGCAAACAGGAACGGCGGAAACTCTTCAGGAAACACATCCAGCGGACCGATCGAATACCACGGCTCGGACGCCATCTCGTCTTCCGGCGTGCGCGGTTGCGGGATGTGGCGGAAGTTGGCTTCGGTCAGGAAACAAATCTCGTCATAGTCATAAAACACCACGCGACCGTGTCGGGTGACGCCGAAGTTCTTCAACAGCATATCGCCGGGAAAGATGTTCGCCGCCGCCAGTTGCTTGATCGCCAGACCGTAATCCTCCAGCGCCTCGCGTACCTGCGCCTCGTTGGCGTTTTCCAGGTACAGGTTCAGCGGCGTCATCCGCCGCTCGGTCCAGCAGTGACGGATCAGCACCGTGTCGTCTTCCACCGACACCGTGGACGCGGCCACTTCAAGCAGTTCTTCCAAGCACGCCGGGTCGAACTTGCTCAACGGGAAGCGAAAATCGGCGAATTCCTGGGTATCGGCCATGCGCCCGACGCGGTCGACGCTTTTCACCAAACGGTATTTTTCGATCACCGTGGCGCGGTCGACGTTTTTCGACGGCGAGAAACGGTCCTTGATGATTTTGAATACGGTGTTGAAACCCGGCAGCGTAAACACGCTCATCACCATGCCGCGCACACCGGGGGCCATGATGAACTGGTCGTCGGTGCTGGCCAGGTGATTGATCAGCGCCCGGTAGAACTCGGACTTGCCGTGCTTGTAGAAACCAATCGAGGTGTACAGCTCGGCGATGTGTTTCCCGGGCAGGATCCGCCGCAGGAAACCGATGAACTCCGCCGGCACCGGCACATCCACCATGAAATACGAGCGAGTGAACGAGAAGATGATCGACACGTCCGCTTCATCGGTGATCAGCGCATCGATCTGGATGCCGCGACCTTCGAGGTGCAGCAGCGGAATCGCCAGCGGCCATTGTTCGTCCTGGGTGTAGATGCGCCCCACCAGGTACGCGCCCTTGTTGCGGTAAAGCACCGAGGAAAACAGTTCGACGCTCAATTCCGGGTCCTTGCATACCCAGTCCGGCAGGTTCTCGCGCAATTGTGCTTCGAGGCGGCGCAAGTCGCCGGCCAGGTCGGCGTAATCCTCGCTGAAGCTGTAATCGGCAAAAATGCTCGCGAGCATGCCGGACAACTGGCCCTGAGGCTTGTAGGTTCGGGTTTGCGCGGCGCGAGCCCGGCGCAGGCTTGGCCGGGTGGTGTGGATGAACATGCAGCCGTCGCTGATCAGGTCATGGCTGAACAACCCGCAGAAAATCGAGTTGTACCAGGTCTCGGACAGTTCATCGTCGAAACGCAGGTCGATCAGGGTGATGTAAGCGCTTTTGACCAGCGGCCAGCAACTGACGTCCAGCGTGTCGGCGTCAAACGCAATGCGCAGGCGGTCGACCGTTTCGCTGACCTTCTCTTCATACAGGTTGATCCGCGCGGCCGAGGCGACTTGGGCCTCCTGCCACAGGGCCTGCTCGAAGCGGGTCCGGGCGCCGTCGGTGATCTGGCGGAAATGCTCGCGGTAATCGTCAAAGCCATCGAGGATCATTCGGGCGATGTCGGCGGCTGGCCATTGCTGCGGCATGGTGAGACCTCTGCGGGAATTCGGGAGCCCTGAGCTTAGCCAGTGAACCGGGTGCAGGAGAAGCGTAATTTTCGGCTCGGGTTAAATGCTCGTTTTTCGGTTGCCATGGATAAGGCGCTCGGCAACACTCTCGTCCCCATCAAGGAAGGAGTGTTCCGTGAGCCCTGTCGATATTTTCCGTTTACTGTCGCTGGCAGCGATCTGGGGTGCGAGCTTTCTGTTCATGCGCATCATCGCCCCCGTGATTGGCACAATCCCCACGGCCTTTTTCCGTGTGTCGATTGCTGCCACCGGCTTGCTGTTGATCCTGGGGCTGATGCGCATCAACTGGGATTTCAAAGGCAAGCTGAAGACGGTGATGCTGCTCGGCGTGATCAACTCCGGGATTCCGGCGACGCTCTACTCGGTAGCCGCCCAAGTCCTTCCGGCCGGCTATTCGGCGATTTTCAACGCCACCACGCCGCTGATGGGCGTGTTGATTGGCGGTCTGTTCTTCCATGAAAGACTGACCGCCGCCAAGCTTGGCGGGGTGTTCCTCGGACTGCTTGGCGTTGGTGTCCTGACCCGTGCCGGTCCGGTGGCGTTCGACATGGAATTGCTGATGGGCGCCGTTGCCTGCCTGCTCGCCACCACCTGTTACGGCTTTGCCGGGTTCCTGGCCCGCCGCTGGCTCGATCACGCGGGCGGTCTCGACAGTCGTCTTTCGGCGCTGGGCAGCATGCTTGGTGCGACGCTGTTTTTACTGCCGTTGTTCGGCTACAGCGTGATCAGCCAGCCACCGGCAAGCTGGGGCGGCTGGAATGTCTGGTTGTCGTTGCTGGGGTTGGGGCTGGTGTGTACCGCGCTCGCGTACATCATTTACTTCCGTTTGCTCAGCTCGATCGGGCCAGTGAGGTCGATGACCACGACCTTCCTGATCCCGCCGTTCGGGGTGTTGTGGGGAGCGCTGTTACTGGATGAGCCGTTGTCGATGGCGCATATCTATGGCGGGGTGTTGATTGCGGCGGCGTTGTGGCTGGTGTTGAAGCCTTCGGTGGTGAAGGCTGCAGCGGTGGCTGCCAAGTAGATTTTTGGTGAGGCTGATGACGTCATCGCGAGCAGGCTCACTCCCACAGGTAACCTCAGTGTTCACAAATATTGTGTTCACAGGAGATCCAATGTGGGAGTGAGCCTGCTCGCGATGGCGATAGCCCAGACACTACAAGGCTGACTGACTCACCTCCCCATCCACCAACCGCCGAATCCCCAGCGGATTGGCGTTCTGCAACGCCTCGGGCAGCAACGCATCCGGATAATTCTGGAAGCACACCGGCCGCAGAAACCGGTCAATCGCCAACGTCCCGACCGACGTCCCCCGCGAATCCGACGTCGCCGGATACAGCCCGCCATGCACCATCGCTTCACACACCTCGCCCCCGCGTCTGGCTGAGCATGCCCGTCACTTCGGCCAGCGCCACGTGGGAGGTCACGCGCGAGCTCCAGAGGTTATCTGCCCGGCGCTGGCCAAATAGAAAAGGCCCGGAGCAACGCTCCAGGCCTTATCATCTTTACGCTGTTTTACGGAACACGAAGACCAGACCGATGATGATCAGCAGCAGCATGCCCAGTATGCTCAATGCCGCCAGCCGATTACCAAAAATCAGGTAGTCCATCACCGTCATAAAAAAACCGCTCCCAAGGAGCGGTTTTCTATTGCATCCAGTCACCCAAACAACCAATACCCCAACAACGTCAACACCACCACCGCCAGCACCGGCCGCAGCATGCGGTATGTATTGGGATTACGACGCTTCCAGCGCTTGACCGCTCCACTGACCTTGTCGCTGAAGTTCTTGCTCCAGGCATAAGCCTGGTTAATCCCGCCAACCCGTTCATCATCAAGATTCTGCGGTGCGGTGGCGCGACCAAGCAAGCCACTGATCCAGCGGTTGATACGGGTCATGATGCGATTGCTCAGTGGCCGCTCGATGTCGCAGAACAGAATAACTCTGGTTTTCCCGGTTTCGTTCTTGACCCAATGCACGTAGGTCTCATCGAACATCACGTCCTCTCCATCACGCCAGGCGTACACCTGACCGTCGACGAAGATACGGCAATCATCGGAGTTCGGCGTCGACAGCCCCAGGTGATAGCGCAGGGAACCGGCAAACGGATCGCGGTGCGGGTTGAGGTGGCTGCCACCCGGCAGCAAGGCGAACATCGCACCCTTGACGTTGGGAATGCTGCTGACCAAGGCCACGGTTTTCGGGCACAAGGTTTCGGCTGATGGCAGAGGTTTGTCGTACCACTTGAGGTAGAAACGTTTCCACCCTTTCTTGAAGAACGAACCGAAACCGGCATCGTTGTTCTTTTCGGCGGCGCAGATGTAACCCTCGTCGAACAGGTGCATGGCTTCGTCGCGGATAACTTCCCAGTTGTCCTTGAGCACGTTCAGTTCCGGGAACTTGCTGCGGTCCAGATAAGGTTTGGATGGCACGCCAGAGAACAGGTACATCAAGGCGTTGTAAGGTGCGAACAAGGCCGAGTGATTGACCAACTGACGCAGAACCGGCAATCGTGCCTTGCCGCGCAAATGCACATAGAGGGTGCTGCCCAGGAATAGCAGCAACACTGACGCTTTCGCGGCAAAGGAAAAGGAAAAGGTCATCTACGGCTCCTTGAGTATTGGTTCTATGCACAACGCCATTTACCCGACGTGGCAGCCGGCCATGATCAACACTACCGGCCTCGGGAAAAACCCGCAAAAGTCGACATTCAGTATTAAGGTTTGTGCAATAAAGCACTTATTAACATAAGGTTCCTGAACGGGGGCTGACCTGAATCAGCCCTCTCGCCACACGTTAAAAAGATCCAGCAGACGTCACCGCTTTACTGCTGATTCTCCTGCTCGGTAAACAGATCGCTGAACAACATGCTCGACAGGTAGCGCTCACCGGAGTCCGGCAGGATCACCACGATGGTCTTGCCCTGCATTTCCGGTGTTTCGGCCAAACGCACCGCCACCGCCATCGCGGCGCCACAGGAAATACCGCACAAAATCCCTTCTTCCTGCATCAGGCGCAGGGCCATGGCCTTGGATTCGTCGTCGCTGACCAGCTCAACCCGATCGACCATCGCAAGATCCAGATTCTTTGGGACAAAACCGGCACCGATCCCCTGGATTTTGTGAGGGCTAGGCTTGATCTCCTCACCGGCAATCGCCTGGGTGATCACAGGCGACACCATCGGCTCCACCGCCACCGAGATAATCGGTTTGCCCTGGGTATTCTTGATATACCGCGAAACGCCAGTAATGGTTCCGCCGGTTCCGACGCCCGCTACCAGCACATCGACCGCGCCGTCGGTGTCGTTCCAGATTTCCGGGCCGGTGGTTTTCTCGTGAATGGCCGGGTTGGCCGGGTTGTCGAACTGCGCCGGCATGAAGTATTTGGCCGGGTTGCTGGCAAGGATCTCGGCAGCCTTCTCGATCGCGCCCTTCATGCCCTTGGCCGGTTCGGTCAATACCAGTTCGGCGCCCAGTGCCTTGAGAACCTTGCGTCGTTCGATGCTCATCGACGCCGGCATGGTCAGCATCAATTTGTAACCACGGGCAGCGGCAACAAAGGCCAGGCCAATACCGGTATTACCCGACGTCGGTTCGATGATGGTCATGCCAGGCTTTAGTTTGCCGGAGCTTTCGGCGTCCCAGATCATGCTCGCGCCGATCCGGCACTTGACCGAATAACCAGGGTTGCGCCCTTCGATCTTGGCCAGAATGGTCACGCCGCGCGGGGCAATGCGGTTGATCTGCACCAGCGGCGTATTGCCGATGGAATGGGCGTTGTCAGCGTAAATACGGCTCATGGCTGGGTCCTTGTACAGCGTTGAATAAGCTCCCAAAGGTATGCCTGTTGCCGGTGGTCGTCCAGTCAGGTCGAACGTCCGGTGACCGCCGCAGTCAATGGCTTTATATCGCCAGAGATTTGCCGTCATGAAACGTCGATACAGTTGGCCCCTGTGGACCCTCGCCGGCCTCGTTGTGCTGCTGATTGCCCTGCACATCGCCCTGCCCTACCTGGTACGCGATTACCTGAACGACAAGCTGGCGGACATGGGCGATTACCGAGGTCAGGTGACCGACGTGGACCTGGCCCTGTGGCGCGGCGCCTATAAAATCAACGGACTGAAGATCGTCAAGGTCGACGGCAAGGTCCCGGTGCCTTTCGTCAATGCGCCGCTGATCGACCTTTCTGTCAGTTGGCACTCACTCTGGTCTGACCGCGCAGTGGTGGCCGAGGTGCAGTTCTTCAACCCCGAGGTGAACTTCGTCGACGGCGGCGCCAACAAAAAAAACTCCCAGACCGGTCAAGGCACCGACTGGCGCGCACAGTTGAGCAAACTGGCGCCGTTCACCTTTAATGAAATACGCATCTACGACGGCAAGATCAGCTTTCGAAACTTCAATTCCAAGCCCCCCGTCAACATGAACGCCACCCAGGTCAACGCCAGCCTTTACAACCTGACCAACGTGGTCGATACCAAAGGCAAGCGCGACGCCCGTTTTGAAGGCAAGGCGCTGTTGCTGGGCCATGCGCCACTGGAGACAACGGCAACCTTCGACCCGTTAAGCAACTTTGAAGACTTCGAGTTCCGGCTGCGGGCCAGGGACATTGAACTCAAACGCATGAACGACTTTGCTTCGGCCTATGGCAAGTTCGACTTCAACGCCGGTCACGGCGATGTGGTGATCGAAGCGCAAGCCAAAAAGGCCAAAATGACCGGCTACATCAAACCGCTGCTGAAAGACGTCGACGTGTTCAACTGGCAACAGGATGTGGAAAACAAGGACAAAGGGTTTTTCCGTTCCATCTGGGAGGCCATCGTCGGAGGTTCCGAAACCGTGTTGAAAAACCAGGGCAAGAACCAGTTTGCCACTCGGGTTGAACTGAGCGGCAATGTGCATCGGCAAGATATCAGCGCCTTCCAGGCGTTTTTGCAGATTTTACGCAACGGTTTTGTTCAGGCGTTCAATGCACGCTATGAGCGGCCGAAGCCGGAGGCCGGTTAGGGTTTACGCGTAACGGTGTAGCGCCCGGTTTCTTCGGCGGCCCGCATCGGGCTCGCTTGCTGCTGCAGGAAATCCCACCCCAGACAGGCCAGCGCCAATGATCGGGGCACCGGTTCACGCCCGCTGCTATAACGCGTGATGCTGCGCGCGCTAACCCCCAACGCTTCAGCCGCCTGATTGAGCGGCAACCCGGTACGGGCGCGCCAATCGATAAAGATCCGGGTGTTCTCGTCCGATGCGTTTTGCGCGAGCGCCTCCAGATACAGAGTGTCGGCGCCAATCTGGATGTCCTGCTCCGGCCACTCGACACTCCAGCCATCATCGCCCGACATTGCATTTTCGAATGCGCCAGCCTCCAGCAATGGCTGCAATCCTGGATAGGCGTGCAAGTCGCGACTCAAATCGAGGGTCAGTTGCTGACCGTCGATAAAGGTCAGCGCCAGGCGGTAAACCGGCAACGCCTGCACAGCCGACAGCCGTGGTCGTTTCATGGGTAGCATCGTTTCCAGTCCTCCAGCAATTGCACCTGATGAGCCCTGACGCACTCCAGTGCTTCCTTGATAATCAGCGGCGGTGCCTTGCCCACCATCACTTCGACGGTATCCAGGCTCAACATGACATCCAGCCCGCCACCCGTCAGGTGAACATGAGGCGGTGGATGATCCTTCTCGCGCAACTGAATGCGGTACGTATCGCGAAATCGATATTTAGTAGACATGCCGGGCAAGCTATCGCCAATATGGCGATATCTCAATACTGGCCAGCAGCCGAGACTGAGTCAAGATGTGACGCCCCATTCAGAGACTGAATAAGCCGTCTGCGTTCACAGTCGACGGGGCAGCGCGTTATAGTCGGGTACTACAATTATTGCGCCCCGCCCTGCCCCGTTCAGGTCGGCATTACCGTTCGAGGATTAGCAGATGAAGTTCGAAGGCACCCAGGCCTACGTCGCCACCGATGACCTGAAGCTGGCGGTCAACGCCGCCATTACCCTGGAGCGTCCACTGCTGGTCAAGGGCGAGCCGGGCACCGGCAAAACCATGCTCGCCGAACAACTGGCCGAGTCCTTCGGCGCCAAGTTGATCACCTGGCACATCAAGTCCACGACCAAGGCGCATCAGGGCCTGTACGAGTACGACGCGGTCAGTCGACTGCGTGACTCGCAGCTGGGCACGGAGAAAGTCCACGACGTTCGCAACTACCTGAAAAAGGGCAAGCTCTGGGAGGCTTTCGAGTCCGAAGAGCGGGTGATCCTGCTGATCGACGAAATCGACAAGGCCGACATCGAGTTCCCGAACGACCTGCTGCAAGAACTCGACAAGATGGAGTTCTACGTTTACGAAATCGACGAGACCATCAAGGCCAAGAAGCGTCCGATCATCATCATTACCTCCAACAACGAGAAAGAGCTGCCGGACGCCTTCCTGCGCCGCTGCTTCTTCCACTACATCGCGTTCCCCGATCGCGTGACGCTGCAGAAGATCGTCGACGTGCACTACCCGAACATCAAGAAAGACCTGGTCAGCGAAGCGCTGGACGTGTTCTTCGATGTGCGCAAGGTCCCGGGCCTGAAGAAAAAGCCATCGACCTCCGAACTGGTGGACTGGCTGAAACTGTTGATGGCCGACAACATCGGCGAAGCGGTATTGCGCGAACGCGATCCGACCAAAGCGATTCCGCCGCTGGCAGGCGCCCTGGTGAAGAACGAACAGGACGTGCAATTACTTGAGCGTCTGGCGTTCATGAGCCGTCGCGGCACTCGCTGATCCCTCTGTTTAACAAGATAGAGGGCGATTGCCATGCTGCTTAACCTGTTCAATGAAATGCGTGCAGCCAAAGTGCCGGTCTCGGTACGGGAGCTGCTGGACCTGATCAACGCGCTGAAACAGCGCGTGACCTTCGCTGATATGGACGAGTTTTATTACTTGTCCCGGGCGATTCTGGTGAAGGACGAAAAGCATTTCGACAAGTTCGACCGGGCGTTCGGTGCCTATTTCAATGGCCTGGAAAAACTCGATGATCACCTTCAGGCATTGATCCCGGAAGACTGGCTGCGCAAGGAATTCGAGCGCTCCCTGTCCGACGAAGAGCGAGCCGCGATCCAGTCCCTCGGCGGCCTGGACAAGCTGATCGAAGAGTTCAAAAAGCGTCTCGAAGAACAGAAAGAACGCCACGCCGGCGGCAACAAGTGGATCGGCACCGGTGGCACCAGCCCGTTCGGCTCCGGCGGTTTCAACCCGGAAGGCATTCGGGTCGGCGATGCCGGCAAGCGCCAAGGCAAAGCGGTCAAGGTGTGGGATCAGCGCGAGTACAAGAACCTCGACGATTCGGTGGAACTGGGCACGCGCAACATCAAGGTTGCCCTGCGCCGCTTGCGCAAATTCGCACGTCAGGGCGCGGCGGAAGAGCTGGACATCGATGGCACCATCGACCATACCGCGCGTGATGCCGGGCTGCTGAACATCCAGATGCGGCCGGAGCGGCGCAACACCGTCAAGTTGTTGCTGCTGTTCGACATCGGCGGCTCGATGGACGCCCACGTGAAGATCTGCGAGGAACTGTTTTCCGCCTGCAAGACCGAGTTCAAGCACCTGGAGTACTTCTACTTCCACAACTTCGTTTATGAATCGGTGTGGAAGAACAACATGCGCCGCACTTCCGAGCGCACCTCGACCCAGGACTTGCTGCACAAGTACGGTGCCGACTACAAAGTGATCTTCATCGGTGACGCCGCCATGGCGCCATACGAAATCACCCAGGCTGGCGGCAGCGTCGAACACTGGAACGAAGAAGCCGGTTATGTGTGGATGCAGCGGTTCATGGAGAAGTACAAGAAGGTCATCTGGATCAACCCGTATCCGAAAGATACGTGGGGTTATACGTCTTCGACCAATATTGTGCGGGACTTGATTGATGACCAGATGTACCCGCTGACGTTGCGGGGGCTTGAAGAAGGGATGCGGTTTCTTTCCAAATAGAGATCTGCGTTGCCTGCAAGGCAGCCTTCGCGGGCAAGCCTCGCTCCTACAGGTTTCGGTGTTCGTGCGTCGTGCACCAACCCTGTAGGAGCGAGGCTTGCCCGCGAAGCTTTTAGCGGTCTGAAAATCGGCGCAAATACTCGACCTGTTCGCGATGCGCAACATCCTGCACCACCGGCCGCAACCGCACCTTCGACCCCGGCAAGCACTGCGCCAGCCGTGCCAACGCCAACGGCGTCAACGCCCCCAATCGCGGATAACCGCCAATGGTCTGCCGATCATTGAGCAACACAATCGGCTGCCCATCCGGCGGCACCTGGACCGCGCCCAGCGGGATGCCTTCGGAAATCATCGGTTTGCCCTGGTACTGCAACGCCATTCCCAGCAGGCGAATGCCCATGCGGTCGGCACGGCTGTCGAGGGTCCAGACGCTGTTGAACGCGTCGAACAGACTTTGCCCGCTGAACTCACCGATCTGCGCGCCGAGAACCAGATCCAGTGGCGAATCGACTTTGAAATCCGGCCGATGTTCTACCGGCAACTCCCGCAGCAATAACAACGCACTTCCGCGATAGCTTAACTGGGCGTCTTTGGCCAACGGACGGCCCATTCCATCCAGACCGCCGAGTTCTTCACGGACCACCGTCGCGGTGCTACCCAGCACCTTCGGCGCCTCAAACCCGCCCGGCGCGGCCAGATAAGCTCGCGCCCCGAGCAGCGGTTGAGTGAACTGCAATCGCTGGCCTTTGTTCAGCCGAAAACTGCGCCACGGCGCCAGTGCCTCGCCATTCACTTGCGCGCCCAGATCCGCTCCGGCCAGCGCCAATACACAATCGTCCTCGGCCACGACGCTGAATCCGCCGAGGGTGATTTCAATCACCGGCGCATCCAGCCTATTACCCAGCAGCCAGTTGGCCCACGACATCGAGCGCCAATCCAGGCCGCCGCCCTGGGTCACGCCCAGATGCCGCACGCCGAAACGGCCAGCGTCCTGCAACAGGCACAGCGGCGTACTCGCCTCAATCAACAGATGGCTCATGCCTGGGCCTCCAATGGCGTGTCGTCACCGCCCAGGTTGATGAACTCGGCATGACTGACCGCTTCGAAGCGCACAGTGTCACCCGGTTGCATCAGGCTGTAGCCGTCGCGTTCGCGGTCGAACAGTTTGGCCGGCGTGCGGCCGATCAGGTTCCAGCCGCCGGGGGAAACCACCGGGTAGGCGGCGGTTTGCCGCTCGGCGATGCCGACACTGCCGGCGGCAACTTTTTTGCGCGGCGTATTCAGGCGCGGCGCAGCGAGTACTTCCTCCACCAGCCCCATGAAGGCAAACCCCGGGGCGAAGCCCAAAGCGAACACCTGATATTCACGCTCGCTGTGGCGACGGATCACCTCCTCCACCGACAGCCCGCTACGCTGAGACAACAGGCTCAACTCCGGACCGACGCTCAAGTCATACCAGACCGGCAGCACATGGCATCGGCCGCTGCTGCTCGCGTTGGGCGACAGGTCGATCAGCGCTTCGGCGATCAGTTCCCGGGCCTGAGCCGGACTCAACGCGGTCAGATCGTAATGCACCATCAACGTCGTATAGGACGGCACCAGATCAATCAGATGCCCTGCGAATACAGCACGCAGGTTTTCGCTGGCCGCCAGCATCCACGGCATGTTGGCCTCGGCAATTTCATCGAACATCCGCACCATCAGACAATCCAGCGCCACCACCTCAACCCGCGGTTTCATGGTGCGCTCTGCTGATCAAGTGCTTCGCGAATCCGGCGCACGGCCGCCACCGAACTGGCGTTGTCTCCGTGGACGCAAAGGGTGTTGGCCTGTAAATGCAAGGCGCTGCCGTCGCTGGCGGTGAGGTTGTCGCTACGGGCGATGGTCAGCGCTTGCTCGATAATTCGCTCGGGATCGTGGTGCACCGCCCCCGGCAGTTGCCGTGAAACCAGCATCCCGGCGCTGTCGTAGGCGCGATCGGCGAAGGCTTCGAACCACAAGGTCACGCCGTATTCATCACCCAGTTGCTGCGCGGCGCTGTTGTCGCGAGTGGCCATCAGCATCAGCGGCAGGGTCCGGTCATACGCTGCCACAGCCTGAAGCACCGCGCGCAATTGCGCCGGGTTGGCCATCATGTCGTTGTACATCGCGCCGTGGGGTTTGACGTAACTGACGCGCCCGCCCTGGGCCCGGCAAATGCCGTCGAGGGCGCCGATCTGGTAATGCAGAATGTCCTGAAGTTCCTGGGCGGTGTAGGCCATGGAGCGGCGACCGAAGCCGACCAGATCCTGATACGCAGGATGTGCGCCGATCAGTACGCCGTTGCTCAGGGCCAGGCTGACGGTCTTGCGCATGATGCTCGGGTCGCCGGCATGGAAGCCGCAGGCGATGTTGGCGCAATCGATGAAGGGCATGACCTCGGCGTCCAGACCCATGGTCCAGTTACCGAAACTCTCGCCGATGTCGCAGTTCAATAGCAGGCGGCTCACGGTGAACACTCCTGTAGGTTTGATTCTTTTTAGCTGTAGGCATTTGCCCGCAGATTATCAGCTACTCGGCTTCAAGTTGCTTGCCACGGGTTTCCGGCAGGCTCAGGGCCGCAAGAATCACCACCCCGTAGGAAACTGCCGCAAACGCCCCGATGCCTACGCTCAGTGGCACCGTCTGGCTCAGCAAACCGATCAGCAGCGGGAACAATGCCGCCAGCGCCCGACCGATGTTGTAGCAAAAGCCTTGCCCCGAACCGCGAATCCGCGTCGGAAACAGCTCGGTCAAAAACGCGCCCATGCCACTGAAAATCCCCGAAGCGAAGAAGCCCAGCGGGAAGCCCAGCCACAGCATCACGCCGTTACTGACCGGCAATTGGGTGTAGAGCAGCACGATGGTGAACGAGCCCACGGCGAACAGGATGAAGTTCTTTTTACGGCCAAGGATGTCAGTCAAATACGCGCTGATGACGTAGCCGACGTAGGAACCGACGATCACCATCGCCAGATAACCGCCTGTGCCGAGTACGCTCAAACCGCGCTCGTTTTTCAGAAAAGTCGGCAACCAGGACGTGATCGCGTAGTAACCGCCCAGTGCGCCAGTGGTCAGCACCGAAGCGCGAATCGTGGTGAACAGGATGCCGGGGGCGAAGATCTCGTAAAACTTCGCTGCGTTGCCGGGCTCCTGTTTGGCCTTGGCTTCGCGGTAGATTTCCGGGTCTTTGACCAAACGGCGGACGAAGATCACAAAAATCGCCGGCACGATGCCAAGGATGAACAGCGCGCGCCAAGCGTCTTCCGGCGGCAGCACCGAGAACAGCAGCGCATACAAGATCGCCGTCACCCCCCATCCCAGCGCCCAGCCGGATTGCACCATGCCCACGGCCTTGCCGCGGTCCTTGGCACGAATCACTTCACCCATCAGCACGGCGCCGGCGGTCCATTCGCCACCGAAACCGAAGCCCATCAGGGTGCGACTGATCAGTAGTTGCTCGTAGTTCTGGGCGAAACCGCAAAGGAAGGTGAAGAAGGCAAACCACAGAACAGTCAGTTGCAGGGTACGTACGCGACCGATGCGGTCGGAGAGAATCCCCGCCACCCAACCGCCGATGGCCGAGGCGATCAGGGTGCTGGTGTGAATCAGCCCTGCCTCGCCGGTGGTGATGCCCCACATGGCAATCAGGGTCGGCACCACGAAGCTGAGCATCTGGGTGTCCATGCCGTCCAGGCCATAGCCGATCTTGCAGCTCCAGAACGTGCGACGCTCCTGCTGATTGATGTTTCGGTACCAGTCGAAAGGTCCCGGGCGAGCCGTCGCTTTGGGGATGTCGAGGGTGTCGGGCGCACTCATGGCAAGTCTCCGTGCAAATTTTATTGGTATTGTTCTGAGCCCCGACGACGCCTATCGTGGGAACCGGATGCGTCGATTTTTGGACGCTTGGCCCTGCTGCGTCCAACTAATAAAAACCCGGCCAAGGCATAAGAAAAAGTTGATCCCATGAACCTGAAGTTTCTCGAGACCTTTGTCTGGGTCGCCCGACTCAAGAGTTTCCGCCTGACGGCAGACAAGCTCTTCACCACCCAGGCATCGATTTCCAGCCGCATTGCCGTGCTTGAAAGTGAGCTCGGGGTGAAGCTGTTTCTGCGCGATTCTCGCGGCGTGAGCCTGACACCCGAAGGCTTGAAAGTGCTCGAATATGCCGAGCAGATGATGGACACGATGCAGGCGCTCAAGCAGTCGATCGAGACCCGTTCGAGCAAGGCCGGGCGGGTCAGGATTGGCGTCATGGACACCGTGATCCACACCTGGCTCAGCCCGTTGGTGGCGCAGATGATGGATCACTACCCGCTGGTGGAAATCGAGTTGGTGGCCGATACCGCGCTCAACCTCTGCGATCAGCTGCAAAAAGGCTTTCTCGATTTGATCCTGCAAACCGACCTGCTGCGCCAGGAAAGCGTGCGCAGCCTGGAGCTCGCCAGTCATCCGATGGGCTGGATCGTGGCCAGCAATTCCATCTACAACCGCGAGTATTCAGGTGTCGCCGATCTGGCGCGGGAGCGGATCATCACCTATTCGAAAAACTCCCACCCTCATCAGGACATCTTGAGCCTGATGCAGGCCAGCGGGGTCATGGCGCCGCGGCTCAACTGCGTGAACTCGGTGTCGGCGATTACCCGTTTGCTGAGGGACGGATTTGGCATTGGCGCGTTACCGCCGGTGCTGGTGGCCGAAGAATTGGCGCGAGGGGAATTGACGTTGCTGGCCATCGATCAGCGGCCGCCGAATTTGCAGGTGGTGGTGTCGTGGCGGGTTGGCGTGGAATGGGTCGAGGAGATTGTTGCGTTGTGTCAGCACGTCGTGGAGCGCTATGCGCAGAAAGTAGGTGAGCACTACATCGTCTTGGGCAAGCCCCAGGCCAGAATCTGAAGGACGTTTCTCATACTGTAAATATGAACCACTATCATTTGCATTATTTTTTCAACGAGGTATTCTCTGCGCGCTTTCAGCTAACCCATTGTCCAGACGGAGTCGGGCTTGATGCGCGCCTACACGCAAAAACAGCAGCAATTGCTCGCTCACTGGAGCGAAGCCCTCGGCACACAGGCTTTCCAGTCCCACCGCATCACCCTCGATCATTTGAGCAATGCGCTGGAGCCCGCCGCCCAGCGCTGCTTCCAACGCCTGATCCAGGCGCTGTTTCGTGAAGGTCTGATCAACCCCGACGCTTGCGAATACGACGACAATAGCCGTTGCTGGCTGCCACTTGGCGATGGCGCGCACCTTTGCTTCGAGCACTTGTCCGGCGGCAGAATGAACAGCTGGGACGTACGCGGCAGCATCGTCCTGCACACCCCCGACAGACTGCCCCAAAAAATCCAGTTGCCCAGCGAACTGCTCGCTCACCTCAGCACTCAGCTCAACCCGCCAGCCTCCCCGCAGGTACTGGAACGTCTGGCCAAGGAGCTGGATGACAGCTTCAGCAACGACACCCTGTGCCTGGCGTTTCACCACGGATGGACCGAGCGCCTGAGAGAGCAGATCGATACCGAGTACGACGACAATCTGCTCGCTTGGCTCAAAGCCGGCCCCAGCCACCAGAACCCGACGTCATTGCTCGAACAGTGGGGCACTCTCGGCCATCCGTGGCACCCGAACTACAAGACCAAACTGGGCTTGAGCGCGGCTCAGGTCATCGCTTTCTCGCCAGAATTCGAAGCGAGTTTTCCGATTGTCCTGTGCGCCCTGCACCGCCAGTACGCACACGTCGAAGCGCTGGCTGGCACTACCGATTACTGGGACTGGTGGCAAGGTCACTTCCCACAGGCCGCCGAGCAATTGCAACGCCACTTGCAGCAGTTGGGTCTGGAAGCAAAGGACTACCTCCCGCTCCCGTCGCACCCATGGCAAGCCCATGAAGAGCTGCCGCACTCGTTCGCCAACGAGATCGCCGACAACCTGCTGATCGTCACTGACATCGTGGCTTTTACCGGCCACCCGACCATGTCCTTCCGCACGGTCCTGCCGGAGGCCAGTCGCGTGGCGCCGATGGTCAAACTGCCGGTGGCTCTGCGACTGACCAGCGTGCAGCGCACCGTGTCGCCGCGCTCCGCCCGGATGGGGCCGCGCATCAGCCAACTGATATTGAATATTCTCGATCAGGAGCCGCAGATTCAGCGTCTGCTGAACATCGTTCCCGAGCGCATCGGCGTGCACTACGCACCACTACCGGCCGATGACGAGCGCTCCCGGCATGCTGCCGTGCTGTATCGCGACAACCCGCTTACCCTCCTGCAAGAAGGCGAGTTGGCGGTGCCGGTCGGCAGCCTGTTCGCCGTCAACGAATTCGAACAACCGCTGCTGCGTGATTGGGTAAAACTGGCTCAGGGCAGTGACAACAGCGAGGCCATGCTGGCGTTCTTCGATGATTACCTGTCGATTGCCGTACCGAGTCTGTTGGGCATTTACCTGATGTATGGCGTGGCGTTCGAAGCGCATCAGCAAAACAGTTTCATGGTGATGGGCGCTGACGGGCAGTTGAATCGGCTGCTATTGCGTGATTTCGGCGATGTTCGTATCGATCGTAAAACCCTGCACGCCAAAGGTCTGGATATCCAGTTGCACGATCCGAAAATGACCCTGTATGACGATTCCGGATTTGTCCGCGACAAGCTTCTGCACACCACCTTCATGTGCCACCTCGGTGAGCTGACTTTGCTCTGTGCCCGCCACTGGAATGTGCCGGAAACTATCCTTTGGGAGAAATTGGCATCGCACGTTGCACAGTGCTTCGAGACCTTGCGCGAGCGCGTTGAACCAGCACGTTGGGAAAGCGAGCGCCAGGCCTTGCTGGAACAGGATTGGCCCGCCAAATCGTTCATGCGCATGCGCTTGCTCGACAGTCATGCCGACATCGTCGGACGCCTGAGTAACCCGCTGCGACCAAACGCCCATGCTCGCTGACGGTCGCGCCTTGCGACTGCTGATCGTCATTCAGTTTGTCTCCATGGGCGCAATGGAAATGAGCGGCCCGTTCTGGCCCTTGCAGATCCAGCATCTGCTCGGGCCGGAAGGCGCCGGCTACACCGCGCTGCTATCGGCGATGGTCTATGCCGGTCCGATGCTGGCGGCCATGCTCCTGACTCCCATGTGGGGCCGGTTGGGAGATCGCACCGGACACAAACCGATGATTGTTCGGGCGTTGCTGGCACTCGCGCTGTGCCAAGGGTTGGCGGCCATTACCCTCGACCCGTGGCTGCTGGTGGGTATTCGCGTGATGCAAGGCGCATTGGCCGGTTTTCTCGCTGCCGCGCAAGCCTATGCCTTGGCCTGCTGCGACAGTTCAAGACGTGGTCACACCCTGGCCCGCCTGCAATCGGCAACCGCCGTCGGCTCCTTGATCGGCCCAGTGTTGGGTGGCTGGCTGATGGACGTCTCGGGGTTTGCCCTGCTCTGTTATGGCGCGACGGTGATTTGCCTGCTGTGCGCACTGGGGAGCTTTTTCCTGCCGGCCGACAAGGCTCGGACCTCGAAGAAAAAAGCGGTTGAACCGGTTGCCCTGCCCAAAGGCTGGCTCGGTGGAATCCTGTTGGTGATCGTGTTGATTCAGGCCGCGAAGATGATGCCGCAGTCGTTCTACGCGCTGTACGTCGCGAACATTCTGCATGCCCCAAGCTGGCTGATCGGCGCCACCTACGCGGCGAGCGCCGCGACCCTGGCGATTTCCGCACCGCTGTGGGGACGCCTGTTCGACCGCTGGCAGCCGGCCCACACCTTGCGCGTCATCGAAGGCGTGGCCTGGCTGTGTGCACTGACGCTGGCGGCCACGGCATTGGCCAACGAATGGCTGGGGTTTCTCGTCAGTCGACTCGTCTGGGGCATCTGGCAAGGCGCCCTGCTGCCCGTCGCCTATGCACTGATCGCCAACACCATTTCCGTAAACCAGCAGGGCTTCGCGCTCGGCCTCGGCAACAGCGCGGCAAAGGCTGGCGCTCTGCTCGGTGTCGTCCTTGGCGGGATCGGCATGGGCCTGGTTGGCCTGGCTCACAGTTTCTGGCTGGTGGCGCTGACCTACGCCATAGCCGCCATCGGGATCCGCTGGGTGCGCTCGTTCAACTCCGCGCCTGACCGCTCGACCTTATCGCCCCACACTAATCACAACTAAAAAAAGACCACGTCATGATCCGAACCAAGCTTTCCCTGCTGATCCCGCTGCTCGGTACCTTCAGCGCCCAGACCTGGGCCGAGGATACCGAGCAGCAACCCGGTACCTTGAACATGCAAGCCACCGTCGTCTCCGCTACTCGCAGCGAAGCGAGCATTGCTTCGATTCCGGGCTCGGTCCAGGTTATCGACGAACAACAGGTCCGTGAGCAGAGCGGCGCGGGTCGCCGGGTCTCCGACATCCTCGGGCAATTGGTCCCCGGTCTTGCGCCGTCCAGCGGCGGGATGAGCAACTTCGGTCAGACCCTGCGCGGGCGCAACATGCTGGTGTTGATCGACGGCGTATCGCAGAACGCCACGCGCGACAACTTCCGCCAGCTCAACAGCATCGCCCCGGCCAGCATCGAACGCATCGAAGTGATCTCCGGCGCCAGCAGCATCTACGGGGCCGGTGCTTCGGGCGGCATCATCAACATCATCACCAAGCGCAATCAGGGCCAGGACATTGCCTACAGCAGCAAACTGGGTCTGACCAGCGGCAACAACCTCAACCGCAAAGGCTTCGCCTACGAAGCCTTTCAGAGTGCGACGGGGCGCAAGGATGCCCTTGACTGGTACGTCTCCGCCGACCTGACCCAGCGTAACGATCAGTACGATGGCAACGGCAACCGCATCCCTCAAGACACTTCCCAGGGCAGCAACATGGATACCGAAACCTATGACCTGCAAGGTCGTTTCGGTTACGAACTGGATGCCGACAAAAAACTTAGCCTGTCGCTGCAGGACTACAAGGACCAGCAGGACACTGGTTACACAAAAGACCCGACAAACCGCCAGCAAGCCGTGGCAGTCAAAGGGCTGAAACTCGACGATCAACCCTATACGCATAACCAGGCGGTCAACCTCAACTACACCGACAAAGACTTCTACGGTCAGGGCCTGCAACTGGAAAGCTACTGGCGCCGCGCCGATGCACTGTTCTTTCCGGACCTGTCGCGAGGCAGGGCCGGGATCTCCGACAACAACAGTGTGCAGGATGTCTACGGCCTGCGCGCGGCCATCGACACGCCGCTGCCGGCGATCGGGAGTGCCACGGGTAATCTGGTCTGGGGCGCCGACTATGATAATGAGCGCTCCCGCCAACGAGGTGATCAATACAGGCTCAAGGGCCTGACCTACACCAAGACCGGCACCACCTACGAGCTGGGCCCGGACATCGAAACCACCACCAAATCGCTGTTCGGGCAGATGTCCTGGGACATCGGTGACTGGACCTTGCGTGGCGGTGTGCGCCGTGAATGGATCGAAAGCGACGTCTCCGACAGCATCGCTTATGGTCAGATCGTCCAGACCGGCATACGTGCAACGCTGCCCGGCGACACCCTCAAATACGATGCCACGCTGTATAACCTGGGGGCGGTCTACCATCTGAGTGAAAACCAGGATGTCTTCGCCAATTACAGCCAGGGGTTCTCGCTACCGGATATCCAGCGCTTCATGCGCGATGTCAGCAGCACCTTCGACATCCAGAGTCTCAACGCCCAGGCCATCAAGGTCGACAGTTACGAGCTGGGTTGGCGCGGTAACTGGGACCAGTGGCAGGCCGACGTCACCGTGTACGAAAACACCTCGGACGTGACCCAGTTCTACGATGCCAATGATCGCGTATTGCGCCTGATCAACCAGAAAGAGCGAGTTCGCGGCATCGAAAACAGCCTGACCTACCGCGCGACCGATCACTGGTCGGTGGGTGGCACTTATGCCTGGGCCAAAGGCGAGACCGAGCAGAACGGCAAATGGATCGATCTGCCGGCTACGCGCATCTCACCGGCCAAGACCACACTGTTCGTCGGCTACACCGAAGACGACTACACCCTGCGCCTGCAAGGCATGCATTTGTCCAGTTACGACGCCGCCGCCAAGGACAACAACGGGCGCGAGATCGAAGGCTATACGCTGGTGGACCTGCTCGGCTCCGTGCAACTGCCGGTCGGTCGTCTTGAAGGTGGCGTGTACAACCTGACCAACCGCACGTACCAGAACCTGTTCACCCAGGCCAACGCCAGAGCGCCGTACGCCAACGCCGAAGGCCGCACGCTGAGCATGAGCTACTCGGTCGATTGGTAAAAACAGAAGCCGGCTTGCCAGCGATGCGATCTGCCAGGCATACCGTGTCGCGGCAATCGCCGGAAGCCGGCTCTACAGGGTTACAGGCCGCGCACATCCCGGTCTTCGATCGGCCGGCTCTGGCGCAAACGCTTGCCGCCCAGTACCACCCAGTCGATCAGTCGGAACAAACATTCAATGCCGAACGACAGCAGCAACGCGCCACTCATGCCCCAGATCATCGCTTCCGGTGTCAGCAGGATCTGGTAGCTGTAGCCATTCCAGGTTTCCTTGCGAATATCCGGATCAGCCGCCAGCGCCACCTGCAGGACGCGGATGTACCACGGGCCCTGCATGGCCTGGAACTGTTTATCGAGGGTCAACTGACGGGTGAGCAAGGTGCTCAGGCTGTCGGCGTCGCTGCGAAAAATCGGGTCTTCGCTGGCGCGGTAATGGGCGACCAGCGCCTGCATATCGCCCTTGAAGAACTGATTGGCCGTGCCCTGAAAACCGCTCAAGCCGGTCTGCGCCTCAATCAGGTGCGCTTCGACCCGTTTCGCGTAATCGCTGATGAACCCCGGCACCTGGACACCGATCAACAGGCCCGCCGCAAACAACACCAGCCGTAGATAACTGAGCAACATCGGGTGAGATCCTTATTCGGTCTTGCCCTGGTTGACGCATTCGCCGCGTCGCCAGAGGCTCCATTGGCCCGGTTCGTAGCGGGTCCAGGTTTCGTTTTCGGTCAGGGGTTCGGTGGCGATCACCGTGACCACATCGTTGGGCGTGGTTTCGGCCTGGAAATCGACGATCACATCGACATCCTTCAACCGCGCCGGGCCGAACGGCGCGCGACGGGTGATCTGGGCCAATTTGGTCGAGCAATAGCAAAACAGCCAGTCGCCGTCGCTCAGCAGGCAGTTGAACACACCTTTGCTGCGGTACTCGGCGCAAGCGGCGACCAGATCCGGCAGCAACGCTTCGATCTCGACTGGTTCCGGAAACGCTGCGCGCACACGGTTGAGCAAATCGCAGAACGCCGCTTCGCTGTCGGTGTCACCGACGGGGCGGTAAAAACTTTTGATCGGCTCAAAATCCGCAAGCTGACCGTTGTGGGCGAAACACCAGTTGCGGCCCCACAGCTCGCGTACGAAAGGGTGCGTGTTGGACAGGCAGACCTTGCCGACGTTAGCCTGGCGAATGTGCCCGATCACCACTTCGCTTTTGATCGGATAGCGTTGCACCAGGTTCGCCACTTCGGACTCGCAGCTCGCCGCCGGGTCCTGAAACAGCCGCAGGCCACGCCCCTCGTAGAAGGCGATGCCCCAACCGTCACGGTGCGGACCGGTGCGGCCGCCGCGCTGCATCAGCCCGGTGAAGCTGAACACGATATCGGTCGGCACATTGGCGCTCATGCCCAATAACTCACACATGCTCGGATTCTCGATGGAAGGCAGGGGCAAGGTTACAAACGCGGTTCGACCCGCAATCGCTGAGGGTTGCTCGGCACTGGCGGACGACCGTAACGGTCATCGCCGGCACCGCCGAACGGATGATCGTCTTCAGGATCGTCGGCCCGGGCCGCGGCCTTCGCGGTGGCTGCCTGTTCCTTGCGAGCATTGGCGGCGCGTTCGATCGGGAAACGGATCGCCACGTAAACCAGGTAGATACCGAAGGCGATCATGCCGTACATGAACAGATCGGAAACCGCCCGCCAGGCGTTGTTGCCCACCTTGAACAGCAGATCGAGCGCGGTGATGGCGATGGCCGGGGCCACTTTTTCCTTCACAGGGTCGATGATGGTCGGGCTGAACAGCAGCACGGCAACCAGCAGCCGCAGCGGTTCGCGCAGCCAACGCCACATCCAGCGGGTCATGCGCATCCACACCAACAGGCAGCCTAAAGCGGCAAAGGCGTAGAGGCCCCAAGCGATCAGATAGTCGTTCTCGGTCATGGTGTCCATGGCAAGGCAGGCAAAGAGGCGCTTATAGTAACGACTTTTCGCCCGTCAGGCTTGCTCCAATGCCTGGCCGCTACGCCTCACTCCTGTGGGAGCGGGCTTGCTCGCGAATGCGGTGTGTCAGCCAACACAGATGTTGAATGTGCAGGCCCCTTCGCGAGCAAGCCCGCTCCCACAGGGATTTGCAGCGGCATCAAGACACGCGCGCGCCCTATTCCGTACATTGTTCGAGATTCCTTTATGCCCTTATCCGCCAACGTTTCCGACGCCCCTATCGCCCGCAAGGCCGAGGGTGATGACCCGTATGCCTGGCTGCAGGAGCGCGACACCGACGCGGTGCTCGACTACCTCAATGCTGAAAACAGCTACCAAGAGGCGCAAACCGCCGATCAGGCAAAGCTGCGCGAAACCCTGTTCGAGGAAATCAAGGGCCGGATCCTCGAAACCGACCTGTCGCTGCCCTCCCCGTGGGGCCCGTACCTGTATTACACGCGCACCACTGCCGGTGACGAATATGCCCGACACTACCGCTGCCCGCGTCCGGCCGATGACAGCCTGCAGCTTGACGAAAGCCAGGAACAACTGTTGCTGGACCCGAACGAATTGGCCAACGGCGGCTTCTTTTCCCTCGGCGCGTTCAGCATCAGCCCGGATCATCAGCGACTGGCCTACAGCATCGACGCCACGGGCGATGAGATTTACACGCTGTTCGTGAAGGAATTATCCAGCGGCCGCGTCAGCGAACTGGAATTTCAGGATTGCGACGGCAGCATGACCTGGGCCAACGACAGCCTGACGCTGTTTTTCGGCGAACTGGACGACACCCATCGCCCGCACAAACTGTTGCGCTATCGACTGGACGGCACGGCCGCCGAAGAAGTGTTCAATGAGCCGGACGGACGATTCTTCCTGCATTGCTACCGCTCGAGTTCCGAACAGCAATTGCTGCTGTCGCTGGGCAGCAAGACCACCAGCGAAGTCTGGGTCCTCGACGCCTCGCAGCCGCAGCAGGCCTTTACTTGCCTGGCGCCACGGGTTGAAGACCATGAATACGACGTCGACCACGGCACGCTGAACGGCGACTGGGCCTGGTTCATCCGTACCAACCGCGACGGCATCAACTTTGCCCTGTATACCGCCGTCGATACCGGGGTTGCGCCCACCGAGGCCGACTGGCAGAACCTGATCCCCCACAGCGACACCACGATGATCGAAGGCATGAGTCTGAACGTCGGCGCGATGACCCTGAGCTTGCGGGTCGGCGGCTTGCCGGTGATTGAAGTCCACCCGCAAGACCTGGCGAGCTACCGCGTGCAACTGCCGGATGCGGCGTACAGCCTGCATGTGCAGAACAGCCTGGAGTTTGTCAGCGACAGGATCCGCCTGCGTTACGAGGCATTGAACCGTCCGGCGCAGATCCGCCAGCTTGAACTGGACAGTGGCGAGCAGAAAGTTCTCAAGGAAACCCCGGTACTCGGCCCGTTCGACGCCGACGCTTACGTCAGCCAGCGCCTGTGGGCGACGGCACCCGACGGCACACAAGTGCCGATCAGTTTCGTGGTCAAACGCGAAGCACTCGGTCAGCCGACACCTCTGTATCTCTATGGCTACGGCGCCTATGGCGAAAGCCTCGACCCGTGGTTCTCCCACGCCCGCCTGAGTTTGCTGGATCGCGGCGTGGCATTTGCCATCGCCCACGTGCGTGGCGGCGGTGAACTGGGCGAGGCCTGGTATCGCGCTGGCAAGCAGGAGCACAAGCACAACACCTTCAGCGACTTTATCGCCTGTGCCGAACACCTGATCGACAACGGTTGCACCACTTCGCAGCAATTGGCGATCAGCGGCGGCAGTGCCGGCGGTTTACTGATCGGCGCGGTGCTCAATCAGCGTCCGGAGTTGTTCGGCGCAGCCATTGCTGAAGTGCCGTTCGTTGACGTGCTCAACACCATGCTCGACCCGGACCTGCCGCTGACCGTCACGGAATACGACGAGTGGGGCAATCCTGAAGAGCCGGACGTTTATGATCGGATCAAGGCCTATGCCCCGTACGAAAACGTCACCGCGCAAGCCTATCCGGCGACCCTGGTGATCGCCGGCTACAACGACAGCCGCGTGCAGTACTGGGAAGCGGCGAAATGGGTGGCGAAATTGCGCGCGACCAAAACCGACACCAATCCCCTGCTGCTCAAGACCGAACTGGGCGCCGGGCATGGCGGGATGAGCGGTCGCTATCAAGGATTGCGTGACGTAGCACTCGAATACGCATTTGTTTTCAAGGTTTGGGGGATTGCCTGAGGAACTTGGCCCGGCGTGCTGGTCTTAACACCCGACACCGGGGCTAGGCCCTTGTAGGAGCGAGGCTTGCCCGCGAAGGCATTTTCACAGTCAACATTGATGTTGGATGTTACGGCCTCTTCGCGGGCAAGCCTCGCTCCTACAAGGGATTCGGACCGGAACCAGACACAAAAAAAAGACCGTGCCAACATGTCAGAACCGACCTTGCTGAACAACGAAATCCGCGACTGGCTGATGGACTGCGGCCTGTTCGATCAGCTGCTGCCTGCGGACTTCGCCGCCGCTTCCGGCTACTTCAGCATCAGCACCATCCCCGAAGGCGAAGAGATTTTCCATGAGGGCGATGCCGGCAGTTTCATGTGCATCATCCACACCGGCCAGGTGTCGGTGCAGAAGACCAACGGCGACGGGCAATTGGTGACCATGGCCACTTTGCGCAGCGGTCGCTCGTTCGGCGAAATGGCCGTGCTCGATGGCGAACGACGTTCGGCCAGCTGCGTGGCCGCCAGCAATTGCCAGCTGCTGAACCTGGGCAAGGACTCTCTGGAAAAGGTGATCAACGACGCGCCGAAAATCGCCGCCAAGATCATCCGCGCCCTCGCTGTCGCCCTCTCCAAACGCCTGCGCATGGCCGACGGGCAACTGCTCTCGCAACAGGTTTAACCGCCGGGTGACTTGGTCTTCGTGCTATTTGGCTCAAGGCCCGGCAACGGTTGATCCTTGGACGGAGGGCTGGGCATCTCGATCGGCACCAGCGGTGGGCCTCCACTCCCGGCCCCGGTCCTGGGCAAGGTGGTCGGGGTGATTTGCGGATACGGCGTAGGCGTGGCGGTGCCGGGTGAACCAGGCATCGCTGTCGGGCTGGTCGGAATGGTTTGCAACTGCTGGGCCTGCACTGCAGTTATCGAGAGCGCGGCCAAGGCAATGACCGTTAGAATGGTGCGCTTCATCAATGGCTCCGTTGGCCTTGTTGTCATTGGCAGGCTACTCCCAACTGCCTCTGTTTGCCTTCCCCCAATTTGAGATTTCCATGAAACGTTTCGTTCTGCTCGACACCGCCCCTATCCCTGAAAACGGCGGCGCCTTGTGCCTGTTCGAGTATGGCGAGGATTTCGTCATCAAGATCCAGGGCGGCGACGGCGGGCAGTTGATGAACACCCGCATGCACGGTTCCGAAGATGCCCTGGCCGAGATCCCTTGCCGCAAGGTGGCCGGCCGGCCGAACTCACGGGTGCTGATCGGCGGTCTGGGCATGGGTTTCACCCTCGCTTCGGCCCTCAAGCATTTGGGCAAGACCGCTGAAGTGGTGGTCGCCGAGTTGGTGCCCGGCGTGGTGGAGTGGAATCGCGGGCCGTTGGGGGAGAAAGCCGGCAATCCGCTGGGAGACCCGCGCACCGTGATTCGCATGGAAGACGTGGCCAAAGTGCTGCAAGCCGAGCCACAAGGCTTCGACGCCATTATGCTCGACGTCGACAACGGCCCCGAAGGCCTGACCCAACGGGCCAACAGCTGGCTTTACTCCGCCGGTGGCCTGAGCGCTTGCGCCAAGGCCCTGCGGCCCAAAGGCGTGTTGGCGGTGTGGTCGGCCAGCGCCGACAAGCAATTTTCCGACAAATTGAAGAAGGCTGGTTTCAAGGCCGAGGAAGTCCAGGTGTTCGCCCACGGCAACAAAGGCACGCGCCACACCATCTGGATTGCCGAGAAGCTCAAGGGCTGAGCTAAACTTCGTTCATAACCGTCATTAGTCTTTTACAAAGGTGAACCCATGAGTTCGTCAACGCCTCCGACCAACACGTCGAAACTGGACCGCATCCTTGCCGACAATCAGCGCGACAAGGAAATGGGTTACCGCGACAAAGCCCTGAAGATGTACCCGCACGTGTGCGGCCGCTGCGCCCGCGAGTTCTCCGGCAAGCGCCTGAGCGAACTGACCGTGCACCACCGCGACCACAACCATGACAACAACCCGCAAGACGGCTCGAACTGGGAATTGTTGTGCCTGTATTGCCACGACAACGAACACTCGCGGTATACCGACCAGCAGTATTTTCACGAAGGCTCGCTGAGCACGCCGAAAATCGCCAAGGCCACGCATAACCCGTTTGCGGCGTTGGCTGGGTTGATGAAGAAAGAAGACTGAAGGTTTTCAGTGGCTGGACTGGCCTCTTCGCGGGCAAGCCTCGCTCCTACGGATCGGTGTCGTTCACCAGATGGTGATCGACTCTGTACCTGTAGGAGCGAGGCTTGCCCGCGAAGACAATCTCCCAGTCACCACCAATCTACAATCTGACTCCCCTCCCCCAATCCCCGTATAATCGTCGTTTTTTCCCGAAGGCACCCCGCTCGTGGCAGACAAACGGTACAGCTGCATTGGTTTGTATAACCCCAAATCACCGGAAAACGTTGGCTCGGTGATGCGCGCCGCCGGCTGCTATGGCGTGGCGTCCGTGTTCTACACCGGCAAGCGGTATGAACGTGCCGCCGACTTCGTGACCGACACCAAGCGCGTCCACTACGACATCCCGCTGATCGGCATCGACGATTTGAAGAAAATCCTGCCATTAGGCTGCGTCCCCGTCGCAGTGGAGCTGGTCGAAGGCGCCCGTTCGCTCCCCGAATACACCCACCCGGATCGTGCGCTGTACATCTTCGGCCCGGAAGACGGTTCGCTGGATCAAGAGATTCGCGACTGGTGCGAAGACGTGGTCTACATCCCGACCACCGGTTGCATGAACCTGGCCGCCACGGTCAACGTCGTGCTCTACGACCGCATGTCCAAGGGACTCAATACCCGTTCCGGGGCAAAATTCCGCTGAATCACCGCACATTCGATGGAACAAGCCGACGGCTCCGGCAGTCAGCTTAACTATCTATTGTTGAAGCAGTCATTCCTGCCTGGAGACAGATCATGAGCGAACTCAAACGCGTAGAACGCATCGAATCCACCCCGTTTCAGACTCATTCCGAACAAAACGTTCACGGCTGGGAACGCGTCGGCTCTCTCGCCGGTGGTGTGCTGATGATGGGCAAGGGCCTGCGTCGCGGCGGCATTTTCGGGTTGATTCAAGTGGCGATTGGCGGTGTGGCGCTGGCTCGCGGGATTACCGGGCACAGCTCGGCGAAAAGCCTGCTGGAGAAAAGCCGTCAGGACATGAACAACGTTCGGGCAAGGATCGAGCGGGCCGGGGAAGAGTTGAGCACGTTGAAGGCGAACGCCGAGGCGGCGACCAATACCGCTACGGTGACGGGCAATGATTCGTTGAAATCGCCTAAAACCGGGGTTTGATCCAGATGTTGCGGAGAGGCTGACGGCCTCTTCGCGGGCAATCCTCGCTCCTACTGGATTGGCTTGATCACACGCGTTGCGTATGCCACAAAACCCTGTAGGAGCGAGGCTTGCCCGCGAAGGCGGCGTTACTGAAGCAACTCGGTGTCGAGGACTTTGGAAGACTCGCCAATCACGCTTTCCGCGAGTTGCACAAATTCCTTGGTATCCACACTTTCCAGGTGCATCGCCCCACGCAACACATCATCCAGCGACCGTTTGTTGCGGGTCTTCAAGCGAATCTCGCGATCCAGTTCCTGCAGTAACAACACCGCTTTCGACACCTGAGCCGGGCTCACCTGTTCGCCACGCAACGTGGTGACTTTCTGGCTGTCCTTGATCAACTTGCCGTGCAAACTTTCATACCGCTCATCACTCATGCCACCGGCGCGGCGCACCAGTTCGATGGCGTAGTACTCGGCAAACCCTTCGCTGATCCAGTCACTGCGCTGCTTGTCGTTGATCCGCGCGAACACCTGCGCCAGTTCACGCACCACCGCGCTGGTGCCGCTTTCGCTGACCAGCGGCAGACGCGTGTTCAGATAGATCGATTCCCGCGCGGCCAGGCTGCCGCGCCACATCGGGTCATTGGCGCCGACGATCAACAGTTTGGTGGGATGACGCGGGAACACCGCTTGCACCTGCGGCCAGACAAAGGTCAGCAGCGTCAGCACGTCCATGCGGCGCATGCCCTGGCCTTGGGGCGAGGCGACGGTGACTTCGGTTTCCCCAAGCCTGGTGCGACGGCTGCCGAGGTGGCCGGCGAGCATCCAGCCCACGGGCCGGTCGAACAGTCGAGAGGCGTTATCAATGCGGAATTTGTTCTTGCCGATTCGCGGCCAGGCGGTTTCGACGCTTTTCCAGCCGCTGGGCAATTCGAATTCAAGGCGTGATACCAGCTCGATGCCGTCCTGCTGATCGAGTTTGGCCGGTGGCACCAGGTCGTCACCGCGCATCAGCGCCCAGGTCGGGGTCATGCGCGTATCGAAGCTGCCGCTCTTGCGCCCATGGCTGATGCGCACGCGGTAGGTCAGGCTGGCCTTGTCAGTGGCCGGACGCCAAACCCCGCGCTTCTGCTCGCCCGGCGTGAGCTGCCATTGGCCGTCGGCCTTGAAGTCGCTGTAGTGGCTGCCGTCGCCCAGATCGAAATCCAGACTGCGCACCGCCGAGCCCTGGGCCAGCGTCAGTCGCACTTCGGCCTGATCGCTTTGCGGCAACAGGCGCACGTGGTAATCCAGATCGACCTTCTTCGCCGCCCACACGGACGAACTCAGGGCCAATAGCCCAACGGTCAGCAACAGCCGCAATCCCACAGCCATACACACTCCTTGTAAAGCTAACCTGCCCGGAAAATCAGATGATCTTCCCAGTCATCTTCGGCCACGCTGCCTTCGGCGAGCATGCGCCCGGATTGGGAAATACGTTCGTGGTGCACCGCATCGCGATCACCGCACACCAAGTGATGCCAGAGTGGCAGGTCCTTGCCTTCACTGACCAGGCGATAACCGCAGGTCGGCGGCAGCCATTTGAACTCGTCAGCCTTGCCCGGCGTGAGCTGGATGCAATCGGGGACGAAGTCCCGGCGGTTCGGGTAGTCGGTGCACTGACAGGTGTTCAGGTCCAGCAGTTTGCAGGCGATGCGCGTGTAATAGACGGAATTGTCGTCTTCATCTTCAAGCTTTTGCAGGCAGCACAGGCCACAGCCGTCGCACAGCGATTCCCACTCTTGTGAATCGAGTTGATCGAGGGTTTTGCGTATCCAGAACGGTTCGACTTTGGCGGCCATGGTTCGAGCATCGACATCAGGTGGTGAAAAGGCCGCCAGTCTAGTGCCAAGGCCCTTGCGGGCCAAGCATTGGCGACTGCCGGTAGAACGGGGCTTGTCAGTTATTGCGCCGCCACGTAGCTTTGCCAGTCGCAAGGAGCCATGCCCAAATGCCATTAACGCTCAACCGCGTTGCATTCAGGTGAACTGCCCGGCTCTGGAAAACCTTAGCGCTCAGCTCAACTGCGCCCGCAGGTTTCAGGCGACCCTCACTTTCAGACGAAGCAAGGAATCTCTTGATGAGTGCAAATCCACGCGTTGCCGATTATGCGATCCACCCTCAGTTCACCGATCGCTGGTCGCCCCGCGCCTTCACCGGCGAAACCATTGCCGAAGAAACCTTGCTGAGCTTCTTCGAAGCCGCACGCTGGGCGCCATCGGCCTACAACTCGCAACCTTGGCGGTTTCTCTACGCGCGTCGTGATACGCCGAACTGGGAGCGCTTCCTGGGCCTGCTGAATGAATTCAATCGCGGCTGGGCGCAACACGCCTCGGCGCTGGTGATTGTGATCTCGAAAACCACCTTCGCCGTACCCGGCGCCACCGAAGAAACCCCGGCCCTGTGGCACACCTTCGACACCGGTTCGGCCTGGGGCCACCTGGCACTGCAAGCGAGCATCAGCGGCTGGCACACCCACGGCATGGCCGGTTTCGACCAGGACCTGACCCGCAAGGAGCTGAACATCCCTGAAGGTTATGCGCTGCACGCAGCGGTGGCCGTGGGCAAACTGGGCGACAAGGCAACGCTGGCCGATTACCTGCAAGCCCGCGAAGAACCAAGCCCGCGTCGCCCGCTGAGCGAACTGGCGGCCGAAGGCGACTTTACTCTCTAAGCGCTGAACCTGATCGTTCCCACGCTCTGCGTGGGAATGCATCCCGTGACGCTCCGCGTCACATCCAAAGCGGAACGCGGAGCGTCCCCGGCGGCATTCCCACGCAGAGCGTGGGAACGATCAGTGGTGGGCTCAGTAGCCGCGGTTGAAGTCCACTTCCCCGCGCAACGCTTCTCCTGCCTGATACGCCCGCAGGTTTTCGACAAACAGGTTCACCATCATCGATGGCGAGGTCGGTGCCGAGCTGTGGCCGGTCAGCAGCAAGCCCCAGGCTGTCCAGAACGGATGACGCTGCGGCAGCGGTTCCTGGCGGCAGACGTCGATCACTGCGCCCGCCAGATGCCCTTCTTTCAAGGCTTCCACCAGGTCCGCGTCGACCACGGCCACGCCCCGCCCGACGTTGATGAACAACCCGGTCGGCTTGAACTGCTTGAACAGCGCAGCATCGTACAAGTCATGGGTATTGGGGGTGTTGGGCAGCAGATTGATGACGAAATCCACTTCACCGACCAGGCGCGGCAAGTCTGCCATAGCGCCGACTTCAACAAACGGCGCCTGCTCCCGGGCTTCGCTGGCGATGCCGTACAACTCGACGCCAAATGGCACAAGGAACTTCGCCACGGTCTGGCCGATGTCACCGGTGCCGACGATCAACACTTTGCGTCCCGCCAGGCTTTGGCCCTGACGACTGTCCCACTTGCGCTCGACCTGGCTGACCAGCCGCGCCAGCACTTCGCGCTCGTGGCCGAGCATGTAGGTCAGGACGTATTCGGCCATGACCTGACCAAAAATCCCTACCGCACGCGTCAGGCGATAATCACGGCGCAAACCGTCGGCCAGCAGCGGCGTAATGCCGGCCCATGTCGATTGCAGCCATTGTGGCTGGTGGCCTTGGCGCAACAGGTTCGCCAACAGGTCCGGCTGGCCCAGCCAGATCGGGCAGTCGGCCGCCTGGCTGGCCAATTCTGCGGAGTCGCCGCTGGTCAGCACTTCCAGATCAGGCGCAGCCTGACGCAACAGTTGGGCGTACACAGGGTGGTCGTGTTCAGCAATCAGAACGCGCATGGTTCAAACCTTTCGAAAACAGTGCAGACGGCCGTCGAAGGAGTATCACTCCGTCGCCCTGGCCATCGCCAAAATCATTCCAGTGTTTCACACAGACTCTGACAGAGCCTGTCTGCCGATCACATCGGGTCGTTACGTCGCAGCAACTCTTCCGGCAAGTGTTCGATGTATTCGTCTTCGGCCGGTGGCATTTGCAGGTGGTAGCCCTGCTTCTCAAGGTTTTCCAGGACCACGGCGATGTCCTCGCGCGACAGTTTGCGCTCGGGGGTCAGCACCAGATCGAAAGCATGATGAGGTTTGCCGAAGGCGGCCATCAGACTTTCCGGAACACGCTCCAGTGCATCGCTTTTGAGCACATAGAGGTACATCTCGTTTTTCTTCAGGCTTCGGTAGATGGAGCAAATACGTTTCAAGGCTGTTCTCCGGCGGTGGCCAGGCTGTCGAGCAGCGCCTGGCCCATCAATTCGCGGCGCCAGCCACGCAGCGAATCAGGCAATTGGTAAGGACCATTGGGGTAGCCGCTCTTGAGCAGCGCTTCCAGGGTTTTCTTGCGCAGCATCAGCTCCGGCGCGATGTTCAGGCGCTCGGCTTCGGCCTGGCCGATCGCACGCAGCTGTTTGACCAGGGTGGCGGCGTCTACCGGCAATGGCTCCGGCACGGCGGGCGGCCATTGATCTGGCGACACACTGCCAGAGCGCTTGATCAGATCAAGCAGAAATTCGCCGTCCTGACGCACGGTACGCGGGTGCATGTCTTCGATTTTCGCCAGTGCTCCGAGGTTGTCGGGCTGCGTGCGCGCCAACGGCCACAGCGAATGCTCACGCACGATGCGATTGCGCGGCAGGTCACGGGCGCGGGCTTCGCGTTCACGCCAGGCGCAGAGTTCACGCAACACGGCGAGCTGGGCGCGGGAGAGCTTCCAGGCCAGTTTGGCTTCGCGATAGACCTCGTACGGATCGATCTCGCGGCGCAAGTTGGCCACCAGCTCGGCGCCGTCCTCCAGGACCCAGTTGTACTTGTCATCGGAAAGCTTCGGACGCAGTTGTACGAAAACTTCTGCCAGATGCAGCGCATCTTCAGCGGCATAGCTGATTTGCGTATCGGAAAGCGGACGTTGCAACCAGTCGGAACGGGTCTCGCCCTTGGGCAGGTCGATACCGAGCACTTCCTGCACCAACCGCGAATAACCCATCGAGAAGCCGAGGTTCAGGTAGGCGGCGGCCAGTTGCGTATCGAACAGCGGCGCCGGCAGGCTGCCGGTCAGGCGCAGCAACACTTCGAGGTCTTCGCTGCACGCATGGACGACTTTGACCACGGCCGGGTTTTCCAGCAACGCGGCCAAAGGCTTCCAGTTGTCGATGGTCAGTGGGTCAATCAGGTAAGCGCGTACGCCATCGCCGATCTGCAGCAGGCCTGCAATCGGATAAAAGGTGTCGACCCGCATGAATTCGGTGTCGAGGGCAACGAATGGCAACTGCTGCCACTCGGCGCAAAACTGACCGAGGCTATCGTTGTCGCGAATCCAGTGAATATCGATGGCCACACGGCTCTCCCTTGAAGAATGGCGCGCAGTATATATCGCCCCCGGCGATTTCCGCGCATCCACTGAACAAGAGCTTTAGCGAAAAGACCTGCCAGACGGCACGAAATGTCTGACAAGCGGAGGTTAACTGGCCTTACGCAGCACGTAGACCCGCATCCGTGCACAACCGGGCAGAAAGTCCTGGTGACTGAGCAAGCGGAAACCCGCCTGCCTGAATTCGGCTTCGACCTGGGCCTTGTCTGCCAGCTGCCGGGGGTTAGTGCCCGCTGCGCCTGGTCGGCGGAGTTTGAAATGCGCATCGACCCGTACCGCCACAATCACGGTATCGCGACTCACACGGTGGAACTCTTTAAGCAGGGCCAATCGATGGTCCGGACTGGTGATGTGCTGAAACAGTTGCATGCAAAAAATGCTGTCGACCGCGCTCGCCGACAAACCGAGGGTGAAGGCCGAACTCTGGAATGTCTTGATCCGCTGGAGCACGCTCTGCGAATGGTGAGTCTGGGCGTGATTGAGCATGTCCTGCGAATGATCGGACGCAAGAATCACGCGGTTCGCGTGCTCGGCCAACACCGGCCAGAAGCGCCCGGCACCACAGGCCACATCAAGCATCAAGCCCGGCTCGCCGGCGACCTTGAGCGCGTTACGCACCAACTGCTCATCGCGCCAGAAGGTCAAGCGCCCCGCCAGGCCACGCGGTCGCGGCTGAAGGCAGACGCGGCTGTGTTCCTGATCGTAGCGCCGGGCGAACTCAAGCTCGATGGCGGATGGGGGCTGCGCGGACATGTGCAATGGCTCTTGTAGGAATAGGTACCAGCCGCAGGTTAACCACCGGTACGTGAAAAAAAGGTCGAAACGCTTACTCTTTGGCCAACACACCGTCGATCACGGCCCCGCGGCAACCGGCGAACATGTCCAGATCCTGGTTGTAGACCTTGCTGTTGACCTCCAGCAGACCGAGCATCGAATGGAACAGGTTGTCCTGGCTCAGGGGCTTGTCGCGGCTCAGTTGCAGACAATGGGTGTCCACCGAGAACGACTTTTGGTAGCTGTCGGAGAACCACGCCAACATCGCCACATGCTTCTGCTGATCCGGAGCCAGCATGTAAGGCGTGCCGTGGAGGAACAAGTTGTATTCGCCCAGGGATTCGCCGTGATCCGACAGGTACAGCATGGCGGTATCGACTTTGTCCTGATTGCTGCGCAACAGATCGATCAGGGTCGACAGCACGTGGTCGGTATACACCAGCGTGTTGTCGTAGCCATTGACGATACTTTCGCGGCTGCAATTATTCAGTGCGTTACTTTCACAGACGGGCGTGAAGCGCTCGTACTCTTTCGGATAGCGCTTGTAGTATTCCGGGCCATGGCTGCCCATCTGGTGCAGGACCAGCACGGTGTCTTTATCCAGCGTGTCGATGAAGTGCTGCAAACCTTGCAGGAGAATTTCGTCGCGGCATTCACTGTTGGCGCACAGCACCGGGTCCTTGAGATTGCTGACGTCGTCGAGGGTGACCCGGTCGCAAGTACTTTTACAGCCTGATTGATTGTCACGCCAGATCACCTCAAGACCGGCGCGTTTGAGCACGTCCAGCAGGCCCTCTGCATTCTTCGCCTTGCCGGCGTTGTAATTCTTGCGGCCCATGTCCGAGAACATGCACGGCACCGACACGGCCGTTTCCGTGCCGCAGGAATGCACATCGGTGAACGCAATCAGCCCGGCTTCCTTGTCCAGTTTGGGCGTGGTGTCTCGGTCGTAACCGAGGATGCCGAAGTTCTCGGCCCGGGCACTTTCGCCGACGACCAACACCGTCAGGGATTTACGGCTGTGGGTCTGCCAGGCGGGATTTCGCTGGGCATCTTCACCGACCTTGACGAAGGGCTGCCGGGCGGAGACGACTTGCTCACGCAGGAAACCGAACGCCGCACCGATGTAGTTACTCGGCACCACCATCAGGCGCAGTTCATGGTGATTGCGAAACAACGAGGATAAACCCTGATAATTAACCAGCGCGATGCCACCGATTACTGCAACCGAAGCGACACTCACCAGGGCCTTACTTAGTAGTTCACGGTGCCAGCGGCGATAATTAACCGGAACCTTCCACAACAGCCAGGAGGGAAAAACACCCAGCAAAAGGATATAAACAAACAACTTCAAGGACAGTAAATCACGCACTTCCGTCGCGTTGGTTTGCGCAAAGTTGCGCAACATGCCGATGTCCATCAGAATACCGTATTGACTCATAAAGTACGCCACGCCAGCGCTGATCATAAAGATCAGGATCAAGACCGGCTTCATCACGCGCCGGAACGCCAGAAGAGTCAGCACAATGTTGAAGGCCGCCAGAATCATCACGCCGAACGCGACGCGCATGACGATGCCTTTACCGTCCGCAGCGGTGATATCAAACAGGTGTTGCCAGAGCACAAAGTTAAAGCCCGTTAAAAGAAAGGCGCTGGCAATCAGTGTCACCCATTCCGGGCGCACAGGTTTGAACTTCAACATAATGATTGGCTGTTCCTGAAAAGAGGTGCCCTCAGTAAATGTGAAAATTTCATTTACCGTGACCGCACCAACTTTAGGCAGCCAACCATCAATTTTTTGTGAAAAAGACGCCAACGATTAGTTGGCTCCAGGTATTAGATCGACACTTTTAACTTATTTGAGAATGGTTCAGCTTTTGTTCAGGCCTGATGCAAATACCAACGCCAATCCTGCTCGCCGACCTCGCCCATGAACTGCCGATACTCGGCGCGTTTCACCGCCAGGTACACGCCGAGGAATTCACCGCCGAACGCCTCCCGCGCCCAGTTCGAACCTTCCAGCGCCCGCAACGTGGTCAGCCAATCGGTTGGCAACAACTCCGTGGCCTGGGCGTAACCATTGCCTTCCACGGGTGCGCCCGGGTCGAGTTGTTCGCGAATGCCGCGATGGATGCCGGCCAGAATTGCCGCGGCCGCCAGATACGGGTTGGCGTCGGCGCCGCAGATGCGGTGCTCGATGTGCCGGGAGAATGCCGGCCCGCCGGGAACCCGCAAACTCACGGTGCGGTTGTCGACGCCCCAGGTCGCTGCCAGCGGCGCGTAACTGTTGGTCTGGAATCGACGGTAAGAGTTGGCGTTCGGGCAGAACAGCAGCAACGAATCGAGCAAGGTACTGAGCATGCCGCCGACCGCGTGTTTGAGCAGCGGCGTGCCGTCCGGGGACTCGCTGGCGAACAGGTTGTTGCCGTTCTTGTCCGCCAGGCTGACGTGCATGTGCATACCGGTGCCCGCCAGGTCATCGAACGGTTTGGCCATAAAGCAGGCGGCCATCCCGTGTTTGTGCGCGACGCCTTTGACCAGCCGTTTGTAGCGCACCGCTTCATCCATCGCCTGCAGGGCGTCGGTGCGGTGTTCGAGGGTGATTTCCACTTGCCCCGGTGCGTATTCGGATATCGCCGTGCGCGCCGGAATGCCCTGCAATTTGCAGGCACTGTAGAGATCCGCCAGAAACGGCTCGATCTGCTCCAGCTCACGCAATCCGTAAACTTGCGTCGAACGCGGTCGCCCGCCATCGACGTCCCGCGCCGGTTGCGGCCGACCGTTGCTGTCGCGCTGCTGATCGAGCAAATAGAACTCCAGCTCCGCCGCCATCACCGGGTAATAACCGTCGGCCTGCAAGCCTTCGATCACCTTCGCCAGCAGGTGCCGAGGGTCGGCAATCGTCGCGGGCATGCCTTCCTTCGGATGCATGCTGACCTGCACCGCCGCCGTCGGAATCAACCGCCATGGCATGCGCGTCAAACTGCCGCTGATCGGGTACGCCCGGCAATCGATGTCGCCGACATCCCAGACCAGGCCCGAGTTTTCCACGTCGTCACCGTTGATGGTCAGGCCGAGAATGGTGCTCGGCAACGGCCGCCCGCTTTCATACACCGCCAGCAGTTCATCGCGATGCAGCAACTTGCCCCGAGGCACGCCGTTGTTGTCGAGGATGAACAACTCGAACATCTCGATATCCGGGTTCTGTTCCAGAAAGGTCAGGGCTTCTTGCTTGGTGGCGAAAGAGGTTGTGGCACTGCTCATGGAAGTTCTCTTGTTCCGCGTCAGGCAAACGCGCAGGCGCTGCCGGTTTGGTCCCGACGCACAGCGCGGGACCTGTCAGAAGAATCAACGGGAAAGGCAGGAATCCGGTGGGCGCGCGTGGCGACAGTGCCATAGCGCCCAGAAGGCTAATTCGGAGGGAAGTGCGACGGGGCAACCGTCCATAGAAATGACCGCAGGAAACAGATGAGCAGCGTCACACGGGCGGTCAGGTCGTTAAATCGGGATTTGACGAACTTTGGGTGTGGGCTGACTAAACAATCATCCGTGACTCACTCACCATCCCTGTGGGAGCGGGCTTGCTCGCGAAGGCGGTGTGTCAGGCAGCAGATGTGTCGACTGACACACCGCTTTCGCGAGCAAGCCCGCTCCCACAGGGGGACTGTGTTGTGGCGCAGGTATTTAATTTTTAAATACCACTACGGACTATCTGATTTGCGGCCTTCAGACCTCGCGCGCCTAATCGGCTCCTGATTATTCAAGGTCCGATTGATGGAAAACGTTCGCGCCACTTCCCGCCCTGCCCTCTGGCTGATGGTCAGCATCATTCTTGTCGGCCTGAACCTGCGGCCGTCGATGGCGGCCGTCGGGCCGTTGCTGTCGGGTATTCGCGGGGACATCCCGTTGAATTTCAGCCTGGCCTCGCTGCTGACCATGCTGCCCGTCATGGCCATGGGCCTGGCGATGTTCTTTGGCCTGAGCATCAGCCAACGCCTCGGTGAACAGCGCACGGTGGTGATATCGCTGCTGATCATTGGCTTGGCCACGGTGTCGCGGTTGTTCGTGGACTCCGCAGTCGAACTGATCCTCAGCGCCATGCTGGCCGGCATGGGGATTGCGCTGATCCAGGCCTTGATGCCGGCCCTGATCAAATCCCGCTTCAGCGACAACGTTGCCGTGTGCATGGGGCTCTACGTGACGTCGATCATGGGCGGTGCGGCGATAGCGGCATCGTTTGCACCCCTGGTGATGACCCGCACCGGCAGTTGGCGGGTGGGGCTGGCAATCTGGGCGGTGCTGGCCCTGGTGGCATTGCTGTTCTGGACGGCCGGACGCCAGAAGGCACCGACACTGAAGGCGCAGGCACCACGAAAGACATCCTTCTTCGCCAATTCCCGCGCCTGGTTACTCGCAATCTTCTTCGGTTTGGGCACCGCGTCCTACACCTGTGTGCTGGCCTGGTTGGCGCCCTACTACGTGGGAAAGGGTTGGAGCGAACAGAATGCCGGTTTGCTGCTGGGCTTTTTGACGGCCATGGAAGTGTTGTCCGGGCTGATAACCCCCGCCATCGCCAACCGCAGCCGTGACCGGCGCCTGGTGCTGGTGGTGTTGCTGGCGCTGATCATGGCCGGTTTCTGCGGGCTGATCCTCAGCCCGCAACACTTCAGCCTGCTCTGGCCATGCCTGCTGGGATTGGGCATTGGCGGCCTGTTCCCGATGAGCCTGATTGTGTCGCTGGATCACCTCGACAACCCGCAACGCGCCGGTGGGCTGACGGCCTTCGTACAAGGCATCGGCTACCTGATCGCCGGCCTGTCGCCGCTGATGGCCGGGATGGTCCGCGATCAGTTGGGCAGTTTCGAATGGGCCTGGTGGTGCCTGACCGGTGTCATGGCGCTGATGATTCTGATGGCCCTGCGCTTCAATCCGCGGCATTACGCCCGACACATTCACTGACCCGCAACCGCCCCCCTGAGATCCTCCGGATTCACCGCCGCTCACATCGGCCTGTTGGCGCTGCTGATGTCGAGCCGCCGTGCGGTGCCTGCCGTCGTTCAGGGGTAAAGGCCTTCGGCCATGATTTGTGGGATTAAATTCACACGTCGTGTTCGTAACATTTTCTGTCCCACAACCGACCATGAAACGTCCTACAGGGCATTCTCCTGGCACCATCGTTCCGTTAGGATCATTCGTACACGTTTGCGCACAGTCAGCGCAAGGAGCACAGCGAGACGGAACGGATGCTGAACAGTAACTTGCTTAGAAAGCTCGATATGCAGGACCTCATGGTGTTTGTCGCCGTGTATGAGCAAAGCAGCGTCACCGGTGTGTCGGAGGCGCTCTGCGTCAGCCAGTCCACCGTGAGTTACTGCCTGAAAAAACTGCGCACCAGTTTTGAAGACGAGTTATTCATCAATACCCGCACGGGTATGCGCCCCACGTACAAAGCCAGCACCATGTACCCGCATGTGCTGAAGATCCTCGAAAGCATCAACCTCTGCCACGCCGGCGCTCACGCGTTCGATCCGACCTTGCAACCGGTCACGTTCAATGTCTGCGCGCCGGAATACTTCGAGCAGTTGATCCTGCCGCGCCTGTTGAAAAGCTTCGATTTCGCCGACCTGCCGGTGATGGTCAACATGCACAAGTTCGAAACCGATATCCCGACCGAAGACCTGCGCGATGGCAGCCTCGATCTGGTGATTTGCTTCGGCCCGCATTTTCATCGCAGCCACACCGACTTCAAATCCCGGCTGCTGCTGGAAGATGACCTGGTCTGCGTCTTCGACAAACGCGCCACACCATTGGAGCCACGTTTAAGCCTGAAAGCGTTTGTCGAACGCCGGCATGTGTTTCCGACGCCGTGGACGTCCACCACCAACATGGTCGATGGCTGGCTGGCGCGACAGGCGCACAAACGGCAGATTGTCGCGCGCTCCAACAGCTACAGCGCAGCGCTGAAAATGATCACCGGCACCGATTTCATCCTGACATTGCCCCGTCGCCTCCAGCAATTGCTGGCCAACGAGGCGATCTTCAATCACTGCGAAGCACCCAACGGCCTGCCGGGTTTCACCCTGGACATGCTGTGGAGTCAAAGCGTCGATCAGGACAGCGCCAACACCTGGCTGCGCGAGCAAGTGATCATGGCCTGCGCCGAGCAGGAAATGGCCTGAAACTCAGTGGCCGATGGCCGTCTTGGTGTAGGACTCTCGATCGATGTCGAGGATCTCCACGCACAACTGGACTTCAACCCCCGTCGGCCATTCACACAGCTCCTGCACCACGGTCAGCAGGCTTTCGGACAACTGCTGTTTGATCTGCGGCGGGCGACCGCTCAGCAGCGCCAGCTTCACATGCACAAACGCCCGCTCCCCCATCGCCGTGCCGACCTTGAAGGTCTCGACCTTCACCGCGCGGCTCTTGATGTCGAACTCCGCAGCAAACTGACCGGAAGCCACCAATGCATTGTTGAGCCGAATCAACGCCACGTCGGCGTTCAGCTCGGGCAGGTTGGCGGTGTATTCCATGTGCAGGTGGGGCATGGTTTGGCTCCTGATTAAATTGCAGTACTCAAACAAAGGGGTGGCGACGCTAGCCGTACATCCACTTGGATCTCCCAATGCCCCGTACTGTACTAGTGTTTCCAGATCAGGTCTGAAATTAGAAGTGTGCCGTTGATTGATCATGACGCTGACACTGCAAGCGTCCTCTCAAGCAGTGAGGAGGTAATCCGAAAACATACAGTTTCAAGGATCGAACACCATGAACCGTCTTTATGCCTCAATGGCCCTGTCTGCTATTTCTCTCTGCGCTCACGCTCTGGATCCAGGTGAAGAAAGCATGGAGGCAGTACCTAGCGCCAAATTTGACTACCTCGCCTATGCCGTCACTTGGCAGCCAACATTTTGCATGTTGAAGCCAGCCACTGCAGGCTGCGACAAACCGAAAAACCTCTTCTACACCCACGGCATCTGGGCTTATTACAACAGCACTGACCAATCGGCCAATCGCCACCCTTCCTTTTGTACCAAGTCAGTGGGGTGTGATCAGACCGGGGCGGTTTGCGAACTGTCCAAAACAGTCCAGGACCAGGCAATGGCCGATAAGGTTTTTTCTAAAATTGTCACCGAATCGCCCGAATACCTGATGAAACACGAATGGAAGAAACATGGCACTTGCTATGGCACCAGCCAAATACAATATTTCGAGGACTTTGTGAATTTGCGTAGCGCGGTCAAATACAATCCGGACTTCACCCAGTTTCAGGGTAAATCGCTGGATCTGGACTCATTAAAAGCGCTGTTTCCACCCAACACTTCATTTCGTTGCGTCAGCCAGGGCGGTAAACAGTATCTATTCGAGGTGTTCTATCTGATTGATCGGCAGGGGCAGCCGTACACCGAGGATCAAAAGCTGCAAATAGGGGAAAAGTGTCAGTCACGGGACATCCATATTCCGGTGGCTTGATCACTAAACTATCGGTCCGAATGAGTCAGCGACCCTGCCTGGCAAATTTCAGATCGGCGACTCAAGACGCTCACTCATGAACGCCTCCAACCGTGAGCGCCACCAGCGTTCGGCCTGATCGGTATCGACATGACTGAGCCAGACCATGGACAGGTCCAGCGTCGGCGTCTTGAACGGAAAGGGTTCCTTAAACAGTTGCCCTGAGGCCGCCATCGCCTCGGCAGTGTAATCCGGCAGGCTGGCGATGAGGTCGGTGCCGGCGAGCAGGGCCGGCAACGAACTGTATTGCGGCACCGACAGCACGACCTGACGCGTGCGGCCGATCTCCGCCAGCCATTCATCGGCATAGCCGCTGACGTTGGCGGTGTGCGACACCAACACGTGCGGGCGGGCGCAATATTCATCGAGGGTCAGCGGGGTGTCCGAGGCATCGGCGCGCAAAATGCTCGGCTGGATGTGCCGCAACAACTTGCGCTTGGCGTTGGCCGGCAAGCCGCGAGTCTGGCTGATGCCGACCGTGATATCGCCGGAGGCCAGCAAGTCGGGAATGCGCCAGTAATCGACATGCTGAACCACAAACACCACCTTCGGCGCTTCCTGGCGCAAAGCGCGCAGCAGCGGCGGCAGCAGGCCGAACTCGACATCGTCCGACAGCCCGATGCGAAAGGTCATGGTGCTGCTGGCCGGGTCGAAATCGTGGGTCAGGCTCAAGGCCACCGACAACGAATCCAGCGCCGGCGACAGGTGCAGAATGATCTCCTCGGCCCTCGCCGTCGGTTCCATGCGATGGCCGACCCGAATGAACAGCGGATCGTTGAACATCGTCCGCAAGCGGTTAAGCGCGGAACTGATGGTCGGCTGGCCGAGAAACAGCTTCTCCGCCACCCGCGTGACATTGCGCTCAAGCATCAACGTTTCGAACACCACCATCAGGTTGATGTCAGCCTTGCGCAGTTCGTTGCGATTCATTCCTTGCCCCCGCTCTTCAACACTTCAGGCAGTGTAGAAAGGCGCGACGGGGGCGTCTACGTGCGTCGGCTCTCAATTGACCGTCAGGGTCTTCAATCCGAATGCGAGTTGTCGGGCGTCCTCGCCTATCCCGAACTGTTTCGGGCTGACGGCGTCGGCGAACTGCATGTGCAAACTCAATACACCCTGACTCGACACCCGTTCTTGCATTTCGGTGGTGAGGCGCACATCGACAATGTTGCCATCGGCCTGCTGAAGTTGGGTCTTCAAAGCCGCAATGCCGTTGATGCTGATGACAACACTTTGGCCAGCATGCCCGGGAGGGAGAAACGCCGTGGCCTCCAGACGCAAGGAATGCACGGGCACCGGTACCCGGAACATGACTTCGGCGTCGGGACCTTCGGACCAGGTGCCCCAGAGCTCGGAATCGGACCAGCCCCTGGCCAGAAACGCTCTCCCCTTGCTGCCGTAACTGAATAGCGTTTTTTGTCCGGTTTCAAGGGCGGGTATCACCGCGAGCGGGTTAACTGGCGTGTTCATCTGCAAGCAAGCACCGCATTGTTTCCATCCCGGTGCAAGCACCGTAAATCCGTCTATTCGGGTAAACAGATCCTTTTGGGTATCAACGTTCATCACGGCCTGAAGCAGCGCACGCTCATCCAGCAGGTACAACGTGTCGGCATCATACTTTCCAGACGCCATTACCCCAGCAGTCTCCCGGTCGGCGCGTTTCCAATTGGCAGCATCCATTCGCCCAAGGTAAACCGCATTCGTTGCCATGCCATGGGCACCGGCAAAATCAGCCAACGCCATCCAGTGAGGGGAGAGATTCTGTGGAACGATCCAGCGAATGTTCTTGTAATGGGCCGCCGCGCTTTCCCAGAACGGATCGACCATGGGCGACGCCCACTTCGAAGCAGGTTCAACCATCAATTGCTTGCGAACGGCCACCCAGCCGGCGTGGGTGTCCAGCACCTGAATCAGTAGCGCCAGTGACAGCAAGCTCACAGCGGTGCGTGGTGTATTGGCGCGAATTACCAGGAAAATGATGGCGAAGATAATCGCGTAGTACACCGGCCAGAACATTCGCCCCGAGGCGCGGAAGATGTTGGCGATGGAAATCACCACCGGCGGCAGCGGATAGGTGAACTCCAGCAAGCCCATAGCCACATGGTTTGAAATCGCGAAAACAGTCAGCCCCACCATCGCCAACAGTAAAAAGGGTCGGCGCCGCAATTGTTGCCCGAAGCCGGTATCGCCTTGCAGTAAACCGACCATGGCACAGATGCCCAGCGCGATCAGCCCAAGTCCCAGAAAGGCAAATCCTTCGCCGTCACCGAACCCTTGAACACCGGGCAGATCCTTCAGTAAATAGGACCAGTTCCCCGGATCGATCAGTGACAGCAGGTTCATGGCGTACATGCCAAAACCATCGGATACCGCGCTGTCGCCGCCCACCGAAAAATAGCCCGCCTGCCAACAGCAGAAGCTGACCAACGAAAACAGCGCGATGAATTCGGTTAACGCCGACCGTAGCGTCAGTTTTTTCCTGGACCAACCGGCAGCGAGATTGGCAATCCAGATCACTGCAACCATTGCCAGAAAGTACGCGTGGACCAACGCGGCCGCCGCCAGCAACGCGCCCCATTTCAGATGTCGACGCTGCAGTTGCGGATGCAGCCCCAGGTACAACGAGGCCAGCACCAGAAAATGCCCGCCCAGGGACAAATGAAAGGGCATGCGCATGAGCATCGGCGGAACAAAAAGGAACAACGCCGTACTCACGGCCCGTACACCCACGTGCGAAGTCACCAGCCCGACCAGTTTCCAGGCGAACCACGCCTGCAGGACGAAACAGGTCAGGAACCAGAGGCCGAAGTACTGAAAAGGCATAGGCAACAGCGAGGCGAACGGTTTGAACAGGAAGGCCAGCAGCGGATTGGAATCAGAAAAAATGATGCCGTTGCCCAGCTCCAGCCCGTAGGACGGATTGAGCCCGATGGGAAAGCTCCAGGGTGACTGTCGGAAAAACACCCAGCCCAGATAATGCGTCGCCGGGTCACCGTTGCCCAGCCACGCAATGTTGAGCGGGTTCAGCGCCCTAGGCCCGACGACGAGGAAAAAGGCCACAACACCGATCAACAGGGGTACCAGGTTGAGCGGCAGGCGTTTAGCGAAATCCTTCATCGATACGTCCAGAAGTTATGCAATACAAAGGTGAAGGCCGGAATGGTCAGCGCCACCGCGCCGATCCCCAGCAAATAATGCAGCCCGGCCATTTGCGCGGCCCAGGCCACCAGCATCGCCAGCAGAAAACCGGCAACTGAAACCATCATGAAGCGCAGCAACGTTTGCCCGTGCAGCCGGGCGGAAAAGCTCCAGGTGGTATTGATCAGGTAAGACACCACGGTCGCCACGGCGAACGCCGCGCCGTTGGCCAAGGGCGGCAGAGGCAACACGTAGTTGATGAACAACACGGCCACCAGCGCGTGCAGGGCCGTGACGAACAACCCGGTCACGGCAAAACGCAGGCCACGCTGGATCAAGGCGGATTTTTCGGCTGACGTCACGGCTTCTGCGCCAGGACAAACACCGTCAGCCCGGCCAGGCGATTCGCGCCCATGAATGGCAGTTCGACGCTGCACAGCGTCTTCAACATCGTATTCACCAGCGGATGGTGCTGCTTGAGCTGCGAACGCGGTGGCGAGGGTTGCGCACCGCTGGGCAGCAAGCGCAGGGTGGCGGCAATCGGGAACACCAGACCGAAATAGTAAGCCCCCTGCTTCACGTTCAATCCGGCATCCCGAGCCACTGTCTCAAGCTGCGGCAAGGTATAGCGGCGCTTGTGTTCGAGGAAGTCATCGTGCCCACTCCAGAGAAACTGGAACGCCGGCACCGTCATCAGGAAACGGCTGCCGGAAGGGACTTTATCGACGTAGGCCTTGAGCAATTCGACGTCGTCATCGACATGTTCCAACACGTCCATCAGCAGCACCAGATCGGCGTCCACCGAGTCGATGCCGCGACGGTAATGCACCGGTTTACCGACAGTTGTGGCGTCCGAATCGGCGTCGTAGCTGATGTCGACACACCACGCTTCACGGGCCGCTGAGTGCGTCAGTAAATGGTGGGAAAAGAACCCGGAGCCGGCGCCCACGTCGAGAATCTTTTTGATCGGCGTGTTGCCCAGCATGCGCGTCGTGGCCGCCGCTTTGGAGGCGTAATACCAATGCTGGTCGATGCTTGAACCGAGGATGTCGGTTTCCTTGAGATCCATGGTTCAGTCCTTGGGGTCATAGACTCGCCGCACCAGATACACCGGGCGGCGTTTTGACTCGATGTAGGTCCGGCCCAGGTATTCACCCAGCACGCCGATGCCGATCAATTGCAGGCCGCCGAGAAAAGTGACGGCGACCATCAGCGAGGCATAACCCGGCAGATCGACACCGGAGATCAAGGTGCGCAAGATGATAAAAATGGCGAACGAAAAAGAGATCAGCGAAACGAACAGCCCCAGATACGTCCAGATGCGCAGCGGTTCCGTGCTGAAACTGGTGATGCCTTCCAGCGCGAAGTTCCACAAGCGCCAGCCGTTGAATTTGCTCGCCCCGGCGACCCGCTCGAGACGCTCGTAGTTCACGTAGGTGGTGCGAAATCCGACCCAGGCAAACAGGCCTTTCATGAAGCGCCGGGACTCGGGCAAGGTTTGCAAGGCATCCACCACGCAGCGGTCCATCAGCCGAAAATCGCCAACGTTTTCCGGAAGGTGCTGCTCAGCAATTTTGTTGTGCAGGCGATAGAACCAGTTGGCCGAGGTTTGCTTGGCCCAGGAGTCGGTCTTGCGACTCACACGATGGCCCAGCACCACTTCATAGCCTTCACGCCAGCGGGCGATCATTTCGAGGATGACTTCAGGCGGGTCCTGCAAATCGACATCGATCGGCACCACCACCTGGCCGGTGGCGGTCTGCAAGCCTGCGGTCAGGGCCGCTTCCTTGCCGAAATTGCGACTCAGATCGACAACGCGAAGGCGCGAATCGGTCTGTTGACGTTCCAGCAGCAGGTCGAGCGTGGTGTCGGTGCTGCCGTCGTTGACGAACACCATTTCAAGACTGACCAGCGTTTCTTCCTTGAAGACGTCAGTGATCCGCGCGATGAACAAATCAATGGTCGCCGCTTCGTTGAATACCGGTATCACGAGCGAAAGCTGCAAATGCCCGGCCAGTTGCGTTCCGTGCTGATGAGTCAATTGATTGCTCTTTTTTATAGTGGTTTTTCTACAATCCGAGGTCGCCGACCGCTGATCGACGCCATGAGCCGTGTCGTATTAAGCAGGACCGAGGGAGGTGATGCAAGGGCGAAACTGCGGGGGGTTTGGCCATTCGCGCCGGCCCGGTTGCGCGTGCTGAAATATTTTCAAATGCCTGGAAACAAATGCCTGATGGTCAAAAAAGCCAGCTCCGCTAGGCTTGCCCCCGATGCGTCACACAGGTTGTCGCAATTACCCATCGCATGGAGCGAGCAGAATGTATTTCGAGATTTACAGGCAATCCAAAGGCACGCCGAGCACCGGAAAAGGACAATGGCGCTGGCGCTTGAGGGCGGGGAACCACGAGACGATCGCCAGTGGCGAGTCGTATGTGAACAAGGCGGATTGCCTGCACGCCATCGGGTTGATCAAAGGGGTCGAGGGTGAGACGCCGGTGAAGGAGATCTAAACCTGAGGCCAATGCCGAAACTGTTCAGCGACTGTGAACAGCTTCGGCATTTTAGGTTGAGCTCGCGAAGAGGGCCGAAAGAACACCCTCAACCCTGGTCAAAGCCCCCATTAGCCAGGCAACGGATACAACCCATCATCAAACTGCGACAACCGCGCAAACTGCATCGGCTGATCATCACTCAGGTGTTCCAGTCGCTGCTGGAAACTCTGCAGGAAATCCTTGCGAGCCTCGTCGCTGATGTACGGCACATGCCAGGCCACGAACGGCTCCAGCACGTCAAACCCGACATAGGCCAGCGTGCCGCGCAGGATCGGCCGCAACATGTCTTCCAGCGGACCGTGAATCGCGCCGTCACCGAACATATGCTCACGGCCGCCCAAGGTGATGGACACCAGCGCCTTTTTGCCACTCAACCCGCCCTGGTCATAAAAGCGCTTGCCGCCGTAGCAGATACCCGACACCAGCACCCGATCAATCCAGCCCTTGAGGATGGCAGGAGTCGAGAACCAGAAAATCGGGAAGTTCAGAATCAGCAGGTCAGCCCACAACAGTTTGTCGAGCTCTTGCTGGATGTCCGGCGCCAGCGACTGGCTCTTCACGCCCAGGCGTTGCTCCAGCGCATACACCAGGTACTCGGGGTTTTCCCGCGAGGAAAAGTCATCGGCGCTGGCCACCGGGTTCCAGTTCATCGCGTACAGGTCGCTGACCTGGACCTCATGCCCTTGGGCTTCGAGTGTCGCCACCGCTTGGTCACGCAGTGCGGCGGTGAAGGATTTCGGCTCCGGATGGGCGTGGACAATCAATACTTTCATGGCAATTCCCTAGACGCTGACAGGTTTTGAATTTGAGGGCGATAACGCTTCACGTCACACCTGGATCGCCTTCACTTCGACAAACTCGTTGAGCCCCTCCTCTCCCCATTCCCGGCCATTGCCCGACTGTTTATAGCCACCGAACGGCGCCTGATAATTGAACGCCGCGCCGTTGAGAAAGCACTGCCCGGCGCGCAACTGACGCCCAAGGTGCAAGGCGCGCTCAGTGCTGGCGGCCCAGACGCCGCTGGACAAGCCGAACGGCGAATCGTTGGCGATCTGAATCGCTTGCGCTTCATCGGCGTAAGGAATCAGGCACAGCACCGGACCGAAGATTTCTTCCTGGGCGATGCGCATGCGGTTGTCGACATCGGCGAACAGCGTCGGGCTGACGTAGTAACCGCGCTCGAAGGCGTGCGCCGTATCGCCGCCACACAGCAGTCGCGCGCCTTCCTGTTGACCGACCTGAATGTAGTCACGCACGGTGCGCCGTTGCGCCGCCGAACACATCGGCCCGAGGAAACTCTGCGGGTCCAGCGGATCGCCCATGCGCAGGCTTTGGGTTTCGGCGATGGCCAGTTCCACGGCCTCGGCATAACGACTGGCGGGCAGCAACATGCGGGTCAACGCGGTGCAGGTCTGCCCGGAGTTGATCATCACGTCCTGCACGCCGTAGCGCACCGCGGCAGCAAGGTCCGCGTCTTCGGCAATCAACAATGCCGACTTGCCGCCCAGTTCCAGGCACACACGCTTCACCGAAGGCGCTGCCGCCTGCGCCACGCGAACCCCGGCGCCGGTGGAGCCGGTGAACGAGACCATGTCCACGTCCGGGTGTTTGGCCAGTGCTTCGCCGACCTTCGAACCCGGTCCGCTGACCAGGTTGAACACCCCCGCCGGCAAGCCGATGGCTTCAATCATCTGCGCCAGCAAAAAGGCGTGCAGCGGCGTTTCCTGACTCGGCTTGACCACCACGGTGCAACCGGCGGCCAGTGCCGGAGCCAGCTTGCCGATCAGTTGATGCAGCGGGTAATTCCACGGGTTGATGAAGGCGCACACACCGACCGCCTCGCGGATCACCAGCGAATTGCCGACCTCGCGCACTTCATCCATCAAGCCGGCGAGTTCGACGTATTGCTCCAGGCCGATGATGGGCCCGTCGACCTGAACCGAGCGACACCATTGCACCGGCATCCCCAGTTCAGTGGTGATCACCGCGGCCATCTCGTCGGCCCGCGTGTGCAGTTGCTCGGCGAGCGCGCGCAGGTAACCGGCGCGAACGCTTGACGGTGTGCGCGACCATGGACCGAACGCCCGGCGCGCGGCGGCCACCGCGTTGTCGACATCGCGCTCATCGCCCAGCGGCACCGAACCGGCGACTTCTTCAGTGGCCGGGTTGATCACCTCGGCGATGCCTTGCCCCGAAGGCGTTTGCCAGCGGCCATCGATAAACAGCGTCTTGTGATTATGCATAGACTTGGGCTTCCATCAGTTCAGTGGCGCAACGGGTGATTCGTTGGCAGGCATCACGCAAGGGTTCTGCGCCCAACACCAGCCCCAGTCGGATATGCCCGGCAGCGCTCGGGCCGAAGGCTTCACCGGCCAGGACCGAGACGCCATGACGGTCGAGCAAGCGGTCGGCAAACGCTTGGGCACTGAGCCCGGTGTCGCGGACATCGACCATCACGAACATTCCGCCATCGGGTTTCAAGGCGCGCACGCCGGGGCAGTCGGCCAGGCATTCGCAGACCAGATCGCGACGTTGGCGATAGGCTTCGCGCATCGCTTCCAGTTCCGGCAGATTGCTTTCCAGCGCGACGACGGCGGCGTCCTGCACGAAATCCGGCAAACCGTAGAGCATGCACAGCGCCAGGTTTTCCAGGTGCGCGGCTAGGGCGGGTGGCGTGATCGACCAGCCGATGCGCCAGCCGGTCATGGCATGGGATTTCGACAAACTGTTCAGCGTTGCGGTGCGCTCGGCCATGCCCGGCAGACTGGCCGGGCTGATGTGTTCGCCGTTGTAAAGCAACTCGCTGTAGACCTCATCGGAAATCAGCCACAGGTCGTGGGTGATGCACAGCTGCGCCAACGCTTGCCACGTGGCGCGCGGCAAACTGGCGCCCGACGGGTTGTGCGGACTGTTGAGCACCAGCGCCCGAGTACGCGGCGTGATGCGTGCGGCGACGTCTTCGGGCAGTACCCGAAAACCGTTCTCCGAGCGCGCTGGCACTGGAATCACCACTGCGCCACAGGCACCGAACACCGCTTCATAGGTGACGTACATCGGTTCGGCGACGATCACTTCATCGCCTGGATTCAGTACGCACTGAGCCACGCAGAACAACGCACATTGCGCCCCGGCGAGCACAGTAACCTGCTCCGCCGAGACGTGCTGGCCGCTGCGTTTGCCGTAATGCCGGGCGATGCTTTCACGCAGTGCACGTTTGCCGCGTACGTCGGCGTAGTGGGTATTGCCGGACAACAGGCTGTCGATGGCCGCCTGCACAATCGGCACCGGCGTGTCGAAATCCGGGTCGCCAACTGACAGCAGCAGAATGTCCTCACCCTGCTCTTGCAGCGCCAATGCACGGTAATGAATGTCCCAGGCGGCGGCGCCGTCACCGGCGATACGTTGAGTCAGATCGGAAAAGCGCATGGCCCCATCCCCTTAAAAAAGCCCTGTAAAAAATGGCAGTCAGAGCGCGCACGCATGCTTGAGTTCGATCAGGGTCACGCCGTTGCGCTTGAAGCCATGGCGCAAATCGGTTTGCAGTTCGGCCAGGCTCTGCGGCTCGCTCACGGTGCAACCGAACGCGCGGCCAAGGGCGGCAAAGTCCGGGTTGCGCGGCAGCACGCCAATCGGCTCGATATCCAGCCCAATCATGTCGTCGCGAATCTGCCCCAACGCGTCGTTGTTCCAGAGCAACACCACCAGCGGGCTGTCCAGCTCTTCGACGGCGGTGGCCAGTTCTTGCGCGGTGTAGAGAAAACCGCCGTCTCCAACCAGCACCAGCCCAGGCCGCTGCGGTGCGCCGAACTTGGCGCCGATGCCCGCCGGCAAGCCGTAACCCAACGTGCCGTAACCGGTGGGATGCAACCAGCTGCGAGGCGCCAGGCTGTTGAAGGCGTAGTTGCCGGTGTAGGCCAGCTGGGTCATGTCGGTGCTGATGAAAGCATCGTCCGGCAGCTCGGCAGCGATCCGTTCGAGAATCGCCTGGTGGATCGACTGCAACGGGCCGTGGCTGTTTTGCACCGCTTCACGCAGTGCGGCGACAGACGCGATCGCTGCGCTGGCATCGCGCCTGGCGGGCGACAGACGTTCCAGCAATGCGGTGAGGGTGTGTTGCGCGTCGCCTTGCAGCGCCACCGTGCATGGGTAGAAATCGTTGAACTTGCGCGGGTCGATGTCCACGCGAAGCAGTTGGGCATTCAGTGGCAGACGCTCGCGCCAGAAATCGGTGTCGGCCATTTCGGTGCCGACGGCCAGCACCACGTCGGCCTCGGCGATCAGTTGCCAGCCCGGCTCCACGCACAGGGTCGAGCCGGCATTCAATGGTGCATCCGGCGGCAACAGGCCTTTACCGGCAACGCTGGTGAACAGCGGCGCGGCGAGCCGGGTGCTGAGTTCGTGCACTTGCTGCTGCGCATTCAATGCGCCACCGCCAGCGATGATCATCGGCCGCTTCGCGCTTTGCAGCTTGGCCACAGCCTGGTCCAGCGCCGTGGCTGCCGGTACGCCACGGCTTGGGCGACGCACCACTTCATTGCTCCAGTCGCGGGTGATTTTTGCGGACAACACGTCGAGCGGCACCGAGATGTGCACCGGGCGCGGACGTTCGCTGTCGAACACCGCGTAGGCACGGGCGATCAACTCGGGCAGGTCTTCGGCACTGAGCGCCACCGCCGAGAACGCGGTGATCGGCGCGGTGATTGCGCGCTGGTCCTGAGTTTCGTGCAGACACCCCCAGCCTTTACCGAGGCTGGCCGTGTGGTTGACGCTGGAAATCACCAGCATCGGAATCGAGTCGGCATACGCCTGGCCGATGCCGGTCGCGGCGTTGGTCACGCCCGGCCCGGTGATGATGAAGCACACGCCCGGTTTGCCGCTGACCCGCGCGTAGCCGTCGGCCATGAAACTGGCGCCTTGCTCGTGGCGAGTCAGCACATGACGAATGCCGCTGCCGGGCAAGCCGCGATACAACTCCAGCGTGTGTACGCCGGGAATGCCGAACACGGTGTCGACGCCGTAGTTGGCCAGAAGACGCACCAGGGCCTGGCCGCCGGTCAATGTTGTGCTTTGCATGTTCACTTCCTCACTCGTGGCCGAGGCGAATCAACGCATCGACCGCAGTCGTGCCATGGGCACCGACCAACAATGGGTTCACATCGAGTTCCAGCAACTGCCCGGCGTTCTCGCAGGCGTAATCGGCCACCGCACGAATCGCCGCCACCAGCGCGTCCAGATCCGCCGCTTCACGACCGCGAAAACCTTGCAGCAACGGGGCACTGCGCAGGCTCAACAACGCTTGGCGAATGGCGCCATCGGTGGTCGGCAGCAGCAGGCTGCGGCTGTCCTTGAGCAACTCCACCAGAATCCCGCCCGCACCGATGACCAGCGCCAGGCCGAAGTCGTTTTCGCGTTTGATGCCGACAATCAATTCGGCTAACGGCGGTGTGGCCATCGGTTCCAGCAGCACCTGATCGAACGGCACCTGCGGCGCGTAATCGGCAATGCTCGCGCGCATTTTTTCCAGTGCGGCGCTCAGGGCCGCGGCGTCCTTGAGGTTCAACGCCACGGCGCCGGCTTCGGTTTTGTGCGGCAGTTGGGCACTGACCGCTTTCAATACCAGCGGATAACCCAGTGCATTGGCGTCACTCAATGCGTTGTCCGGGGTGCTCAATACGCCGTTCGGCGTCGGCAGGCCAAAGGCGCGCAAGGCTTTTTTGGAATCCCATTCATTGAGCAAGCGACCTTCGCCTTCCAGCGCTTGCGGGCAATGCGGAACCAGCGCCGATTCACCGAGCGCCAGCAGCGCCTGGCGATTGCGTTGATAGCCCGCAATTCGGCCCCACGCGGTCAGCCCGTCTTCCACGCCTTGCAACGCCGACACGCCTTGGGCATGCAGACGTTCGCGAGCATGGGCCGGCAGCAATTCCGGGAACGCCGAGGTGACAAAACCGGTTTTGCCGTGGCGGACCAGGGCGGCGCAATACAACTCCAGCAGCAGGTCGCATTCCTTGCGTTCGCCGGTAAATTGCGCCGGGTAATCGAGCACCAGCATCGCTGCATCGGCTTCGGTGCGCAGGGCGCTGTCGAGCATGCGATTCAAGGCTTCGCCGTCACCCCAGATCGCCGTGGTGAAATCCAGCGGATTGACCAGGTTGGCGTAGCTTGGCAGCACGTGCGCCAGCTCTTCTCGCTGACCCTCATCGAGTGTCGGCAAGGTCAGGTCGTTGCGTTCGGCGTAGTCGGCAATCAGCCCGGCATCACCGCCCGAACAGGCCAACGCGATCAGACTGTTGCCCGTCGGCAGCTTGCCGCACGCCGCCGCTTTCAGGGTTTCGACAAAACTCACCGGGCCACTGACGCGGATCACGCCGAGGCGCGCAAACAGACTGTCGTACAGCGCATCAGAACCGGACAGTGAGCTGGTGTGACTGAGCGCCAGTTCGGCACCGATCTGCGACACGCCGGTTTTCAGGGCGATGATCGGAATGCCTTTCTCCAAGGCCTTGTGCGCGGCGCGGGCAAAACCCGGGACGTTTTTCAGACCTTCGAGGTGCAAGCCGATGGCAGTGACTCGCGGCTCGTCGAGCAGCACGTCCATCAATTCGGCAACGCCCAGTTGCGCCTGATTGCCGACCGAGGCCATGTAGGCCACCGGCAGTGAGCGGTCGCTCATCGATAAGTTATAAGCAAAGTTGCCGCTTTGGGTCAGGACAGCGACGCCCTTCTCCACCGGTTTGCCGCCATGCGCCACCGGCCACAGCGCGGAGCTGTGCAGGTAGTCGAGCAAGCCGTAGCAGTTGGGGCCGAGCAAGGCCATGTTGCCAGCCGCCTGAAGCAACTGCTGCTGCAAGGCCTGGCCCTCGGCGCCGGTTTCGGCGAACCCGGAGGCGTAGCAGATGGCCCCGCCCGCGCCTTTGGCGGCCAGTTCGGCGACGCAGGTCAGGGTCAGTTCGCGGTTGGTCGCGATGAACACCGCGTCCGGGCCGCACGGCAGTTCGGCGATGCTGCGCACACAGGGCACGCCTTCAAGGGTGTCGTGCTGCGGATTGACCAGCCACGTCTCGCCAAGGTAGCCACCTTCGGCGCAGCGCTTGAGCGCGCGGGCCATGCTGCGGCCACCGACAAACGCCAGGTGGCGCGGTGCGAGCAAGCGTTTGAGGTTGTCACGAATCGTTTGCGACATAGCAGTTCTCCGGGCGGATCAGCGCAACAGTGGCCGCAGCAATTCGCGGGAAATGATGTGACGCTGGATCTCCGAGGTGCCTTCCCAGACACGCTCGATCCGCGCGTTACGCCAGATGCGTTCCACCGGGCATTCATCCATCAGGCCCATGCCGCCAAAGATCTGCACCGCCTCATCGGCGACCTTGCCGAGCACTTCACTGGCGAACAACTTGGCCATACCGGCCTCGCCATCGGTCATGGTGCCCTGGTCCATTTTCCAGGCGGTGTACAAGGTCAGCAGTTCGGCCGCGCGGATCTGCGTGACCATGTCGGCGAGCTTGAACGAGATGCCCTGATAGGTGCCGATCGGCTGACCGAACTGCTTGCGATCCGCGGCCCATTGCAGCGACACGTCGAGCGCGCGTTGTGCCTGGCCGACGCAGTTGGCCGCGACCATCACCCGCCCGGCGGTGAGCCAGGCGTTGGCCACGTCCCAGCCCTTGCCGACTTCGCCCAGTACCTTATTGGCCGGTACGCGGCAGTCGTCGAAGAACATTTCAAAAGTGTGGTAACCGCGGTTGCTCACGCACTTGGGTCCACGGCGAATGGTCATGCCCGGCGTGTCGCGATCGACCAGGAACGAGGTCACGGCGTTGCGTTTGCGGCCGTTGTGCTCGTAGGTGTCGGTGACGGCGAAAACGATGGCGAAATCGGCGTGCCCGGCGTGGCTGATGAAGTGCTTGCTGCCATTGAGAACGAAGTCATCGCCGTCGCGCACGGCGCGGGTCTTGATCGCGTTGGCATCGGAACCGGCGCCCGGTTCGGTCAGCGCGAAGCAATCGATCTTCTCGCCCTGGATGCACGGCAGCAGGTAGTCGTTGATCTGCTCGTCGGTGCAGGCCATGAGGATTTTCGACGGCCGCGCGACGAACACATGCAGCGCCCATGACACCTTGGACAGCTCGCGTTCGATCAGCGCCTGGGACAGGTAATCGAGGCCGCCACCGCCCACTTCTTCCGGCATGTTGAAGGCATAGAAACCCGCCGCAATCGCCTTGCCACGAATCTGTGCCGCCAACTCGGGGGAGACTTCGTCGGCGCGGTCGACCGCTTCCTCATGAGGTAGCAGTTCCTTGGCGACAAAGCTGCGTACCGCGTCCACCAACATTTCTTGTTCTTGGGTCAGTTGGAAATTCATGGGGCTACCTGTTGTTCATGTGCTGAGTAGGTGTACGGGGCAAGCCACCGGGCTTATTGGCCGCTGAAGTGGGCCGGGCGTTTTTCGATGGCGGCGCGCAAGGCTTCGGCGCCGTCCTGGCTGCGACCGCAGAGCAGGCCGGCGGCGAGCTCGGCTTGCAGTTGCTCCGGTAGGCTGCGCTGGGCGCCTTCGCGCATGAGTTTTTTGGTCTGGGCGAAAGCGAACGTCGGACCGTTGGCCAGGCGCGTGGCCAATTCAGTGGTCACGTCGTGCAGTTGATCATCGGCGCAGACTTCGCCGACGAGGCCGGCAGCCAAGGCACGCTCGGCGCTCCACATTTCGTCGAGAAACAGCAGACGCTTGGCTTGTTCAGTGCCGATCAGGCGTGGCAAATGCCAACTGGCACCGGCGTCCGGCGAGTAGGCCATGCTGGTGTAGCCGGCCTTGAACCGTGCTGATTGCGCGGCAATACGCAAGTCGCAGCACAGCGTCAGGTCCATCCCGGCGCCGACGGCCGTGCCATTGATCGCGGCGATGGTCGGTTTTTCGAGGCTGTATAAACGGCTCATCAGTGCGTGGGCGGTTTCGGTCCAGCCGTAACTTTCGAGGGCACCGCGAGCTTCTGCTTCCGCCCACTCGGCGAGGTCGGCTCCGGCGCAGAAGCTGCGGCCGCTGCCGGTCAGCACAACGACTCGAACGGCGGGATCGGCGTTGAACTCATCGAGCAAGGTGTGCAGGTTTTTCAGGGTTGGAATGTCCAGCGCATTGCGCTGGGCGGCACGATCGAGGGTGATCCAGGCCACACCGGCTTTTACCTGGCACAGAAGAGAAATGTGAGTAGTCATGCGAATCCTCGAATTATTGTGTTTGGCCTGAGGTGATGCGACTTGAGGTCATACTAAACGAGTGTTCAGTAAGACGGCAATTGGCGAGGAAATTGGCTGTAACAGTCACATTTACTTAGTAAGTAATTGTTTTTATTGAATTAATTCAAGAGATACGGTTTTGCAGCAACCGCGCTGTTACAACTTTGAACAACTGCGTGCGGGATCGACGATTTACAGCCCTCCACAAACGACTGTGGGAGTGAGCTGTGGCGAGGGGATGTATCCCCGTTGGGTGGCGCAGCCGCCCCCAAAAAATGGGCCTGCTTCGCAGTCCAACGGGGATAAATCCCCTCGCCACAGTTCGCTCCCACATGGTTTTGTCTTGGTGTGTGCGGTTACGCCGTCGGCAAGCTCGGCGCCAGCACCGCCTGGCGTTTGCGTTGGGTCAGGAAATACGCGGCGTAGCACACCGCGATAAACCCAAAGCCCCAATACAACGAAGGACGCTGCGTCTCATCCAGTGCCAGGAACACGAACAGCGAGCAGCACAACGCAATGCACGTCAGCGGCAGCAGCGGGAACCACGGCGCGCGGTATTTCAGATCGCTGAGCTTGCCGCCATCGCGCAGGTAAGCCTTGCGGAATTTGTACTGCGCCAGTGCGATCACAATCCAGGTCACCGTACCGGACATGCCGCTCACCGCCATCAGCACCATGAACAGCGTGTCCGCCGCGACGAAGCTGGTCATCAACGACACCAGCGCGAAGCACAAGGTGATGCTCAGCGCCCGCAATGGCACGCCGCGCTTGCTCAACGGCGACAGGCTTTTCGGCGCCATGCCGGTCTTCGACATCGCCCACAGAATGCGCGTCGAGGCGTAAAGGCCGGAGTTGCCCACCGACAGAATCGCCGTGAGGATCACGAAGTTCATCAGGTCGGCCGCATAAGGAATGCCGACCATGTCGAACACCTGCACGAACGGACTTTCCATCAACCCGGCCTGCTGCCACGGCACGATCGCCGATAGCACCACGATCGCCAGCACATAGAAAATCAACACGCGGAACACCACGTTGCGAACGGCGCGCGGGATGCTTTTTTCCGGCTGATCGGTTTCGCCGGCGGCCACGCCCATGATCTCGCAGCCCTGGAAGGCGTAGACCACGGTCATCATCACCGCGAACACAGCGGACATGCCGTTGGGGAACAGCGAGTCACCAATCAGGTTGCTCATCATCGGTGCCGGGGCGCCGCTGCTGAGCGGGATCGCACCGAAGATCACCAACACACCGACCACGATAAAACCGAGAATCGCCGCGACCTTGATCCCGGAGAACCAGTATTCCGCTTCACCGAAGGCGCGCGTCGCCAACGCATTCAGGCCGAAAAGCACCACCACGAACAGCGCCGACCAATACCAGATCGGAATGGTCGGGAACCAGCGCTCCATCAGCATGCCTGCCGCCGTGAATTCAAGGCCCACGGTCGTCGCCCAACTCATCCAGTACACCCAGCCGATCATGAACCCGGTGGCTGGCCCGATGAATTTGGTCGCATGGGTTTGAAACGAGCCGGACACCGGCATTTGCACGGACAGTTCGCCCAGGCAAACCATCACCAGGTACATCAGGAAACCGGCGACCAGATAAGCCAGAATCGCCCCCACCGGCCCGCCCTGGTTGATCGTCACCCCGGAGCCCATGAACAGCCCTGTGCCAATCACGCCGCCCAGGGACAACATGAAAATGTGCCGGCTCTTCAGGGCGCGGGTCAGATGGATGCCTTTACGTTCGGTAGATTCGCTCATGTCCGCACCCCATCAGCGAGGTGCGCGGAGCGCGAGGAGGGATCAGCTTTAGGGCCGTTCATTATTATTATCTCCAATAAGCTTCGAAGACCGCGCTGTGGCGGTTGCCTCGATTATTGGAAGACCATGTAAGCTCACGTTGACCGTAACGATCGAAGTTGTAAAAAGACGTAACAAACTTGTACGTCAGGTGTGCAGCAGGTCAGCCAGCGTCTGTTGCGAATGCCGTAATTGCACATGAACCTGCGGCGCCAATGCCCGCAACCTTGATTCGTCGTTGACCAGCGCGGCCTCTTCCAACGCGCGCAACACATTGGCCAGTGCACGAAAGCCCAATGAATCGCTGCTGCCGGCCAGGCGATGCGCCAGATGAGCGACTTCGGTGCAATCGTCGGCCTCGATCGCTTCCGTGAGCGCCTCGCGATGTTGACTGATCGAATCGCGCAACACCGCCAGCAATCCCTGAAGTTTCTGCTCACCGAGCAAGGTGCGGTGAGTGTCCAGCAGCGGCCAATCCATCGTTTCGTCATCAGGCTGCTGCGCAAGTGTGGGTGAGTTCCCGGCCAGCGCCTGACGCAGATTGTCGAGTTTCAGCGGTTTGGCGAGAATGCCATCCATCCCGGCATCCAGATAACCGCGCACCAGCGCCGGTTGCACGCTGGCGGTCAGGGCGAAGATTCGGCAGTGGCGGTTCGGGCCGTCGGTGCGGCGGATCAGTGTGCACAACTCGACGCCACTGATGCCTGGCAGGTGAACATCGAGCAGGATCAAATCGAACGCCTGCCCGGCGCATTGCGTCAGCGCCTGTTCGCCGTCTTCGGCGAGCCAGACTTGATGCCCGTCCCGTTGCAGCAAGCCGCTGACCACATCCCGGTTCAGCGCCACATCTTCGACCACCAGAATCTTCAGCGCCTGGCCGGGCTCGCTGCTTGACGCCACATCGGTGGTGCCGGTCGAGGGCAGTAATGTCAGCTCGAACCAGAAACAACTGCCCCGCCCGACGTCACTTTCAACGCCGATCTGCCCGCCCAACTGCCCCACCAGATGTTTGCAAATGGCCAGTCCGAGACCGGTTCCGCCGAAGCGTTGCGCCACTTCCTCGCTGGCCTGGGTGAAGCGCTCGAAAATCTTTTCCTGCACCGCCGCCGCAATGCCGATGCCGTTGTCCGTCACACTCACGCGCAGCCGTTGCCCGGTCTGTTGCGGGATGGGAGCCAATAGCACGACCTCGACTTCAACCTCTCCGCCCTCGGTGAACTTGATCGCGTTGGCCAGCAAGTTGCTCAATACCTGACGCAAGAATTGTTCGGCCCCGTTGTGCCGGTCAGCGACCTGTGGATCCATCTGGCAATGCAGCGTCGTGTCGTTGCTCAAAGCGCGCGGTTCCAGCAGCGTCAGCACCTCATCCAGCAACTGGCGGAGCGAAAAATCCACCGGTTCCGGGTGGCTGACACCTTCCTCCAAACGAGCGAAATACAGCACTTCATTGAGAATCGACAGCAACCCTTCGCCCGCCTTGTACAACGCATCCAGACGCTTGCCGTCACGCTCATCCAGACTCGCGCCGCGCAGCAATTCAGCCATGCCGAGGATGCCGTTGAGCGGTGTGCGCAACTCGTGGCTCATGGTCGCCAGAAAGCGCGACTTGGCGAGGTTGGCCGCTTCGGCTTCGTCCTTGGCACGCATCAGGCTGGCGGTGCGACGCTCGACCATCCGGAACAGTTCATCGCGGTTGTCTTGCAGGGCCAGCCGATCGCTTTCACGGCGGTCGATGTCACTGAGAATGGCCCGGCGCATGTCGTCCAGCGCATAGGCGACGGTGTCGATCTCATCCGGGTGAGGGCTGCGGCGCTTGTCCAAATGCATCGGCTCGTACCAGTCACCGGCGGCGATGCGCCGCGCAAACTCGGCCATGACTTGCAGGTGTCGGGTCACCAAGCGATAAAACAACCACGATAGCGCCACCGCCAGCCCGCACAGAAACATGCTCATCCACAGCAAACTGGTCAAACCGGTGGCATACAAACGCTGATGCACAGCGCCCAGATCAGTGCTGACTTCCAGTTGCCCGAGATGCCGTAGCGGCCCGGACGGCGGTTGATAGTCCAGTTGAAAACGCTCGATGCGCAGCGGTCCTGTCGGGCTCGGATTGCCTTGCAGCAAATCGAAATCCGCGCTGGTCAGACGAACCCGCGCCACGTCGGAAAAATCCACCAGCCCGCGCAGCTGCACATTCAATTGTCCCTCGTTCAAATCCCAGAGACTGCGCTCCAGGCTGGCCAGATACCCGGCGCGAATCAGCTCCATGCGCGAATCGATCTCGCGCATCTCGCGGCGGTATTCGAAGTACAACTGCACGGTGCTGGCCAACACGGTGAAGCACAGGCTGAACAACAGAATGAACAGCAGCAGACGCCGCAGCAGTCCACCGGGTCGAGCGCGGATCATGGCGAATTCGCCGGCAGGTTGACCATGTCGCGGTAGGTGACTTCGCTTTCGTTGAGCAAACGGTCGACCTCTCCGGCATCGACCATGCGCTTGAGTTGCGCATCGATGTCCGGCATGAGGCTGGCCAGCGGGGAACGGCGTGATACCGCAATCCGCAGGTAGTCCACGCTCAAGGACGTGGGCAATGCGACGATGTCCTGCGCGCCCGGCAGATTTTCGACGTAGAGCTCGCCGGTGCGTCGCTCCGAGGTGATGAAGTCGATGCGCCCGCGGATCAGTTTGCCGAAGTTCTGGCGGCTGTCAGAGACCCACTCGATGTTTTGGTGTTGTGCAACCATGTGGTCGAATTCCACGCCGTAACTTTCACCAAACAACAGTCCGCCACGGTAACTGGCCAAGTCCTCCAGACGCTCGAATTTCACCGGACGCTGACGATTGATAAACAACGCGACCTCTTCACGCAGCACCGGCACCGTGGAAAAAATCATGCTCCGTTCCCGTTGCGCGGTGTTGTAGGCCAACACCACATCGACCCGGCCTTCGGCCGCGTCGAGCAGGCAGCGTTTCCAGTTGCCGAGCACAACGATTTCCACTTCGTAGCCGAGTTTTTCGAAGAGGTTTTTCACCACACTTGGGGCCACGCCGCGCACCTGTTTGCCGTCGCTCCAGGAGATCGGCGGGTAAACCGGATAGTCGCAGTAGCGAATCTTTTCCGCCGCCATCGCGCTGTTCGCGACCACCGCCAACAGCAGCGCAAACACCCGCCACATAAAACTCAAGCCGCCACGCTGGCGGTGAACAGGTAACCGGCGCCGTGGATGGTGATGATCAGTTGCGGCTCGGCCGGGTCGTCGTGCAACTTGCGTCGCAGACGTCCGACCAGCACGTCAATGGAGCGATCATTGGGCACCCACTCGCGGTTGCGGATCTGATCCATCAACTGATCGCGGCTCAAGGTATGGCCGCTGTTGCGCAGGAATACGCTGAGCAACTGGTACTCGCCGTGGGTCAGCAGGGTTTCGCTGCCGGTGGGGTCGATCAGCCGCCGGCGATCGGTGTCCAGCGCCCAGTCGGCAAATTGTTTGACCGGCTTTGCGATGGCCGCTACCGGTTGAGGCACCTGCGCGTGACGAACTCGGCGGATCAGGTTTTTCGCCCGGGACACCAGCTCGCGTGGGTTGAGGGGTTTGATCACGTAGTCATCGGCGCCGCATTCGAGGCCGACGATGCGGTCGATCTCATCGTTGCGCCCGGTGATCAGAATGATCCCGACTTCCGAACGGACCCGCAGCTCCCGCGTCAGGGTCAGGCCGTCCTTACCCGGCAGGCGGATATCGAGCATCACCAGATCAACCGTCTGGCTCGCCAGAAAGGTGTCGGCCAGCTCCGCCGTGGCCGCGCAATGCACGTCATAACCTTCCTGGGACAGGTAGGCGTGCAGCAGTTCGCGAATCAGCGGATCGTCATCGACGATCAGTACTCGAGGAGTCATCGCTAGGTGTCCCGCGTATGCCCGAAGGCGTGTTTCTTATTAGAGTGTTTTGTTGCCTTTGCGCCAGAGAGTATCGACAGCTGAACGACCGATCAACAGCCCGTCGTCTGGACGCAAAACCGTTGGCGACCACCGGCCTGCAATCCATCGACCCAGGCTTCGCAAATCTGGATGCCTTGCTCCGGGGTGAAGGTGCCAGGGTTGAGGCCCGACTCCAGCCACAAACCGTCGAGCAATGCGCTGAGGCTGATGGCGGCCAGATCGGCGTCGAAGTTTTCCCAGCCCTCCTCCTGCGCCAGCTCGGTCAGGACCTTGCGCAAGATGCCGCGGTACTCGCCGTAGGAATGCTCGTGCGCGAGGTTGATTGACTCCGCCGTGCGCACCGCGCCCCAGAATGCCAGCCAGGCATCGATCAGTTGCGGGTCGAGCAGTTCGGCGGAGAAAGACCCGCGGAAGAACGCCGACAAGCGCTCGCGGGCGTTGGGCGCCGCATGCTCCATAGCGTCGCGCAGCAAACTCATGACACGACCGGTGATCGCCCGGTAAGCTTCGGCCACCAGTTCATCCTTGCCGGAATAATGATGGCTGATCAACCCGACCGAGACACCGGCCTCGGCGGAAATCTTGCGGATCGATGCGCCCTGGAAGCCGTGGCGCTTGAGGCAAACCAGCGTGGCTTCGATCAGGTTGGCCTTGCGCAACTCCGGCTCCATGCGGGAAAAACGGGCTTCCTGACTCATGAGCGACACTCTCCGTGGACAATCGTTAGGGCGCGGCTGGACAATCCGCGGGCTGAACGACTGTACAGCAAGAGAGTGGGAAGTCTCCAGTCAGTTGCACGCCCCAGAAACCGGATGACTGACACACCGCTTTCGCGAGCAGGCTCGCTCCCACACTGATCTGAGCAGTAATCCAATATCTGCGCCCGACACATAACCCTGTGGGAGTGAGCCTGCTCGCGATATAGGTAGTCCATCCATTCAAAAACCCAGGTCAGTCCCGATAACCCGGCGCCACCCGCTCAAGCAATCGCAACAACGCCGCCCAAGCCAACTGCACGGCATCCGGGTCGCTCAACTCGCCTTCATCCAGCGGACGGCCAGGATCGTTGAACTGACGCTCGGTGTGTTCGCACACTTTGCTCGGCGGCAAAACCAGTTCACCTGCAGCCTGCGCGGCGAGCTGGATTTCGCACGCTTTTTCCAGGTAATACATGCGCAAGAAGGCCTGGCTCACGGTCTCGCCAACGGTCAACAAACCGTGGTTACGCAGCATCAGCACCGGCTTGTCGCCAAGGTCCTGCACCAGACGCTGCTGCTCGCTCATGTCCAGCGCCACGCCCTCATAGTCGTGATAGGCAACCCGACCATAGAACTCCATGGAAATCTGATTCACCGGCAACAACCCGCATTTCAACGCCGCGACCGCGCAACCGGATCGGGTGTGGGTGTGCAGCACGAACTGTGCATCTTCACGTGCACCGTGGATGGCACTGTGAATCACAAACCCCGCAGGATTCACCGGGTACGGCGTCGGCTCCACGGCCCGGCCATCGAGACCGATTTTCACCAGATTGGACGCGGTGATTTCATCGAACATCAGCCCGTACGGATTGATCAGGAAGTGATGTTCAGGCCCCGGCAGGCGCACCGAGATGTGGGTAAAAATCAGATCTGTGATGCGAAAGTGCGCGACCGGGCCTTCGCCAAACTCACTGAACTCAAACCCTATATCCAGTGGTGGGAGGCCGGCGCGCAACCGGCGCAATGGCTGACGGCCGGGGATGTGGTGATGACCTCGACGTCCAGCAAGGCGAACTCAAGGTCCGACGGGGTGAAGGTCGATGACGTTTATTCAGTGTTTGTACACCGCACGTTTGCGCAGCCCGCGTTTGCCAGGGATTTTCTGCACATCCCAGAAGTCAGCCCAAGAGGTCGGGGCCTGCGCCAGCTTCTGAGTGTCATAGGCAATCGCCACGCTCCACACCAGCGCTGCGGAACCGCACGGCTGCGCCGCATCGGGAATCAACTGCTCGATGCGACCCAGGGTTTTCCAGTCGAGTTTTTCATACCTTCATCGCAACCGCGCATCAGGTCCGGGCCTTCAATCTGCACCACGTCCCAATCGGCATTGCCGGTGTCGACCATCACTTTGATCCGGGCCATCTCACCGTTGTATTCACTCTAGATCAGCTTGCTGTGATCCGCGACGCTGAACGGCTGGAAAAACGCCACATCCTGGGCTTTCTGGCCGGCGCCGCCGTAACCCACCACCACCATGTCCGGTGCTGCCTGAGCGCTCCCAAGGCCCATGGCCAAGGACAGCAACAAGGGATAAAAACCGTGCTTGAGCGTATTCGATTTCATCAGTGGTTCCTCTTGCAGGTGCCACGCGAATTACCTCGACGTGACCCTTTTTTAATGTTGTGAGGTTCGCCTCAGGTCCGGGCGCCAAATGAATCTACTGCGAGCCTAAGTAAAAAAACAAGTTGATTTTTTACTACAGGTAAATTTCTATAGGCAAATAACAACAACGCAAAAAAACCGGCCTTTCGGCTTCAGCCTGCCTGGAGTAATTGCACCATGTCGACCGCTTCCCCTGCCTTCGCGCACCTGTTCGAACCCCTGCAACTGCGTGGCAAACGCCTGAAAAACCGCATCATGTCCAGCGGTCACGACACTTCGATGCCCACCGACAACCTGGTCAACGAGCAACTGATTGCCTACCACACTGCGCGGGCCGAAGGCGGCGTCGGGCTGATCGTGTTGCAAGTGGCCGGCGTGCATGACAGCGCGCGGTACACCTCGCACGTGCTCATGGCCACCGACGACGCTTGCATCAAGGGCTATCGAACAATCGCTGAGCGCTGCCATGCGCACGGCACCGTGGTGCTGTCACAAATCTTCCATCCGGGTCGGGAAATCATGGAGTCCAGCGATGGCTTGCTCGCTGTCGCTTACTCGCCTTCGGCGGTGCCCAACGAGCGGTTTCGGGTGATGCCTCGGGCGCTGGATCAAGCGATGATCGACGAGATTGTCGCCGGTTACGGGGCCGCTGCCCGACGCCTGTATCAGGCTGGGATCGACGGTGTGGAAGTGGTCGCCAGCCATGGTTACCTGCCGGCGCAATTCATCAATCCACGGGTCAACCGTCGCACCGATGGCTACAACGGCGAACTGGAACAGCGTCTGCGTTTCCTGCGCGAAGTGATCGATGCAGTACGCGCCAACACCGATGAACACTTCATCATCGGCCTGCGCATTTCTGCCGATGAACGCGATCCCGAAGGGCTGACCGAAGACGAATCCCTGGCTGCCGTGCAATCGCTGCAAGGGATTCTGGATTACGTGCACATCGTCGCCGGCACCTCGGCCTCATTGGGCGGCGCCGTGCACATTGTGCCGCCGATGGCGATCGAAGCCGCTTATCTGGCCAAGGAGGCCGGAACGTTCAAGGCCAGGCTGTCGATTCCACTGTTCGTCACCGGGCGCATCAACCAACCGCAGGAAGCTGAATTGATCATCGCGCGCGGGCAGGCCGATGTCTGCGGCATGACCCGCGCACTGATCTGCGACCCGCAAATGCCCAACAAAACCGACACCGGCCACGTCGAGGATGTGCGCGCCTGCATCGCCTGTAACCAGGCGTGCATCGGCCACTTTCACAAAGGTCTGCCGATTTCCTGCATCCAGCACCCGGAAACCGGGCGCGAACTGATCTTCGGCCAGCGGCAACCCACCGCTCAACGCAAACGCATCATGATTGCCGGCGGCGGACCAGCCGGGATGAAAGCTGCCGCCGTGGCTGCCCAGCGTGGACATGACGTGACCCTCTACGAAGCCAGCTCGCAACTCGGCGGCCAAGTCTTACTGGCGCAATTGCTGCCGCGACGCGCCGAATTCGGCGGTGCCAGCACCAACCTGCAACGCGAAATGGAACTGGCCGGCGTACGCGTCGTACGCAACACCCGCGTCGACCGGGCGCTCGTCGAACGCGAACGCCCGGACATGGTGATCGTCGCTACCGGCGCCGAACCGTATTGGCCAGCGTTCGAGCGCGGCGGTGAATTGCAGGTCGTGGATGCCTGGCAAGTGCTGCGCGATCAAGTGCAAATCGGCCGCTCCGTGGTGGTGGTCGACTGGCGCGCCGACTGGATCGGCCCCGGCATCGCCGAACGTCTGGTAAGCGCCGGGCACCAGGTGCAACTGGCCGTCAACGGCACCCACTGCGGCGAAAACCTGCCGCAGTACGTGCGCGATCAACTGGCCGGCGAACTGCACAAACTCGGCATCCCGATCACTACCTACGCCCGCCTGTACGGCTGCGACGACAACACCGTCTACCTGCAACACACCGCCAGCGGCGAACCAATGCTCATCGAAAACATCGACACTCTGGTGCTCTGCCAAGGCCACCAACCCGTCGATACCCTTGGCGCCGAATTGCAAGGCTTGGTGGAGTTTCGCCGCATCGGCGACTGCCTCGCCCCGCGCACCGCCGAAGAAGCCATCTACGAAGGTTTGAAAGTCGCCTGGGAGCTTTGAGGCTGTTTTATACTCCAGGGCTTTTACCCATCACCCCGGTTTGGAGCACGCCATGAGCAACAGCAGCAAGATGCCGCCTGCCAGCAGCGCGCCTACACAGGACAGCGCCACGGCAGAACCGCATTTTCTCGGCACACGGATTCGTGGGTTGCGCAAACGTCGGGGCATGACCTTGGCGGAATTGGCGCAGAAGAGCGAGCTGACGGCGGGGTACATCAGCCAGCTGGAACGGAATCTGGCGTATCCGTCTATACCTGCGCTGTTCAATATCGCTCGTAGTCTGGGTGTAACCATTCAGTGGTTCTTTGCCAGCGAGGGCAATACGGCGCCTGAAGATAACGGCGTTGTGGTGCGCAAGAACACTCGTATGAGTGTTCATTATGAGGACGGGATTGTGGATCAGCTGCTGACGCCGCAGCCGAATCGGCAGTTGGAGATGCTGCATTCACGGTTTCCGCCCGGGACTTACAGTCAGCAGAGTTACAGCCATGAAGGGGAAGAGGCTGGGTATTTGCTGTCGGGGAGTTTTGAGCTGTGGGTGGGTGAGCGGTATTTCCAGCTGAGTGAGGGGGATAGTTTCAGCTTTTCCAGCCAGGAGCCGCATCGGTATGGGAACCCTGGGGAGGTGGATGCGGTGGTGATTTGGGTGATTACGCCGCCTTCGTTTTGAGGGTTCGGCAGCGGTCTCAGCGCTTGATAGATTCAGGTGGCACGACCACTGCACAAAAAAAACCGGCGTCTGGCCGATTTTCTTTTTGCGCATTCGTTTACAACCACCCGAACCCTTTCCCCATGACTGCCGCCAGACCCAGCGCGGCGGTAATCAAAGCGCCAAACAGTAAACGAAAATCCGTTCGAGCGTCTTTCCGCTGCTCACTAAAATCAGTGCGAAGGTCACCCAGGTCACGCCGGACGTATTCGATATGCGTTTCTAGTTGGGATACACGTGGTTCCAATGGGTTTTCTCCTGGAGGACCTGGTGGTCTTCGTCCTTTATCGTCTCCGCCACTCCTTTTGTTGCTCGGGAAGCGGTCGGGGTAATGCTCATCAAGGTTTACCAGCACAAAAGGCTCACTCATCGCAGACCTCCAGCGTACGGGCTTTGCTCCCATCGTCGACGATGATATCTGCCAACACACTCAGCGAATGCAAGCGAACAAATCCGCAATACTTGCAGTTAAGCATCACCGCCGGCGTGCCGGAGCGTAAATACTCTTTGCCACACGCCCAAGGCAACCCGACGCCCGTCGCCCCGGCTTGGAGTGGCAACTCCCACTCATCATGCTCACAAAACGGGCACTCGGTATTCTTTATTCGCGCTTTGAAAAAATTGGCCAACCGCCCGGTATCCAGATGAAGATCCCTGGACATTGGCTTGGCTTCTGCCCCCCCGGTCTGATCATCACCCTGAAAACCCTCTTCACTGCTGCTGTACATCGCTACCTCCTCCTTGAGGGAATAAATCATCGATTAACCGATCAACCAGAAGATGGTGCGTAACGTCCAGCCACCTGCTCGACCGCGAAGTCACTACTGATGTCTTCGCTGAAAACCGAATATACCTTCGATCAATCTCGGACGTATCCGCGTACGAAGTAGGAGGATTCGCTTGTTTTTGTCAGCCCGGAATTATTCCTGTGAGATCCGTCCACGCGGTTCTTTTCGAAGCTGACCAGGGTCACAGATTTCTCTGATGAATGGGGTCTTCAGTTGGCAGGGTCAGTGGCCATTCCGGCGTTGCCTCGGCATCGCCTTCAGGTTCTGCTTGAGCTCTGGAATTGTTCGGGACCACCAGCCCCAACACACCCCTTTCAATCAGTGAAAGAAGTCCAAAAGTAATGAAGCCAAAAATCAGCCCGACAACCAGAATGCTCAATGGGTGAATTTGCACGGCGTCGGAGCTTTCCAGCATGTAGAGAAAAGCCTGAATAGCGACGGCCACGCAGGCCGCAAGGGCTGCTATCAGCTTGATAATCAACCAAAGCCGCCGCCATCTGTTCATGCTCTTCCCCGCTATCCGGTGATTTAGCTCTTTATTGCATGATAGCTAATGACCGGGATGCGCCTTGTTTTCTCGCATGCCTCCAGATAATCAGTGACGGCCTCTTCAAATGCATCTCGAAGCTCGAGTACTGACTCGCCATGAAAGCCAACCACATCTTTGATACCCGCAATATGGCCGACAAACAGGCCGTCTTCGTTGCTGTATTCAATTCGGGCGACATAGTCTTGGTAATTCATTTCGTTCACGGGGTGGCTCCTGCTTGCTCAAGGAAAGCCCGAGCATCACTAACCTGGTAGGGCTTAGTTTCTTTGTCGGAGTGGGGTCGGTGCCAGAATATCCGGGTGACTCTCGATGAAGTTGTAGGCAAAATCCGAGAGTTGCGTAAGAGGTGCGCTTGCTGTGCGTTTTGGCTCGTTACCGTCTTGTTGGCCTTATCTTCGCTGGGATATTCTCCAGCCGTCGCTGAAAGTTCAGCGAACGGGCTTGGTAACCCGACGAGTTACGCAACAGCGTCCCCTTCACAATACTGGTTTTTTTCATCAGTAATCTTGTGCTATGGCGGCTGTGCGTGGGACGCCTTCGGGCGTGCCGGTCTCCTTGACTCCCGGTTTACCAACCTGCGCGCAGCTGCCACCCATTCGCTTGGTAACGAAAACGGCAGCTCCTAACGTCAAGGAGTAGACAATGCACACTGTAAATCCGTACAAATTTCTGCGTTACCCTCACCTCAATTCTGACTGTCGATCCCGCTGCATCTCCGTCAATGGAGGTGGCAAATGACCGAACCAACAGAAGTAAAAACCATCGGCTTCACCCCTATCTACTGTTCAGGCAAAGCGATGTTCCACGTCAGCGCAGGGGTGCCCGTGAGTGTTGCATTGGCACAGGCATCTGATTTTCTGTTCCTGGCCAAGGCGTTCACGGAGGATGCCGCATACGTAAGAGACACCGACCGTCATGCCTGGGCCGCGCACTATTTAACGGCGATGGGTAAAGCGCTGCTTGATGATGTGGTGAAGGCGGTTACACCCAGACCTGCTCGGAAGGACAAGAAGGCCGCGAAATAGCGGCTAGCCTTTCTGATAAGTGCCCCGAGCATTAGGGGTATCAGACCGCCATGGGGAGTGATGCTAGCGACTCTCCCATGGCGCCTATGCTGCCACCCACTTGCTGACAGATACCACGGCTTGGGGTGATTGCTTTTTCACTGGAGAGATATAGAATCTATATCACCTTCTAGATTGAAGGATAGTCAGAGCTCGGACGCTCTACCAAGAAACATATGCTTTGGAGTACCCAATGACCCTCACCACTGAAAAATCTGAAAGCTTTCTGCTGCGATTACGCAAACAGGACACGCCAACAGGGGTAAGCATCTCGACAATCGAGTTGCTTATGAATCAGACCGGTTTGAGTAAAACCGAAGTCGCCCACCTCGCTTTGAGGCAATTTGCTGACCGCTATTTGCCCAAGTACGAGCTAGACGATGGACCTCTAACCCCGGCTCAAGTCTCCGCAATTCGTGCAGCTAGCCCTGCTACGGACCTTCCGGAGGAGCGCATTACTAAAAGGCTCTACTGAAAAATGACCGTACCTTTTCGCCCGCTGCCTGCACCAGGCGACTTTGTCTGGTGTCATTTCCCCGAAGTCATCGGGAATCCAGGCCCCAAAGCTCGCCCCGCATTGGTAGTCGCTGTTTTCGAAGATGATCACGCGGTAAGAATCGCCTACGGCACTACGCGAAAAACAGAAAAATTGTTTCCGGGTGAATTTGTTTTAGACCCTGCGGACGATGGTTTCGCGTTGAGCGGACTGGCCCAGCGCACGAAGTTCGACTTGAACAACGAAGTCCAAGTCTATTTTGATTCCGATTGGTTTGCCCCGAATCAAAGCGTCTACGCCTCCACGCCTCTACCCAAGATGGGGCGGTTAGACATTGAGTATTACCCTGTCGTACAGAAGGCAGCGGAAGCGAAAGCCAAGCGTATAAAAAAGTAACATTGAGTGTTTAACAAGCCGAAGCAATGCGGGCTTCTTTATTCTGTCGCGCTTTATTTTTCACAATTGTCGTATTTCAAAAGTCACAACATTTCTTACAAAAAACCGACGTTTGGCCGGGTTAGTAAAGACCAGCCGTGTAGCTCAGATGCTGTGCGACGTGGGCGGTCTATTGCTATTGCTTGGATCCAAGCTAGGCTCCTGTTGCTTTGAGGTTGCGTGTTACAGCCTGAGCAACCTGCCATGGGGATATGAAAAATGAGCAAGTCACCAATCGGAACTACCGGCAAAACCGGCGAAAAGTCACCAGAAAGCGGTGTATGGGAAACGCAAGACTCACCTTCTACCACCGGGCCATTCGCCGAAGGCAATGTGTTCCCGCCACATAACGGCAAAGCTGTTACGTGGAAGCTGATCTCCTACGCTTAAAACGCATCGCAATAAGAAAGCCTCAGCGTATTGAGGCTTTTTAAATACGCCCGCCTGCCCACCTTCTGCTCACCAAGAACCCGTTACCGCTTGACGCTCACAACCCCATAGAGGCGCTGAGCTGACTCAGTTTTGGCGATGGGGTGCGGATGATAGAGAAGCCGCTTTGGGCACGCTGAGAGGGTCTGTAGCGATAGGTATTTTACGTACTACCTCTACGTACAATCCCAGAATGCAAAAAGCCCCAAGACCTTGATCTATGGGGCTTTTCTATGTATGGCGGAGAGATAGGGATTCGAACCCTAGGTACCGGTGAAGGTACAACGGATTTCGAATCCGTCCCATTCGGCCACTCTGGCATCTCTCCAACGGCGCGCATCATAACAACACTTTCGCCGGAAGCGAACCCCCTAAGCGAAATTTTTCCGTGCTATCAGATGCTTGCGTCGATTAAAGCGGTACACCCAGACGATTGGCAACTTCTTCGTAGGCTTCGATGACGTCACCGAGGCCCTGGCGGAAGCGGTCTTTGTCCATTTTCTTGCCGGTCGCCTTGTCCCACAGACGGCAGCCGTCCGGGCTGAACTCGTCGCCCAGGACGATGGAGCCGTCGGAGAAGACGCCGAATTCAAGTTTGAAGTCGACCAGCAGCAGGCCAGCGTCGTCGAACAGTTTGCTCAGGACTTCGTTGACCTTGAGCGACAGTTCTTTCATGCGAACCAGTTGCTCGGCGGTGCCCCAACCGAATGCCACGACGTGGGATTCGTTGATGAACGGGTCGCCCTTGGCGTCGTCCTTCAGGAACAGTTCGAAGGTGTAAGGATTGAGCTTCATGCCTTCTTCGACGCCCAGGCGTTTGACCAGGCTGCCGGCAGCGTAGTTACGCACGACGCACTCGACCGGGATCATGTCGAGTTTTTTCACCAGGCATTCGTTGTCGCCCAGCAGTTTGTCGAATTGGGTCGGCACGCCGGCGGCTTCGAGTTTCTGCATGATGAAGGCGTTGAACTTGTTGTTCACCATGCCTTTGCGGTCGAGCTGCTCGATGCGCTTGCCGTCGAACGCCGAGGTGTCGTTGCGAAACAGCAGGATCAAGCGGTCAGCGTCGTCGGTCTTGAAAACCGATTTGGCTTTGCCGCGGTAGAGTTCTTCACGTTTTTCCATGATGGGCTCCGCTTGCTAAGTAGGTGGGCTAGGCGATATGTCGCCAGTCGAGCCCTGAATCTTGATCGGCCATTTGCAGCCAGTCCGGGTCGCACCCTAGGGTGTCGACAAAACATTGCCGGGCCAGCTGCGGCAGGTTGTTCTTGCTGCTCAGATGGGCCAGGACCAGGTGTTGCAGGCCTTGCCAGCCCAACTCAGACACCAGGAATGCCGCCTGGTGGTTGTTCAAATGTCCCAGTTCACCGCCCACCCGCTGCTTCAAGAAGTATGGGTAGTGACCGCGAGCGAGCATGTCACGGCAATGGTTGGACTCGATCATCAACGCATCGAGGTCCCGATAGCCGTCCAGCACCTTGTTGCAATACGAGCCCAGGTCGGTCAGCAGGCCGAAGCGCCGCTCACCGTCGCTGAAGACGTACTGCGTCGGTTCCTGTGCATCGTGGGCCACGGCAATGACGCCGATGCTCAGTGCGCCGATCTGCAGTTGCTCGCCGCCGGCCAGAAGGCCAGCCGGTTCAATCGGTTTGCGCATCCCGCGCAGGGTCCCGCGACTGAGGTAGACAGGCAGATTGTAGCGCCGAGACAGCAAACCCACGCCATGCACGTGGTCGGCATGTTCGTGGGTCACGAGTATCGCGCTCAGTTGCGCAGGGTTCACACCCAGGCGCAGCAGGCGTTTTTCGGTTTCCCGCAGGGAGAAACCACAATCCACCAGTACATACGTGTCAGCGCTGGCTATCAGCGTGCCGTTCCCTTGGCTACCGCTGCCGAGAACGGCAAAACGCATGTGATCAGCCCAGGTTGTCCTGAATCACGCTCAACACCTTGCGCGCCACTTCTGCCGGCGCCACGGTGTTGATGTTTTTCTCGACGGTGACCTGGACGTTGTCGCCAACCTTGCTCAGGCGAACCTGATAACGCTCGGCACGGGCTTCAACTTCTTCCTTGCTCGGCGCGCTGCCGAACAGGCCGCTGAAGAAACCAGGTTTCTCGTCTTTCTTCTCGGCTTTTTCGGAGAGGTTGATGTAGTACAGGCCCAGGCTGCGGTTGATGTCTTCAACGCGCCATTCGCCCTGTTCCAGCGCACGACCTACGCTCGACCAAGCACGATCCAGGTCGTTGCCGACGTTCAGAACCGGGTTGCCGCTGCCGTCTTCGCTCAGGCTGACACGACTCGGCGTATCGAAATCACGCGAAGCCAGCATGGAGACCGAACCGCCCTTCTCCGAGATGCGGCTCATGCTTGCGAGCATGTCGTCGACCAGTGCCGCGTCCAGGCCAGTGTTGACCGAACGGTTGGTGAAGGCCACGTCGGCGGTGCTGCCGGAAGGACGTTCGGCGCTGACCACGTAGACTTCGCTGGTGTTGCGCTGCACGCCCGGCTCGATACGCACCCGAACACGGGTTTCGCTGTCAGTGCTGACACCGGCGGCGCTCAGGCGCTTGGCCATTGCTGCGGACAGTTCGTCGGCATGCTGCCAGGTGGTGGTGAATTCGCCGGTTTGCGGCTTCTGTTCGTCCAGACGAAAACCGTTGTCCTGGAAGAACTGCACAGCCACTGGCCAGACTTCGGCGGGTGGGTTCTGGGCGACGATCCAGCGCGAATCACCGGTCTTCTGCAGGGAGTAGGCGCTGGCGTCAGCCCCTGCCGACAATGGCTGCGGACGCGGCACGATGTATTCGCCCTTCGCGGTGTCATCGGCCACGTTGCGCGGGATCGGCAGCAGCGGATCCAGACGTTTGGCGGTGCTGACATCCGTTGGCAATTGCATAGGTGCAGTCTGTTGCGCTTCCAGGTAATCGCTACCACGGTCACGGAAATAACCTTCCGGGCCCCAGACCCATCCACAGCCACTGGTGCTGGAGATAATCAAGGCAAGTGCGGAAAGTCCGGCCAATCGCTTCATGCGTAGTACTTCCTCAATTAAACCAGTACGCCGGACTGGCGCATGGCCTGCCGCAGCGGTTCGTGACAGGCAGCGCTGAGCCAGGTGAGCGGCAGACGGATACCGTCCGGCATCAAGCCCATTTCATGCAGTGCCCATTTCACGGGGATAGGGTTGGATTCGATAAACAGGGTTTTATTGAGCGGCATCAGCTTTTCGTGAATCGCGCGGGCCGTAACGGCGTCGCCTTTCAGGGCAGCGTTGCACAGGTCGCTCATGTCGCGCGGGGCGACGTTGGCGGTCACCGAGATGTTGCCTTTGCCGCCGAGCAGGATCAGTTCGACTGCGGTGGCGTCGTCACCGGAAAGCACCACGAAGTCTTTGCTGACGCCGTCGATGATGGCTTTGGCACGGGTCAGGTCGCCGGTGGCTTCCTTGATGCCGATGATGTTTTTCACGGTCGACAGGCGGATCACGGTTTCGGTCAGCATGTCGCAGGCTGTACGGCCCGGCACGTTGTAAAGAATCTGCGGGATGTCGACGGCTTCGGCGATGGCTTTGAAGTGCTGGTACAAGCCTTCCTGGGTCGGCTTGTTGTAGTACGGCGTGACCAGCAGGCAAGCATCGGCGCCGGCGGTCTTCGCGTTGGTGGTCAACTCGATGGCTTCGCGCGTCGAGTTGGCGCCGGTACCGGCGATCACCGGAATGCGCCCTGCCACCTGCTTTACCACGTAACGAATCACTTCGATGTGCTCGTTCACGTCAAGGGTGGCCGATTCGCCTGTAGTGCCGACCGCCACGATCGCGTGGGTGCCGTTCTGCAGGTGAAAGTCCACCAGTTTGCTCAAGCTGTCCCAGTCGAGACGACCTTGTGCATCCATGGGTGTGACCAGTGCCACCATACTGCCCGCAATCATGCAACCGCTCCTGCCGGAAAAAGAGAGCGGTAATGGTACTGGCGCCAAGATGCTTGTACAAGCAAAGTACTGCGCTGCCGCCATTCCCCTTGGCGCTGCTTTTCGCTACCCTTCAGACTTTGATCGGTACTGATAAGCTCGTACGCCGGGTTTCAGCCTCCATTTTCGGCATCACAAGCCCCGATCCAGCGTTGCCACCCCTCGCTCTTGCCTTGATGGAGCACGTTGCAACCTTCGGCCCGGGTTTTCTGAATTCGCATCCGCAGGCTCGCCCCCGGTAGTAAAAGCCCGTAAAAGTATCGACCGCTCATCGCTTTAGGAATGCTGCATGTCCACCCCCACAGTTCGCGAACAATTCCTTGTCATCAGTGCCCTCGGCGCCAACCCCATGGAGCTGACTAACGTCCTGTGCCGCGCCAGCCATGAAAACCGCTGCGCCGTGGTCACCTCTCGCCTGACCCGTCACGGCGAGTGCAGCGCGTTGATCCTCGAGATCTCCGGCAGCTGGGACGCCCTGGCGCGCCTGGAAGGCAGCCTGTCTGGCCTCGCCAAGAAGCACGCATTCACCGTCAATGTGGTGCGCAGCGCGGCGCTGGAGAATCGTCCTCAGGCCCTGCCTTACGTCGCTTATGTCAGCTCGGCCTATCGTTCGGACATCATCAACGAGCTGTGCCAGTTCTTCATGGACCACAATGTCGAGCTGGAAAACCTGACCTGCGACACGTATCAGGCGCCGCAAACCGGCGGCACCATGCTCAACGCCACGTTTACCGTGACGTTGCCGGCCGGCGTGCAGATCAGCTGGCTGCGCGATCAATTTCTGGATTTCGCCGACGCGCTGAACCTGGACGCGCTGATCGAACCGTGGCGCCCACAAAACCCAATGTAAGGAAGCTTTCATGGCCGTTGCCATCGACCAACCGGTTGCCGACTTCGAAGCACCCGCCACCAATGGACAGACCGTCAGCCTCGCAGGCCTTAAAGGCAAGCAAGTGGTGATCTACTTCTATCCGAAGGACAGCACGCCGGGCTGCACCACTCAAGGTCAGGGCTTTCGCGATCAGCTGGACGCCTTTAAAGCGGCCAATACTGAAGTGTTTGGTGTTTCTCGCGACAGCCTGAAGTCCCACGAAAACTTCAAGGCCAAGCAGGCGTTCACCTTTGAGCTGATCAGCGACAAGGAAGAAGCGCTGTGCCAGTTGTTTGATGTGATCAAGCTGAAGAAGCTGTATGGCAAGGAATACATGGGAGTTGATCGCAGCACGTTCCTGATTGATAAGGACGGTGTGCTGCGTCAGGAATGGCGCGGTGTGAAGGTGCCGGGGCATGTGGATGCGGTGTTGGCTGCGGCTCAGGCTCTCAATAAAGCCTAAGATTCTGGCGTCTGTTCTGACGCCATCGCGGGCAAGCCCGCTCCCACAGGGTTGGCGTTAATCCTGTGGGAGCGGGCTTGCCCGCGAAGACGCCATCAGCCTCACTGCAAAATTAGAGATGACGGTTAAAGCAACGGCGCCACCACCTGTTCCTTCCGCGGCCACGCATCCAGCACAGCCTTGAATAGCGTCGCCAGGGGAATCGCAAAGAACACCCCCCAAAAGCCCCACAACCCGCCAAACAACAGCACCGCACAGATGATTGCCACCGGATGCAGATTGACCGCTTCCGAGAACAACAGCGGTACCAGCACATTGCCGTCCAGGACCTGGATAATCCCGTAGACCGCCATCAAATAGATGAACTGATCACTCCAGCCCCACTGGAACAGCGCAATCAGCAGCACCGGCACGGTCACCACCACCGCTCCGACATACGGCACCACCACCGACACGCCCACCAGCAATGCCAGCAGCGCTGCGTAGTTGAGCCCCAGCACGACGAACCCGATGTAGGTCACACCACCGCAAATGAAAATCTCAATGACTTTGCCGCGAATATAGTTGGCAATTTGACGATTCATCTCGTGAGCGACCCGGGTGATCAACGCCCGCTCACGGGGCAGATAGCCTCGTACCCAATGACCGATCATCTCGCGGTCCTTGAGGAAGAAGAACACTAGGATTGGCACCAGCACCAGATAGATCATGATGTTCACCAGCAACGGCAGGCTCGACAGCGAGAACGTCAGCGCCCACTGACCGAACTTGCCGATCTCCCCCCGCGCCACTTCGATGGCCTGCAGCACCTGCTCGTCCGATACCAGGTGCGGATAGCGTTCGGGCAGCAGCAACAGCAACGATTGCCACTTGGCGAGCATGCCGGGCAGTTCGTTGAACAGCGTGATCAGCTGATGCCAGAGCAACGGCACCACGACAATGATGAACACCAGCAACACGCCCATGAACAACGCGAAGACCAGCCCCACCGCCACCCCGCCGGGCATGCGCAGGCGTTCGAGGGTGACGACCAGGCCTTGCATCAGATACGCCAGCACCATCCCCGCCAGCACCGGTGCGAGCATGCCGCCCAACGTGAGCACGGCGGTAAAGGCCAGAAACAACAGCACGGCCAGCACCACGGCTTCTTCGTCGGAAAAATAGCGCTGAATCCAGTCGCGTAACACCTTGAACATCAATAATCCTTAGAAACGAACGCAGCAGGTTTCAGGCTTTTTTCAGCCAGTAGCGGTAAACACCCGCCTCATCTTCTTCGCGAAGCAGCGTATGACCGGCCAATCGGGCAAAGGTGCGAAAGTCGCGCTGGGAGCCCGCATCGGTGGCGATCACCTTGAGCACCGCGCCACTGGCCATTCGATTGAGCTCCAGCTTGGCCTTGAGCAATGGCAATGGGCAATTCAGGCCACTGGCGTCCAGTTCGGCGTCATGGGCTACAGCGTCGGTCATTACATCGCTCCGGGTCAGGTGGTGGAGTTGCCTAGAATATCTGGTCCCAAGCGAAGTGTCCGGCTACAGTAAGGTCTTTGTCGACTAAGGCTTTGTGCATGACTTTTTTGCGCCCTACCCTGCTGACGCTCGCTTGCCTGCTCGCCTCACCGGGCTTCGCCGACGACTTGCCGTCACTCGGCGACGCCAGTTCTGCCATTGTCTCGCCGCAACAGGAATACCAATTGGGCCGTGCGTGGCTGGCACTGTTGCGCAGCCAGGTCTCGCAGCTCAACGATCCGCAGCTCAAGGATTACGTCGAATCCAGCGTTTACCGACTGGTCGAAACCAGCCAGGTCAATGACCGGCGCCTGGAGTTCATCCTGATCAACAGCCCGCAGCTCAACGCCTTTGCGGCGCCGGGCGGGATTGTCGGAGTCAACGGCGGTCTGTTCCTCAATGCGCAGACCGAGGGCGAATACGCTTCGGTACTGGCGCACGAATTGGCTCACTTGTCGCAGCGCCACTTTGCCCGTGGCGTTGAAGCCCAACAGCGCATGCAAGTCCCGATGATGGCCGCTCTGCTGGCCGGTATCGTCATTGCGGCTGCCGGTGCCGGTGACGCCGGGATCGCGGCGATTGCGGGTACTCAGGCGGCTGCGATTCAGGAGCAGCGACGCTTCTCGCGCCAGAACGAGCAGGAAGCGGACCGCATCGGCATCCTCAATCTGGAAAAGGCCGGTTACGACCCGCGGTCGATGCCGACCATGTTCGAGCGGTTGATGCGTCAGTACCGCTTCGACGCCAAGCCGCCGGAATTTTTGCTGACTCACCCGGTGACCGAATCGCGGATCGCCGACACCCGCAACCGCTCCGAACAGGCCAAACCGGGCGGCATCGAAGACACCATGCGGTATCAGCTGATTCGTGCACGCGTTCAGCTGGTCTATGAAGAAACACCAGGCCTGGGCGCCAAGCGTTTCCGCGCGCAACTCGACGAGAACCCGAAAAACGACGTCGCCCGGTATGGCTTGGCGATCGCCCAGATCAAGGGCGGCCAGTTGAATGAAGCTCGCGAGAACCTCAAACTGCTGCTGGCCAAATCACCGAATGAGATCATCTACAACCTGGCGCAGGTCGATCTGGACATCACCAACAATCGTCTGCCCGATGCTCAAACACGGGTTGACCGGATGCTGACCCAGTACCCCGGCAACTACCCGCTGAACCAGGTGCGCGTCGATCTGCTGCTGAAACAAAACCGCGCCGCCGATGCCGAGAAGGCGCTCGAAGGGCTGCTCAAGTCGCGTCCGGATGATCCGGACGTGTGGTATCAGGTGGCCGAGACGCGCGGTCTGTCAGGCAACATCATCGGCCTGCATCAGGCTCGCGCGGAGTACTTCGCCCTGGTTGGCGACTATCGTCAGGCCATTCAGCAACTGGACTTCGCCAAGCGCAAGGCCGGCACCAACTTCCCGTTGTCGTCGCGTATCGACGCCCGGCAGCGTGAGTTGATGGAGCAGGAACGCATGGTCAAGGACATGATGGGCTGACCTGCTTCAGGAACACAAAAGCTTCAGGCACAAAAAAACCGCCTCTTTCGAGGCGGTTTTTTATTCAGCCGACAACCGGTTTATTCAGCCAGTTTGAAGGTGATGAAGCTGGCACGACCTTGGCGCAGAACCCGCATGGACACCGAACGATTCTTCGGCAGCGCCTTGGCGATTTCAGCGAACTCTTTGCTGTCGTTGATTGCCTGGTTGTTCAGATGAGTGATCACATCATTGGGCTGCAAGCCAATGAGCGATGCAGGCCCATCCTGAACTTCCTTGATCACCACACCGCCTTTGAGGTCGTAGGTCTTCTTCTGCTCAGCGGTCAGATCGGCGACGGCAACGCCCAGACGATTGCTGCTGGTTTCGACGCCTGACTTCAGTTTCGAGTCCAGCTCTTTGCCTTCGTCAGGGATCGCGCCAACCGTCAGCTCGATATTCTTGCGCTTGCCGTCACGAATCACTTCAAGTTTGGCCTTCTCGCCTTCTTTCAGTGCGCCCACCAGATGCGGCAGATCGGCAGACATGACGATCGGTTGACCGTTCATGCTCAGGATCACGTCGCCTACTTGCAGATCACCCTTGGCAGCTGGGCCATCTTCCTGGATCTGGGCCACCAGCGCACCGGCCGGCTTATCAAGACCAAACGACTCGGCCAGATCCTTGTTCACTTCCTGGATCACTACACCCAACCAGCCACGGCTGACTTTGCCGCCACTTTTCAGCTGATTGGAAACGTCCATTGCCACATCGATAGGGATCGCGAACGACACGCCCATGAAACCACCGGAACGGGTGTAGATCTGCGAGTTGATCCCCACCACTTCACCGGCCAGGTTGAACAGCGGACCACCTGAGTTACCCGGGTTGATAGGCACGTCGGTCTGGATGAACGGCACATAGTTTTCGTTTGGCAGACTACGACCGACAGCGCTGACGATGCCTTGGGTCACGGTATGGTCGAAACCGAACGGCGAGCCGATCGCGACGACCCATTGGCCGGCCTTCAGGTCCTGGGACTTGCCCAGCTTCAAGACTGGCAGGTCCTTGCCTTCGATTTTCAGCAATGCCACGTCGGAACGTGGATCGGTGCCAACCAGCTTGGCTTTCAATTCACTGCGGTCGGAGAGACGAACGAGAATTTCGTCGGCATCGGCGATCACGTGGTTGTTGGTCAGGATGTAGCCGTCAGGCGAGATGATGAAACCCGAGCCCAGTGACTGCGCTTCACGCTGGCGATCACCGCGAGGCGAGCGTGGCTGCTGCGGCATGCCCCGCTCGAAGAACTCGCGCAGTGCTGGTGGCAGGCCTTCAAGGTCGGGCATCTGGCCTGACACTCTGCGGTCCGGCAGCTTTTGTGTGGTACTGATGTTCACCACTGCGGGCGAGGCTTGCTCGACCAATTGAGTGAAGTCAGGCAACTCGACTGCTTGAGCAGTGACCGCCTGACCAAGCACCAGCACGGTGGCAACAATGGAAAGATAAGACTTCAAGCGTGGTATCGACATACGGCTCCCGTTACGACGAGCATGGTTAAGCGATATGGAGCAAGGAATACCGGGAAAGATACGCCGGTATTTTTGTTCCGGGAACAACAAAACAAGGCCAGAGCCGTGAGGCTCTGACCTATAGAAAAATTCAGGTTTTTTTGCAAACTGAAATGCTCACCAAACATTTCGGCATCAGCTCACTACTTGGTTGCAGTGGCATCGGTGCGCATGGACAACGCAATCCGTTCAGCAGTACCAATCGGGATCTCGCCAACCACGGTCACCATCATCTCGCCTTGAGGGGTGGTCAAGCGCCGAGAAACAGCAACGGTAGGGCCTAATTGGGTGCGGGTGTCGGTGACGGTCGCACCGTTCAACGGCTCAAGGAATACCGAGAAGCGCGCCAGACCATCGTCATACATCAGACTGTTGACTTGGGTTTTCGTCTCTGTATCCTTGCGGGCGCTGCTGCTGGTCAACTCGAAACCGGGTGGAAGCCAGTCCGAATGCCAGAGCTGGGCGGCCTTGACGGGGGAAGCCTTGTCACCGTCGAGGGTCACAGCCTTGCAATCGTCGCCGGCCTTCAAGTCGTTTTCCGAAGGCACGCTGGCAGTATCCAATTGGGTGAACTGGAAGCGCTCGAGCAACTGCCCTTTGTCATTGAGTAACAATGACTTCAACGGCAAGCCGGTTTCCTTATCAAGGTGAAGCTCAAAACCGTAGCGATGCTGATCACGTGGCTTAAGTGAGACAATCACTGCCGCACGCCCAGCCACACGCGACTTGCCAATGACGGCAAGGTCATACCAATTTTTCAGCTTTTGTGGATCGAGTGCACGAGCAGCGGAGTTGGGTGAATCCCCAAGCCCTGCTATCAGAAGGCCACTGACGCATTGAGTATGCCCATCAATGCGCACGACTTCCTGTGCTGAGCCGTCGAGCTGGAGTAAACGCTCGCGTACCTTGCCATCCTGAACGCGGTGCCAGATGTTATGGGTAGAAAAACTACCGTTACGCTCGTAAACGAAAGTGCCGCGAAAGCTTTGCTGTTGCTCGGCCTGACCAAGACGTGTCAACCAGTCCTGGGCTTCATCGGCGTGGGCTGGAACAACAAACCAGCCACCGAGCAGAAGCGAAAGTAGAGGTATGGCGCGCATGATCCTCCTTAACGGTTTTCCAGGCTTGCTGCACGAGCGTAAGGCAGAGCGCTCTCAGTACCTTTCAGTGCAGCCTGTTGAGCATGTTGGCGCAAGTAGCCTGGCAGACGCTGATCGTGCCAGCCTGGTTGACCTTGCAATACGCCGTTGGCCATAGGGCCAGTGGCTTCCGAACTCTCACTATAGCCTGCCAATACAGCTGGACCCTTGACCTGAGGAACGGCCAGACCCGGTTGACTGGATTGCTGAGCAAGTTCGACACCAGCGATCTCGTCCTGGTTGTACAGACGCACACCTGCCAGCACGGCAACGGTCACCGAAGCAGCAACAGCCAGACGACCCAGGCTGCGCCATGGACCACGGGAGGCTTTTGCCGGTACGGCTTCGTCGGCCAGAGCAGCAGAAACTGCCGCGGCGATGTCCAGACGTGGAAGTAGCAGATCCTTGTGCATAACTGCCCGAGCGATCTGATAACGAGCCCATGTTTCACGGGTTTCAACATCGTCAAAGGCATTTAATACCCGACGCAATTCCAGTTCATCCGCTTCGTTATCCATCACTGCGGACAGCGATTCCTGCAGGGCTTCACGACTCATGGCGTTCCTCTCTTGGCTATCGCCGCTGTCTCAGTTTTCCTGCAACAACGGCTGCAGGGCTTTATCGATGGCCTCCCGAGCGCGGAAAATCCGGGAGCGCACGGTACCCACCGGACATTGCATGACCGCCGCAATGTCTTCGTAACTCAGACCATCGAATTCACGTAAAGTTAAAGCCGTACGCAAATCTTCTGGCAGTTGCTGAATGGTTCGATGGACGGTGCCTTCGATCTCATCCCGCAGCAATGCACGCTCTGGCGACTCGAGATCCTTGAGGCCATGATCGCCATCGTAGAACTCTGCATCTTCGGAACTGACATCGCTATCCGGCGGCCGACGGCCGCGTGAAACCAGATAATTCTTCGCCGTGTTGATGGCGATGCGGTAAAGCCACGTATAAAACGCGCTATCTCCGCGAAAATTTCCAAGTGCGCGGTAGGCCTTGATAAAGGCTTCCTGTGCCACATCTTGGGCTTCATGGGTGTCGTGCACGAAACGCACGATCAACCCGAGAATTTTGTGCTGGTATTTCAGCACTAGCAGATCGAAAGCTCGCTTGTCGCCGCGTTGAACGCGCTCAACGAGCTGCTGATCCTCTTCCTGGGTTAGCATGAACACTCCTCGATAAGCTCGGAGGAGGCTTGCATAACTAAACGACCAGACTTGCAAACATAGACTCGGGCTTTTCGCAAAAGTTCTCCCCCTCCAAGCAAGTTTCCTGCGGGCTCTGATTTGGCACGCACGAAAAGCGCAGCTCGGCATGACCCGGCTGCGCGAATAATCTTGTCGTCGGATTCACTGACCAGGACCAAACCGCACGTCCCGACCTGAAACCGACACTGTCCTTCTTTTCAGGCACCGTCTATTGATCTTGGGCCTTTGGCAAAAGTTCCAAATATTTATAGCCGGGCGAAAGGGACATTGTGCGACCGTGAACAGAAAAAAACTGTTAAATCGCTGATACAGTCGCCTTGTCACCGAACCGGGCGAAAAACCATCCGACGAAGCGTCAGGTATTTTCCGTCACAGTAGTTTCACAATGCCATATGCGCTCGGGTATTGTGCCGCTCCCCCCCTCTATATACTAGTGGGCTGTGTGGCTGCCTTGACTCGCCGTTCCAGGAGTCTTGCGCCAACCCCGACCCGGGTCGCTTTAAGCGGAATCCTGAAATGAGCCAACAGTTTCAACACGATGTTCTGGTCATTGGCAGCGGCGCTGCCGGTTTGAGCCTTGCGCTGACCTTGCCCGGTCATTTGCGCATCGCCGTACTGAGCAAAGGCGACCTCGCCAACGGCTCGACGTTTTGGGCCCAGGGCGGCGTCGCTGCCGTTCTGGATGACACCGATACTGTCGAATCCCACGTCGAGGACACCCTCAATGCCGGTGGTGGACTCTGCCATGAAGACGCCGTGCGCTTTACCGTCGAGCACAGTAAAGAAGCCATTCAATGGCTGATCGACCAAGGTGTGCCGTTTACCCGCGATGAACAATCCGGTACCGAAGACGGCGGATTCGAATTTCACCTGACCCGCGAAGGCGGTCACAGTCATCGACGCATCATTCACGCCGCCGATGCCACGGGCGCGGCGATTTTCAGAACTTTGCTCGCCCAGGCGAAACAGAGACCAAACATCGAATTGCTGGAACAGCGGGTTGCGGTTGATCTGATTACCGAAAAACGCCTGGGCCTCGAAGGCGATCGCTGTCTCGGCGCCTATGTCCTCAATCGCAGCACCGGCGAAGTCGACACCTACGGTGCACGATTCGTGATCCTCGCATCCGGCGGCGCGGCAAAAGTCTACCTCTATACCAGCAACCCCGACGGCGCCTGCGGTGACGGCATCGCCATGGCCTGGCGGTCGGGTTGCCGGGTGGCAAACCTGGAATTCAACCAGTTCCACCCGACCTGTCTTTATCACCCGCAAGCCAAGAGTTTCCTGATCACTGAAGCCCTGCGCGGTGAAGGTGCGCACCTGAAGCTGCCCAACGGCGAGCGCTTCATGCAACGCTTCGACCCGCGTGCCGAACTCGCGCCCCGGGACATCGTCGCCCGCGCCATCGACCATGAGATGAAGCGCCTGGGTGTTGACTGCGTCTATCTGGACATCAGCCACAAGCCCGAAGCATTCATCAAGAGCCACTTCCCGACGGTGTATGAACGCTGCCTCGAGTTTTCCATCGACATCACCAAGCAACCGATCCCAGTGGTTCCGGCGGCGCACTACACCTGCGGCGGCGTGATGGTCGATCAGAACGGTCGCACCGACGTGCCGGGGCTGTATGCCATCGGCGAAACCAGCTTCACCGGCCTGCACGGCGCCAACCGCATGGCCAGCAATTCGCTGCTGGAGTGTTTCGTTTACGCCCGTTCGGCGGCGGCGGACATTCTGGAACAGTTGCCGCAGGTTTCGATTCCGATCGCCCTGCCCGTCTGGGATGCGAGCCAGGTCACCGATTCCGATGAAGACGTGATCATTGCGCACAACTGGGATGAACTGCGGCGATTCATGTGGGACTACGTCGGCATCGTGCGCACCAACAAGCGCCTGCAACGCGCGCAGCACCGCGTGCGGTTGCTGCTGGACGAAATTGACGAGTTCTACAGCAATTATAAGGTCAGTCGGGATTTGATCGAGTTGCGCAACCTGGCCCAGGTGGCGGAGCTGATGATTCAGTCAGCCATGGAGCGCAAGGAAAGTCGCGGCCTGCATTACACACTCGACTACCCGAACATGCTGCCGGTCGCGCTGGACACTATTCTGGTGCCGCCCACCTACGTCGACTGAAGGTGAGCCTCACCCGCAGGCGTCGGTGCAAATCGGCGGCCTGCGAATCGTGGGGAACGCAGATTGATCTGACTCGCCGTTCGTCTCGCAGTCGAAAACGCAGGACCACCAGCATTGGCAACGCCAGGCTGTCCGGTCGCAGCTGCACGGACTGCCAACCGGAGGCCTGATTCCACAACTGCCAACCATCGGCATCGCGACGCAAGCCGCGAAATGCCTGTGGATGTGTCAGCAAAATCTGTCGCGGCAGTAACCAGAATCCGTGAATCACACACAGCGTCACGCCGAGCAGACTGGCCCAGACCGGTATAGAAAGAAGTAGCAATGAACCCAGCGCGAACAGCTGGGCTACAAGATACGCCGCCAGCAACTGCCGCGAGGCATGCCAGCGGCATTCGAACGCATTACTTGGGCTGGACACGATCCAGGATCATGCGAACCATTCGCTGAAGCTCCGGATCTTCCGATTCGGCGCGTTCCATGAACCAGCCGAACATGTCCTGATCTTCGCATTCGAGCAGCTTGCGGTAGCAATCGCGGTCGACGTCGTTGAGGTGCGGGTAGACCTCTTTCACGAACGGCACCAGCAATACGTCAAGCTCGAGCATGCCGCGGCGGCTGTGCCAGTAGAGGCGATTCAGTTCAACATCTTCGACCATGGAGCGCTCCTCAAATAGGCGGCAAGTATACAGCCCCACGCCCGGTCGAACACTCGGCTTTGGTCGGGCGCCATCGATCCTTTGTGAACTACCCATTTCGAGAGCGCCACCTTATGATGTCCCCCAGACTCTTTACCCTGCGATGACCCATGGCCGATTCTGCTTTTTTCTGCACCCTGTCCCATGAAGGCGTTCTTGCAGTCCGCGGCGCGGACGCCGGCAAATTCCTGCAAGGCCAATTGACCTGCAACCTCAATTACCTGAGCGATACTCAGGCCAGTCTCGGCGCCCGCTGCACGCAGAAAGGCCGGATGCAGTCGAGTTTCCGGATTGTGCTGGAAGGTGACGGCGTTCTGCTGGCGATGGCCACCGAACTGCTCGAACCGCAGTTGGCAGACCTGAAAAAGTACGCCGTGTTCTCCAAGTCGAAATTAACCGATGAAAGCGCTGCCTGGGTCCGCTTCGGCCTCGATCATGGCGATGCTGCACTGAGCAGCCTGGGTCTTGAGTTGCCGGCAGACTCTGACAGCGTCGTGCGCCATGAAGGTCTGATCGCCATTCGCGTCTCGCCGGATCGCGCCGAACTGTGGGTCGCTGCCGATCAGGCCGACGTCACCAAGGGCAAGTTGTCCGCCCTGTTGGCCGAAGGCAATCTGAATCAATGGCTGCTGGGCCAGATCCGCGCAGGGATCGGCCAGGTCATGCCGAGCACCCGCGAGTTGTTCATCCCGCAGATGCTCAACCTGCAAGCCGTCGGTGGCGTGAGTTTCAAAAAGGGTTGCTACACCGGCCAGGAAATCGTCGCGCGCATGCAGTACCTGGGCAAACTCAAGCGCCGCTTGTATCGCCTGACACTGGATGCCAGCGAATTGCCCGAACCTGGCACGCAACTGTTTTCCCCGTCCCACGGCAGCTCTATCGGCGAAGTGGTGCTGGCCGCCAACGCCGGGCAAAACATTGAACTCTTGGCCGTGCTGCAAGCCGAAGCAGCAGAAGGTGGCGATATTCATCTGGGCGCCCTCGAAGGGGCAGCCCTGCACCTGCTAGACCTGCCTTATCAACTGGATCGCGATCGCGAAATCCAGCGTTAACCGCAGCACTTGTTGCAACACCCTAGAGAAAAGAAATGAGCGAGCTGGCGGATAAGGTCCAACAGGATTTGGTTGAGGCCATCGATAACGATGACCTGGTTCTGCCAACGTTACCGGAAGTGGCCCTGCAGATTCGCAAGGCCGCTGAAGATCCGGAGGTTAGTGTCAGCGCCCTGAGTAAAGTGATCGGCCGTGACACGGCGCTGTCGGCGCGCCTGATCAAAGTGGTCAATAGCCCGCTGCTGCGCGCGACTCAGGAAGTGACTGACCTGCACACGGCGATCACACGGCTGGGCGTCAACTACAGCAGTAATCTGGCGATCGGCCTGGTGATGGAACAGATTTTCCACGCCCGTTCTGAAGTGGTGGAGCAGAAAATGCGCGATGTCTGGCGTAAAAGCCTGGAAATCGCCGGGGTCAGCTATGCGCTGTGCCGCAGCTACACGCAACTCAAACCTGATCAGGCAGCCCTTGGCGGACTGGTGCATCAGATTGGCGTCCTGCCGATCCTGACCTACGCCGAAGACCATTATGAATTGCTCTCTGACCCGGTCAGCCTCAATCATGTCATCGACCGTATTCACCCCTTGATCGGCGACAAGCTGCTCAGGGTCTGGGAATTTCCGGAAATGCTGGTTCAGTTGCCGGGGTTGTATCTGGATTTCAAGCGCCAGTCCGAGCGGGTCGATTATGTTGATCTGGTTCAGGTGGCCAGCTTGTATTGCCACAAGGACACCGACCATCCGTTGGCCCGCGTCGACGCGTTCAGTGTGCCAGCCTTCAAGAAACTGGGGATCGATCCAGAGAACGAGGCGATGTGCCGGGATCTGGAAGAGTCGCGGTCGATGTTTTATTAAAAGCTTCGCGGGCAAGTCGGATCGCCGCACCGCTCGCTCCTTGTATGTTGACCCTGATTCCAACGAGAGAGGTTACGCTTAAGGATTCATACAACAGCAAGTGCGTTTCTGGGGGAGGCCGATCGCTCCTGAAGGCAGGATTTGCTCCTGACCTTGTCTGTAGAG
>NZ_SISB01000012.1 GCF_004310295.1 Pseudomonas sp. BGI-2 | reverse complement strand
CGTAATGCTGTTCACTTAAGACAATCATCAGTCGAGCGAGAACCTGTGGCGAGGGGATTCATCCCCGTTGGGCTGCGAAGCGGCCCCCTGCGCCCGTTCAGACAGACCGAGTTGTGTGGATTTACGACTGCTTCGCAGCCGAACGGGGCGGTGCGACGTTTCGATGAATCCCCTCGCCACAAATGAGTGCCCGCGCTTTAGTGAACAGCATTACGCCATGAGCGGGGTTTGTCGTTGTTGCAGCCTTTAAAGGCTTACCACATCAGATCGTCAGGGATCTGGTAGGCCGCGTACGGATCGTCCTCGGCCGCGACTTCTTCGGTCTTCACATTCAGCTGCACAATCCGCTGCGGATCACGCTCCTGGATCTTCAGGGCGGCTTCACGCGGGATCACTTCGTAACCGCCGGCATGGTGCGCGATCGCCAGGAAGCCATTGCTGAGCTGGTTGCGCATCAGCGTGTTGACCGAGATACGCTTGACCTTCTTGTCGTCAACGAAGTTGTAGTAGTCCTCGGTGGTCAGCTTCGGCAGGCGCGAGACTTCGATCAACTGCTTGATCTGGGCCGCACGGGCCTTGGCCTCGACTTTCTCCTGTTGCTGACGGTTCAGCTCCTGGTCGCGTTTGACCTTCTCGGCCATCGCTTCCTGAGCCGCTCGCTGCTGGGAGTCATCAAGTTCAATCTGGCCTTTGTGGGCCAGGCGTTGCTGCTTCTGTTTCTCTTTGCCGACCTGTTTGGCCTGCTTTTGGTTGACCAGCCCTGCTTTGAGCAACTGGTCGCGAAGGGAAATGCTCATGGTGCTTATTTCTCACTTAGGCAACTGCTCAACCGCAGCTGGGCAAATTCTTTTCCTGACGTTTGGCTTCGCCCCACAGGGCGTCCAACTCTTCGAGGGTGCAATCTTCTATGGGACGGAGGGTGTCGCGCAATGCCTGTTCGATAAAACGGAAGCGTCTTTCGAATTTGCTGTTGGCGCCACGCAGTGCAGTTTCCGGATCGACCTTCAAATGACGCGCCAGATTGACCACGGAAAACAACAGATCACCGACTTCATCGGCAATCGCTGCCGAGTCATTGTCGGCCATGGCTTCGAGTACTTCATCGAGTTCTTCGCGGACTTTATCCAGTACCGGCAAGGCGTCAGGCCAGTCGAAACCGACCTGCCCTGCACGCTTCTGTAACTTCGCGGAACGTGACAGCGCCGGCAATGCGGAGGGTACATCATCGAGCAAGGACAGCTGTTCGGGTGCGGCAGATTTCTCGGCGCGCTCTTCAGCCTTGATCTCTTCCCAGCGCTGCTTGACCTGTTCTTCACTCAGGCGCGGTACATCCAGCGGCGCGTACAGATCCCCGGTGGGAAACACATGAGGATGACGACGGATCAGCTTGCGGGTGATGCTGTCGATGACGCCGGCAAATTCAAAGCGCCCTTCTTCCCGGGCCAGCTGGCTGTAATAAACCACCTGGAACAGCAAATCGCCCAACTCACCCTGCAAGTGATCGAAGTCACCGCGCTCGATGGCGTCGGCGACTTCGTAAGCTTCTTCGAGGGTGTGCGGGACGATGGTTTCGTAGGTTTGCTTGATGTCCCACGGGCAGCCGAACTGCGGGTCGCGCAGACGGCTCATCAGGTGCAGCAAATCTTCAAGTGAATACATCAATCGTTCTCTACACATTGCACTTGTAGGAGCGAGGCTTGCCCGCGAAGGCGGTGTGTCAGGTATGACGCCTTCGCGGGCAAGCCTCGCTCCTACAGAGGGCTTGTCTCTCACGGCGTACGGTTACGGCGGGTTTCGATGATGTTCGGCAACTGGGAAATTCGACCCAGCAACCGCCCCAGTGCATCCAAGCCCGGAATCTCGATGGTCAAGGACATCAACGCGGTGTTGTCCTCTTTGTTCGAGCGGGTGTTAACGGCCAGCACGTTGATCCGCTCATTGAGCAGTACTTGCGAGACGTCACGCAGCAAACCGGAACGGTCGTAAGCGCGGATGATGATGTCCACCGGGTAGGTGAGCACCGGCACCGGGCCCCAGCTGACCTGGATGATCCGCTCCGGCTCGCGCCCGCCCAGTTGCAGCACCGAGGCGCAGTCCTGACGGTGAATGCTCACGCCACGGCCCTGGGTGATGTAACCGACGATGGCATCCCCCGGCAACGGCTGGCAGCAGCCGGCCATTTGCGTCATCAGGTTGCCGACGCCCTGGATCTGAATGTCGCCACGCTTGCCCGGTTTGTAGCCGGTGGCTTTGCGCGGGATCAGTTCCAGCTGCTCGTTGCCGCGTTCCGGCTCGACCAGTTGCTGCGCCAGGTTCACCAGTTGTGCCAGGCGCAGATCGCCGGCACCCAACGCGGCGTACATGTCCTCGGCGGTCTTCATGTTGGCCTTGTCGGCCAGCTTGTCGAAATCCACCGCTGGCAGACCGAGGCGAGTGAGTTCGCGTTCGAGCAAGGTTTTGCCGGCGGCGACGTTCTGATCGCGCGCCTGCAATTTGAACCAGTGAACAATCTTCGCCCGCGCTCGCGAGGTGGTGATGTAACCCAGGTTCGAGTTCAGCCAGTCACGACTCGGGGTGCCGTGCTTGCTGGTGATGATCTCGACCTGTTCACCGGTTTGCAGGCTGTAGTTAAGCGGTACGATGCGCCCGTTGATCTTCGCGCCACGGCAGTTGTGACCGATTTCGGTGTGCACGCGGTAGGCAAAGTCCAGCGGTGTCGAGCCTTTCGGCAAGTCGATGGCGTGACCGTCCGGGGTAAAGATGTAGACCCGGTCCGGCTCGATATCGACCCGCAGCTGTTCTGCCAGGCCGCCGATGTCACCCAGCTCTTCATGCCACTCGAGGACCTGACGCAGCCAGGAAATTTTCTCTTCGTAGTGATTGGAGCCGGATTTGACGTCGGTGCCCTTGTAGCGCCAGTGCGCGCAAACGCCCAGTTCAGCTTCTTCGTGCATGGCGTGGGTGCGGATTTGCACTTCCAGCACCTTGCCCTCGGGGCCGATCACCGCGGTGTGCAGCGAGCGGTAGCCGTTCTCTTTCGGATTGGCGATGTAGTCGTCGAATTCTTTCGGGATGTGCCGCCACAGGGTGTGGACGATACCGAGCGCGGTGTAGCAGTCGCGCATTTCCGGCACCAGCACGCGAACGGCACGCACGTCGTAGATCTGGCTGAACTCCAGACCCTTGCGCTGCATTTTGCGCCAGATCGAATAGATGTGTTTAGCGCGCCCGCTGATGTCGGCATCGACGCCGGTGGCGGTCAGCTCATTCTTCAACTGGCTCATCACGTCGGCGATGAAGCGCTCGCGATCCAGACGCCGCTCGTGGAGCAACTTGGCGATCTGCTTGTACTGATCGGGTTCGAGGTAACGGAAGGACAAATCCTCCAGTTCCCATTTGATATGACCGATACCGAGACGGTGAGCGAGCGGCGCGTAAATGTCGAAGACTTCACGGGCAACGCGATTGCGCTTCTCGTCGTCGGCAGTTTTCACCGCACGGATCGCACAGGTGCGTTCGGCCAGTTTGATCAGCGCGACGCGAACGTCGTCGACCATGGCCACAAGCATTTTGCGCAGGTTTTCGACCTGGCCCTGGGTGCCCAGCACCAAGGATTGACGAGGGCTGAGGCTGGCGCTGATCGCCGCCATGCGCAACACGCCGTCGATGAGTTTGGCGACCACCGGACCGAAACGCTGGCTGACTGCCGGCAGTTCGATCTGGCCTTCGCGCACGCCGCGGTACAAGACCGCCGCGACCAACGAATCCTGATCCAGTTTGAGGTCGGCGAGAATCTCGGCGATCTCAAGGCCCGTGCGGAAACTCGAGGTCCCTTCGGACCATAGATTCTTCGCCGCATTGGCTTGTTGTTCTGACACGCGAGCGAACTCGCACGCTTCCTTCAAGGCTTCGCGATCCAGTGCCAGATCGACACTGACCGCATGATCGAGCCAAGCCTCGAGATTGATACTGCCGTCGGTGTTGATCGGCTGGTGTGCTCTCACCTGTACCATCTTGCTTACCTTCCCTACGACGCAGATTCAATGCGTCAAATCGCTGACCTTCATGGCCCGATTGCCCTCACGGGGCTAATGCGAGAGCTGCACGGGCGGCCAGTCGGACCAGACGAGCCGTCCTAGCTCGCTTCAAATAACGCCATGGCCTCGACATGTGCCGTCTGAGGAAACATATCGAGAATCCCGGCACGTTTTAACCGGTAGCCCTGCTTGATCAATTCAGCCGTATCGCGCGCCAGCGTTGCCGGGTTGCACGACACGTACACCAACCGTTTGGCGCCCAGGGACGCCAGCTTGCGCACCACCTCGAAAGCACCGTCACGCGGTGGGTCCAAGAGTACCGCACAAAAGCCTTCGCGCGCCCATTCTGCATCGGTCAAAGGCTGGGATAAATCGGCCTGAAAAAACTTCGCATTATGAAGATTGTTGCTAGCGGCGTTCGCGGCTGCCCGCTCGACCATCGCCTGTACGCCTTCGACCGCCACCACTTCGCGAACGGCTTTGGCCAGGGGCAAAGCAAAGTTACCCAACCCACAGAATAGATCGAGAACGCGCTCATCCGCTGTCGGCTTCAACCAGTCCAGCGCCTGGGCGATCATCGCTTCGTTGACCCCGGCATTGACCTGGATGAAATCCCCCGGCCGGTACGCCAGGTTCAAATCCCACTGCTCAAGTCGATAGCCCAACGACTGATCGGCTTCGACCGGTTGTGGTTCGCCATCTCCATGCAGCCACAGCTGAGCTTCATGGAACGCGCAGAAATCCTTGAGGATCGTCAGGTCGGCGTTGGACAACGGCGCCATGTGTCGCAGCAAAACCGCCAACGACGATCCGGCGAATAATTCCACATGCCCGAGTGCCTGAGGTTTGCTCAAGCGTCGAAGCATTTCCGGCAAGCGGGTCATGATCGGCTGCAAGGGCTGTACCAGCACCGTGCATTCGTTGATGGCCACGATGTCCTGACTGCCCGCCGCGCGGAAACCGACTTCGAGCTTTTTCGCCTTCATGTCCCAGCGCACCGCCACTCGGGCGCGACGCCGGTAACCGAATTCCGGACCGCTCAACGGCGCAGCCCATTCTTCGGGTTCAACACCGGCGACCTTCGACAATTGCTCGGCGAGCATGCGCTGTTTCAGGGCGAGTTGTTCGTGGTGCGGCAGATGTTGCACGCTGCAACCGCCGCAACGACCGGCATGCGGACACGGCGCCGGACGACGCAATTCGCTGGCCTGGAACACACGTTCGGTGCGCGCCTCGACCACTTTGCCGTGGGCACCCAACACACGCGCCTCGATCTCTTCACCGGCCAATGCGCCAATGACGAACCAGGTGCGACCTTCAAAAAACGCGATACCGCGACCGTCATTGGCCAGGCGCTCGATGCTCAAGCGCTGCTTTTTGCCGGTCGGAATTTGCGGGGCCTTGCTGCCACCGGTGGGTTGGAAGCGCAGGCCTCTCTCTTGCTTGGCCATCAGTTGGGCGCGTCGAAAATGCCGGTCGACAAGTAACGGTCGCCACGGTCGCAGATGATCGCCACGATCACCGCGTTTTCAACTTCCTGGGACAGGCGCAGCATGGCGGCCACAGCACCGCCCGAGGACACGCCGCAAAAGATACCTTCTTCGCGAGCCAGACGACGGGTCACGTCTTCGGCTTCGCTTTGCGCCATGTCTACGATCCGGTCCACGCGCTCGGCCTGGTAGATCTTCGGCAGGTATTCCTGCGGCCAGCGACGGATGCCCGGAATTGCCGAGCCTTCCATCGGTTGCAGACCGATGATTTGCACGCTTTCGTTCTGCTCTTTCAAGTAGCGCGAGACGCCCATGATGGTGCCGGTGGTGCCCATCGAACTGACGAAATGGGTGATGGTGCCCTCGGTCTGGCGCCAGATTTCCGGGCCGGTGGTGGTGTAGTGCGCTTCCGGGTTATCCCCGTTGGCGAACTGATCCAGCACCTTGCCACGGCCTTCGGCTTCCATGCGCTGAGCGAGGTCGCGCGCGCCTTCCATGCCTTCTTCCTGGGTGACCAGAATCAGCTCGGCGCCATAGGCCGTCATCGCGGCTTTACGTTCGGCGCTGGAGTTGTCCGGCATGATCAGGATCATCTTGTAACCCTTGATCGCGGCAGCCATGGCCAGCGCAATTCCGGTGTTACCCGAGGTCGCTTCGATCAGCGTATCGCCGGCGTGAATCTGCCCGCGCAATTCCGCGCGGGTAATCATCGACAGCGCCGGCCGGTCCTTGACCGAACCCGCCGGGTTATTCCCTTCGAGCTTGAGCAAAAGGGTATTGCTGGTGGCGCCAGGCAGGCGCTGCAAACGGACCAGCGGAGTGTTGCCGACGCAATCGGCGATGGTTGGGTACTGCAAGGTCATGGCGTATTCGCAATCCAGACTGCGGGGGCGCCTATCATACCGGCAAACCCGCGCAGGCCATATCACGCAAAGTGTGGTGCTTATGGCTTATGGGAATAAGGCCGAATAGATCAGTGATTTCTATCGGGGGCAGACGGTGTCCTACAGTAAAAAGCGCTAATGGTGTAGGAAAAGAGTTCCTACTCAAAGATATCGCTCTTAGCGAAACGCTTTTGACGGACATTTCACTCAGATTTTAGCGATTACATGAACTGGGCAGCAAAGGCCTTCATCGATAGCCTTTGTACTGCGCTCACGCTCAACAGCGGGATGCAGCACACCGTAAACTTCCTAAAGACCAAAAAACGATGTCCGATGCTTTAGCTTTATTTCGCTCTGAAGTCGTTAGTGCAAAGACCAAGCAACGCTTCGGTAGCGTACTGATCCATCAACCTTGGGGATATGGCGTAGCGACCATTCTGGCTGGAACATTAATACTGGTGGTCGTGATCTATTCTTACTTTGGAACGTATACCCGTAAAGCTACCGTGGGAGGTTTACTCATGCCTGAACAGGGCATGTTACGCCTGACATCTCCCACTACAGGGCTGCTCACTGAAGTTTTTGCTCACGAAGGCCAGACCGTAGGCGCAGGTGAAGATTTGTTTGTAATCTCCGGTGAACGCGTCAGTGCCTCCGGCGGTACACAACAATTGATAGCGGAACAACTCACTCAGCGTTTACTGGTGCTGGAACGTAATCGCACATCCGCAAATGATCGCATCGCAGGACAAGTTCGCCTACTTGATAGCCGACTCGTCACGATTACCGGGGAGCTGGGTCAGTATCTAGAAGAGATACGCCTGATCGCTCGACGTGTCGATTTGTCCGAGATTCAGCATAAGAGACTAAAAGACCTGTTGGCGGCTGGCTTCATTTCTGTCGCCCAGTATCAACAGGATGAAGGAGAACGTCTCGCATTGCTTGGACAACAGCAAAGTATTCAGCGCGCTCGCGCTAGTCTCAATCGGGAACACATGGAGTTGCAGATGCAGCGTCAGGAGGTAAAGTTACGACACCGCAACGAAATTGCCGAGATAGACAAAGGCACCTCACTGGTTAGACAGGAACAGGCGGAAAACGACATCCGTAACAAGCAAGTTAGCTCTGCGCCATTTGCCGGAACTATAACCGGATTGAATATTCAAGTTGGCCAGCAGGTCACAGCTGGGGCACTTCTTGCCAGTCTCATCCCCCAAGGTGCTGATCTTATAGCTCACATGTATGTAGCCTCACGAAAAATGGGTTTCATAGAAAAGGACCAGACAGTACTCATCCGATATTCCGCATATCCCTATCAAAAATTCGGTATGGCACGAGGTAAAATTATAGATCTGGCGAAAAGCCCTTATGCAATTCAGGAACTACCAGCGCACATTGCAAGCGTTGTTCATAAGACAACCGAGCCAACCGAACTCTTCTACCGCGTAACCGTCATGCTCGATTCTCAGACGATTAATCTATACGGGAACTCACAACCACTGCAGGCCGGCATGTTGCTTGAGGCTGATATCGTGCAAGACAAACGCCGACTCTATGAATGGGCACTGGAGCCGATTTATTCAATCACTGGAAAACGCTCGCATTGAATCTGCCTTTAATCACGAACAGCACGGGAGCAACATCTAATTGACTAACAGGGAAAAAGAAATCTTGCATTTACTTCTACAAGGAAAGACCAACAAACAAATCGCTCGGGCGCTTGGGATAAGCGACTTCACGGTGCGTGATTACGCATCTTCGATCTTTCATCAACATGGGGTTAAATCTAGAGTTGAGTTACTTGTAGCAAAAATGAAAAACTAAAATATTTAAGCCACACCCTACACATGTAGGATTACATCACCAACCCGTTCAAGCAATACTCTCATACCGAACTATCACCCAAAAACAAACATGCTTCAAACCTCAAACCAATAAAACCCTAATTCGACTTTCACCCATCAAAAAACATAAAACACAACTAAAACCATCAAATGGGTATTGACAAATAGAGCACAAAATTCTCATGACCAAGCAAAACCTTGCTGACAACAATGAAGAGTGGAGTATGTATATATTTGGCATACGCTTTGTGGAGGGCACAGTCTCTGACGCCCTTACCCCCTCTATTGTCGTCGCCATTTCATTTCTACTCTACTATTTTTTTTTCAAACTGCTGCGCATTCGATGGGGGATACAGAGAAGCCTAGCAATAACCATATTGACAGCCTATACAATTCCACTAATAGCATATTTAACAATAAAGCATATTCTTCCAACCATTACAAGATAGATAAAGTAGAGCAATGGAGCTTAACCATGAAAGAACTCTCAATATATGATTTAGAATTTGTTGCAGGTGCCGTAGGGCCACCCGGAGCCTTAATTGGTGGTGTTACAGCAGCAGCTGGATATATAGGAAACTCCATGGCAACCGGAGAAGGTAGTACTGAAGGACTTTTCGGAGCTACCGTGACCGGCGCAGTCGGAGGATTTATCTTAGGACCAGCAGGTTTAGGGGCGGGTCAAATAGCAGCATCAACCGCTGTTGGCGCCCATATTGGTTACTACAGCGGAATGCTAGGCGGCCAGGTTCAAAATGCTTTCACAGCAGGGACGAATTACAACTAATTCTTGCTGCTAAACAACCTGGACAAACAACTAAAATACACTTGAGGTCTATCGGATGAGCATCGCATTCAACATATCTGCTGGTGATTTCGCCGAGCAATATCAGGAAAAAAAGCCGCTACTAATAACGAGCGCAGTCGCTAAAACCTATTTCCCTTGGCAAGAGGCGAATGAAGTCTATAACAATAGTGACGTCGCATCCGAAGACCTCAAATTATTTCTGAATGGCTTGATACCCAAACACGAATACACCGAAAAATATCTAGAAATCGGCACATTACGATATAGACTTGTCAAACCGACGGTATATGAATATCTAAAAAACGGCGCTACATTAATCGCCAATAAAATTAAACACTCTAGAAAAGTCGACCAACTCTCAAGACAAGTAGCGGTATTTACTGGAAGACAGGTAGTTAGTAGTGCTTACGTGGCGTTAGGTGAAAAGGAATCATCTCCCTGCCACTGGGATACCCGGGATGTGTTTGCAATTCAATTGATTGGTCGTAAGCGCTGGATAATTTATGAGCCGTCAATGGAGTCGCCTATATTTACTCAACAAAGCAAAGACTACAAAGATCAGCATCCTTGCCCATCAGATCCTTACATGGACATAGTCTTGGAAGCCGGAGATATCTTATACATTCCACGCGGATGGTGGCATAACCCTATTCCATTGGGAGAGCCAACTTTCCATCTGTCCGTGGGGACGTTTCCTGCCTTAACTGTAGATTATCTATCTTGGCTATCCACACATATTGAAAATTACGCGGACTCACGAAAATCTCTCAATAATTGGCGGCAGGATAGTAGAACTCTCGCCTCTGTAGGTAATCATATCAATGAGTTGATAAACAACCCTGAAAATTATCGCCGTTTCATAGATGAATTTACCGGTGCCACTCGCATAGATTCACCATTAGCTCTGGAGTTTTTTGGAAATCCTAGCGCCAGCGCACTGCCCGAGCACCTTGGTGTTCGAATTTGTGCAATCTGTTATCCAGGCTTAGACAGTGGTTATATTATTGCTAACGGCACTCGACTAAATCTCGACTTAAAAAGCTTAAAAATAGTGCAACACATAGCAGAGTCGTCTGGATCTAGCATCATCAAACTAAGAAACCAACTCCCAGAAATCCCTTACAGCGAACTAAACACGATAATCACCCAACTATGCCGGCAAGACATTTTAGAAATACTCGATTAATGATTGACGTTTTATTTCTTAGGGCATGCTGAACTATGCGAGTAACGTTACAAGCAGAAAGGCAGGAGTGCGGACTCGCCTGCCTAGTCATGATCGCGGCATTTCATGGATTGCATTTGGACCTAGCGAATATTCGCAGACGCTTCTCAACTTCCCTAAAAGGAACAAACTTAGCTCAACTGATGCGCTACGCCCACTCATTAAACTTCTCGTCTCGCCCACTGCGCTTGGAATTAGACGAAATATTTAGACTGAAAACTCCATGCATCTTGCACTGGGACCTTGATCATTTCGTAGTACTGGAGAAATTAAAAGGACAAAAACTAATACTGCTAGACCCTGCTTTTGGTCGAAAAGTCATGACGATCGCAGAGTCATCACAACATTTTACCGGAGTAGCATTAGAGTTAACGCCGAATGCGGTATTTCAACCCGAGTCTCTGAAGACTAGGATCCGCCTGAGTTATTTCACTAAACATGTTGTCGGATTAAAGCGTGCCTTGGCCAATATTTTCGTCCTTGCATTAGGAATAGAAATGGTCGCACTGCTAGCTCCACAAGTAACTCAGTGGGTGGTAGATGGCGCACTGGTATCGGCGGATCACGATCTATTGCTGGTAGCGGCAATGGGTGGCTGCCTGTTAATGGTGACTAGTTTTGTGCTGAGGATGGCGCAAGGATGGATGGGATTGCGCCTGAGTCAACAATTAGCAATTCAGCTATCGGGAAACTTATTCAGTCATATGTTACGCCTGCCTTGGTCGTATTTTGAAAAGCGTCAACTTGGGGATATTGCGGCTCGCTTTCAGTCGCTTTCCGCCATTCGCAACATGTTAACCAACAGTGCAATCACGGCGATCCTCGACGGGGTGGTCACATTGATTACTCTGACCATGATGTTTCTTTACAGCACAACACTAACAATGATCGTTTTAACCGCGCTAGCCTTATACTGCACATTAAGAATTGTATTTTACTTCCCCTTGCGCAATGCTTCTGAAGAACGCATCGCGCTGAGCGCACGAGAAAATTCGTATTTTCTGGAAACCATAAGAGCAATTTTACCTCTCAAGCTATTCAATGGCACTACATTGCGACTGGCAACCTGGCAAAATCTCATTATCGACGTTCAAAATAGAGATATAACAACACAAAAGTTATTATTGATGTTTGCCAGCCTTAACACCCTGATATTTGGGCTGGAAGGGATGTTACTTCTCTATGTCGGAGGAGTAGCGGTACTAAACGGCGCACTATCGTTAGGCATGCTACTGGCCTTCATTGCCTACAAAGGGCAATTCACTGGACGTGCAAGCAAACTAATAGATCTGAGCATCGAAATCCGGATGCTTTCGCTCCATACCGAACGGCTAGCAGACATCGCGCTAGAAGAACCAGAGCCGGACGAAGCAATTGAAACGGACCTTGAACGTATAGAACCAAGCATTGAATTCAGAGAAATTTCTTTCAGATATGCTCCTAACGAACCATGGGTAATTAAAAATCTTTCACTTATGGTCCACGCAGGAGACTCAGTTGCTATCGTCGGCCACTCTGGCTGCGGCAAAACAACATTATTCAAGTTATTACTTGGCTTGCTTACACCGACAGAAGGGGAGATTTTGATCGGGGGAATACCAACGCGTCAACTCGGAAGTCTGGCTTGTCGAAATCTGGTCGGATCAGTGATGCAAGATGATCAATTGCTGGCCGGTTCATTAGCTGAAAACATCTGTTGTTTCGAACCCCACTTCTGCCAGGAGCGCATGAAAGAAGCAGCCAAGCTTGCAGATATCGACAAAATTATAGGCAGTATGCCCATGGGCTACCAGACATTGGTATCTGAGTTGGGAACGGGGCTCTCCGGAGGTGAGAAACAGCGAATTTTATTAGCGCGAGCCTTATATCGAAAACCAAAAATACTTGCTTTGGATGAAGCCACTAGCCATCTAGATCTACACAGCGAACAGAATGTAACTAAGGCGTTAAACGAAATTCCGACGACTCGACTGTTTATTGCTCACCGTCGTGAAACCCTCGCTTTCGCTAAGCGCCTTGTTCGCCTAGATAATGGGGAGCTCGTGGAAGACGTCTGTCTCGACAGAACAAAGGTTAACGTGTGAAGACCGAAAATATTGTGTTGGGTGCAACAATGTTACTAGGCGCAGTAGTCGCCCAGGCCAACGACCTTGATCTTCTGCAAACCTATCGACAAGCATTACTTCATGATGCCCATTACTCTGCAGCAAAAGCCCAACTACACGCGGGATATGAACATTCATCGCAAGGCCGAGCTGGGCTTTTGCCCCATGTATCGCTAGATGCCCAGACTCATTGGATGGAAACAGACCACCAAGTCCCGAACGGTAACATTCAACACAAAAGACAAAATCGTAGTTACGGCATACAGCTAATACAGCCAGTCTTTCGTTGGCAGAATTGGGTTCAGTTTCAGCAGGGAGAGCTTCAACGTGTGCAAGCGCAAATTCAGTTCGAACGTGCGGAGCAGGACTTGCTGCTGCGTGTTGTTCAAGCCTATTTTACAATCCTAGTTGCAACTGACGTACTTGAGGCCGTTCGAGATCTGCGCACGGCGGATGCAGAACAATTGGCGAGCGCCAAAAAAATGTTTGAAATTGGTAACGTCAGCATTATCGATGTACATGAAGCTCAAGCCAGTTTTGATCGAAGTATGGCGCAGTTTATCAAAGCTAGAAGTGATCTTGATCTAGCTCAGTTCACCTTAGTTCGAATCACTGGGCAGAATCCCAGCGCACTGAAAGGCTTTCACGACAGCGTGGCTCTTTCACCGCCGCAACCATTTGAGCTTGCCACATGGGTAGCGGCGGCTCGGCGGGATAATCTTGGCGTGCAAACTCAAGAGCTACTTCTAGATATCGCCGGTAGCGAAGTACATATCCGAAAAGCAGAACATCTTCCGACTGTTGATCTGGTAATCGGTCAAAACATGCAGCAAAACCCTAATGCCAATATCAATCGTACAGACTCATCTAGTATCGGACTGCGTTTGAACATACCACTTTATAGCGGGGGCAAAATTAGCTCCGCTACTCGGCAAGCGATGGCAATGCAGGAGAAAACCGAGTTTGAATTGGAGGATGCACGTCGCGCTGCAGTGCTCGCAGCCAGACAGGCTTGGTCGAGTGTGGTGGATGGAATGGCGCAGGTTACGGCACTTGAGGCTGCGAAGTCGTCCGCACATTTGGCACTGGCCTCCAATACAATCGGTTACAAAGTAGGAATGCGAGTAGGTATCGATGTATTGGAGGCTCAAGGGAAATTGAGTGACATCGTTCAACAGTTATCTCGCGCACGTTATGACACCTTGCTGGCTCAGCTACAGCTTAAGGCCGCAGTCGGGGCCTTAAGTGAAGCCGATATTATTGAAGTTAACGCGTTATTGAGTGGTTAAATCTCGCGTTTTTTACGCAATTCCTGCACATACGCAGGTAGAACTCGCGGTCTTCCGAGCGGTTACTCTGGCTGAAAAATGATCAAGCTGTGCGACCAGGACAATTGTCGCACCAGTGGTGCGACTTTCTCTGACGGTTTTGGGACCAAGACAATAGCGTCACCAGCGGTGAGACTTTTTCGTGATGGTGACGCGATGGGCCTTATCGCGAGCAGGCTCACTCCCACAGGGACCGGGGTTGATCAGACGATTTTTGGTCGACACACATCCACTGTGGGAGTGAGCCTGCTCGCGATAGCGTCTTTGAAGACGCCATCAATCTCAGCCACCAGCCTCATATTCAACCGCAACCCCAACCCGGTATTCTGCGCCCAAAGACTCCCGCCCTGACGCTTCACCGCATTCCGCGCAATGCTCAACCCCAACCCGAACCCGCCATTTCCCGGCCGTGATCCATCGAGCCGAATGAATGGACAAAAGATCCGCTCAAGATCCGCTTCAGCCACCCCGCCGCCCTCTTCTTCCAGCCACAAATGCCAGAAGTCGCCATCGCGCTGACCACCGAGCCGTACGATACCGCCACTTGGGGAATGACGAATGGCATTGCGCAGAATGTTTTCCAGCGCCTGCGCCAAGGTGTTGAGATTGCCCCGCACCCAGCACGACGAATCCACCGCACACTGCAACTGACTCGCCGGCCAGCCACTTTCATAGCAGGCGTTTTCCGTGAGCATTTCCCACAGCGCCTGGACCTGAATCGCTTCGTCGGGTAACGGCCCGCGCTCGGTGTCGAGCCAGGCCAGTTGCAGCGTGTCTTCTACCAGCCGCTGCATGCCATCGACTTCTCGACCAATGCGCTCGCGCAACTGCGCCAGCCCTTGCTCGCTTTCGCTGGCAACCCGCAGACGGCTAAGCGGTGTACGCAGTTCATGGGACAAATCGCGCAGCAATTGCTGTTGCAGGGCCACGGTGCTTTGCAGTCGCTCGGCCATGTGATCGAACGCCCGACCCAGTTCACCGAGTTCATCCGACCGGTTGGTGGTGCTGCTCGACACTCGCACGCTCAACTGGTCGGCACGCCAGGCGTTGGCTTGTTCGCGCAGGCTGTTCAGCGGCACGACCAACAGCCGATACAGACCGACGCACAGCAACAGCGTGAACAGTCCCGGGATGATGCCGTTGGTGATCACGCGCCAGAACACCCGGTATTGTCCGGGCATGAAGCGCTCTGGAAGCTCGATAACCAGATTGCCGGCGTAGGAATCACCGGGGAACGGCACGCGCAGCCACGGCAGACGTTTCTTGTGAATAGGCCAATCCAGGCCGCGCAGAAAAGTCAGGTGTTCGATTTCCTTGTCCGTCAGCGGCAGGCTGCTCAACGACTGTAAATCACCGCCGATGACGCCAACCCAGCCTGTCTCGCGCTGTTTCATACCTTGCAGCCAGGCATCGATACCCTCGCTATGGCCCTGACGCCACGCCTGTTCGGCCTCGGCGGCATACCCCACCAGCGTGCGTCGGGCCTGATCCGACAGGAACTGGTTTCGTTCCTCCATGTAGCGGCCCCAGGACCAGCTCAGCCAGATCATCAGCAGACAGAACGCCACCAGCAAACACGCCAGTTTCCAGAACAGCGAGTGCCGGCCCGGCAGGTCAGACCATTTCATCGCCAGCACTCAATACGTAACCCTTGCCCCAGACCGTACGCACTTCCCGTTCGGTGTAGCCGATGCCTTTGAGTTTGCGACGGATCTGGCTGATGTGCATATCGAGGCTGCGGTCATGGGGGGCGAAACCGCGTTGCAGCACGTGCTGATAAAGGAAGGCTTTGCTCAGCACTTCATCGCCATTGCGATTCAGTGTGTCCAGCAGTCGATACTCGCTGCGGGTCAGGCCGGCGGCGTGTTCGCCATAGAAAACCTCACAGACCTCATCATCGAAACGCAGGCTATCGATGGGGGACGCCACTGCTGCCGGCTCTGGCCGACGGTCAAGCGCCACCCGGCGCAGGATCGCTTCGATGCGCACGCGCAACTCGGCCATGCTGAAGGGTTTTGGCAGGTAATCATCGGCCCCCAGGCGAAAACCGCTGATGCGATCTGCCTCGGCGCCCAGCGCTGACATCAGCACCACCGGGGTGGAATGGCTCTGGCGCAACTGCGTCAGCACGTTCAGCCCATTCAACCCGGGCAGCAAAATATCCATCAGCACCACATCGAAGGACTGCTGACGAGCAATGTCCAGGCCTTCCTGCCCGTTCTGGCACCAGGTCACCTGAAAACCACAACGGCCCAAATGCTCGTGCACATAAGCACCGAGGACGAGGTCGTCTTCGATGGAGAGGATTCGGGGATGGCCAACAGAAATGGGAGTCATGAGTATCTGCAAATAATTCTCAGTTGGCGATTATTCAAGATTGCCTGACGATGGGCAACCCAAGGTTTGCCCGTGGCGCAAAAGCGGCGATCCATCCGACGAATGACGACATCAATTTTACGAAGATTGCCTGCCTGCAAATCGCTACACTGGCCCGGTGGCACGTGCCGGACGCACGCGCAGGTCAATCAATAGCTGGATGCAGGAGAGATGCGTGCTCAAGAAACTGGGAATTAAAGGCCGCGTGCTGTTGCTGACCCTGTTGCCGACCACTCTGATGGCGGCGGTCCTGGGCGGCTATTTTACCTGGACGCAGCAATCCGACCTGCAAACCCAACTGATGCAGCGCGGCGAGATGATCGCCGAACAGCTCGCGCCCTTGGTGGCCCCGGCCATGGGTCACAAAGACAATGAGTTGCTGGAGCGCATCGCCACTCAGTCGCTGGAAACACCAGACGTGCGCGCCGTGACCTTCCTCGCCCCCGACCGCACGCCCGTGGCCCACGCCGGCCCGACCATGCTCAACCCGGCACCGATGGGCAATGGCTCGCAGATGCTGCGCCGCAGTGGCAACGATGCGACGCGTTATCTGCTGCCGGTGTTCGGCAAGCACCGCAACCTGGCCGGTGACCTGATACCTGATGAAGCCGAGCGCCTGCTGGGCTGGGTCGAGCTCGAACTGTCCCACAGCGGCATGTTGCTGCGCGGTTACCGCAGCCTGTTCGCCAGCCTGCTGCTGATTGGCGCGGGCCTGGCCGGTGCGGCGTTGCTCGCCTTGCGGATGGGCCGTACGATCAATCGACCGATCAGCCAGATCAAACTGGCGGTGGCGCAACTCAAGGACGGTCATCTGGAAACCCGCCTGCCCCCCCTTGGCAGTCAGGAGCTGGATGAGCTGGCGTCGGGCATCAACCGCATGGCCGGCACGTTGCAAAACGCTCAGGAAGAATTGCAGCACAGCGTCGACCAGGCCACCGAAGACGTGCGCCAGAACCTGGAAACCATCGAGATCCAGAACATCGAGCTGGACCTGGCGCGCAAGGAAGCCCTGGAAGCGAGCCGGATCAAATCCGAGTTCCTGGCCAACATGAGCCATGAAATCCGCACGCCGCTCAACGGTATTCTCGGCTTCACTCATCTGTTGCAAAAAAGCGAGCTGACCCCGCGACAGCTCGACTATCTGGGCACCATCGAAAAGTCTGCCGACAGCCTGCTGGGGATCATCAACGAGATCCTCGACTTCTCGAAAATCGAGGCCGGCAAACTGGTGCTCGACAATATTCCGTTCAACCTGCGCGACCTGTTGCAGGACACGCTGACCATCCTCGCCCCGGCCGCCCATGCCAAACAGCTTGAGCTGGTGAGCCTGGTTTATCGCGACACACCTTTGTCGCTGGTGGGCGATCCGCTGCGACTCAAGCAGATCCTCACGAACCTGGTGAGCAACGCGATCAAGTTCACCCGCGAAGGCACCATCGTCGCCCGGGCCATGCTTGAAGAAGAACACGAAGACAGCGTGCAACTGCGTATCAGCATTCAGGACACCGGCATCGGCCTGTCGAACCAGGACGTGCGCGCCCTGTTCCAGGCGTTCAGCCAGGCCGACAATTCGCTGTCCCGCCAGCCCGGCGGCACCGGTTTGGGGCTGGTGATTTCCAAGCGGCTGATCGAGCAGATGGGTGGCGAGATCGGCGTCGACAGCACGCCGGGCGAAGGCTCGGAGTTCTGGATCAGCCTCAGCCTGCCCAAGACCCGTGACGATGCCGAAGACCTTCCCGCCCCACCGCTGCTCGGGCGCCGCGTGGCGGTGCTGGAAAACCATGAACTGGCGCGCCAGGCCTTGCAGCATCAACTGGAAGATTGCGGCCTGGTCGTGACGCCGTTCAATACCCTGGAAAGCCTGGCCAATGGCGTAACCGGCGCGCATCAGACCGATCAGGCGATCGATCTGGCGGTGCTCGGCATCACCAGCAACGACATGCCACCGGAGCGCCTCAACCAGCACATCTGGGACCTCGAACACCTGGGCTGCAAAGTGTTGGTGCTGTGCCCGACCACCGAACAGACGCTGTTCCACCTTTCGGTGCCCAACCCACACAGCCAGCTTCAGGCCAAACCGGCCTGCACCCGCAAGTTGCGCCGGGCATTGTCCGATCTGGTCAACCCGCGCCAGCAGCGCAACGAACCCGGCGAACCGGTATCCAGCCGCGCGCCGAAGGTGCTGTGCGTCGACGACAACCCGGCCAACCTGTTGCTGGTGCAAACCCTGCTCGAAGACATGGGCGCCAAGGTGCTCGCGGTCGAAAGCGGTTACGCGGCGGTGAAAGCGGTGCAAAGCGAGACCTTTGACCTGGTGTTGATGGACGTGCAAATGCCCGGCATGGACGGGCGTCAGAGCACCGAGGCGATTCGTCAGTGGGAAAGCGAGCGGCATTGCACGCCACTGCCGATCGTCGCCCTCACCGCCCACGCCATGGCCAACGAAAAACGCGCGCTGCTGCAAAGCGGCATGGACGACTACCTGACCAAACCGATCAGCGAACGGCAACTGGCCCAGGTGGTGTTGAAGTGGACCGGCCTGGCGTTGCGCAATCACGGGCCGGAGCGCTCCAGCGACAGCCATGGCGGCGCACATGAGTTGCAGGTGCTCGACCACGACGAAGGCTTGCGCCTGGCCGCCGGCAAAGCCGATCTGGCAGCCGACATGCTGGCGATGTTGCTGGCCTCCCTGGAAGCCGACCGCGAGGCGATTCGCCTGGCTCGGGAAATCAATGACCAGAACGCCCTGATCGAGCGCGTCCACCGCCTGCACGGCGCGACCCGCTATTGCGGCGTCCCGCAACTGCGTGCCGCCTGCCAGCGCAGCGAAACCCTGCTCAAGCAACAGGACCCGAAAGCCCCCGGCGCCCTGGAAGAACTCGACCGGGCGATCAATCGCCTGGCCGCCCACGCCCGAATAAACGCTTGATGCAGCGCAATGGTGCCCAAACCATAACCGCTAAACTCACCGGATTCTGTAATCGTGACCGAGTTATCCAGGAGGACCTTATGCGCACGATTCTTTTCAGCAGCCAGACCTACGACCGCGACAGCTTTCTCGACGCCGAGCTGCCCGCCGGTATCGAGCTGCACTTTCAATCGGCGCGGCTGAGCCTCGATACCGTGGCATTGGCGGAATATCACGAGGTGGTCTGCGCGTTCATCAATGATGACCTGAGCGCCCCGGTGCTGGAACGTCTGGCCGCGGGCGGCACACGCTTGATCGCCCTGCGCTCGGCCGGCTACAACCATGTCGACCTGGAGGCGGCGAAGCTGTTGGGGCTCTCGATTGTGCGGGTCCCGGCCTACTCGCCGCACGCGGTGGCCGAACACGCGGTGGCGCTGATCCTCGCGCTCAACCGGCGACTGCACCGCGCCTACAACCGCACCCGCGAAGGTGATTTCAGCCTGCACGGCCTGACCGGTTTCGACTTGGTGGGCAAGACTGTCGGCGTGGTCGGCACCGGGCAGATTGGCGCGACCTTCGCGAAAATCATGAACGGTTTCGGCTGCCGGTTGCTGGCTTATGACCCCTACCCTAATCCGCAAGTCGAAGCCCTCGGTGCTCGTTACCTGAGCTTGCCGGAGCTGCTCGCCGAGTCGCAGATCATCAGCCTGCACTGCCCACTCAACGAGCAGAGCAAACATTTGATCAACCGCGAGTCACTGGCGCACATGCAGCCCGGCGCGATGTTGATCAACACCGGGCGTGGTGGTCTGGTGGACACGCCGGCGCTGATCGACGCGCTGAAGGACGGCCAATTGGGTTATCTGGGGCTGGATGTCTATGAAGAAGAGGCGCAGCTGTTCTTCGAGGACCGGTCCGACCTGCCGTTGCAGGACGATGTGCTGGCGCGGCTGCTGACCTTTCCGAACGTGATCATCACCGCGCACCAGGCCTTCCTGACCCGCGAAGCCTTGGACGCGATTGCCACGACGACCCTGCAGAACATCGCCGCCTGGGCCGCCGGCACACCGCAGAATCGGGTCGAGGGCTGACTCGATCAGGCCTTGGACAAGAGGATCATCAGCCCCAGCCAGCCGAACCCCAACAAGCGTTGCCCCAGCGAATGCCCGCGACGCAGCAGGAACCAGACAAAGAACGGCGGCAGAAAGAAAATCATCAGCTTCAGCCAGAGTTCCACCGGACGCACGCCGTTGGGGGCGGCCATCGGCGCCGCCGTTTCGGCCGGAACTTCGGTTTTGCGTTTACGTCCGAACGCGGCCGGGATCACCCTGGCGACTTTCGCATCTTCTGGCAAACGCCCGAAAGAAAGCGGCGCCTGCACGGGCGCTGCCGTCGAAGTGGTTGCTTGCACCGTTCCCGCCGGTGCACCGCAATGAATGCAAGCAGGCGCCATGGAGCTGATGCTTTGCTTGCACTCAAAACATTCGATTAACGCCATGTCCGTTCCTTAGAGATGCAAAAGCGGCAGTGTGCCATGAGTCGGCCGGTGATTTGAACCAGATCGAAGGTCATCTGCCCACGCCATGCTGCGTGCAGGCCCGTGATAGCATACCGCGCATATTTGGAGGACCCATGGTCGAACACGATTTCCGCTACAACCTGATGAACCCGCAACACACCCTCACCGAATGCCGCGCCCTTGTGCCGGGGCGTTATCAAGTCACCGGCAACGGCGGCTCGATTCGTAATAATGACGTGCTGGTCGTGACCCTCAAGGGTGCCAAGGACTTGTCCATGCGCCTGACCGTGGAAACGGTTCGCCACCTGATCAACCCGCCCGGCCAATGGGTCGCGGTGGCCAGTGGTCCGGTGTTCGGCGAATTGGCGATCCACACCTGGAAAGTCAATTGCGACAGCTGCGCCAAAGAGTTGAGCTTCGAGTTCGCAGTCGACGCCAAACTGGGCAACAAGGCTGAAAAGCCTGCCGCCACCGCGCGGATTGCCGAGTTGGGCTGGACCACCGTTGGCGAGAAGCACCTGTGCCCGAAATGCCAGGAGCCCGCGTGATGAAACGCCTCGCCCTGACCGCACTGGTCGGTGCCAGCCTGCTGGGCTGCGCCGCCGAGCCGGTGAAATTGCAACAAAACCGCAGCTACATTCTGGAATGGATCGGCGAACGTCCGTTGATGGACTACAGCCACCTGACCATTACTCTTGGTGAAGACGGCCGGGCTTACGGCAATGGCGGCTGCAACCACTGGTTTGCGCCGTACACGCTGGAAGGCGACAAACTGAGCTTCGGCAAGATCGGCAGCACCCGCAAAATGTGCCCGCCGGCCGTGATGGAGCAGGAAAAACGCTTCATGCAGGCCCTGGAAAATGTGCAGCGCTGGGATGTTTCGCCGATCGAGCAGATGCGCTTCTGGCCGGCGGAAGGCAAGCCGTTGCGTTGGTGGCTTGAAGAGGGTTGATAACCCCGGCCTCTGGCCAAGTGAATACCTGTGGCGAGGAGCTTTTGTGGCGAGGGGATTTATCCCCGTTGGACTGCGCAGCGGTCCCATTTTTGGGGTCGCTGCGCAACCCAACGGGGATAAATCCCCTCGCCACAAAAGCCCCTCACCATAGAAGCTTCTTAACAACAAGAGCCATACGCAGTCAGTTGAGCGCCTGTAACGCCTCCAGCTTGGCCATCACCCCTGCCGCGGTCTGCTCACCCATCAACTGCTCGCGCACCTTGCCCTTGTTATCGATGATGTACGTCACTGGCAACGCCTCGCTGCGTGGCAACTCGAAAAGATCCGCCGGGTCCGACGCCAGTACGGTGAACTTGATCCCCAGTTTCTCGCTGGCGTTTTTCAGCTCTTCCCCCTGCACATTGTCGAAATTGACCCCGAACACACCGATTTTTTTGTCCTTCAGCTGATCGGCCAGCGCATTCAACTCCGGGATCTCGGTACGGCACGGGCCACACCATTCGGCCCAGTAGTTGAGCACCACCCATTGTTTGTCCAGACGTTCGGCGGCGACTTTGTGGCCGTTCTGGTCGATGCCATAGTCGTTGCCACAGCCCCCCAGCATCAACGTACCCATGATCGCCAATGCCGCTGCCAGTCGTCTTGTCATGTCGTAATCCTTGTTCAAAATTGAATGCGCCTGCGACCCATCGCCTCCCGAGGTTCTGGATTGCGCGCTGCACAGTTAGAATAGCCGCCACCTTACGCAAGATGCGACCCGCACATGACCGATCTGACGCTTTATCACAATCCGCGCTGCTCGAAATCCCGCGGTGCGCTCGAACTGCTGGAAGCCCGTGGCCTGGCCCCGACCGTGGTCCGCTACCTGGACACCCCGCTGGACGCCGCGCAAATCCAGAGCCTGCTGACCAAGCTCGGCATCAGCGCCCGGCAACTGCTGCGCACCGGCGAGGATGAGTACAAAACCCTCAATCTGGCCGACAGCAGTCTGAGCGAGGCGCAATTGATCGCTGCCATCGCCGCCAATCCGAAACTCATGGAGCGACCGATTCTCGAAGTCGGCGACAAAGCCATCATCGGCCGTCCGCCGGAGAACGTGCTGGAGTTGCTGCCGTGAGTGCGCCGTACATTCTGGTTCTGTATTACAGCCGCAGCGGTTCGACCAATGAGATGGCCCGGCAGATTGCCCGAGGCGTCGAGCAGGCCGGGATGGAAGCGCGTCTGCGCACGGTCCCGCCGATCTCTACCGAATGCGAAGCCGTGTCGCCGGACATTCCCGACGAAGGCGCGCTGTACGCCAGCCTCGACGACCTGAAGAACTGCGCAGGCCTGGCCATGGGCAGCCCGACCCGGTTCGGCAACATGGCGGCGCCGCTCAAGTACTTCCTCGACGGCACCAGCAATCTTTGGCTGACGGGCGCCCTGGTGGGCAAACCGGCCGGGGTGTTCACCTCCACCGCGAGCCTGCACGGCGGTCAGGAAACCACGCTGCTGTCGATGATGTTGCCGCTGCTGCACCACGGCATGCTGATCACCGGCCTGCCTTACAGTGAATCAGCCCTGCTGGAAACCCGTGGCGGCGGCACGCCGTATGGCGCGAGTCATCACGCCGGGGCGGATGGCAAAAGCGGTTTGAATGAACATGAAGTCGCGCTGTGCCGGGCGTTGGGCCTGCGTCTGGCGAAGACTGCGCAAAAACTGGGGAACTGACGTGGCGAAAAAGCCGAAGATTCTGCCCTCGATCCAATGGCTCGAACCACGGGTCCGGGCGATGCGGGTGATCAGCCTGCTGTGCTTTTTCGGGCTGGTGGGGCTGCTGTGCGCCTATTACCTGGTATTTGCCGACCTGCACGGCGCGCGGCCATGGGTGATTTTGCTGATCGAACTGGTGCCACTGCTGTTGCTGGCGCCGGGGATGATCATCGGTAGCGCACGTGGGCACTCGTGGATGTGTTTTGTGGTGAATCTGTATTTCATCAAGGGCGCACTGGCCGCGTATGACCCGAACCGGCAGCTGTTTGGCTTGCTGGAAATGGGCGCTAGCCTGGCGGTGTTCTGTTCGGCGCTGTTGTATGTGCGGTGGCGGTTTCAGTTGAATCGCAAACTTGCAGGCGAAGGTGAGATTTCCGTCGCCTGATCTGACGCCTTCGCGGGCAAGCCTCGCTCCTACAACGGCACCACCGTACCTGTAGGAGCGAGGCTTGCCCGCGAAGGGATCGACTCGGTGTTAATGATTCACTGTGTACGCAAGCATCATCGAAATCTGGCTCATCGCCCGCCCGCCACTCTGTTCATGCCACTGGTTGAACACATCCTGCACCAACGCCAGGTCCCGTAGACTGGTTGGCACCTTGTCGACAATCTTCTGCGCATTCAACCCCGCCACCACGTCGTAACTCGGCACAAACGTGTCCTTGCCGACCATGCGCAAGAAGCGCGGCGCCGACAACCCGCCCAATTGATGGCCGCGCTTTTTCAGGTACGTCCACAACCCGACGATATCCGTCACTGGCCAATCGGCGATCAACGCGCCGAAGCTGCCCCTCTCATGCGCCTCGTCCAGGATGAACTGCGCATTGCGCGGCACGCTCTTGAGCTTGCCCAGATGGCGGATAATCCGCGCGTCCTGCATCAGGCGTTCAAGGTGTTCAGCGCTCATCAGCACAACCTTTTCCGGGTCGAACTTGAAGAACACTTCTTCGAACGACGGCCACTTGGCGTCCACCAGGCTGTGCTTGAGCCCGGCGCGGAACACGCGCAGTGCCATGGTCGAGAGGTAGCGGTCGTCGCTGATCTTGCGCAATTGCGCCGGGGTCTTGGGAACGGGCAGATGGGCTTCCAGTTCAGCCGCTGAACCGAAGCGGTTCAGACAGTATTCGTGCAGCCACTTGTAATCGCGCATGCCCTCTCCTGGAGGTTGAAACAAAAAACAAATGTAGAGTGAGCCTGCTCGCGATAGCGGTGTGTCATTCAACGTTGATGTCGACTGACACGACGCAATCGCCGGCAAGCCGGTCTCACTCCTACAGTTTCTGATTAGAGGTTGACCACGTTGACGAACCGCGAAGCGGCGGTTGCGTCGATCTTGAGGCTGGTGAAGTCGAACAGGTTGCGGTCCGCCAGTTGCGACGGTTGCACGTTCTGCAAGCTGCGGAAAATGCTTTCGGTACGGCCCGGGGTTTTGTGCTCCCACTCTTGCAGCATGTCCTTGACCACCTGACGTTGCAGGTTTTCCTGGGAACCGCAGAGGTTGCACGGGATGATCGGGAATTGCTTGAAGTCCGCGTAGGCCTGAATGTCTTTTTCGTTGCAGTAGGCCAGCGGGCGAATCACCACGTTGCGGCCGTCGTCGGCACGCAGCTTGGGCGGCATGGCCTTGAGTGAACCGTTGAAGAACATGTTGAGGAAGAACGTCTCGACGATGTCGTCACGGTGATGACCGAGGGCCATTTTGGTCGCGCCGATTTCGTCGGCAAAGGTGTAGAGCGTGCCGCGACGCAGGCGCGAGCACAGCGAGCAGGTGGTCTTGCCTTCCGGGATCAGCTCCTTGACCACCGAGTAGGTGTCTTTTTCGACGATGTGGTACTCGATGCCCAATTCTTTGAGGTAGACCGGCAGCACGTGCTCAGGAAAGCCTGGTTGTTTCTGGTCCATGTTCACGGCCACGATCTCGAACTTGATCGGAGCGACCTTCTGCAAGTGCAAGAGCACGTCGAGCATGGTGTAGCTGTCCTTGCCTTATAGCCCACGAAATGCCCCCACTAACGCTCTAAAACAAAACAAGCTATTGATTTTAATGAGCATATACAGAAACTTGTCTTTACAAAAAAAGCAAAAAACGTAAATTTTCGCTCCCATGATCCTCAAAAACTTATCCACCCCTCCAAAATTGGTGATGAAACTTTACAAAATCCGGACGATATCCGTCCAATTTTCTGCGCTGGAGGATGAGACCGCTGCTCCTCCGAATTTGTCCGGTGTCCGGGCTGCCGATCTGTCGATGGATAAGCTTGCAAATTCAAACAGGCTACGATCAGCCAACTGTGAAGGATTCACGCTTTGCAAGCTGTGGAAGATGTTTTCCACACAGCCAGGATTCGCTGAGTCCCACTCCGCAATCATAGATTTAATTTTTTTTCTTTGTAGATTCTCTTGTGAACCGCAGAGGTTACACGGAATGATGGGATATGCGTTGTCTGCAGCGATTTTTGCTATGTCTTTCTCGCGACAATATGCAAGCGGCCGGATAACAATATTTCGCTTGTCATCACTGAGAAGTTTAGGGGGCATTCCCTTCAACTGCGCCTGGAAGAACATATTAAGGAATAACGTTTCGACCATATCATCCATATGATGACCTAAAGCCAATTTAGTAGCACCAATTTCTTCTGCGAAACTATAAAACGTACCCCTTCTTAGCCTGGAGCAAAGCGAGCAAGTTGTTTTACCTTCTGGAACCTTTTCCTTCACAACAGAGTAGGTATCTTTGTCAATTATATAGTGCTCAATGCCTTTGCTCCTGAAATAATCAGGCAATATATGACTTGGAAAGCCAGGTTGTTTCTGATCAAGATTCACGGCTACAACTCTAAACTTTATTTGTGCCACCCGTTGCAAGTGCAGCAGAGCATCTAACATTACAAATGAATCTTTCCCACCGCTTACGCAAACCATTATCTTATCGCCATCTTCGACCATTGAATAATCCACAATGGCCTTCCCGACGTTCCCGCGAAGCTTTTTACTACGGAGCTCAGCAGCCTTGCTAGGTTGAGATTCTTTAAGGTCTATTCTCATGTTCAGTGGTCTCTGGTTAAGGTTTTACAAACTACGGTTGTTCCAGAAAAACGTCAGCTGCTCAGGAAACGTCCGCCGATTGCAAAAAATGAGATAACCATATTTTATAAAATTTTAGACGCGGAAATAAAGGTATCTTTCGCTTGTCCCCACTGTTATTACGGTCAGCTCTGAGGTCCGCTGTAGCATTTCTACAGTCAGTTATCGTGGCCAAACCACGGTTAGCCTTCTGTTGGGAGCCTCATTCGGCCTGGAGACGTCCGAGCCACCCTAGCGATGCCTGCGGACTCCCGATGGGCAGGAAACTTAACTGGAAAAATTCCACACGCCAAACGCAGTCGGGTTCGGGCCCGTGGACGCACCAGTGAACGCTTAGGGTCTTCGTCGCATCATGCTCGCCGTCGATGACATCGACACTGTCGCTTCACGGATACAGGCCCGTGGCGCAGAACTCACTGGCCAGATGCAGTACGAAAAATCGAACCAACTTGTCTATATTTGTAGCCCTAAGGGCATCATCGTCGGGCTTGCCGAACAATTCGGTTAAGGGCGGGCTGCTCTCCAGCGCGCACGACAATTAACCTCCAGACACGCGGGCAGCCGCCTAACGCTCTGTATGCCGGCCATCCAGCCGATTGGTGAGCAGGAATGAAGTTCGCATCAAGCTCATTTGCAGTTTGCAGTGCCGTGCCGTACTCACACACAACGCAGGAAAAATGCATTACATGAGCAGTTCCCGCCGGCGCTAGGACCTTTTGGCTCGTAGGCCAGGTCAGCTAATGTTCACGAGCTATTCCGCTGGCGGAGCAATGTTCGTCCCAACCAGAATGTGTATCGAAATTTGCGAGTTTATGTTCCGGACATAATTTCGCTAATTTCCATACACCTCGATGCGAGCCACAATCACAATTTTTTGAGAAGCAGCGGCGGCGCTCCCCCGTTCAGCTAAAGGTCGCCACTCACGCAAAGCGGTTGTGAAGTCCCGTCGCTGATACGCCGAAAAGCCTTCATCGAAACCTGCATGGGCAGTGCCCAACGTAGCAAGCAATACAAGGCAGACTGGGACATGGTGCATGGGTAGCCCTGTTTCGTTCTAGTGCACTATCGATAAATCCTAGTAAAGAACGTCTGACTGTCTCGTCTAGTGTTTTGGAAAAAGTCCTTCTCTGTCATCAGACCAAGAACCGTAGAGCTTGCAGCGCAGCTAGATGACCCGGATAGAACCAGTAGCCCCATTGCCGCACCGGCCAGACCTTGAAGGTGAATGTCTGACGCAGCAGCCAGAGTCCGATCAGGGGAGCGGCAAAAGCATTGCTCAAGGCCAGCAGTGAATAGATGTCCAGGTCCAGCGCTCTGGTCACTATGCTGCTGCGGGTGTTGCTCAACAGGCACAGAACCGCTGACAGCAGCCAAAGAGCACCAGGCCTCCTGACTGCCAACAAAACCGCGGCAGGGACGAATGCCCCGTAGAAGCCATACATCAACGGATCATCCAGCACGTAGGCAGCTGCGGCGGCAATCAACGCCATGGCTCCGCTCAACCAGGTGCGATGCTGCCATCCCCAAGCAATCACCAACCCCAACGCGAGCGTAACCAGCACGTTGAATGACCCCGAGGTGCTGATAGAACGATAAGGCACTTCCGAGATAGCCGCGAACACAAGCATCAATGCGAGGTAGCGACCGTTCGCGACAGTCAGCAATTCGCCGGGACTGGAGCGCGCCACATTGGCCGCAATGGCAACGCAGAACAATGGAAAAGACAGCCGCCCCGGAATGAACAGATTACTCATCTCCGGCCACACCAAGCGCAAATGGTCGATGACCATGGTCAGCATCGCCAGCCACTTGATCAGATCAAGGCTACTGCTTCGACCCTTCAGCGAAGAGTGCTGGTCTGCATGAGTGTCAGTCATGTCCACCCCAGTGTGCTGCGGCCAGATAGCTGGTGAGTTCGAGCACTCAAACGCCGCCTTGTGCACTCAAGCCGATCCAACCATGGATGCCGACGTACAGGCCGACACCGATGATCAATACGCTGGACAGGTAAGGGGCGCGGCGAGCAACGGTGCCCAGCCAAGGCCAACGATTGGAGGCTTGTCTTGCACCAATGGCCGCAGCAGATCCCACAGCAACCAAAGTAATCGCCAAGCCAATGCTGAAGCACAGGACAAGCATGCCACCCAGCGCGACTTCTTTAACCTGAAGACACAGCAACAGAACGGTGATGGCCGCCGGACAAGGAATCAAACCGCCCGTCAAACCGAACATGACGATCTGGCCCGTGGTCACCTCACGATTGGTGAAGCGCTTACGGATATCGTTGGCATGTGCGCGTTCATGCGCATCCTGATAGCCATCAATCGACAACTCCAGACCTTCCAGTTCGGAATGCGCGTGCCCGTGATCATGCTCCTGGAACGCCAGATCGTAATCATGGGAGTGGCCCGCATGCCCCAGACTCAAGCGAGCACTGAACTCATGAGGCTCCGGGATATCGACTGCCGACTCCAGAAAGCCTTCGCGCTCGACGAAAGAGAACGATTGAGTGCTGCCGTCCGGACGAGTCGTCATTAGGCGAACATCCGATGTAGCCCAAGCGTGTCCGGTCAATGTTTTCAGGCGCCAATGCGGTGGCATACCTTCTTCAAAAATCGACAGTTCGATGCGCCCGTGGCCGGTATCGATTCGATGGGTTTCATCATGATGGCCATGGTCATGCTCACCGTGGTGGTGGTCATCACCTTGCTCGAACTGGAACATCTGCTCACCGCGCCAGGTACGCCACAGCATCCAGAGCGCAATTACGATGATCAGTGCAGAGGACGCAAGCTGGAAGTATGACTCAGTGGTTTGAGCGTCCAGACCTTTGCCCAGGTACATGCCGCCGATGGCGACCAACCACACCACGGCGGTGTGCGACAGCGTCGCGGCCAGCCCCAACAAAACGGCCTGTTTAACCGAACCACGAATGGCCACGATGAACGCGGCCATCATGGTCTTCGAGTGTCCGGGCTCAAGGCCATGCAAGGCACCGAGCAAGATAGCGCTCGGGAAATACAGCCAGGCGTGAGTCCCGCCCTGTTGCAGCAGTTCGGCGAAGTTGGGCATGTCAGACCTAGAGGTACTTGGTGATTTGTTTGAAGGCTTCCAACGGTGCGCGCTCGCCATTGTTCAAGGCTGAGACTGTGTCCTCCAGGCAGTGATCAATGTGATCCTGGATGAGCGTGCGCTTCGCTTGACATACGGCTTTTTCGACCGCATGCAGCTGCTGAGCGATGTCCACGCACTGACGCCCCTCTTCAATCATGGTGATGATGCCGCGTAAATGGCCGTCCGCCCGCTTGAGGCGCTTGATGATCGCCTCATGACTTTGGTGGGTATGGGGATGGTTGTGTTCGTGTTCGTGCTCACTCATGACTTGAGCCTCGGGCCTCAATGAATTACGCTGGCATCCTATCCCCCCTAGGAGGATATGGTCAAACGCTTCAAAGCCCTACAAAACGAGTTGAAACCGAACGCTATGTTCAGCAGAACACTGACATCAACGGTGGTAGTCGCCCTTGTTCTCGCCATGTTTGTGGCCTGGGCCGGGCATACCTATACGTTGTCAGTGACGTCGAAACAGCCAGCTTGGGAGATTGCACAAGACGCCCATCACTCCCATGAACAGCAAGCCGAGATGTCGTGTGCAAGCTGCTCGGATCACTATCACTCTCCTTTGACCCCTGACCATCAGCACGAAACGCCACAGCTCACCTCCGCGTTGAGTTTGGCTGCGCAGCCGAAGCTCTCTATGCGAGTCGATGCGCCACGCTATTCCGTTCCCCGTCCGCCGATTTTCTTGATTGAGCGGCCACCCCGTCCTTCGTTCGCATCCTGACCATGACCGCGCAAGCGGCCCACGATCACTACAACGTAGGATTTATTCATGCATTCGCACTCGATGAGCGGCGTTGACGCATTTACTGCGCCTTCGCGTCGCCTGCTACTGCTGCTGTTTTTATTTGCCGCAACCCTTTTCCTCGGGATGCCCGAGGCGATGGCTCACGCCGTCGCGGAAGGTGACAAGGGCTTTATCCAGGAAAGCTCCGGCGTCATGTTGCTGCCCTTCATCTACATGGGCGCCAAGCACATGATGACGGGCTACGACCACTTGCTGTTTCTGTTCGGGGTGATCTTCTTCCTCTACCGCCTGAAAGATGTGGGGCTCTACGTCACGCTATTCGCCGTAGGCCACTCGGTCACGCTGCTGCTTGGCGTGCTGACCGAGATCAGCATCAGCTCCTACATCATCGACGCCATCATCGGTTTTTCGGTGGTGTACAAGGCGCTCGATAACCTGGGCGCGTTCCAGCGCTGGTTTGGTTTCCAACCCAACACCAAAGTGGCCACGCTGATCTTCGGCTTGCTACACGGTTTTGGTCTGGCGACGAAGATCCAGGAGTACGAGATCTCACCTGATGGCCTGATTCCGAATCTGATCGCCTTCAACGTTGGTGTCGAGATCGGCCAATTGCTGGCCCTTAGCGCGATTCTCATTTTGATGGGGTATTGGCGGCGCACCGGTAGTTTCTGGCGCCATGCCTATACCGCCAACGTCGCCATGATGAGTGCCGGTTTCCTCCTGATGGGTTACCAGATCACCGGCCTGTTTGTCTCTGCGTAAGGAATTCTGACCATGTTCAATACTCCGCTTCCAACTGTTAATGAATTGCCTAGCACTCGCAAACTGGTGCGTTCGACTGTCATTGCACTGCTGACTGCGGTCGGCCTGCTGGTGACCGTTGTCATGCCTTCGGAATACGCCGTTGATCCAACGGGTGTGGGCCGAGCACTGGGACTGACCCAGATGGGCGAACTGAAGATCATCCTTGCCCAGGAAGCTTTGGCAGATGCCGCGCCACCTCAACCAGCAGCTCCAGCTCCGCGGGTTGCGCAAGTCCAACCTATTGTGAAACCTGTTGCTCAGCCAGTGGCGACACCTACCTCAGCTCTGAAGACGAATCAAATGAGCGTCACGCTCAAACCAGGTGAAGGGACAGAAATCAAACTGGAAGTGCTGAAGAACAAGACTGTCAGCTATGAATGGACAGCGGTTGGTGGGCCTGTGAACTACGACACCCATGGCGAGCCTTACAACGGTGAAAAGGGTTACTTCCACAGCTACAACAAGGGCAAGCAGGTCAAAACTGATAAAGGTGAATTCACCGCCATTTTTGACGGCACCCACGGCTGGTTTTGGCGTAATCGCAGCAGCAATGATGTGACCATCTCGCTGAAAGCGACCGGCGAATACCTGAGCGTCAAACAGTAATCGCAGGAGAGAACTGTCCTATCAATTGGGTGCGGATGGCAAAGCCCTTCAACCGAAGACTCAATTTCATATTATTCTGGAAAAATACGCATGAATACTTCAGTAACGTTGTTCCGTTCGCTACTTTTGATTTGCTTTCTGGGCCTGATAACCGCATGCAGCGGTGGTGAGAAAGGTGTGGAGTCTGAAAACGCTGGTCATGGACACTCGCACGAGTGATGATCGAGTAGGAGGCGGATTTACACCCGCCGTCCTCTCACCGTACGTACGGTTCCGTATACGGCGGTTCAGGCTATGCGGCTAAGCCGGTTGATCGTATCCAGTATCGAGACCAACCCGAGTCGGTCCCACAGCTTCTTCGGCAACGCCTGATTCATATGGGGCGCTCCCGAGTTCCACCATGGGCCTCGGCCATTGACTGCCGATTTCCACGCCCGTGCCTCATTGAGTCCCAAACGTATCAAGTTGCGCGCCCTCGCAGAGGGCCGCTTCCATTGACGCCAGACGACACAACGGAGCTTGTGCCGCCCCCAGCCATCCAGTTCCTCAAGTGGCCGCTTGCTCTGACTCAGCTTGAAGTAGCCAGCCCAACCGCGTAGCACGGGGTTTATCCGCTCGATGATATTCGCCATCTTGTGACCCCGCGCTTTACGTAGCAGTCCTCTGAGTCGATCGCGCGAACGACCTAGACTCATCGTCGCCACTCTCAGCTTCGGTTGCTGATGCCAGCTCATCCCGTAACCCAAGTAGTCACACTTCCAAGACCCGGCAACTCGGCTCTTGTCCCGGTTCAGCGTCAGTTTCAGGCGCTGATTCAGGAAGCGCTCAACACTCCTCATCACTCGTTCGCCAGCACGAGGGCTGCGTACATAGATGTTCGCATCGTCGGCATAACGCACGAAGCGATGACCCCGTCGCTCCAGCTCGTAGTCGAGTTCGTTGAGCAGGATGTTCGACAGCAACGGCGAGAGTACGCCGCGTACGATCTTGCATACTTTTCTCTCCGACGTCTGAGCCAGGCGAACTTTCGCTGGCGTTGAATCCAGGATCTGGGTCAATCCGGAACACCACCAAAATTTCGTCCTTGTGAATTTCGACGCGTTTGACCAGGCCGCGAATGATCTCGCGTTTTGTGACGAAATCCACGGTGCCCAATCGGTCATGGACAGCAGCGGCAAACTCTTCGAGACGATTAATGACCAGAAACAGTTCGCGTTGACCCACCTGATGACGCCGTAACTCCTGAATCTGCTGATCAAGCTGTTCCAGACGGCTCTTCAAGTGCCGCATCTTCGGATCAAAATCCGTTTTATCAATCATGCCTTCGGCATAGCTATCGATGAGTCGCGACTTGCCTTTCTCCAGCTGCAGTCGTTGTCGTTCCAGTGCCGCGGTATCAGGATTTGTTTTTTCCTTTTCTTCCAGGACACCCAGCCGGCGTTCATATTCACTCTTTAGCCTTCCGGGGTGGGCGAGCAGTTCAACAACTTGCTGCCACACCAGTTCATCGAGACGGTCCGTTCGTATTTGCTGATTGTCACAGATGCGTTCGCCACCAAAGCGATAGGCATCGGTTCCAATGCAACGATAGTAGGCATAGTCCCGACGTTGGCCTTTGGCCGCTGCCTTGCTGACCTTTTTACCGTAATAGGCGTAGTGACAATGGCCGCAAACGGTCAAGCCCTGAAGTAGGTAAACAGCACCATGGCGGCGCTGACGCGCTTTTCGATTCTCGGCAAGTTGCTCTTGAACCGACTGAAACAACCCTTCGCTGACGATCGCCGGGACGGGTATCTCGATCCACTGACTCGGATCCGTACGTACGGTTGAACACCCCTTCCTGGGCACCTCGGCACTGTGACGTTGTGCGCGTATCCGAGGTAAACGATCACAAGCTTGTGTTTTGCCGAAAGCAGCTCGGCCTATGTAGGCTGGGTTTTGTAATATCCCCCACACGGTACTGCGATCCCAATACGGCTTACCTGAGGCGGTCACGGTGCCTGTTACCCCAAGGCGACGCACCACTTCGCCGATGCTCAGTCGCTCCATCCCAATCCATTGAAAGATGGCTCTGACCGTCGCGGCTTGTGGCAATTCAATGACGTACTGTGCGGGTGCTCCATCAAGCTGCTTGCGAATATAGCGATAACCGTAGGGCGCAGTCGACAGCACATTGATGCTGCCGCGCTTGGCCCCATGAAGCTTGCCGCGACGATTGCGTTCCATAATTTTGGCCCGTTCGTACTCCGCGATCATGCCCTGCATCTGCAGCAACAACGACTCTTCCGGCGTGACGCCAATGGCATGATTGAGGAACACGACCTGCACGCCGCACGCCGATAGTTCTTCCATCAGCAAGGCTTGGTGGGCATATTTTCGTGACAGCCGGTCTGGGGACAGGACATAGAGACGATCCACCAGGCCGAGGGCAGCCCGGTCTCTGAGCCGCTCCAATTGTGGACGAATCAGCGTCGCGCCGCTGACGCCTGCGTCGACAAATCGCATGTCCTCAGCAACGTGGACACCATCGGCCACGATCCGCTCTGTCAACGCAGCAATCTGGCTTTCAATCGTGCCGCGTTTAGCCTGCTGGTCAGAAGATACGCGGGCATAGAATGCCACCATCACAGCCTGGCTCATTGCTCACCTCGCTTGGCGGTACGATGCTTCTTCACAGAGGGCTGAGATGGCGACAATTCTGAGGAAGACCGCGTTTCGGTCGGCTTAAGCTGCTCGTAGACCCTCTCGAGCTGATCTTGGTATCGGCGGAATTGATGCGCAGCTTGGACCTTTCCTCCTGGATGTCATTGATCAACAGTCTCAACACGGCTCGTTGCTCATCACCAGCCAATATCCGAAGGAAAAGTGGTATGACTTGTTTGCTGACCCAACGATTGCGGACGCTATCCTTGACCGGATCGTACACAAGTCTCACGTTATTCAGCTCAAGGGGGAATCTATGCGCAGGGTCAGAAGCCGCAAGCGCTGAGACTCTCACCAAGCGTGAAGTTACGGTGGGTGGTTAGCGCGTCGACGGCACTGTGACTGGTCATGTCCAATGCAACTGGTCAAATCGAATGCAAACGCCTGGTCAAATGCCATGCAACTAGTTGTTCGAAGCACTATTTTATGTAGCGAGGCGTCTCGCCTAAGTTCGCGCGCCGCTGCCTTGGAGGCATTCCTTGAGCGGTTCATCAATCTTATGGAGCGATATGGCTAACCCAAATCTTTCAGAGCTTCTCGCTCAAGTAACCGAGCTTGTTGAACGCGCAGGCGTTTTGCTATCCGAAGAGTGGAATCGTCCGGATGGACCTCGTGGCCAAGGTGACAAGGCCGTGATCGATGTGGAAATTGAAGAGATATTGAGGCCTGAGCTTCTCAGCCTACTTAGCTGCGATTTTTGGGGTGAAGAGACGGGGCACGTCCTCACAGGGCATGCTTGGTGTTGGGTTGTGGACCCTAACGATGGCACAAGTGACTTTTTGAGGGGCTTGAAGGGGTCTGCTATATCGGTGGGACTACTGCATAAAACTATCCCGGTGCTGGGGGTTGTATACGCACCCGTGACGCCTGAGGGGATACCCGACTGTATCGGTTGGGCGGAGGGTGTCCCCCAGTTGATTCGCAATGGCCAATCAGTAGATGTGCGTCTTGCGGATAAAAAGCTTTCGAGCGACAGCACAATCATGGTCAGTGCTGCGGCGGTGAATAAACCGGAGCTCAACCGAGAGCTGTGTGCTCCAGGGCGTTTTCATGCAATGCCATCAATCGCATACAGACTGGCAAGAGTAGCCGCCGGCGACGGTGTATGCGGTGTCTCGCTCTACGCTGTTTCAGCACATGATGTTGTAGCTGGGCATGCGCTGTTAAGAGGTGCCGGTGGTGTACTGCTGGACGAAAATGGAGTCACCATCCGCTATGCGACTGAGGCCAATATGGCCACTGTATCGCAGCGCTGCTTTGGTGGATCACCTTCCGCATGTCACGAATTAACAACTCGTGAATGGGATCGAGTCCTCCGAACCTAGCGTCACGAAAAAAAATCAGACGAATCAAATTTTAGAAAGCTTCCGGACCAGGCTCAACGCCAGTAAATGTGATTTCCACTGGCTCACCTTCACGCTGCCACGCCAACTGATAGACAAGCCATTGGTGCTCACCCTCACAGCGATCTGCCACGAGCAACAGGGTCCATCCTGCCGTGAGTAATCGATTGGCGTTTTCTTCGCTGCGGGTGCTGATCAACATTTTTGTCTGCTCGATGCCCACGATAAATGATCCTTCACATTAAGAGGACCGACCTGAAGTCGGATACTTCGATTTTCTCCGTCGATGCCAGCCCCGACAAAACACAAATGCATGATCCAGGTGCAATCTCCAGCCCAACGCTTAGGTTCGCGTGTCATTCCAGGGTAGCCGAGACGAATTCTTCTGCCAGCCAACCCGTACACGATGAGAGATCAATTCAGATCCTCCTGGTCACTTCGAATGCAAATGACTGGTCAAATCGAATGCAAACAGATGGTCAGATGCGATGCAAATGGATGGTCAAGTGGCGTGCAATTTCCCAGTCCGTGCGCAAAATTGCTACCAGCCTGCGCATTAGCAGCGGCAGTGCCGGCAATTACCTGCACCGCTTCAACGCTTGCGGGCTGACTTGGCCCAGCATGCGCTTCGTCGCCGTCAAGACCATCGAACAACAGGATGTTCAGGCGACGCATCGCATCCGGGCCGGCTTAATCGAACAGCGGACGGCCAAAGCCAATCAGATTCGTGGCCTGATCGCCGAGTACGGCCTCATTGCGCCGAAGGAATTACTGATGCTGCGTCGCGCAATACCGTGCTGGCTAGAAGATGCGGATAACGGTTTGACAGTACGCTTTCGTCGTCTGCTGAATGGTTTGTGGGATGACCTGCGCGCACTTGATGAGCGCGTGAGCGAACTAGATGGCGAGATATCTGCGATCGCGGCAAGTGAGCCAGCGGCCGTCCGTTTGCAACAGCTGCGTGGCGTCGGCCCGATGATTGCCACGGCGCTAGTTGCTGCCATCGGTGATGCCAGTCAGTTTGCTAACGGCCGACAACTGGCCGCCTCGCTAGGGCTGACGCCAAAGCAACACAGTTCTGGCGACAAGGATCGACTGCTTGGCATCAGCAAACGTGGGGATGCTTATCTGAGAACGCTGATGATCCACGGTGCGCGCTCGGCACTGCGCACAGCCAAATCCAAAGACGATCGACTCAGCCAGTGGGCTGTCCGTTTAGCCGAGCGCTCACATCCCAACGTGGCCGCTATCGCACTGGCTAACAAAACTGCACGCATGGCTTGGGCGATGCTGCGCAACGGCACTGATTACCAACCGGATCGAGCAGCGGCCTGACCTATTCATCCCGGGAGAAGCACCTCACACCACGATTGCGAAGCAACCCGAGCAATGGCAAACCGGTCGAACCGGCGTCGGCAAAACCCTCAAGTGTCCAGGTGCGCAAAGCACGTAGAAGCGATTGGGAGCCGACGCGCGAATAGCCCATCATGGCCCAGCATCGAATCGATGCCGAAGTCAGAGGCCGAATATACGTGTGCAGTCGGCACGGGCGCCAAAGCAAAGGAGGCTTGCAACGAGGAGGAGTCCATATACGGACGTTCGAACCCAAGGTAATGCGATGAAGAGAAAAGCAAGCATGGCTGCACTTCTGGCCAGTAAAGCAGCCTCCCAGCCTGTGCCTGACTGGACGTTTGATTCTGATCGCATGATCCGAATACTCGGTTGTAATTCGATCATCGAAGTACTTCGCCGCATCAAAAACGGTGGGCCAGAATGGGCGCATCGTAACGTCACCATGTGGTTTCCCGGGCCATCAAATGCTTGGGCTCTGGTGTACTCGCTTCAGGATGCCAGTGCCCCGTACTTTGACTTCATGTACACCCGCAAAGAGCCACCTCAGGAAGCCCTGTCCGCACTGCTAGGGAAGTACCCACAGTGCACCGTTATCGATTGGTCGCTCGGACGCTTGGCCTGCATCAGGGCCGAGGGTGTGGATGTTGAGACGCTAGCGGAAATTATCCGCGATGTCGCTGAAACTGCTTGGGATGAGCGCATCACCATCGTCGATGCTTCGTACGAGGAAATGGGTAGTGCGTGACCCAAGAGCGGCGAAATATGATTTTGGACAGCCGTAGGCAGGCCCGGCCTGCAGTAACTACCGTTTTGAACCAGCGGTTGAGGGTCAACGCATTACCGGCGAGCACCGAATCAACCTGTTGTCCCGCAAGCGACTTAGGCTTCTTATCTTTGCATATTGTGTTGAAAGTAGAGCTTTTCGTCGCCATACCGAGACGCCACGATCTTGGAATTTAGAACCAGTTGGCCTAAAAGTTTAGCCTGCTCGATCGTCTCGCCTTTATCCAAGGCGTAAACGTCGTACAGCACCTCTCCGATAGGGAAGTCAGTCAACCTTATCCGAAAGTCATCCTGCATTGTCACCCCGTTGAAGCGAGCAGCAGCTGCCGGCCGCGGCTTAAAAAGAAGTTGGTAAGGCGCCCTTGGCGCAGCCACTTTAGAGCCATCGACGTTAATATCGGCCAGATGCTCAACGGTCAAGTGACCGGGATCTGAATCTCTAGCCCCAAAACGTATGGCTGCCCATTTAAAGAAACCGGCGAGTAAGCGCGTCGCAAAAGAGCCTGCGGGTGGAATGATGTTGCTGAAAGTCTTCTCGAAGAAATTGTATCTCTCTTGGCCATCAATGGAATTCATAACCTGTAAATTGACCGACGGGTGATTACCGTCAATGAAAAACTTCAAAGCCAAGGCCGGTACAGAGTGGGTATCCGTCGGCTTAGTCGCCAACGAAAGACGACCAATCACGCAGTCGGCGCCGCTTTGGAAAATGCCGGTATAGTGACTCGCCACTGCACGATTCGCCACAAACCGGAAGCGCGCCTCTGCACCAAATGCATGCACCAATTTGCGCCGCCCTTGCTCCAGCTCATCTCCCTGCGCAGTCAGCGACTTAACCGTAAAACTCGGCATTGCCAAGGTTAAGGTATCGCCGATGCTTGGCGCAGTCAGCGCTGGGAGTTCAGAGCCGTAGAGGGAAGGCACAATCTTGTTATGCCAGATGAAGTCCTCCTTTTGACACGCCGATTGAGACCGCGCTACGGCATCCCCAGTGATTGATAACGGTTGAACGTTGGAAGGTTGTAAGCGTCCGGCGAAGTCACCTACCCGATCCCAGCGATAAGGGCGATGTTGTCCACTTAAAAATACGTGGACACTATCGCCCCTATCATCAGGATTGCCATGCGCCAAAGAACCTCTTATCCCAAACCCTTTAAAGCCCAGATCGTCCAAGAATGCCTGCAACCTGGCGTGTCGATGGCCAGCGTGGCCCTGCGTCACGGCATTAACGCCAACCTGGTTCGAAAGTGGATACCTGCTTATCGTGATCATCAGGCGCCGGCTTTGCCTGCTTTTGTTCCGATGAGGCTTGCGCCCACAACCCAGCCCGATCAGCAGATGTCGGTCAACATCGAGGTTCCTTTCGGGCAGCAAAAACTCACTGTGAAGTGGCCATCCTCAGATCCTGACGGGTGTGCTCGTTTTGTCCGTGAGCTTGCCAAGTGATCCGCATCGACGCCATCTGGCTCGCCACCGAGCCCATGGATATGCGTGCCGGTACCGAGACCGCGTTGGCTAGAGTGATTGCAGTATTCGGTGCGGCGAAGCCGCACTGTGCTTATCTCTTTGCCAATCGACGTGCTAACCGAATGAAAGTCCTGGTTCATGACGGGATTGGTGTTTGGCTGGCTGCACGGCGGTTGAACCAAGGCAAATTCCACTGGCCAGGCATTCGGCAAGGCTGTGAGATGGAGCTGGATACCGAGCAACTTCAGGCCTTGGTATTAGGTTTGCCTTGGCAGCGTGTTGGTGCTGCCGGCACAATCACACTGCTGTAAAAACTGTAATTAGCTTCTTGGCCTACTGCCGCAAGCGATCTGCTTTGGTAAAATCCGAGGCATGACTTCTTCTCCCAATATCGATCAGATGACCCCCGACCAACTGCGTGCATTCGCTGCGCAGTTGATGTCGAAGGTCGACACCATGGGCAGAAAGATTCACCGCGATCAAACCATCATCGAACAGCTGACCCACGAGATCGCCATCCTCAAGCGGCACAGGTTTGCCAAGCGCAGCGAGCAGATCAGCCCTGAGCAAGGCAACTTGCTCGACGATCTGCTCAACACTGATCTTGAGGCTATCGACGCCGAGTTGAAGGCCCTCCGACCAGCTCCCGCTCCAGAAGAGAAGCGCCAGCAACCCAAGCGCGCGCCGCTGCCACCGCAGTTTCCACGCACCGTAATTCATCACGAACCGGAAAACACCCAGTGCGCCTGCGGCTGCCAACTTCAGCGCATCGGCGAGGACGTCAGCGAGAAGCTGGATTACACGCCGGGCGTGTTCACCGTCGAACAGCATGTGCGTGGAAAATGGGCCTGCCGTCAGTGCGAAACACTGATCCAGGCACCGGTGCCGGCCCAGGTAATCGACAAGGGAATACCTACAGCAGGTCTGCTCGCTCATGTAATGGTGGCGAAATTCGCCGACCACTTGCCGCTGTACCGGCAGGAGAAAATCTTTGGCCGCGCCGGCTTAGCCATCGCGCGTTCAACTCTCGCGCAATGGGTTGGGCAGACCGGTGTACAGCTTCAGCCATTGGTTGATGCATTGCGAGAAGCTGTTCTGGCCCAACGAGTTGTCCATGCTGACGAAACTCCGGTGCAGATGCTTGCGCCCGGAGAGAAGAAAACTCACCGCGCTTATGTCTGGGCTTACTGCACCACGCCGTTCTCGGCGCTTAAGGCAGTGGTTTATGACTTCAGCCCGAGCCGCGCCGGTGAGCATGCACGTAACTTCCTCGGCTCGTGGAACGGCAAGCTGGTGTGCGACGATTTTGCTGGCTACAAAGCCGGTTTCGAGAAGGGCATGACCGAAATTGGTTGCATGGCCCACGCACGCCGCAAGTTTTTCGATCTGCACGTGGCGAATAAAAGTCAGTTGGCAGCACAGGCACTGCACTCGATTGGCGGCTTGTACGAAGTTGAACGCCAAGCGTGCGAGATGAGTGATGAGGATCGCTGGCGGATACGGCAAGAAAAAGCTGCGCCGTTAGCGAAAGCGCTGCACGACTGGATGTTGGCCCAGCGCGATCTTGTACCCAACGGATCAGCGACGGCCAAAGCCTTGGATTACAGCCTTAAACGCTGGGTAGCGCTGACGCGCTACCTGGAAGATGGGGCCGTGCCCATTGACAACAACCCAGTCGAGGTGCGACACGAAGTCGCTTACAGAAGTTGTTCCCCTTGGAGGGAACCACCCGTGTCACCGGGTGAATCTAGAAGGCTGAATCAAGAGCGCCTTTGACAATGTAACGAGGCACCGCAAGGTGCGGGGTACCAATCGCGAGAGGCGTACCCTTCTGGCAGCCATAGCCGGATGAGGGCTAGATAGTCGGTACGGTGAACACATGTGAATCTGCGCAACGATCGTTAAGTTGAGCGAGCGGAAATGGCTTATACGCTCGAACCAAAAGGTAACGGAGGTGGGAATAGCGTCTTTCGACTACGCGTTCGTGACCCACATGCCTCCCGGTCGATAGCAGGCACCTAACCCGACGTACTTCAGTAAGCGGAACGTGGAAATCCCGTATCGCTCCCATTGGGAAAGCAGTTTGCAAAAACTGCCCATGGCGGTGCGGGCGAAGGAACGAGGAAAAAGCGAACGCCGTCCTGTAATGGGTTGGATAGAGGTTGAAACATCACTTCACGCGAAAGCGGGCAGACGTCCTCATGGTCTCTCTTCACACGAGAGTAGGTAGAACCCTTTCAACGGAAGGAGAGCAAATGAACGCAGCAGCATTGGCGTGTGCACCTTCCGGCACGTCGTGGGACGGCATCGATTGGATCGCCGTACAACGTCGTGTCAGAGGGCTGCAAGCGCGTATTGTGAAGGCTGTACAAGATGGCAGACATAACAAGGTGAAAGCCCTGCAATGGCTGCTGACTCACTCGTTCAGCGGCAAGGCATTTGCCGTGAAACGGGTGTCTGAAAACAAAGGCAAAAATACCCCCGGCGTGGACAAGGTTACTTGGAATACGCCTAGGGCCAAGCTCGGCGCGATAGAGTCGTTGACGCGGCGAGGTTACTCTCCGCTCCCGCTTCGGAGAGTCCTCATTCCGAAGAAAAACGGCAAGACTAGACCTCTCGGAATTCCCGCGATGAAATGCCGGGCCATGCAGGCGCTTCATTTGCTGGCTCTGGAACCAATAGCGGAAACCACCGCCGATCTGAACTCTTATGGATTCAGGCCGGAACGTTCAACTGCGGATGCCGCCGCACAGTGCTTTGGTGTGCTGTCACGAAAAGCAAACGCGGAGTGGGTGTTAGAGGGCGACATTCAAGGCTGTTTCGACAATATCAGCCATGACTGGTTGATCGCCAACATCCCTATGGACAAGGCCATTTTGCAGAAATGGCTCAAGGCCGGTTACGTCTACCGAAACGAACTATTCCCCAGCCACGCCGGAACACCGCAAGGAGGTATCGCGTCCCCGGTGTTGGCGAACATGACGCTGGACGGGTTGGAAGCGATGCTGGCAATGAGGTTTCCCAATGCAAAGTGGACAGCCCGAAAAATGCAGATGGTGCGTTATGCAGACGACTTCATCATCACTGGCTGTTCGAAAGAGTGGCTGGAGAATGAAGTCAGGCCCGCCGTGGTTGAATTCCTGGAAGAGCGTGGACTAGTCCTCTCTCCGGAAAAAACCAAAATAACGCACATAGGGGACGGGTTCGACTTCCTCGGATGGAACCTGCGCAAGTACAACGGCAAGCTCCTGATCAAGCCGTCCAAGGCGAACATCGGGGCTCTCCTTGCCAAGTTGCGAGAGTTGATCAAGACCAACAAAACGATACGACAGGCGAACTTGATAGGTTTGCTCAACCCGGTTTTACGGGGTTGGGCAAACTATCACAGCCATGTCGTCGCGAAGAAGGTCTTCAATCAGGTGGACAGCGCAGTGTGGGAAATGCTCTGGCGATGGGCGGTACGTCGCCACCCTCGCAAAACACGCCGATGGGTAAAGGATCGATATTTCAAAGTACAAGGGGCGCGCCGTTGGGTGTTCTCGTGTACCGAAAAATCAGCCGATGGTCGGAAGCGTCAATACACGCTAGTAGACGCCTCAGACACGCCGATTGTGCGGCATATCAAGATTAAGGCTGCTGCCAACCCTCACGACCCTGCATGGGATGAGTACTTTGAATCCCGCTGGGGCAAGAAGATGCTCACTTCCGTTAAAGGTCGAGCCAAGCTGTATCGGGTATGGGTGCAACAGGGCGGCAGGTGCCGCGCCTGCTTCAAGCCGGTGACCAAAGACACGCCGTGGCACAGTCGCCATGTTGTGAAGCTAGGTCATGGCGGGACGGACGCAGCAGCCAATCTTGAGATCTACCACCTGCGCTGCCCGAGGGATGTGCAATTTGCCTATGCCGATGATGTTCAACCGGGTGCCTAGAGGCGCCTTAGCAGAGGCTTGAGCCGTGTGCTGGGAAACTCGCATGCACGGTTCTTAGGGGGTTGGACGCGGGCAACCGCGTCTGACTACCCGACAATCAGATCCGGCCGTGGGCGCTCGGGCGTTCAAACTGGTTGTTTGCCGGGTCGCTTCGCAGCGGCAAACGAGCGGCGGCGATCATGAGCTTGATCCAGTCAGCGCGTATGAATGGGCATGATCCGTATGCCTATCTCAAAGATGTGCTGACGCGGCTGCCGATGCAGCGAGCGAGTGAGATCGACCAACTGCTGCCGCATCAGTGGGTATCTGCCTGAGTCATGCAAGGTGACTTCGGCGGACGCTTACGGAAGGTTGGCAGCCCGTTGTCGTGAATACAAAAAAGGCGGATAAGAGGGCACTTGCTTTGCTCAACGGCATCTGGCTCCGAGTATTCCCTTCCGATGTATGCGCAATAGCTACGATCTCCGTATAGCGCGGCAGATTGGGGTCTTCGGTTCTGCTTCATCGAGCAGCACCGGTACCACGGCTTGCATACCGAGCGGGTTGCGCATCAATGCTTCCGAGCTCCGCGGCGCATCCTCGGATCTACTTGGTTCAGGCAAACCAGCCTGGCTGGGGATTGCTGTTCAAACCGGCACGACCGCTTATTTCAAAGCAGCCGCACCCTAATTCGACTTCAGTAGCGCCTTAATCATAGCTTCTTGTGCGCTTTCATCCACTGATCGAATACGGCGATTTCCTTCTTCTGTGCTGCAATGATGTCCTTGGTCACCTGGAGCATCTGCGGATCTTTGCCGTTCTTGAGTTCGGCTTGCGACATGTGGACCGCCATCTGGTGGTGCATGCGTATGTTGGCCGCGAAGTCATAATCCACCTTCGAATGATCCATCTGCTCGCGGACATGGACTTCGCATCCTTCTTCGTGGGTTCGGCGTTATTCGTCCACGTCGGTGCTACTGCCTGACCGTGACGGCCATCGCTACGGCGCAGGCCGATAAAGTGAACTGGTTAGATCTGCTGTGTTTGATTTGCTGTGACATCGTGAATCTCCACGTAGAGGCCGGAGGGTCGACACACGCTGCCATTGCCCACGAAGCATGAAAATTACTTTCTTGTATGCCTGCATTGGGGTGTTCGATTAGCTCTTGAAATGTGTTGCTTCGACGTTTTTGCCTCCTGCCGCAAGGCAATGGGTCATCGCGGTATGCAGGCAGGTTTCGTGGCAGTGACTACACACATCTTTTCAGGGTCGCATGTTGTCGTGGATCCATCAGGCACAAGAGCACGGCAATTGCGAGCAGCGTTTGGCCGAAACACTGACGCGCCTGGCTGTGGTCGATAGGGAACGGGAGCCTTTTGGCGGAAGGCTTAACCCGGGCTGAAACCCATGTGACCGAATTGGCCACAGAAAAGCAGCTTCTCCTGCAAGACAAAGCGGTGCTATCCAGTCAACTCGAGGAGTTCCGGACTGAGGGGGACCGACCCTGCCCCTTGGGATCAATTCGGATCACGCTAAGCAGCACCCGAACTGACCTAAGTCAAACCAGCGGTTGTTTGCTGCTCACTCGGGCACTTGGTAGCTAATGCCATTGGGGCCGGCCCCAACTTTATGGCTGGCCACCACTGTGCGACTGGCAGTATCGATCACAGAAAAGGTGCCGGCCTCGATATTGCTAACAAACACATAAGCGCCGTCGCTGCTGATGGCCACGCCGTGAGCGCCCTTACCGGTGTCCAGGGTGGCGACAACGCTCAAGGTCTGCGGGTCAACCACCGAGACGCGGTCATCCGGCTGACTGCTGCTGCCCTGATTGGCCACGTAGACCTGGCGACCATCTGCCGTGGCATACATCTGAATCGGCGTTCTGCCGACGGCAACTTTACCTATCAAACGTTGTGTTTCCGTATCGATGATTCCGAGCTTGTTCTCCGCGCTCAGTGACACATACGCTTGCCGCCCATCTGGGGCGAAGCCGACTTGCACGGGGCCGTTACCAACGGCAATTTGCGCGGTTTCTTTCAGCGTTGCGGTATCGATTACTGATACGCTTCCACTGCGCATATTGGCGACATACAGCTTCTTGCCATCCGGGCTCAGGCGTAATCCATGGGGGAAACTACCGGTCTTAACAGTGCCGAGCTGAGTGCGTGCTTGTAGGTCAAACACCCGCACCAGATTAGCGGCAGAGTCGCTAACGAAAGCCCGCTGTCCGCTCAGATCAGTCACCACGTGGGCAGGATGTTGCCCCGCCGGCAGGCTAAAGGCCGGTTTATCCAGCGCGGCAGTGCTGAACACCAGCAACTCACCCGCACTTATGGCTCCTGTTTGATGCTCAGCATGCGCAGGCATGCCCACCACCAGCAGCCAGCGTCCATCGGCGCTGATTTGTAAATTATGCGGTGCAATGTTCAGGGTCAGCGTTTTGACCACACCCGTGTCGAGCCTGACTTGGCTAATCGAACTGTCGCGCTCATTGGCCGTGTACACAGTGCCAACTGGCGCTGCCAGCGCTACGTTTAAAGCCAGAGCGAGACTGGACGCCAAAAGCAGTTTGAACCTGAACTTGAACATGAGCGCTGATCCTTTTAGCGAAACAGTGACTGTTGCGACTGGTGTTCGGCGAGCAATCGCCTGCCTACCATGCTGCGCCGCCGCAACCCTTCGCTCATTGATCATGATCAACTACCTGGCATTGAGCGCTGCGGAAAAAGTAGTTATTGCTCACGACAAGACGAAGCAAAACAGCTCAGCCAACTTGCCGGGAAGCGTCAATTTGAGCACAGCTCAGCTTGCCGCCTGCCAGGCTCAGTTCGGCGGTATTGCCCGACGACGCTTCGCTTGCCACTCTAAAGTCGCTGCTCAGTCCGACCCGCATCTCACCAGCACGTAATGTCGTGGGCAGCAGTTGCTATCGCGGTATGGCCGAAGCAGACCGTCCTTGGATATTAACTTTTCAGCGATAGTTGTCCTTGAGGGCGTTGTGTATCGCGGTCGCCGCAGTCGCCGCATGGGCGACTCCAACACCCATCTGATTGAGCGCGTTGACAACATCACCCGCCGCGTACAACCCCAGGACTGACGTGCGCTGGTCGGTGTCCACCACCAACTCGCCATTGCTGTCAAAAGTTACGCCGAAGCTTTTAGCCAACTCGTTCCGTACGTTGCAGCCAAGCATCGGGTATAGGGTGTCGAAACTGAGTTCGCCGCCGTTAGCCAAGCGTATCGCCACACGATGCCCTTTGATCTTGCGGATTTGCGCGATCGGATGCTCGACGAGCCGGATGCCTGCCTGTGCAATTTTGAGACGTTCGTCGTTGTCTAGTTCTCTGCTGCCCGGTTGCACAATTAGTGTGAGCTGGCGGGTGTAGGTACGGAGAAATAGCGCATGCCTGAAACCTTCCTTGGCGGAGGCGAGAAGAGCAATGTCCTGGTCGATGACATCGTATCCGTCGCAAATCGGGCACCAACGCACATCGCCACCGAGAGTGGCCTCACGTAGATCAGGTATCTCGGGAGGCTTATCAATAACGCCGGTGGCAAGAAGCACAGTCGACGCCACAACGCGGTCATCATCGATGTCGGCGATGAAGTCGTCTCCTCGCTTCGATAGTGCTTTCACAGTGGCTGGTCGGACATAAATATTGTAGGGCTCTGCCTGATTGCGTAGCCGTGCCAACAACTCGGCGCCCGAAACACCTTGAGGAAAACCGGGATAGTTGTGCGTGATCGGGATCAGCTCTGCACGGCTCTGGCCGGCATCGACCAGTAGAACCTGTCGGCGATAGCGCGCTAAATAGATAGCCGCCGTCAGCCCGGCAGGGCCTGCACCGACGATAAGGCAATCCACCACATGATATTGAGCCTGCCTGCTTGTCATCTGGCTCTCCAGTTGTTGACGATGCTGTCGGACGCCAGCGTCATTAGCCAGTGAACTGAGGGCCTCCAGTTCTGCGCGGATCCGGCGGCCATATCCAGCGTTGCAGCGGGGGCACTCATCCGCAGATTAAAGAGTGCCGCGGTCAGGGTAATACCGGCCATCATGCAGTCATCGAAATTAGCCCGGACAGAACGCTTTGGCCCACGTTCTGGACTCGGAATGTCTCTACCGCGCTCAAGCGATTGGGCTTCTCAAGGCGCAGTGACAGAGTCAGAGCATCGTCTCGGGTTCCGATCAGTGCCTCTGCTTGCAGCCCTTCGGCCTATCTCGAATGGTTCTGGAGATCTAGACCAAGCGGAGCTTAGTTTTCGTCCAGTACCAGTTCAAGATGATATGCATCGGCAGCAAAATACCATCCAAAACGGCGCGGCTATTTCTTTCAAAGATGCAGCGCACAGACCGACTTCGGCATCACCATAGTCATGGTTTTTTATTCGCTTTAATCCACTGATCGAATACGGCGATTTCCTTCTTCTGTGCGGCAATTATGTCCTTGGCCATACGGAGCATCTCCGGATTTTTCCCGTTCTTGAGTTCGGCCTGCGCCATCTCGACTGCCATTTGGTGGTGCATGCGCATGTTGGCCGCAAAGTCATAATCCACATCACCGGTCATGGACATGCCGCCCATTTGTTTCATGCCGCCCATCTTCGAAGGATCCATCTGCTCGGAAGGCATCGGCATCGTTTCACTTTTCGCGGGTTCTGCGGCATGGGCCCACGTCGGCGGTGCTACCATTACCGCGACAGCCATCGCTGCCGCCCTCATCGACAAAGTGAACCGACTAGAGCTGTTGTGCTTAACATGCTGTGACATTGTGAATCTCCTGTTAGGGCCGGAGGGTTGACACATGCATGCCATGGCCCCCGAACACGGGAATTGCTATTTCTGTACTGCATGGGGCTTGACTAACTCTGGCCGCCAGCCATTTTGCGGCAGCTCTCTGCGCATTCACGGCAGGCCCTGACGCAATCTTCCATACCACCGACCTGTTCGCAGCTCTTCGCGCAAGCCTCACAAATCTCGGCGCAAACTCCACAAACGTGGTGGTGAAAGATGGAACCACTCAACAAGAAATTGGCCGACGTCTGACAGATCTCGGCACAGTTGATCATTAGGCGAAAATGTTCGGCTTCAAGGTGTTTACCCCCTGCCTCAAGGCAATGGGTCATCGCTGTATTCAGACAGGTTTTGTGGCAGTGACTACACGCCTCAACGCAAGGCTGCAGGTATTGGTGAGTGTTTCTGTGAGAGGTAACCGGGGTGTCGCTCATAGCTATGTTCTCCATTGCATCAAAGGAAAGACAACGCTAGCAGTGGTGCTGAGACCAGCGGCATTCGACAATTTCTATTAAAAACAGCTGATCACTTTGGACTGTGCGCGGATGAGGATACTGCAGACAAACACCAAGCGTAATGCGCGCAAGATGATGTTTCGTAGCATTCAAGTTAGTGCATGCCCAATAGCTCACATTTAACGCTAGACCACACTCGGCGGGCAGGCGATAGAAATCAATATTACATTTCTGTCAGCTTCTAGTCGGTTAGCACTTCGTTGCGCATGGGTATTTAACACCATCCGAAGCCTATTAGCTGACGAAGTGTTGACCACAATAGGTGCACCGCTCGGAACAAAGATCATACCTGACACATTAGTAATGTTAGCGGCAGCCTTCTGACAGGTATCGCGCACTACTATTTAACTATAAATTAGTTAGAGCACGGAGAAAATCATGAAAATATTGAATATAGGCATCGCTATTGCAATATTGGCAGCTTCTTCCGCGGCCATGGCTGAAGGCGGAGGGGATCGCGTCTACGGTCGGATGTTGCAAGAGAATCAGCAAGCAATGGAGCAATATGCCAGCAAAAACGGTAAAGCCGTGCCTGAAATTGTCCACTATAAGTACGGGTTGGACCTCGATATCGCAAAAGTGGTTAGCGTGACTCCAACAGCCGCTAAGTATTGTGGGTTGATCCCTTCGCGTATGACCTACGAAGACTCGAGCGGCAAGCTCAAGACTATCGAATACCAAGTGTTGGGAAGCAACTGCCCTCATGGCGGCTGATCGATTACAAGTAAAACACAGGAAAGCGTAAAAAAATTTATTGAAAATTCAACAAGGCCTTACTTTTTGCTGACAAAAAAGTAATTTTCAGGTCACGCTCCAGTTATGTTTCATGTGGAATTATCGACGACGGAACGCAGGGTAAATTACCTGCACTCCCATAATCATAAAAATATTTCACATAGAAACTCTGCCAAGCTATAGCCTGGAGTGTTACATGAATAATAAAAGCTTTTATGGGCTTTCCCTCATTGCCCTTGGCATGAGTATGGGGGAGGTTGCCGTGGCCGTTGAGCAAAAACCAGAGGGGTTCATTGAGGGGAGCAGTTTTAACATTCTCAACCGCAATCTCTACTTCAATCGCGACTTCCGCAACGGTCAGTCCAGTCGAACGGGGAACGGTTACTCCGAAGAGTGGGCTCACGGAATTATCGGACGTTTTGAGTCAGGCTTCACCCAGGGCACTGTGGGCTTCGGCATTGATGCATTCGCAATGCAAGGGATCAAGCTTGACTCGGGTGATGGCCGTTCTGGAGCCGGTGGCACAGTAGACATCATGCCCTACAACAGCAAAGGTCAGCCTGAGGATACCTACTCAAAAGTCGGTGGAGCAGCCAAGCTTCGCTTGCTAGATACGGTCGTCAAGGTTGGGGACGTATTTCCTTCCACGCCTGTTGTGGCGTATGGGGACTCACGGCTGCTGCCTGAGAGCTTTCGTGGCGCCACGTTTGCCAACACCAGCATTGAAGGCCTGACCTTGCAGGGTGGTCGCCTGCATGCGATGAGCCAACCAAACTCAAGCAGCATGCGCGACGGCTTTGCTACGTTCTATGCAGGATCTGTAGACGCGCCTTGGATCGCCTATCTGGGTGGCGATTACACCGTCAACAAAAATGTCGGTGTGAGTCTCTATACCAGCCGCTTCAAAGATGTGTGGAACCAGTACTATGCAGGCACCACGTTAAGCTACCCGCTTTCCGAGAATGTCGCGCTGATTGGTGGCCTGAACTACTACCGAGCAGTCGACGAGGGGAAAAAACTGCTGGGCAGCTTCGATAACAATATCTGGAGCGGTAAGACCGGTGTCCAGTTTGGTGCCCACACGCTGACCGTTGGCTACCAGCGCAGCAATGGGGATGACGATTTTGATTACCTGCGCCAATCTGATTCGATTTTCCTGGATAACTCTATCCAATACAGCGACTTCAATTCCCCGAAAGAGCAGTCATTGCAGCTACGCTATGATTTGAACATGCAGCCCTTTGGCATTCCTGGCCTGAGCTTTATGACTCGTTACGCGAAGGGCTGGGATGCTGACTACTCGAATGCGAACAGCGTCTATATGCGCCGAGGAGCTGATGGCACCCCACTGCAGGACCAGAAGCGTTGGGAACGTGACATCGAGGCCAAGTACATCATTCAAACCGGCTCTCTGAAAGACATGTCCTTCCGTGTGCGCCAAGCAACGACTCGGGCTACCGCCTTCGAATCAGATTTGGATGAGGTTCGTCTGATTGTGGAGTACCCGCTGCAAATTCTATAAATCGAGCATTAGCAATGCTCGCTCACCAGGTACACCCCGTCTCCTTGTTATTCCTTTGGTGGGAGGCGGCTTAGGCGCCCTTGTGGCGCCTTTTTTTTATTTCCTGATCATGGACTTACACGAATTGTGAGCAGGCTTGGTCAACAAACGACCATCAACGTAAACACCAGCTCTCCGCCTGCTAGCCCCTGACCATTGACCACCATGAGCGTCGCCATCACGCGTCGCTCTCCTTTGCCAAGTTCGATGCGTGATAAGGCAGAAAAACCTTCCGAGCGGCAGACATGACAATCCCGTGGCATGAAAGCCGCCTGCTTGTGGGAATCGATACCGAGCCGGCGGACGCGACAATTACCTTGAAAAAAGCCCGCATTTAGCCCGGACTTCTTCATCAAGATCAACCCGAGAGGCGATCCGTCGGTGCCATATTTGGAGTTGTGCTGTTCCTTCGCGCAAAGCGGTTAAACGATGCTGGCCGTGAGGCCCAGCGTCGCAAGCATTCTTGCCTGCTCGTCGGAAACGGACACATCGATCAGCGTCCAATCAGCTACCAGGCAATACTCTCTGCCCGGAAAATGCGCCTCAACAAACGACACAGCTTCGGCATCACTCTGAACACTGCCGATTATCCCGGTGGAAGTGATCCAGGGCAGAAGACTGGCAAGCAAGTGACAGATAGACCACCTATTAAATTGAGACGATCGTTCCGAGTCGTGTCAACGGTTTTAATCAGAATGATATGTATTTACTTACAAAAGATAATCGTTATCATCTGCGCGATAATTCATACAAAAGGTGTTCATGGTGGCTCGATCGCGCATTTACCCAGTCTCTCTGTCGTTGCTGGGCGTTCTGGTTGTACCTGATTTACAGGCAGAAACGGAGTCTGCTCTAACCCTACCGGCAACCGCTGTGAACAGTGAGTACAGCGAGCAGAGCTACATGTCGACCGAGAGCAGGAGCGCGCTGAAGATCGATGCCCCTCTACGAGATATCCCGCAAACCGTCAACGTAATTCCCCAGAGTGTCATCAAGGATCAGGGGGCTCAGTCGATGGAAGACGTGCTGAAGAATGTCCCCGGTATCGGCCTGTCCAATGGCGATGGCCAGCGCGATCAAGTCACCATCCGTGGTTTCAGCGCCATTGGCGACATGTACGTCGACGGCATTCGTGACGATGCGCTGTACTTCCGTGATCTGTCCAACGTCGAGCGGGTGGAAGTGATCAAGGGGCCGGCCGCAGTGCTCTATGGCCGAGGCTCTTCGGGCGGTCTGATCAACAGCATCAGCAAGAAGCCCAACTTCACGCCCAAGCAGGAGGTCGGTGTCAGTGTCGACAGCGAGGGCAAAAAGCGCACTCAGTTCGATGCCGGTTGGGCCGATCAGCAACAGGGCGATAAAGCCTTTCGTGTGACAGGGGCGCTGGAGAACAGCGACACCTTCCGGGATGACGGCTACATCGACCGCAAGGCCATCGCGCCTTCGGCCTACTTCAAGCTCTCCGACGATCTGGAACTGAACCTGGGCGCTACCTATCTGTATGACAAGCGCCTGATCGACTTCGGTATCCCAGCACGAGGCGACCGTCCAGTCGATGTGGACCGCGATAAGCGTTTCGGTTCCGCTGATCCAGATGACGATTACACCCGCAGCGAAGTGTTCTCGTTCACGGCCGGCGTCGATTACAGCATCAATGACGACTTCACCCTGAGCAACACCAGCCGCTACTACCACTACGACCTGGATCGCAACAATACGCTCGCGGACTCCAGTCCAACGCGTTTCGTTACCGCCGCCAACGGCGAATTGCTGGTAAAACTCAACCGCGGCAACGTGCAGCGCAAGGAAGACGGTTGGTTCAACCAGACCGAACTCAAGCAGCGCGCCGTGCTCGCCGGTATGAACCATAACCTGCTCTATGGTGTGGAGCTGGGGCGCCAGGTGAAGGACCAGTCCGTGTTCAGCCAACCCAACGTGGCAAGGGTGCCGGTGTACCGCGATGTTTTGGTCGACGTGCCGTTCCAGGCCAACCGGCAAACCGCCAAGGGCACCAATACCCAGGACACCGCCGGGTTCTACGTGCAGGACCTGATCGAACTGGCGCCGCAGTGGAAAGCTCTGCTGGGAGTGCGTTATGACGTGTTCGACCAGGAATACGCCGATGACCTGACGAACAAGGAACTCTCCCGCACCGACACTACTTGGAGTCCGCGAGTCGGTCTGGTCTACCAGCCTGATCAGGTGCAGTCCTATTACGTCTCGGTAAGCCGTTCCTACCAGCCCTCTGCCGAAATGTTCGCCCTGAGCACGACGAACCAGGACCTTGAGCCGGAGGAAACCACCAACTTCGAGATCGGCGGCAAATGGGACCTGCTCGACAATCGCCTAGCGTTGACGGCGGCGCTGTTCCGTCTGGAACGCACCAATATGAAAACCACCGATCCGGTGAACCCAACCAAGCTGGTGCTTGCCGGTGAGCAGCGTACCGACGGCCTTGAGCTGACCGCCAGCGGGCAGTTGAGTGACAAATGGCAGGTCTATGCCGGTTACGCCTATCTGGATGCCGAGATCATTAAGTCCAACAGCCGTACCAACGGTGTCGCCAACGAAGGTCAGGTGCCCACTTTGACTCCGCGCCACAGCGCCAACCTGTGGTTGGTGCGTTCGCTGACGCAAACCTGGCGTTTGGGCATGGGGGCCAACTATGTCGATGACCGCTACACGGCCCTGGATAACGTAGTGGTCATGCCGGCTTACACAACAGTGGACGCGGCGCTGCTGTACAACCAGCCGAAATGGGATATGGCCCTGCGTCTGCGCAATGTCTTCGACAAGGACTATTACGCTTCGGCGCATGGCTCAGTGGATCTGATCACTCCCGGCGCACCACGGACGCTGGAGCTGAGCACCAACTACCGCTTCTGAGTACGGACCTGAAGAACAAACGCCCGGCATTGTCGAGCGTTTGTTTGCATCCCCTGCCCGACCAGAAAACCCAGACCGCTGGATGATGTTGCACAGGCAATCAGGGGTTGTGCAGTAACGGTGTAGGCAGTGGCGGACACAATCACTTCATAGCCTGCTTCCATCCGAGGGTATGGATTCAACAGCGAGGCGTCGGCGGCGCATCAAGCGGTAAGCTGCCGGGATGACAAACAGGGACAACAAGGGCGCGGTGACCATACCGCCGACCATGGGTGCGGCGATGCGGCTCATCACTTCGCTACCGGAACCGCTGCCCAATAGGATCGGTAACAGGCCAGCAATGATGACCGCCACCGTCATGGCCTTGGGTCGAACCCGCTGCACGGCTCCTTCGCTAATTGCTGCGATTAGCCCACGCTCGGTACTGTCGCCGGCCTCTACACGTTCGGCCCAGGCGTTTTTCAAGTAGAGCAGCATGATCACGCCGAATTCGGCAGACACACCCGCCAGAGCGATAAAACCGACGCCAGTAGCCACCGACAGGTTAAAGCCGAGTAGATAGAGGAACCACGCTCCACCGGTAAGAGCGAACGGCAAGGTAGCCATGATCAGCAACGCCTCGTCGAATCGGGAAAACGTCAGGTACAGCAGCACGAAAATAATCAACAGAGTGGCTGGCACCAACAGCTTGAGCCGTGCGTTGGCTCGTTCAAGAAACTCGAACTGCCCTGAGTAACTCAGGCTCATGCCTGGCTGCAGCTTGACCTGTTCACTCACAACCCGACGTAGATCAGCAACCACTGAGGCAATGTCCCGGCCACGCACGTCGATATACACCCATCCGGAAGGTCGGGCATTTTCGCTCTTGAGCATCGGCGGGCCTTCACTGACCTTGACCTTCGCCACCATCCCAAGGGTGATCTGGCTCCCCAGCGGGGTGTAGATCGGCAGTTGCTCCAGGGCGCCAAGCGAATCACGCCACTCTCGGGGATAACGCACATTGATTGGGAAGCGGGCGAGACCTTCAATGGTCTCACCAACGTTTTCACCACCAATAGCACCGGCGACGATCGACTGCACATCAGCGATGTTTAACCCATAGCGGGCTGCGGCTTTGCGGTCGATATCCACATCGATGTAGCGGCCGCCCGTCAATCGTTCAGCCAAGGCCGAACTGACCCCCGGCACGTCCTGGGCCGCGCGCTGAACCGCTTGGGTGGCCACATCGATCTCCGTCAAGTTGGTGCCGGCAATTTTCACTCCGATCGGACTCTTGATCCCGGTGGCGAGCATGTCGATGCGGTTGCGGATCGGGGGTATCCAAATATTAGTCAGCCCAGGGACGCGCACCACTCGATCCAGCTCCTCCACCAATTTTTCCTGGGTCATACCAAGACGCCACTGCTCGCGTGGTTTGAACTGGATAGTGGTCTCGAACATCTCCAGCGGCGCTGGGTCGGTCGCGGTTTCGGCACGACCAGCCTTACCAAAAACGTGTTCGACTTCGGGTACCGTCTTGATCAAGCGGTCGGTCTGTTGCAGCAGCTGCGCCGCTTTCTGCGCCGACAACCCCGGCAGAGCCGAAGGCATGTAGAGCAAATCGCCCTCGTCCATCGCAGGGAGGAACTCGCCACCCAAGCGAGAGATCGGCCACAACGCACTGAGGAAAACCATTAACGCGATCAGTAGGGTGACTTTGGGCCGATGTAACACCGCATCCAGGGCCGGTTGATAGATCTTGATCAACCAGCGGTTCAGCGGGTTCTGGTCCTCTTTGGGGATCCGACCACGAATCCAGTAGCCCATCAGCACCGGCACCAGAGTTACCGAAAGCCCGGCCGCCGCTGCCATGGCATAGGTCTTGGTGAAGGCCAATGGGCCAAACAAACGACCCTCTTGAGCCTCCAGGGTGAACACCGGGATGAACGATAGGGTGATGATCAGCAGGCAGAAAAACAGCGCCGGTCCCACCTCCGCCGCCGCTTCGGTTATCACATGCCAGTGACGTTCGCCCTTCAACTCCTCGCCAGGATGGGCCACATGCCAAGCTTCGATCTTCTTGTGAGCGTTCTCGATCATTACCACGGCGGCGTCGACCATGGCGCCGATGGCAATGGCAATCCCGCCAAGGGACATGATGTTGGCGTTGATTCCTTGATGCCGCATGACGATGAAGGCAATGAGCACCCCCACCGGCAAAGAGATAATGGCCACCAGGGAAGAACGCAGGTGCCAGAGAAATATCCCACAGACCAACGCGACGACGATGAACTCCTCGAGCAGTTTGTAGCTGAGGTTTTCCACTGCGCGGTCGATCAGTTTGCTGCGGTCGTAGGTGGTGACGATTTCCACCCCGGCCGGCAGGCTGCTTTTCAGGTCGTCAAGTTTGGCTTTAACCGCGGCAATGGTTTCGCGAGCGTTCTTGCCGCTGCGCAGAATCACCACGCCGCCGACGGTCTCGCCTTCGCCGTCGAGTTCAGTGATACCGCGACGCATCTCCGGCCCCAGCTGGATCGTAGCCACGTCGCCGAGGGTCACTGGTACGCCACCCGCACCCAGCTTGAGCGGAATCGCACGAAAGTCGTTGAGTGTCTTCAGATAACCGGAAGCGCGCACCATAAACTCGGTCTCCGCCATCTCCAGTAACGCACCACCGGTTTCCTGATTGGCCTTGCCGATAGCCTCGGTCACCGCTGCTTGAGTGATGCCCAGGTTGGCTAGTTTCAGCGGATCGAGCTGCACCTGGTACTGCTTGACCATGCCGCCCACGGTGGCCACTTCCGCAACGTTGGGCAGGGTCTTGAGTTCGAATTTGAGGAACCAGTCCTGCAAAGCGCGCAGTTGCGCCAGGTCGTGTCCGTCACTGCGATCCACCAGTGCGTACTGATAGATCCAGCCCACGCCTGTGGCGTCGGGTCCCAAGGACGGTTTGGCGGAAGCCGGCAGGCGGCTTTGGACCTGACTCAAGTATTCCAGCACCCGCGAGCGGGCCCAATACAAATCGGTACCGTCTTCAAACAACACGTACACGAAGCTGTCGCCAAAAAAAGAATAGCCGCGTACGGTCTTAGCCCCCGGCACCGAGAGCATGGTGGTAGCCAACGGATAGGTCACCTGGTTCTCAACGATCTGCGGCGCTTGTCCCGGATAAGGGGTGCGGATAATCACCTGAACATCGGAAAGGTCTGGCAATGCGTCGATGGGAGTGCTCTGAACCGACCAAACGCCCCAGACCGTGACGAAGATCGTGGCCAGCAGTACCAGAAAACGGTTGGCGACTGACCAGCGGATAAGGGCGGCGATCATGGCTGGCCCCCTAGTTTTTCCAGGCGTTCAACGCGCAATCCATCATCGGTTTGGCTCACCGCAACCCGAACCTTGTCGCCCGCCTTGAGTCCTTGCTTGAGAGCAGGGTCAGCCAATGGGAAGGTCATAGTCATACCAGGCATGCCCAGCGTCTTGAACGGACCAAGGGCGATTGTTACGTCTTGGTTGTTGATCTCGACGATCTGCCCATCCGCCTCATGAAAGCTGGAGGCTGCTGCGCTGGGTGGTGACATTTCCAGCGCGCTCGCAACAATGCCCTTGAGACTGGCCTCAGAGTCGAGCAGGAACTGTCCAGAGCTGACTACCTGCTGACCTTCTTCCAACCCCTTCAACACCACCGTCTTGCCTTCGTTTTCCTGCCCGAGTTGCACCTCTACGGGTCGGTAGCGACCAGCGTCTTCGGCGAGCATCACCAGGACCCGTCGGCCGGTGCGAATGATTGCCTCGCTCGGCACCCACAGAACGCTTTGTTCGGTCGAACGATTCAGGTGCACCTGGGCTGTCATACCCGGCCTGAGTCGCCCATCAGGGTTGGGGAGTTCGACCCGAACACGCACAGTTCGGCTGTCGGGATTGGTTTCGGGCAGAATCGAGCTGACCGTGCCCTTGAGCACTGTTCCTGGAAAGGCTGGCAGACGTGCTTCGACCGCTTGCCCCATGTTGATCGATCCAGTCTCCGACTCTGGAACGGCCACTGCCAGCCAGACGCTGCTCAAGCCATTGACTCGAGCCAGAGTCTCGCCGGCCGCAACGGTCATACCCGAACGTACATTCAACTCTTGCAGCACACCGCTTATGGGGCTGGTGAGCGTCAGGACCGGCTGGGTCTTGCCGCTTCGCTCCACTTGAGCAATCAACGTCGCTGGCATCCCGGTCAAGTGCAAGCGTTGGCGTGCTGCCGCCAGCAAGTCCGCATCGCCACTGCGTTTGAGTGCGAGAAACTCTTCCTGAGCAGCGGCCCACTCCGGGACCAGGATATCGGCCAAAGCCGCATTGGCTTTGAGCACATCGCCTGGAGCACGGGCATACACCCGCTCCACAAAGCCAGCAGTACGCGATTGAATCACCGCGACATCCCGCTCGTTGAATGCCAGCACACCGACGACGTCCAGACTGGAAGCAAGCACGCCGCGAGTGACGGTGGCCAGACGCACGCCGAGATTCTGGGTCAGGCTTGGGTCGATACTGATGGCCGCACTGTCCGCTGCAGCATCAGCGTAGCGGGGCATCAACTCCATATCCATGAAGGGGGATTTGCCGGGTTTATCGAACTTCTGCTGCGGGGACATCGGGTCATACCAATACAGTACTTTGCGTTCGTCTTGGGTTTTAGGGGCCTGTTCGGCTGTGCTATCAGGCACGCGCTGTTGAGCGAACCAGTAACCGCCGGCCGCGCCCAAGGCAATCGAAAGTCCTGTCAGCAAAGCCCCTTTCCAGATTTGATAGCTCATTGATTGGCGTCCCCATAAGCAAAATATAGGCGAGCACTGGTGAGGGCTTGCTGTTCTTCGAAGTCGACCTGTTTGAGGCGGGTCTCGATGAGTTCACGTCGGGCAGCGATGACAGCCGCCAAGTCGCTTTTACCGGCGCGGTAGCTGGCCATGGTCAGCCCGACCTTTTCCTTGGCCAGAGGTAACAGGCTTTCCTGGCTGCGGTGCACGGCACGGTTCAGACGCTCGTATTCGGCCAGATCGTCCTCCAGTTGCTGGGTATGTTCACGTACGAGAGCTTCGCGCTCGGCCTCCAACTGATTCAGTTCAGCATGTTTGGCGGCGATCTTCGGGTTCTGTCGGGAGTCGGGGAACAGTGGCAGGTCGAACGTGAACTGCACGCTGACCATGTCGCCGAACTGACGGCCGCGGCGCTGGTAATCAAGCTCCCAACTCCAGTCGGACTGCTTTTCCGCCTTGGCTTCACGGACCTTGGCCTGCGCTTCGCGAGTCATTGGCGTGAATGCCGCCAGTGCGGGGTGATGTTGCAGCTTATGAGGGTAACCCGAGGCATCGATGGGCCATTCAGGCAAGCTGCCAACGGGCTGGTCATTGGCGGCCGGACCTATCCAGCGTCTGAGAGCCGCTCTGGCTTGGGCCCGCAGGCGGATCAGGTCGTCTTGTTGTTCCGCCAACTGAGCCGCTTCCTGTTTCGGCGTTACCGCATCGGCAGGCTGAGCAAGACCACCGGCGATCTGCGCCCGGACGGTATCAGCCAACAAACGGTTCTCCCGGTAAAAATCCTGAAACAGCGCCTCTTTACGCTCGACGGAGTAGCTGCTGATCCAGGCCAACGCCGTGGCCTGACGAACGTTCAGTCGCTCGACACGGCTTTCGGCCGCGGCGCGATCTACGGATGCCTCGGCCACTTCGATTCGCGCCCGTCGCTTGTCACGGTTGGGCACCTCCTGCATGACGCCGACCATCTGCATGGTCATGAAATCCTGTTCAAGGCGCCAGCGGTCAGGGCCGCCGATGGGATAGTTTTGTACGCCCAGCAGGAGCTTCGGGTCGGGTAGTTCGCCGGCTGGAATGGCGGCGCTGCTGGCGGCTTGCAGTTTGGCCGCTTGGGCGGCCAGCGATGGGGCATTGCTTTCGGCCAACCGCAAGGCTTCATCGAATGTCAGCGGCGCAGCAAGGCTCGGCAATGCCAGCACGCTTGCCGCCAGGGCAGCCACGAGGGGCCAACCGGTGCAGTAGCACTTGGAGTTCATGTTCACGATTCCTGTGATGATCCATGCGCGGGTCTCTAAACATCCGCGCAGATATGCCATCCCGCGCCAGAATGGGATGAGGCTCAGTGTGGTACAGGAATCAAGCGCGAGGCGGTCGCCACACCCCGGACGGGGCCTGAGTAGGCAGGGAGTCGCTGAAGATTGTTAGCATCTGCGGACTGGACAAACGGGTGGCAGGTTTCCCAAACGACACTTGTAGCAGACTGGCGCTCCTGCATTCCTGGCCAGGTTTGCAGGTTTTGCCGTGATCGGCGGAGCTGCTCATGTCAAGGCAGCAGTCCTGGTTCATATCATCCATCATGGTCATGCCCGTCGTTTTCATCGGGCAAGGTTCTGTCGGTGACTGAATGCCCGCCATCCCGCTCAGGGGAAGCGCCAGACTGATCAGGAAAATGAGGCAACACCGCAGATAGCGTTTCATGCGAGGGAGTCTAGTCGCTGGTGACGGGCTATACCATTACGAATCTGTCAGGAAGAGCCTGCCAGACAGCATTTGCAGATCAACATGAAGCCCCTCTCTCAGAAACAAGGATTCGCTAAACAACGACGCCCAATTCCCTGAGCATGGAAGTAGTTACAGCTCACAGCATGCCGCTCGAATCACATTTGATCGGTTTTGCCTTTAGTGTGGCCTCGGTAGCTGCCGTAGCTACAAGCGAGGGAGCCCACTAGCCTTTGTTTATACGGCCATGCTCAAAGGGTTCGATGAGCTGTCCAAGGTAGTTTTTGGGGTAATCCTTTTCATGCAATCCGACCTCAGCTTGGCCCAGTTTCCCCACACTGTCGTAGAACGTGCCAAACAGTCGGTCCCACACCATCAGAAACTCACCAAAGTTGACCTGGCTGTCCTCAAAGTCGCGCTTGTGATGCCAGCGATGAATTTCGGCAACCCCAATGATGTGGCGCAACCATCCCAGCCGGTAGTCCAGGTTCGAATGCTGAAAGGCCAAGTGCACTGTTAGAATTCCAAACCAGATGGCCACAACTGCGGAGGGTGCGCCTGATGCGAACAGAATCACCAGCCCCGGACTCGCCATAAGCACCGCGTGCAACGGATGTCGTCGCTCCCCGTTCATCCAATACAACCGCTCGGCGCTGTGATGAGGCATGTGAAAACGCCACAGCCAATGCACTCGGTGACTGGTCCGGTGCATGGCATACAGGCTCAGATCGAGCACGGCGATGACCAGTAGCAACTGCAGCCACAGCGGGCTCTCGATCGGAAAGAGACGAACCGAAGCTGGCACCGCATCACCAAGCTTGACCAGGATCCCAGCTGTGAATTGAATGACGGAAAGGTTCACCAGCATGTGCAGCAGGTCTGTTGCGGTGTCTTGATGATCCTCAAGCCAGGCTTCGCGGAAAGGTTGAATACGCTCCAAACCAGCAATGATCAAAAGTCCCACTGCAGCAACTAGGGGAATCGTGGGCCAGTACGGTACGCCGGTATACAGCGCCCAGATCATGAAGGCGGCAGAGCCGCCAAACACGAGTGGATAGCTCACCCACCGTAAGGCGAATCGGAGAAAGGAAGGCATTGCTCAGCTCCTGGATATGGAACCATCACAATATGTGAAGAGGTGAGCTTTCAACTTGAACGAAAGAGCTAAATCTCCTGGAGATGAACTTCAGCCAAGGCGGATGACGGATCGATACCCAATAGCGCCCGGAATGTTCGGGAGAAATGAGCAGAGTCTGAAAAGCCCGCCTCATGAGCCGCGTCAGTCAGCCGTACACCTTTGGCCAAATGCTGCAAGGCTTGCGTGAGACGTAACCATCTCGCGTAACTGCGAAGCGGCAGCCCCGTCTGCTCCACGAACCAATGAGAAAACCGCGTGGGGGATAGATGCACCACCGCGGCCAATTCTCTGCGTCCCGTTTTGCCTCTGCGCAGCGCCTCAATTACCTTGATCAAGCGAGGATCTGGGGGCGAGAGATCGGGGAGTCGCAGTGCCTGGCGCACCCCAGTCCTAACCTGGAGATCAGTGTGTCCTGTCGCATGCAGCGCGTCGATAATCGGCGTTACGTCCGCCGGAGTGATCCCAATCACCCTCGCCTCTTCGGCACCCTGCAAAGCACGGGCTTCCTCGGACAGCGCATCCACGTAGATCGACAGAACGTGATCGGCGCTCTGCCGGTGTTTCAAGCCGGCCGGAATGAAGATGGCGCCCCCGGTTTGAATACCCATCGGAGTTTGAACCGATACAGTTGAGTCGAGGCCAACTGAGATCTGATGCGCTTGATGGAGGTGCCATTCCTGGTGACCGGCGTGGCCATGAAAGACACCGATACCGGGACCTACCCAAGCATGACCTGCCCAGCGCACGGTCTCTGTTGTAACCCAGCTCTTCATTATCTAGCTCGGCCCACTTCCGCTTTTGTCCGTGCCGACCGCACACGTATAGTCATTCGGCATCTGACTGCGGCATCGTATTGATGCTGGGCCATGATGGGCCATTCGCGCGCCGACTCCCAATTTCTTTGTGGTGCATTTCGCACCTGGATATTTGAGGGTTTTGCCGATGCCGGATCGACCGGTTTACCATCGTTCGGGTTATGAACGTTTGTGATTAGTTTGCCGGGTACTCAGCGATCACTTGGTCGGTACCTGCTTTGCTCAGACCGATGACCTGATACGCATCCTGCTTCCCACCGACCTCCATACCAGGCGAGCCTGCCGGCATGCCGGGTACAGCAACTCCGAGAAGGTCATCGCGTTTGCTCAAAGCAACTATTTGCTCAGTAGGTACGTGGCCTTCAACAAACTTTCCGTTGAACACCGCGGTGTGGCATGACGAGAGACGCGGAACAACACCCAGGTCCTGCTTGACCGCGCTCATGTTGGTTTCTACATGATCAACGACGGTGAAGCCGTTGGCTTCAAGGTGCTGCATCCACTTCTTGCAGCATCCACAGTTAGCGTCACGATGGACGTCGATCGTCAGCGATTCTGCTGCATGACCAACTGAACTGATCAACAGAGCCGCGAATGCAGCAAGGCGAAGTATCCGTCCGGGCCGATAAATGTTATTTCGCATGGGTATGCTCCTTCCCATCTGCATGGGGATGAGTTTTTAGTTGAGCGGCAGGAGTTGCAGAAGCGTCAAGTGAAGCCTCGGCACCCTGAGGATGGGCGTGTTCGGGACTTTCATCCTGAGTAGGTGCTGCGGCAGCCTCATGAGCATGGGCGCTGTTTTTCTCGCCATGATGGTCGTCTGCTTTGGCTACCTCTTCGGCTGCACCCGCATCATGATGTCCAGCAGCAGCCCCTTTTTGGGCATCATGCTGGCCTTCATGGTCATGCATTTTGCTCTCGCCGCCACCGTGTTGATGGCCACCGCTGCTGGCTACTAGGGCGTTGAATTGCTCCGCGTTCAATGCAGGCAGCTGCTGGAGAAAAGCGACCATCCCCCAGATGTAGGGATCGGCCATGCTTTTACCCCAGGCGGGCATGCCTGTGGATTTGATTCCATGCTTGATGATCCAGAACGCTGCGGCAGGGTTTCCATCAACGCCCAGTTTTGAAAGATTTGGAGGTGCAGGGTAAAGGCTATTACTTAACTCGGTTCCTGCGAGACCCGGAGCAAGGTGGCAGCCAATGCACATTGAGTTGTAGTTGCCAGCACCTGCCCGAACGAGAGTTCCGTCGGTCAAGTCGGGAACTTTGATGTCGCGTGAACGCACTGCTATCGAGCGATCCCGAGCAGTGGACAGCAGTGAGTAAACGAGTTCGGAATGTGGATCATCCGCCCCAACATTAATCACACCAAAATACACCACGCCGGCACCTACTATTGCGGCGACCACACCAGCAGCAGTTAATGTTTTCAATGTTCTTTTCATGTCAGGCTCTCAAAACCACATCCGAATACCGGCGACAAATCGCGCCTCGTTCGCATCCTCTCCTTCATCGCTAGCGAGGTCGGCGGTCTTGCCATAAGAGCGACTCCAGGTAACCCCGATGTAGGGGGCAAACTCACGGACAATCTCGTAGCGCAACCGCAAACCCACTTCGGTATTGGCCAAACCAGAACCAATGCCGCGTTGAGGATCGTTTTTTCCGTAAAAGTTCATTTCGGCTGTGGGCTGCAGGATCAGGCGATTGGTCAGCAGAATGTCGTAGTCGCCCTCTAACCGAGCCGCGGTCTGGCCGTTCTCACCAATGAAAGCGGTGGCTTCAGCTTCGAAGTTGTAGAGGGCCAGACCCTGGATACCGAAGGCGCCCCAGGTCTGTGGCGAGCCTGGTTTAAAATCCTGACGCACGCCGGTCACCACATCCCACCACGGACTGATCGAGTGCCCCCAAAGCGCTTGGAGTTCGGCGTCTTCAGTCACACCATTGGTACGCTCCCCCTCCGACCGCAGCCATAAACGATCAATGTCGCCACCAATCCAGCCTTTTGCATCCCAACTCAGGGCACTGCCGTTATCAGCGTCCTGATACTCGAACTGATCAAGCAGAAAGAATGTGTTGAGGCTTTTGTCATGAACACCGTGGCCTGCCACTGGCGGAAAAGCAGCTTTACGATCAGCATCTGTCAATACGGGAATGGGAGTTCGACTCGTGCTGGTCGCCCCGGCATCCATCTTCATTTTGCTGTGATCCATGCCTTCCATCTGGCCTTTGTCCATTTGCCCATGATTCATTTTGCTATGGTCCATCGGCTTTTCTTGGCTTTGGTCCATGTTCATTTTGCTGTGGTCCATAGACTCCATCGAACCATGATCCATCTTGGAATGATCCATCTGGTTGTCTTTGGCTGGGATCGACTTTGGAGGCACCGTCGGTTTCGACTCCGTTCCCGAGGACATGGTCATCGACGGATCCATCTCTTCAGCGGCGCTGGCCCAGCCAACAAAAGCGGTGCTGACTGAAACCGTCAGCGCCATCAGGGTCGGACGTAAAAGCTTATTGGTCATGATCTCAATCCGCTTTTTTGGTTTTTTGGTCATGATCCATCGACTCTTCACTCATCTTGCTGTGATCCATAGAATCGTGATCGGTTTTGGATTCATTGGCCTTGGACTTTTGCGTTGGCTCTGGCTGGTCCGTTGATGATGCAGGAGCGGGATGGGAATGCTCACCACTGCTTTCTCCTGCCAGTGCAAAGGGCACTCCACCCAACAGGCCAATGGCAAGGGCGCAACCGATCAGCGACTTACGATTCAGATATGTACTCATAACCCGTCTCCTTTACTCATCAACCCGTACTTCACGGAACATGCCCATTTCCATGTGAAATAGCAGGTGGCAGTGATAGGCCCAGCGCCCCAGCGCATCAGCTGTTACTCGATAGCTGCGCTTAGTGCCAGGTGGCATGTCGATCGTGTGTTTGCGCACCATGAAATTGCCGTCCTCATCCTCAAGGTCACTCCACATGCCGTGGAGGTGGATGGGGTGGGTCATCATGGTGTCGTTCACCAAGGTGATACGGAGCCGCTCGCCATACTTGAGGCGCAATGGTTCCGCGTCAGAGAATTTTATGCCGTTAAATGACCAAGCGAACTTTTCCATATGACCGGTCAGATGCAGCTCAATGGTGCGATTGGGCTCGCGGCCATCCGGGTCCTGGAAAGTGCTCTTAAGGTCTGAGTAAGTAAGCACGCGACGGCCGTTGTTGCGCAAGCCAATACCTGGGTCGTTCAGCTTCGGCGCTGTGCTCATGGCTTGCATATCAACCAACGGGTTGTTGGTTTCGGAAGCCGGGTGAGATTGCATGGCTCCTGTGCCCATGCCTGCCATCTTGCTGTGATCCATGCCGGCGGACATATCACCCTGATCCATGCCGGTCATCTTGCTGTGATCCATACCAGTCATGCCGGACATATCGCCCTGATCCATGCCAGTCATCTTGCTGTGATCCATGCCAGACATATCGCCCGGTTTTATGGTGCTGTGATCCATGCCGGCCATGTCGCCCGGTTTCATGGTGCTGTGGTCCATGCCGGCCATGTCGCCGTGATCCATTCCGCCCATCCCCATATCATCCATGGTGACGAGGGGACGCGGGTCGATCGCCGGGACCGGCGCCTTCAACCCTTCACGCACGGCCAGGGTTCCGCGGGCATATCCGGTTCGATCCATGGACTGAGCGAAAATGGTGTAAGCCTCTGCGCTGACAGGCTCCACGATCACGTCATAGGTTTCTGCCACAGCGATGCGGAATTCGTCGACGCTGACCGGGTTCACGTACTGGCCATCGGCGGCCACCACGGTCATTTTCAAGCCTGGGATACGAACATCGAAATAACTCATGCCCGAACCGTTGATGAAGCGCAGGCGCAGCTTTTCACCCGGTTTGAAAATTCCGGTCCAGTTACCGTCAGGGGCTTGGCCATTCATGAGATAGGTGTAGGTATACCCACTGACGTCGGCGAGATCGGTGGGGTTCATTTTCATCTCGGCCCACATCTTCCGATCCGCCACCGTCGCGGCCCAGCCTTTCTCGCTGACATCGTCGATGAAGTTGCCAACGGTACGTTTGTGGAAATTGTAGTAGTCCGACTGTTTCTTGAGCTTGGCCATGACCCGACCAGGATCTTCATCGGTCCAGTCGGTCAGCATCACCACGTAATCGCGGTTGTATTGGAAAGGTTCAGGTTCTTTCGAATCGATCACGATGGGCCCGTAGACACCTGCCTGTTCCTGCAAACCTGAGTGGCTGTGGTACCAGTAAGTACCATTCTGATGGACTTTGAATTTGTACTCATACATGCCATCCGGCGCGATACCGTGAAAGCTCAAGCCTGGTACACCGTCCATATTGGCCGGGAGGAGGATCCCGTGCCAATGGATAGAGGTGTCCTGATCCAGGCGGTTTTTCACTCGCAGAGTGACCGTTTCCCCTTCACGCCAGCGCAGCAGCGGTCCCGGCAAAGAGCCATTGATGGTCATCGCCGTGCGCGCCGAGCCGGTGATGTTCACTGGGGTTTCACCAATGAACAGATCAAATTCGTTACCGGTCAGTACGTTTGGAAAACCGGGACTGGTCACCGCCCATACCGGAGTGCGCCATAGGCCAAGACCGCCAAGGATGCCACCAGCGGCCAGGCCTTTAACGAATGTCCGTCTAGAGGTTTTGGAATGCATGCCGTTTATGTCCACTCAGTCAAAAGGGAAGCCGTGCGAAACACTTTTTGCGTTTTGCTTACCGGTTGGGGCAATTTCTCTGGAGTTCGTCTTGAATCCCTATGAGTCTTGCCCGCCGCCGCAAATGACAAAATTTATACGGCAGGCGAGCTCAGAAGTTGCCACATTTTGACTATCAAGGGGATTACATTTCTGTCAGCTTGGGAACCCGCCAAATGGATCAGCAGTTGGCATGGTCGACGGCTTTGGCTTTGCTCTCGGCTACCGGGGGTTGAGTGCCTTGCTTTTGGGCAATTTGGTACGACTCCATCGAGTCCTTCCTGGCCGCTTCCATACGTGCAAATGTCCGGTCACCGCCGCCTTCGGCAATCGCCAGAGAAGAAACGGTCAAAGCTGCAATAACCAATAGGGTTTTCATGGATTTCATTTGGGTAGCCTCGGATAAGTATTTGGTTGCCCCGTAGAATCCCCATCAAGAGATGATTCTCGGGACTGAGCTCAAGGCTCGATGTCACCTTAAGACTTATCCCCTGTCAGAAACCTTAGGTGAATATTACAGTTGTGTCAGGTTGCGATTTCCCTCTTGAACATCATGCGGCTTAATCCGTATGGTCTCGTCCATCCAAAGCTGCAATTAACCGCTTAAAAACCAATATATGACAAACTTGTAAGCCTCCAGTCATTTTCAGCGAATACGACGGATGTCGGCGGAATTTAACGTTCTTAAAGTGCTCGACAGCTTTTTAATAACTGCTGAGAATCTGAAACTCACCAATGTGGACCCATTATTTTAACCTGAGTGCTCGCTATGCGGATTGTGTTGGAACTGGAAGTTACCCACAAAGGTGATTTGGCATGAGTATTAATTTTGATAAGGCCGTTGGCTCTGCAGAAAGAGCTTTAATCTATCGTAGTCAAAGAGCTGAGGTGCTGAGCAACAATATCGTCAACGCCGACACACCGAATTTTAAGGCTCGCGATCTGGACTTTCCTACCTTGCTTGCAGAACAGTCAAAGCGAGTTGCGAGCACTCAGTTTTCTTTACAAACAACAAGCCGAAATCATATTCATGGAAGTGGCTCAGAAGGCGACTCTGATGGGCGTGCTTTACTTTACAGAACTCAAAATCAACCGTCCCTTGACCAAAATACCGTGGATCAGCAGATCGAAATCGCGAAGTATACGGAGAATGAAATTCATTTCGAGGCGGCTTTTACTCGATTAAATGGCTCATTTAAAGGATTAATTAAGGCAATACGTGGAGAGTGACCCCCCGTGTCAGAGTAGTTGTCGTGTCTCCGGATTTTTTAAACGCATTCCGGGGGCGGCAAGAGTATGGTCATGCCTTTCTATTCACCCGAACGAAAAGCGGCACTGCTTAAAATGTTGCTCCCTCCACTCAGTCTCTCTATGGCAGAAGTCGCGCGCCGAAAGGGTTGCAGTGATATGTCCCTGTTTTATTGGCGTAAACAAGTTGCTGCCAGAGGAACCCAATTGTCCGAAACCAAGCAATCGGCAGAGAACTGGTCAGCCGAATCGAAGCGGACAGTGGTCATTGAGTCTTCAGCACTGTCGGAGCTGGAGCTCGGTGAGTATCTGAAATGAGCCCAGGAGAGTCTGTGCATGAGGGCGTTAACGCTGGAGCAGATCAGCGCACTCAGGCGCTGACCTTGGAAGGAAACCCCAACGCTTCAACAGCAGCGCGGACTCGCTCCGGGCTTTCGATGCTTTCCACGTTGACCTTACCGGCAGCACGATCCACCGAAACAGTTGCCTCGTTATCCAACGATTGAATGGCTTTGGTGATTTTGCTAACGCAGCTGCCGCAACCAATGCCGGACACATCTAAGACGAACATAGTTATTCCTCTCGTATTGAGCGGCTACTTTAGCCGCAACCACAGCATCAACGTTGACACGATAGGAAGGTCAAGTAGTGTCTGCGCCCCGGTTTGAATGGTTCCCAGGCTTCAATCTATACGGATGTTTCTCAGCCTCAATGCATTGAAAACAACAGATGCAGAGCTGACGCTCATCGCGATGGCCGCGACCATCGGTGATAACAGATGCCCGGTCAGTGGATACAACAGACCCGCAGCGAGTGGTATACCCATCGAGTTGTAGAGAAAAGCGAAGCCCAGGTTCTGCCTCATGTTTTTTACGGTCGCGACAGAAAGGGCTCGCGCACGAAGAATTCCCATCAAGTCGCCTTTAACCAAGGTCAGTTGCGCGCTGTTCATCGCGACGTCTGTCCCGGTCCCCATGGCGATGCCCACATCTGCTCGGGCCAAGGCAGGCGCATCATTGATACCGTCGCCAGCCATGGCAACCCGCCGACCGTATTGCTGAAGGTCCGCGACCAAGCGCTCCTTGTCCTGAGGCTTCACTTCACCGTGGACTTCTTCAATACCCATCTCCTTGGCGACAGCTCGTGCCGTGGTGAGGCCATCACCAGTGGCCATGATGATTTTTACATTGTCAGCCTTGAGCTTGGTGACAGCCTCTTTGGAGGTTGGTTTGATCGGATCTGACACTGCGAGCAATCCAGCCAGTACTCCGTCGACCGCAACATAGATGATGCTGATACCTTCAAGTCGTAACAGCTCTGCACGGTATTGGAGGGGCCGGATACTCACGCCTGCTTCTTCCATCAAGGCGGTATTGCCCAGTTGAATTTTCTTGCCGCTAACCATACCGCTGACACCAATCCCGGATCCGGACTCGAACGATTCGGGTTTGCTCAATACAAGGTTTTCAGCTCGGGCGTGATCAACGATTGCGTGAGCCAGAGGATGCTCACTGCCTTGATCGAGACTGGCAGCGAGTTGAAGAACATCATTGGGGTCGAAGTTCTGTGCAGCCTCCACGCTGTGAAACACTGGACGTCCCTCTGTCAGGGTGCCGGTCTTATCGACAATCAGTGTGTCGATCTTGCAAAGGTTCTCGATGGCACTGGCATCTCTGAACAGCACGCCCATGCTGGCTGCTTTACCGGTGGACACCATAATCGACATAGGCGTCGCGAGCCCCAGAGCACAGGGGCAGGCAATGATCAGCACGGCGACCGCATTGATCAGGCCGAAAACCCAACTGGGTTCAGGACCAAAGAGCCCCCAGCCCAAGAGCGTCAGCACCGCAATAGCGATGACGCCCATCACAAAGTAGCCGGCAATGGCATCAGCCATGCGTTGCATGGGGGCTTTAGAACGTTGGGCACGGGCCACCATCTGTACGATTTGCGACAGCATGGTCTCGGCCCCAACCTTCTGTGCCTCCATCACCAGACTGCCATGGGTATTGAGCGTGGCTCCGATCAGACTATCTCCAGCTATCTTCATCACCGGCACGGGTTCTCCGGTCAGCATCGACTCGTCGACGGCGCTTTCGCCTTCCAGTACTGAGCCATCAACAGGCACCTTTTCACCTGGCCTTACCCGGAGGTGATCACCCTTGTGGACATGCGTCAGAGGGATGTCTTCTTCTGTGCCATCGGCATTGATCCTGCGTGCGGTTTTCGGAGACAGACCCAGAAGAGATTTAATGGCGGCGGAGGTTTGCGAGCGGGCTTTGAGCTCGAGAATCTGCCCAAGCAGGGTGAGTGAGACGATGACCGCGGCAGCTTCGAAGTAGACGCCGATGCGGCCATCTTGCATGAAGCTGGTGGGAAAGCTCTGGGGAAAAAACGTCGCCACGACGCTGTAAAGATAGGCCGCTGCTGTACCCAGTCCTATCAAGGTCCACATATTTGGACTGCGATGACGAATGGACGCTACGGCCCTCACAAAAAAGGGCCAGCCGGCCCATAGGGTCACCGGGGTTGCAAGGACCAGCTCCACCCAGTTCTGTGTGGTTCCGTAGAGGAGGTGTAATGAATGTCCCGCCATGGCGAGCACGGTCACGATCACGGTTAACGGTAACGACCACCAAAAGCGACGGGTGAAGTCCTTGAGCTCGGGGTTTTCCTCCTCTTCCAACCCTGGCATGACAGGTTCCAATGCCATTCCGCATTTAGGACAGGTGCCGGGGTCAGGCTGTCGTATCTCTGGGTGCATAGGGCAAGTGAATTCAGTACCCAGCTGTGGCTCAGCCGCGGGTTCAGTGCGACTAGAGTGATTGGTACCCGACGGATTCGCAGCATAACGTTGGGGTTCTGCTCGAAACTTCTCTTGGCACTTCAGGCTGCAAAACTGATATGCCCGCCCCTCGTATAGCTCACTGAACGTGCTCGGCGGGGTAACTGCCATGCCGCACACTGGATCGTGTAGACCACCATCGTGGGATTTCACCGGATGGACGTGATCATGGTCGCGGTGACTCGTGGCGTTAGACATGACTAGTTTCCTTTATCGTCCTTGTTGGATTCGGAGCTCACGTGTCGACCATGACCGCCGTGACCGCGCCCGAAAAAATGCATCAACGGGCAGATCAACAGGATCAGATAGGGCAGATAAGGTGAAACATGGCTGAAGTGTTCCCGGACGACGTAGAAAACACCGATCGCAACTAGCATGATCAGTACGACACCCGTTTTGCTTCTCCAGAAAGAAGAAGGCGAATTTTCAACCGAATGCGGATGATTAGTCATGATGTGGTCCCCAGTGTCCTGGCAAGAGCTGCGGTGACGTCTGCGACTGAGAGTAGTCAACGCTCGCTCTGAGGCTGTGATATCGATCAAACCGCGCTTACTTCACTTCAAACTGACCCACCATCCCCGACTGATAGTGGCCCGGAACGTTGCAGGCAAACTCCAGGCCTGTGCTCTTGGAAAAGGTCCAGACAAGCTCTTTGGTTGTCCCTGGTTCGATCAGAACGCTGTTGGGATCGTTGTGCGCCATCCCGTCCATCTTCATACCGACCATGTTGTGGTCCATATCGCTCATGGCTTGCCCTTTTCCAGTAGGACTAAGCGAGCCGTTCTGGAACATGGCCGCCATCTCTTTTTGATGCGCGGCATGGGCAGCGGCTTTGCCGATGTTGAATTCGTGTAGCAACGTGCCCTCGTTTTTGAGCACGAAGCGAATTGTTTCGTCCGGTTTGACATCAATGCTCTTTGGCTCGAAGAAGCTATCGCCCATCTTCACTTCGATGATGCGATCTACCTTTTGAGAATCGCCTGGCTGACCAATGTCTACATTACCGTGGCTCAGGTTGGCCATCGCTGCAGACGCTGAAAACATAAGGCTGGCAACGAAAAGCAGGAATGCGGACTTAGCTTTCATGGTGAACCTCGCAGGACTGAGTGGTTTAAAACGCCTTGATGCTAGCCAGGCTGAGCTGCCAGCTCACTTACGCAAAAATTACATATCGGTGAAGTTAGCTGAGATCAGGTGCTGCCCGGCACACAGCGCCGGGGCACCTGGTCGTCGATTCAACGCATTACGAACTCACCCACCATCCCTGCCTGATAATGTCCTGGCAGGGTGCAGGCAAAGTTCAGGTTGGACACATCGGCGAATGTCCAGACGAATTCCTTCGTCGTCCCAGGCTCTACGAGGATGGCGTTAGGATCGTCATGTTTTGCCTCAATGACCTCCGGATATCCCGGAGGATCGGAATCGCTAGGGGCAGTGAAGTGCTCCCGCCAGACGATCGACTTCGCCTTGCCTGTCGGCGTCAGCGTGCCGTCTTTGAATAGCGCCGCCATCTCGCGTTGATGTTCCAGCTGCGATGCGGATTTGCCGATGTTGAACTCGTGCATCAGCGCCCCGTCGTTCTTCAACACGAAGCGGACGGTCTCGCCAGGCTTCACATCGATCGACTTCTGGCCGTAGCTGATGTCATCCATCTTGACGAAAACGGTACGCGTAGCAGGGGTTGCTTGGGCCTGTCGGCCAATGCTGGTTTCACTGCCAGGCGTTTGCGCAAAGACTTGAGTTGCAGCTACGAAGAGAAGTCCGGCGATCAACAGTTGGAGACGTGAACGTTTCATGATGAAACCTCACTGAGGTGGTTGGAAATCTCATGCTATTCCCCGGCTCCTGCCGGGGGGCTCACCCCAAAACTACAAATTAGTCAGCTTGAAAAAACGCGGCGCCGTTGTGGCGCCGCTAGGCCAAAGGAGCAATCACGGAAGGCCTTGAAGGGGATTTCTTATGGATGGCACTCTTTGTCAGCCATCATTAGCTTGTGCTCCCGCATCATCTGCCCGAGGGCGTCATCCACCAATTTGTCGTGCCGCTCCATCCAAGCAAGATGCTCTTGCGCAGATGTACCGGGAGCTGGGTGTCCTTTGTGAAGCTCGCTCATCATCTCATCGAGCATCTTCATGTGCTCCTTCATGTGTACATGGCGCTGGCCAGGGGGTGCCTTCTCCGCCTGGATCAATACGGCTTCGGCCTTATCCCGCAGTTGTTCAATGCGCTGGATGGTGCGATCACCCCCCGATTCTGCCCAGACAGCTGAGGACAGCAGGAACGAACCAACGAGAAGCAGATGTTTAAGCAATTTCATAAGGTAGTCTCCTCACAAGAAGCTGTGGCCGGCACCTCTGGTTGTTGATTCGAGGGCCGAGAGCACAACCTAGTGCTCATGCTTGCACACTAGACAAAGCTCCCTGACAGAGGCCTGAAGCTAGGATTACATTTTCGTAAGCTTATGGTTGGGGGGCTATTTGGCTGCACACTCAGGCCACACAACATTTGGAAACTGCCCTCATGAAACTTCTGGTCGCTGAAGACGAGCCAAAAATAGGCACTTACCTGCAGCAAGGCCTCACTGAGGCTGGGTTCAACGTCGACCGAGTCATGACGGGAACAGATGCACTTCAGCATGCACTGAGCGAAGCGTATGACCTGTTGATTCTGGACGTGATGATGCCGGGCCTGGATGGCTGGGACGTACTGCGGATGGTGCGAGCAGCGGGGAAAGATGTCCCGGTGCTGTTTCTGACGGCACGTGATGGCGTCGAAGATCGCGTCAAAGGATTGGAGTTGGGTGCAGACGACTATTTGGTCAAGCCATTCGCCTTTTCCGAATTGCTAGCCCGGGTCAGGACGCTGCTCCGCCGGGGCAATAGCTTGCCCACGCAGACCATTATGAAAATAGCAGATCTTGAAGTCGATCTGCTGAAACGTCGTGCTGTACGCAGTGGAAAGCGGATTGACCTGACGGCAAAAGAATTCTCGTTGCTCGAACTGCTGCTGCGCCGGCGCGGCGAAGTGCTACCGAAATCTTTGATCGCTTCCCAGGTTTGGGACATGAATTTCGATAGTGATACCAATGTGATCGAAGTTGCTATCCGACGTTTGCGAGCGAAAATTGACGATGATTTTGAACTGAAATTGATCCAGACCGCCCGAGGTATGGGCTATATGCTTGATGCCCCGGAGTCGGAATGAACAGTCTATCCCTGACTACACGCATGAGCCTGATGTTCATGCTTGCGGTAACGGCTGTGCTCACCGTCGCCGGACTCAGCATTAACCACCTCAGCCAGCGTCATTTCAAAATGCTGGATCAGCAGACCCTGAACGAAAAGCTCTATTCGACTCAAAGAATCCTGGGGGAGCTGAGCAGTGTCGATCAATTCAACGAGCTAAAACCTCAGTTGAAAGCGCTGCTGGGGGCTCACCGTGATTTGACTGCCCTGATCTTGGACAGTAATGGAAAGGTGCTTTTCGCTGATCCGGGGCCAGTAAATGTCCCTGAGCAGTTCCGCCTGACGACAAACAACAGTGTGTGGGAATGGCAAGACCAAGAGCAGATGTTCCGAGGCATGACAGCACAAGCGACAATGGTCGGTCAGGAAAAGCCGCTGACCGTAATCTTGATCTTCGATGTTACTCATCACATGGCCTTCTTCAAAACCCTTCAGCAATGGTTCTGGATAGGGTTGGTCATCAGCGCACTCGTCAGCGCGGCATTAGGCTGGATGGTTGCACGCAGCGGCATGCGTCCTATTCGTCAGGTGACCATGGTCGCGGCGTCGATGTCAGCCAAATCCCTCAAAGACCGCATCCCTCTAGCGCCGGTCCCCAAAGAACTGCAACAGATGGTGTCGTCGTTCAATGCGATGTTGTCCCGGCTGGATGATGCTTTTGTGCGATTATCCAATTTTTCAGCGGATATCGCTCACGAACTGCGCACCCCGCTAAGCAACCTGATGACCCATACCGAAGTGGTGCTCTCTAGAAAAAGGGATACTGAGGACTACGAAAATAATCTGTATTCGAATCTGGATGACTTGAAGCGTATGTCGAAGATGATTGATGACATGCTTTTCCTGGCGAAGTCCGACAACGGGCTAATCAAGCCTGAGAACAAGCAGATTGACCTATTGGAGGTTGTGGAGAAGCTGCTCGAGTATTACCGCCTACTGGCGGATGAGAGCGGTATCGAACTGACCGTTTCGGGAGCAGGACGTGTCCGGGGGGACGTGTTGATGTTGCACAGAGCAATCTCGAACTTGCTGTCGAACGCGCTGCGGTACACCCCGGAGGGCCAAACCATCAGGGTCGATATCCAACAGAAAGGTACCTCGACATTGGTGGTCGTGGAAAATCCAGGAGAGACCATTGCACCCGAGCACCTTGAAAAGCTCTTCGATCGCTTCTACCGCGCAGATCCGGCACGGCGCGAAGGAAGCCCCAGCAACGCTGGACTGGGGCTCTCAATTACGCGGTCGATCATAGAAGCCCATGAAGGCAAGATCTGGTGTGACTCATCCAATGGAAAAACAGCCTTCCATATGGAACTTCCCAGTGTCGGATTGAAACGTGCCTGATCCTTGTTCAGGCACCGCATCGAAGTAAAGGTAGCGACTGCGTCCTAGACGAAGTGACTTCCCTACGAACCTCAGAGGTTCAGTTAGGCCACATGCCCCCCAATTCTGGACCAGAGAGCACGCGCAAAGCTTACTGAAATGTAATCCAACAGTCGGCAGTCATGTGGCATCGTGTCCTAGCTCTTTAACGCGGTTCCCCTGATCTGTTACCTAGCTTCAGTCCGCGGCACACGCTGGGTATTCGCCTGTGGTCTTAACCGGAATTGAGAAATAAAAACTAGATCTACTCCATCAAACCTCGAACCAACAGCTTTAGCTGTGAGGAGTCTTGCATGTCATTCTTTAAAACTACTATCGTAGCTGTTGCACTTACCGCCGGCTTGCTCGTGAGCGCCATCGCCCAGGCGCATCCAAAGCTAGTGTCTTCTACCCCTGCAGAAGGCTCGACGTCCGCTGCGCCGTCTAAAATCGAGCTGCACTTCTCGGAGAACCTTACGACTCAGTTCTCAGGGGCAAAACTGATCATGACCGACATGCCTGGCATGCCGAACTCTCCAATGGGCGTTAAGGCTGGTGTCGCAGGAGGCGCCGATCCAAAAATGATGGTTATCACGCCTGCCGCTCCGTTAACCACCGGTACTTATAAGGTCGAATGGCGGGCGGTCTCTTCCGATACTCATCCCATCACAGGTAACTTCTCTTTTAAAGTGAAATGATCCATGAGCGACTCAATAAACATCGCCCTTCGCTTCGTTCTTTATTTAGACCTGATGCTGCTATTTGGATTAGCAATTTTTGGCTTGTATAGCCTTAGGGGAAAAGAACGGGTATCCGGCACGGTCTTAAATTTTGAGTCGCTCCTTTTTAGTACAGTCGTTGTTGGTGTACTTCTGTCTCTTGCCGCGATGTTGCTGCTTGCGAAAGCAATGAGCGGCGTTTCAGAGTTTATGGAGCTTCGCCAGCACATCTTCGAAATGGTACTTACTGGTACCGACGTCGGACTCACCTGGATGGTCCGAATAGCAGCCCTTATTCTAGCAGGCATAGCTGTCACACTAAACAAACGCTTCCCGACCCTCAGCCTCTGGGCGGTTACCTTCTTCGGTGCTACAGCTCTCGCAACCTTGGCGTGGACAGGGCATGGAGCGATGGATGAAGGCAATCGTCGTTATATGCATTTCGCTAGTGATATTTTTCACCTTTTGGCCGCCGGCGCCTGGATGGGAGCTCTGGCCGCATTCGCTTTACTGCTGCGCACTAAGATTTTAAATGGCGAGCAAGAGGTGCGAATTCTCTCCCGAGCTCTTACCGGGTTTGAATCAGCTGGTGCATTTATCGTAGTGAGTCTAAGCATTACCGGTATAGTAAATTATCTATTCATTGTAGGTCCAACATTAGTTGGGATAACGTTTAGCACTTATGGCGTGCTGCTTTGTTTAAAAATTTTACTATTTGCAGCGATGATTGTATTAGCTACGCTGAACCGTTTTCACTTGAGTCCACTTTTAGAAAGATCGATTCAGAGCGGCGAATACACCGGCGTCGTTAATGTTTTGCGGCGCAGTATGACCATAGAGTTCTCGGTAGCAATAATCATAGTGTGTCTAGTCGCTTGGCTAGGAACTTTGAGCCCGGAGATGGATATGAGCTCGGTCAAAAGTTAATAAACCACATTATGGTGCGGAAAAAAATATACTGACACCAATGGCTCAGCAAATTCAGGGGGAAAAGTGCTTAACCGAGCAAGCCAACTGAATGAATATCTTGACACCTACTAGGTAATTTGTTGGCGTCCGGCCAACACACCTTCCTGACCCCGGGGGCCGACGCCAAAGGCGATGGTGTCCACCTGATGGGTTTTGAAGGATTTCGGGTAGGACTTACGTAGTTGGCGCATGGCGATCCTGACGTTAAGGGTAATTGCGTCCGCTTAAAAATACGCGGACACAATCGCCCTTATCGGCCTGGCTCGGAAGATGTGTTCGCCGGCCCCTTACACAGCTGTGGCGATAGCAGCCACGCAACAACAAGGTTGCCGACGGGGTAAAATCACTGCACGGCTGTGCGGCCCCCACTTCTTATAGCGTGAAGTCCAATGACGAACTGAACAGCCGCTGATGGAAAGCAGTTACCCGCCGTCTGAGTTCATCCTCTGACCCGGAGCTCATCAAACACTCTTCAAGACGCCCCACCGAAAATATCTGGCCGGCAGACGGATAGTGCCTGAGCAGGCTTTTCGCATGGCTCCGGACTTCCTGTGGCAATTCAGCGCTGCGAGCGAGTTCTCGCAGGAACTCTTCGGTTTTGATGACACTGCGGGTTCTTTCGTGAGGAAGGGTCAATTCTGTCATCTCCTGATTCAGCAAGTCATGTCTACCGATACATGAGTTTTGGTTTCCATGCTCATCTCCCGATTAGTTTGCTAGTCGATGAAGCAGTCGATCCTGCCCAATTATGAAAGCAGGTGTGAAAAACTGGGTGAGGTTTCCCAGGCATCAAAAGCAAGCCAGCAAAAGCTGTCTATAGTGCTGGGAAAAACTCACCTGATAACTTGGCTCGGCTTCCAAGCCTCCCAGAGAGATAACGTTCGCGGCGCCTAACCCAATACCGTGGCATGGCCCACTTCCAATACTGTTATCCAGGCCATCAATATCCCCGATGGTTTCAATCAGAGCCGTCTTTGAGATTGGAGTGGGGCTTGGCATCTGTATCTCTTTCAGCACCGCTAAGTCATCCGGCAAATCATCAGCGATTCGCCCCGCTAGGCGCTGCAGCGTTGGCTCGGCAAGCATGAACAGCCATGCTTGGTCATCGGGTTCGCCGATGCGCCGCAGTATGCGCCCCAGCACTTGCCGATAATGCAACTCGGTGCGGATGCGGCTGAGGTAGCAGCAGACCTGTAGGCGGGGGATGTCGGTACCTTCGCTGATCATTCCCACGGCGACGATCCAGCGACAGTTACTCTCCCTGAACGCATTAATCACTTGCTGCACATCCGGGATTTTGTTGGTCACAATGCGGCAACCTTCACCCCTGGCGACCAAGGCTAGGGCAATTTGTTGGGCGTGCTCAATGTCGGTGGCAACTACTAAGCCAGCCGCATTAGGCTTGACGAACCGAAGCTCGTCCAACTTGCTGCAACCAAGACCGAGCAGTTGATCGATTACCTCGTCGTGGCGTAGCAATTCTTCATAGGTAACTGGCGATTCCCCCAGTAGTTTAGCGATGCTTGGAAACATCCTGACATTGCTCTCCGTGCCGTGATCCTCGGTGAGTTTCACCTTCTGATTATCGAGCAGGACGATACGGGGGGAACGGCACACTCCATCAGCGATAGCCTCTCTTAGTCCGTAGCGGTAGTCGCAGATTAAGTGCCCCTCGGGTGACGAGTACCGAGCTAGTGCAATAGCCTTGTCGTCCGAACGCCATGGGGTGCCGGAGAGAGCCAAGGTGAAGGCGGCGCGGTCTTGAATCCGGTGCAGTATCTGCTGGCCCCAAGCGTTGCTCAGAATAGGATCGTGGCCGGCGCAGTGGTGAATTTCATCGAAGACCACGAGTACGCGGTAGTCATCAAGTAACTGCCAGAACCCCTCATCTCGGTATTCCATGGCTTGGTAGGTGAATGCCGCTCCCATTGCGCCGATTTGCCCGTCCAAACGCCGGCCAAGCACAGTAGCAAAGGTCGTACGAAAGCCCTCGACAACTTGGCAGGATGGTGCAAAACACAGCACCAGATCGATCCTGTCCTGGCTGAGCAGTCTGCTTGCCAGCTCTGCCGCCATGCGCGTTTTGCCGGCACCCGGTGTTGCCTGGCAGAAGAAGTGTGGTGTGGAGGTAAAGTGCTTCAACGCCGTGTTGATGCAGTTGCTTTGCCAGTCTCGCAGCGATGTGGTCATCGTGCGGTGGCAAGCGTCTTGAGTGTCTTTTCAATCGCACGGAGATGACCCAACAGGCGAGAACTGCGGTCTCTAGCGTCCAGATACTCGCCTTCGACTTTGTCCCGGAGATGCGGCATATCGTCCAGAAGCAGCTTGTATCGCTCTGCCTCACCCATCGCGGAGAGAAAGTCCAATCGGATCTCTTTATGAAGCGCTTCCAAGTGTTTATCTACATCGGGCGAAGGTTTGAGCGTTACAGCCGCACTTTCAGATGGTGACCGCAGCCGCTCTGGTTGCAAGGCAGTCTTGAGGCTGTTCTCAAACCCGTTGTCGATCAACTCTGGCTGCAGATGTGCTGGCATCGGACGCAGGTGGTAGACCTGCCCCCGCGCACGACGCTCTTCGTCGTATACGAGCCAGCCTATACGAATCATCCGGCGTATGTGCTCATACACGTAGCGGCGTACATCGCCGATGCGAAAAGTGATGCCATCCAGGCGCTTGGCGTACGCATCTCGGAGTTCACGGATAGTAAACCTTGTGCGCCCGTCTTCCTGAAGGATCTCATACAGCCGCCTGTCGAAGATGAACGTGGCCGATTTCATTGAGGCACCAGAAGAGTAATAGCGAAAAATGCGGATTATAGTCCGTGGCTCGTGCATCCGCAAACACACGATAGTGCCGCCTCGAGGAGAATTGAGGCGGTCATGGATAAGTTGGCGAAAGCGTTAGGGGAACGCATCCGGGCACAGAGGAAGGCCTGTCGAATTTCCCAGGATGCACTGGCGCTGGCCTGCAACATCGACCGCAGCTATGTGGGGAGGATTGAGCGTGGTGAAGTTAACATCACCGTTGAAAAGCTATATCGCATCGCAGAAGAGCTCGAATGCGATCCGTCCTGTCTTCTGCCACGGGTGTCAGACTGGCAACTCGGTTGATCAATACTGGTGTTTCAGTAGTCTGGGGGACCGCTGCTATTACCTTGCATCAGGCTCCGCCATCCCAACGTGGTGGTAGTGAGCCGCTTCGTGCCTGCTATAGGTGCACAATTCTTAAGCGCCTCCGGTGAACAGCAGCGAGCCAATGGGAACAATGCCGATACGCGCGAACTTTCAATGGGTGAAGCGTCTTGCTAACTTAATGCTGGAGGAATAGAGCATTCGAACAAACGCCTAAGTCGGGAGCCTAAGCGGTCGTTACACCTGAATCTTCTTCCATTCCTCGCCAAACACGAGATACTAAGAATCAAGTCAAAACTGCTAACCCTTTTGGATCTCCTCGGGCCTTTTCTTAATTAATGCGCGAAGATCAAAATTAGGAATCGCATTAGCATTTGAAAAGATTCTTTCGATCATGCGAAGTTGTTCTGAGTTATTCCTTCTTAGCACCACAATCTCAGCTTTCAAACTCTCTATTTGCGCAACGAGCTTTACTTCAGATGCCGTTATCTTTGTGTACAGGGAGGAAGTAGCTCCCCGCAGTTGCGCCTTTTTGTTTTTATAGCATAAATTAATACCAACGTACGTGCAGAGAGTTTGTCTAGTAGCTTGAATTCTTAGTTCTAGCTCAACCCTCGCTACCAAAGTAGCCCACGTAAGCTTGCCCTTCCACTGGGTTAACATTATCTCAATCTTGCGCTGTTGCTGAATAGAAATCTTGGGCGATGCCATTTCAAACCTCCTCATCGGACAAACCGAAAACCGACAAAATAGAGCGCAACTGCAGGTTGGTGCTCGGCACAGCACTCGCTACCTTAGCTTCAATTATACATTTCAATTGCGTCTCGGAATCAGGGAGGCTGCAGGCGACTTTTGTAATCTTTTTGGTGGTTAAGTCAATCAAATTGAATTCACCATCCTTATTCGAGTACCGAATAATTGTACCAACAGGGCTCTTCTTCATCAGATCGACCAGATGGGACAAAATATGCGTATTGCGTGAGTGGATGACAAACCAACTTTTCATAGCGTCGGAAGTTGGAAGTCTTGGATCGCACGCTACACTGTCTAATCTCGCCGTTTGAAACGAAAAATCTTTCTCGAATAGATCGATAGCTCTTTCATCACCCGCAACGTGGCAAGTTTCCGGACATTTAAAGCACTGCGATACAAAATCGTTCAAATAATTGCATGGCGTTACATTGAGATTTTGAGTGCAAAGGCCCGTAGAAGTGACAGATGCAGGCAGATTCGTGGATTGCGCAAGATTTTTTTGAGAGACAATTCGAATAGTCTGAGCATCCATAAGCGGGGGATTTATTATCGCACTCACCCGACTGATCTTTTCGCCGTGGTCAGTATGGATATAAGTGTGAGTTTGTTGAGAATCTTTTCTACCAGACCATGCGGTAATAATTTCGACAGGAATGCTGCTTAAATCGGCAAGAGTGTTTGATAAATGGCGTAGACTATGCAATTGCAATCCTAGTTCTGATGCAAACCCATGACTCTCAAAAATCGATCCAATGTCCTTACCACCCCGACCAGTTAGTCTACGTACTACCGAGCGACCTAGGGCCCCTAAGGGCACTACAGCGTAGTTAGTTTTTTGAAATGATTTCCCCCCACCCCCTGCGAACTTCGACGCACCATAATACCAGCTTCCTAAAAAGCAGAACATTGCGTCTTTCAATCTAATGCTGGATTCCCCGGTTGAAAAGGACAATGGAAATTCCGGCAAAATACGATTTCTAAAAAAAGATATCCACCACTCTTGAACTTCGCTGACCGAGATAGTGACTTTGTCGTCGAATAGCTTAGGTATAAAGGTATATCCAAACAATTTGGGTAGGCTTGAGGATAGCGTGCTCTCGCTTTGCGCAACAGATAGCTGATCTTGGGCTTTCAAGGAATAGATAGGTATTGGTTGAAAATATTTTTTGTTCTGCCTATGCAAGGTAGCATCAAGTTTAACTCCTTTCTTGAGAACCTGTACATTATCATCGACACCATAGAACCCTAAGGCATAACCCAACGTGAAAAGATTGGTCGGCTCGGTTAGGCATAAATTTTTTGCTAGTTCTGGCGCTATCTCAAACTCTCCTAGCAGAGCCTTCAAGCTTCGCTTGGGATTTTCGTAGAACCGACATAAAATTCTCGCTGGCTCGCACGCCTTATAAAAAAAGTTAATGGCTTTTGTTATCGGCTCGGCCAGGGCGGCAAGAAGGTGGTTTTTGTTGTTTTTATAGCCCTTACTTCCGATCCAGTCGAGATAATAAACAGGCTCCCCATCGCCCTCGGAGTGCGAATGAAGCCGTTGCTTCGGGAGGACTGGTATTTCCGCAGCACTTCTATTAGGCGATGCGAGGGACAACAATGCAAATGTCACCACCAGTGCATCATGAAAATTTATCCTTTCGCCATAACTCAACGTGCCATTTACATCCACATGCTCAAAAATGTCTGTAAATATTATTCCTAAGGCAAGCAGAGTTTGAGTATCCGGCAGTTTTTCCAAGGTGTTATCGAAGCTAGCATGCCCCGTTCTATCTCTGTCGTCAGTGTTGTTTAACTCTAGTTTTCGCATCAACCCCTTACCAGAGCAAAATACGAGAAACGGACGCAGTCGGTCAGCAAATCGTAAGCCTAAGTTCAGGTCAAGGATTGAAGATTCTGTTTGAACATAAAGGTCACCGTTCATGAAGGACAATAGTTTTCTAGCTGTCGAAGTTCGAGCTTGTTTCTCGCCTGCGGAAATATTGGTATTTGTTGTCTCTATAATCCACACCTTGATCAAATGATCGTAAGGAGAAGGAAGAACTTTTTCGGGACGGTTGCCAGCGTTGCCTTTCCCCTTACACCCATGTAATCCAGCCAAATATCTCGTTCTACGACCGGTATTAGGATCCACGTAGTACCAAAGCAGGTCATCAAACTCTGCTTTCTTCCCATTAGGCCCTTCAAATTGCTCCAAAGGTGCTTTTCGATAATCGGCAGTGAGCTTCTCCAACCGAGTTAAGTATTTATTAAGCATCAATGACATGCCGCCCTGCAAGGACTTCATCGCAAACCGTAATCGTTAGTTTGACCCACAAAATTTGCTTTTCCAACTTCTCGATACTACGACCGTAAAGAGGATTTATTAGGGAATTGCGATTGACAGCCAGTTTTTCCTCCGCCCCTCCTAAAACTGACCTGTGATCAGCTTCAAGAATCGGGCGAAAGTTTGGGCATCCATAGCATCCCAAAGGCCTCCCCATTGCTGTTGAACAAGTCACGCATGAAAGCATATTATAGGGTGCGCCCACAGGGTTAAATTTGCGATCGACTATTGTCGAGTCGCCTCCCGAAACTTCCGTTAAAGCACAACTAAACGCTTTCCGGAGGAATTCATTCCCAATATATTTGGAATCGATCTCTCTTCTGGATTGGTAATTTAAGTCTATGTAATGCCTAGCAGCTGGCACGGTAACACCTGTTATCTTAGCTAAATGGATAGCAGATAAACCATCCTGAGCTCCCCGGGTTAATACGGTATGACGAATTCTGTTAGAGGTGGCTACGCAGTCGGTGGTACGATCAGAAGTCAACCGAATCCACCTCAAGGCTTGTGTAATCGACGCCTCCGATACGTGATAAGCCGTAGACTTTGGTGTAAACATGCTTTTAAACAAATCAATGGAGTCCAATCTTAAATTAAAGAGGCTTACATCTGGAAACATGGGCATATTCCCCATTAGACTCAGTAATTCCGATTGATCCATCTTGATCCCTACTGACTGCATCAGGAGGGTGAGTCCTTTCAGAATTACATTCTTATACTCTATAAGTACCTTGGAAAGATCTTCGGAAAGGTGTAGCGGATAGCGTTCGGGAAAATCTCTTGAGAAAGCTGCTCCTTTTGTTTTTGCAATAAATACTCTGAGCTGTAAGGTTTGGCCGCCCAACGTGCCAATTTCGTCAGCAGCATGAATTCCAACGTCATGAAAACTCGCCCCTGAGGGGATCACATCCGACCATTTCAGGAGCGCGATCTGAATCGGGCGCCTTACAATTGAGAGCAAAAGTTTACTCGTGACTCGACTTCTAAGGCGACTAAAAAGTACGTGCGACTGGAAGAAAATAAACTCTCGGTCGCAAGCCCAGTCGAACTTCTGTAAATTTTGATTCAGCTGAGTGGCTAACGAATCAAACTCAATTTCACTCAATGCGCCGCTGGACGGATCCAAAATATTGGTTTTATTTTTATCCAAATGAGTACTGGTAAAGCCATGATACTCATCAAACCGCTTATTGCCTTGTCTGGACAGAGTCCTAAAGAATTGATTAAGGCCTTTCTTATTATTTGTTTTCAGTCCGCTCCATATCGCTTTGATTTGAACCAGCGAGGGGATGCCATTCATCACGAACGGCTTAATGTTGCATACTATACCTGAGGCCGTGCTTGCAGCCATGGTACGGGCATAGTGCATTAAAACACCCATAATCAACTCTCGATCATCGTCTGCCATATCCGATGAGTGAACCCAGTCGACGGAAATCCGCCATCCTTTTCCTTTGTTCGGGCGTATTATCCAGAAGTCGTCGAAGGCATTTACTGTCAGTCCCGATTTAGCGGTAAACAGTAAAATCTGTTCATTTTCAAGAGAAACAATATGACAACTCTTATCTCCTATCATTTATGTTGGTCCACTCTTTGCTGATGGATTTTTGAGAGTTCTCGTGCTTTGAGTGCGAGTCGCTTTTCGTTGTAAACCTGGGTCATCGATGTGTTTTGTGACCACCCCATCGCATATTTTCTAATATCCTCAAGTAAAGTCGAGTCAATCCCTTTGCGTGTTCCTTCCTCATCGAAAGTTTCATTCCATTTATGGCGTAGTAGATGAGGGTGGACATGGAATCCTAACGCTTTAGACAGTTTTTGAAAAATAGCGTTTATCGCTTTCATTGAGAGGGGCTGACCTATAGTACCTTTGGAGTCATTTTCGCTAACTAGCACGAAGTCATGAAATTGCGCATTAGGAAATATGACTCTTATTGTATCGATGTACAACTTGACCTGCTCCATCAGGACTGGATTAATCGTAGCCAGATGCGCCTTTGTCTTTTGATTGGGTTTTTCAGCCCGAGGGTCTGTTGGGTCGTTACCAGATCGATAAATAGAAATTTGGTCATAGGTTCCGTGGAAAATGAAGTCGGAAATCTTCAATTTTGCTAGCGCACCTCTCCTGATACCGCTTTGAACTAGTAAAGAAACGATTAAGTAGTTCCTAATCTTAGAAGCCTTGAACGGATTATTGGGAGATGAAGGCAGGATCATTTCTAACAGCTGTACAAAAACTGAATCAGGCATCACCGATTCTTCAGGATTGCTAACGGCCTGAGTTCTATTCCTTCCTAATCCCTCTTCATTTAGCTTGATGCTTGAAATCAAGCTAACAAATCTCTCATAAGCAACCTCATCAACACTTTGCACTTCGTGAAACTGTTCAAATAGCCAACTTATAAACTGCCTAAGCCGTCGTACACGTCCTTGCAACGTTTCACTGGCTACTTTTGCAATATTTTTTTGGTTGGCGACTAGAATGTTTCTCAGATGCTTATTATTAATTTCCAGAAATTTTATGGAAGTGTGATCCTCCGAATTATCTTTTTGAAAACAACACCTATCGTAAAATTGCATGTACTCCTTAGGTGATATTAACTCGCCTGCAGCAACCCGTGCAGGAAGATCAATTCCTTTTTCAGAGAAGTGCCGCAGAACAAATAGAAGTTCATTTGCGCACCTAAGAGTTGTATTGACCGTCCTGCTGGACAATAGAACATTGAGGTAACACGAGACATATGGATCGACCGGACAATCCGTTTCATCCACGATTGATATGAAGGGCAAAGAATTGAACTGATATTGCTTGATTCTAATATTTGACAAAATGCGTAGTCCTATAACCCAATGGCTTAAAGACTAGCCTTGAAACTATATTTGTCAAAAAAGACGATAAAAACACCAATAAACAGGAGGAATTAGGACAATTTTTGCCGGCTCTTTCATTACAAAATATTCTTTGTCTATAACTTGCCACCGGACAGGCAGACCATGACCTTGTCGCCGTCTTCAATCATGTTGAAATCGGCAACAGCCTCACCTGCCTGGCGGCGAAGGCGCTTTTGCAGTTTGTTCTGGTTGACCGTGAGTGTGCCCATGACGCGAGATCCGTGAGGTGTGACGAAAGGCGGCATTTTACGCAAAAACTCCTCGTCGGCGAAGAGCCCACCCACAGGGATTGTGGTGACAGACCTTGCGGCGATTAACAGCAGTGTTTACAGCGCAATTTGCTCTAACGCCCTCACACCTGCGCCGTTAAGACCTTTCTATACTGCGACATAAGGTCGCACACATATCCAGACCTTTTACTTACTTGGCCACGTTGGCCTGTAGGCGCTCCACTGGGGGGCGACGGTAAAAACAAGAGGAGTGACTGGCATGATCCATCACGTAGTGGGGCTCTTCACCCACCCCGACCAGGAATGGAAAGAAATCCGTGGCGACCAAGAGGAAAGCATCAGCCACATGTACCTGACTCACACGCTGATTCTGGCGGCGATCCCCGCCGTGTCGGCGTTTATCGGCACCACTCAGGTCGGCTGGGTCATCGGCAGCCGGGCGCCGGTGATGTTGACCCAGGAAAGCGCGCTATGGATGACGATCATGTCTTACCTGGCGATGCTCGGCGGTGTCGCGGTCATGGGCGCATTCATCCACTGGATGGCCCGTACCTATGACGCCAATCCAAGTCTGGCCCGCTGCGTTGCATTTGCGACCTATACCGCGACCCCGCTGTTCATCGGCGGTCTGGCGGCGCTGTACCCACACATGTGGCTGGGGATGATCGTCGGGACGGCGGCCATCTGCTACACGGTGTATTTACTGTATGTGGGGCTACCCACTTTCATGAACATTCCATCCGACGAGGGCTTCCTGTTTTCCAGTTCGGTGCTTGCCGTAGGCTTGGTGGTGCTGGTCGCCATCATGGCGTTTACAGTGATTGTCTGGGGACTCGGCGTGGGGCCGGTCTATACCAATTAGCAACACATCACCCAAAAACAAGATCTGCCAACACAGGCCGCCGCAAGGCGGCCTTCTAATGTGTGAGGGGGTAAAGACCATTCGGCGCCTCGACGATTCGCAAGGCCCCGGCGTTGCGGCATACTCGACGTCTCTGGAGATCCATCAAGCATGCCCGAGCAACTCAATACCCGCGTCGAAGACTGTTACCAATTAGCCGAATCCTTTTTCAAACGACCTTTCAAACGCCCCGTGGTGAGCCTCAAGCTGCGCGGTCAAAAAGCCGGTGTCGCGCATCTGCACGAGAACCTGCTGCGCTTCAACCCGCAGCTGTACCGGGAAAACACTGAAGACTTCCTCAAGCAGACCGTGGCCCATGAAGTGGCGCACCTGATCGCCCATCAACTGTTTGGCGACCGCATTCAGCCGCACGGTGAAGAGTGGCAATTGATCATGCGTGGCGTGTACGAACTGCCGCCCAATCGCTGCCACACCTACGACGTCAAACGCCGCAGCGTGACTCGCTATATCTACAAATGCCCGTGCGTTGACAGCGATTTCCCGTTTTCCGCGCAGCGCCATGGACTGGTGCGGCAGGGGCGGCGGTATTTGTGTCGCAGGTGCCGGAGCACGTTGGTGTTTAGTGGGGAGATGCGGGTCGAGTAAGTCAGATTTTTGGTGCCAGTGCCGGCCTCTTCGCGAGCAAGCCCGCTCCCACATTTGAAATGCGTTCCAATGTGGGAGCGGGCTTGCTCGCGAAGAGGCCAGTACAACCGCTAAAGAACCACTTTGTTACGCCGCAGTTCTTCGATCCGCGCAGCACCAAACCCCAACTCCCCCAACACCTGATCCGTATGCTGCCCCAACACCGCACCAATATGCCGGGGCGCTGGCAACCCCTCTGAGAACTTCAACGGACAGGCCATTTGCGCCTGCGTAGAACCGTCCCCCCGCGGCACCTCCGTCACCAACTCCCGCGCCTGCAATTGCGGATGCCGCACTGCCTCACCCAAACTCAGCACCGGCTCGACACACGCATCAACCCCGGCAAACAACTCGCACAGCTGCGCAAAGTCATGCTTCTCGAATTCGGCTTTCAACTCATTCTTCAGCGCCTGTTGCTCGGCGGGCTTGGACGACAGGCCCTTGGCCGCCAGTTCCGGCCGCCCCAGCGCCGTACACAGTTGCTGCATGAAGACCGGCTCCAGACTGCCCACCGATAACCAACGCCCGTCCCGCGAACGGTAATAGTCGTAGAAGCTGCCGCCATTGAGCATCTGATCTTCCCTGCCCGGCTCCACGCCACAGGCCAGATACCCGGCGCCGGCCATGGCGTTCAGGCTGAAGGCGCAATCGGTCATGCTTACATCCAGATGCTGCCCGACCCCGCTTTGCTGCCGAGCGATCACCGCCGCCAGCAGCCCGATCACGCCGTGCAGCGAACCTCCGGCGATATCCGCCACCTGCATGCCCAACGGCAGCGGCCCACTCTCGGTGCGACCGGTGTAGCTCGCCAGCCCTGCCAGCGCCAGGTAGTTGATGTCATGGCCAGCGCGGTCCTTGTAGGGGCCGGTCTGGCCATAACCGGTAATCGACACGTAGATCAGCCGCGGATTGATCGCCTTCAAGGCTTCATAACCCAGGCCCAGGCGTTCCATCACGCCGGGACGGAACTGCTCCAGTACGATGTCATAGTCCGCCAGCAACTGCTTGATCACTTCCAGCGCCTCGGGCTGCTTGAGGTCCAGCGCCAGGCTGCGCTTGTTGCGATTGAGGTACGCGTGGCTGGCCGACACCCCGTGATCGTGCGGCGGCAACACCCGCAGCAAATCCATGCGGGTCGGCGATTCGATGCGCAAGACTTCTGCGCCCATGTCTGCCAGCAGCAACGAAGCAAACGGCCCCGGCAGCAGTGTCGAGAAATCCAGAACCTTGAGTGATGCCAGTGGACCGGGCATGAGCGACCTCCGTGAACGATGCTTCCAGCCTAGGCAGGCAAACGCATTGCAGCAATCACCTGAAGTGTCAGCAACGGTGACCGTTACGCTCAAATCCCAGGCATGAAAAAACCCGCCGAAGCGGGTTTTTCAATGCAGAGAGTCTTACTTGACGTTGCTTGGGGTTGGGCCTTCGGCCACGCCCAAGTCGTCTTCTTCACGTTCGTCGGAGATACCGCGACCGCCGGAAGCCAGCTCGACTTGCAGCTTGTCTTCGTCCAGCTCGTTCACCCACTTGGCCACGACCAGGGTCGCAACAGCATTACCAACGAGGTTGGTCAGTGCACGGGCTTCGGACATGAAGCGGTCGATACCGAGGATCAGCGCCAGACCGGCCACCGGCAGAGTACCTACGGCCGACAGGGTGGCCGCCAACACGATGAAGCCACTGCCGGTCACGCCCGCAGCACCTTTGGAGGACAGCAACAGCACCAGCAGCAGAGTGATCTGGTGGGTGAGGTCCATTGGGGTATCAGTCGCCTGAGCGATGAACACAGCGGCCATGGTCAGGTAGATCGACGTACCGTCGAGGTTGAACGAGTAGCCCGTCGGGATCACCAGACCCACAACCGACTTCTGCGCGCCCAGGCGTTCCATCTTGATCAGCATGCGTGGCAGAGCCGATTCCGAAGAGGAAGTACCCAGCACGATCAACAGTTCTTCACGGATGTAGCGAATCAGTTTGATGACGCTGAAACCGTGCGCGCGGCAGATGGCGCCCAGTACCAGGAGCACAAACAGGATGCAGGTGATGTAGAAGCAGATCATCAGCTGACCCAGCTGCACCAGCGAGCCGACACCGTAGGCACCGATGGTGAAGGCCATCGCGCCGAATGCGCCGACTGGAGCGAGCTTCATGATCATGTTGATGATGTTGAACATCACGTGCGCAAAGCGATCGATGAAGTCCAGCACCGGCTTGCCGTACGCACCCAGGCGATGCAGGGCGAAACCGAAGATCACCGAGAACATCAGCACTTGCAGGATATCGCCGTTGGCGAAGGCGCCGACAATGGTGTTCGGGATCACGTTGAGGACAAAGGCGATGATGCTCTGGTCTTTACCGGCCGAGATGAAGCCAGCGATTTTGCTGGTGTCCAGGGTCGTCACGTCGATGTGCATGCCGGCGCCCGGTTGCACGACGTTGACCACGACCAGACCGATCAGCAAGGCAAGGGTGGAAACAATTTCGAAGTACAGCAGCGCATAGCCGCCGGTTTTGCCGACCGACTTCATGTTCTGCATGCCGGCGATACCGCTGACGACCGTACAGAAGATGATTGGCGCAATGACCATTTTGATCAGTTTGATAAACCCGTCACCCAGCGGCTTGAGGGCCACACCGGTCTGCGGGTAGAAGTGACCGAGCAGGATGCCGATGGCAATAGCAACGATCACCTGGAAATACAGGGATTTGTACAGTGGCTGACGAGTCGTCATTGCAAAGTTCCTCAAGAGCGTCCCGCGACAACATCCATCTGTTGTCAACGACACCTCATTTGCGAACCCTCCTGCACTGGAGGGATTTGTTTTGTCGAGCTGCGCGACGGCAGACCTCTGCGACTTGTATCGCAAGCCCCGTGCCACCTTCGTCAAAAAGCCTGTAAGCCTTTTGACATCAAGGGTTACAGGTTTTTCTGGGTCACTGTCCGGTTACATTGGTGTGGCGGATTTCCGCCCTTCGACTAAATCACATCCTGCAATTTGGCGGATATCCGCCTTGTTCATCGTCGGCCACCACGGCTACCATCCGACGCTCAATGGACAGACCTGCCTTCTATGCGCGAACGCACCATCGCCAGTCATTTCGCCCGTGCCGTCCTCGGTGGCGCCCGCCGGTTGGGTTATGACTATTCAGAGTTGTTGCAGCAATTGGGGATCAGCCCCGAATTGCTCGACGAGCCACGGGCGCGGATTGCGCCGGAGCAGTTCACGCGATTGATCCAGGGTTTGTGGCTTGCGCTCGACGACGAGTACCTCGGTTTCGGGCCGACGCCGAGTAAAACCGGCACCTTCGCGATGATGTGCCACGCCGTGATCCACTGCCGCAACCTCGATAAGGCGCTGCATCGCGGATTATTGTTTTATAGCTTGTTCCCCGACGGTCCCCGCCTGACCCTGACCCACGAAGACGACATGATCCGCCTGAGCCTCGATGACTCGAAATTCCAGGACCCGGACCATTTCCTCACCGAAAGCCAGCTGATGGTGTGGCATCGCCTCGGCAGCTGGCTGATCGGCCAGCGCATTCGGCTGGAGCAGGCGACGTTCAGTTATTCAAGGCCCGAGCACGGTGCCGAATACGACTTGCTGTTCCCCTGCCCCAAGGTGTTTTCCGCAACCCAGAGCAGCCTGCTGTTTCACAGCCGCTACCTGCACATGCCGTTGTTGCAGGACGAACGCACCCTCAAACATTTCCTCCAATACTCCCCCGCCGACCTGCTGTCGCGCCCGGATGACGGCGACAGCCTGAGCAGCCAGTTGCGCCGTTTGCTCAGCCGCGACAGTACACGCTGGCCGGATCTTGAGGCCGTGGCTGCGCACCTGCACATCAGCCCGCAGACCTTGCGCCGGCACTTGCGGGAAGAGGGGTCGAGTTTTCAGGAATTGAAGGATCAGTTGCGCCGGGACATCGCGATCTATCACTTGGGGCGGGCGGATCTGTCGTTGCAGCAGATTGCCGAGCAGCTGGGGTTTTCCGAGCCTTCGGCGTTTCATCGGGCGTTCAAGAAGTGGACTGGCCTTACACCTGGGGCTTATCGCGCACAAGAGAACTGATTTTTGGGTTGAATTGGCTGGCCCCATCGCGAGCAGGCTCACTCCTACAGTTGATCTAGGGCGTACACAAATAGTGTGTTCGCTGAAGATCCCTGTAGGAGTGAGCCTGCTCGCGAAGAACGATGACGCGGTCTACCTGACTGGTGGCTAAGGCGGATCAAGCCTGTCCAGCATCCGGTTCACCGCCAGCTCACCCAGCATCACCACCTGCTGAATCCCCAACACGGTGTTGCGATGCGGCCCCTCCATCAACCCCGCAAAATTACTCAGCATCACACTTGCTGATGCCATGGACTCACAAGCGTTGACCAGCAACGTTTCGTCATCGGTATCAGGGGCGACGAAGTAGATCGTGCTGGGTATACGTGGCGAGTCTTTGGGGATGACCGGTTTGAGGTAGTAATCGAGGGCGCGGTCGGCGGCTTCGTTGAGTTTTTTGGAGTCGGTGGAATCGTACGGCGAAACGTCGTCGGCTTCTGGTGGGTTGGGCGTAATTTTGAACATGTGAAGCTCCGTGATTGGTTGAGCCACCACGACCTATCGCTAAACAAGTAAAGGTGGCGGCTGTACGCAGGTTAGCGATCCGGGTCACAGAAACCCCGGGTAGACCTCGAAGGTCTCCCACGCACAGCCACCATTACGCGAATTGCAGGCACTAGAAACTGCAATCAAACTTGGGCGCTTTTGCGTCTGTGTAGGGGATCGGATCGCTAAACCCGATCGCTGATTCGTCAGCGACCCGGAAACGATAGAGCCCACGCCCCAGGCGCACAAGCCGGCGGATTCTGGCGTAGTCGTAGGCAACGGCGCAAGGATGTGTAGCCTGAGTGAGTTTCTGGAGATGTGTTTTAAACATCTCCGTTTAAAACTCACGCAGGTCCTGAGGACGGGCAGTGTGGCCCTCGCCCGGAAACTCTGCCGAGTAGCATTTGCCCTGATGAAAAATCAGAGTGAATACCAACCGGCCTGAGGTTTCAGGGTTGCCCTACAACATAAAATCGCCCACATTTTTTACTTGCGTCGCTTGGTGCTGGGTTTGCGCGGCAGGATAAATAAATCTGTCCCCTGAAATGCTCTATTTTTAGGGGGTGTATGTTGGGGTAAATGTGTAGGTGGGGCTCCGGAGGCTATGGCCGATTCGATCGTCTAATAACGTGATCGCCTGGGGGATAGGCTGTCCCCCGGCGAAGAACTGAACAAAGACGCTGTTCGAGGTCCAGACGGTGCCATTTGTAGAGATATTGACAACCCAGCCGTTGTTGCGCACGCCATTGAACCAAAAATATGCATACCCCTGCGGCCCTGGAGAACACGTGCCAGTGAAGTGAATTGTGGCTGGCGTCCTAAGCGTACCACCGGGTAGGATTCGTACCCCGTTGGCGTAAACCCCTGTGATCGACGGGGGCTGCAGCGGAGCGTATCTGACCAAACTCCGGGCGTTGGAAACGAGTTCCATACCATAGAGCGCCTTGGCAGTGTAGGTGTGTCCCCCAATAATCAGACCCGACAACTCCCGCTTCCAGATACCGGTAACTGGATCGGCAGTGGCCTCCCCCCTATCGGTGCCGCCATCGAGAACCTGAACTTTTTGGCCCTTTCTGGCAGTACCGGTCAACGTCACGCGCGTGTCCACAGTGGGGCCTCCATGGAGAATTTCCACTTCCTTGGAGTCCTTCACCGAACTGATGGTGGGCGCCACCTCGGCGATGACGATCAGGGTATGCGCGGCAGAGGTTTGGCCCGTGCCATACAGCGCCTGGGCCGTAAAGCTGTGCGCGGCCACGCTCAGACCCGTGAACCATTTGGTCCAGATGCCCGACGTCAGGTCGGCTGTGGCTTCGTCCATAGGGGTGGGGCCGTCGAAGATCTTCACCTTCTGTCCCATGCTAGCGGAGCCTGTCAGCATCACGGTGGTGTCGAAGGTGGTTTCACCGTTCGGGATAACGACGCCCTTGGAGTCTTCAGCCTTGATGATAACGGGCTTCTCATCTATTGCCTTGCCGATCACCTTCGCCTCGGCAGTTGTCGAAGTAGCAATCACCGTACCTGCGCGGATCTGCTCGTACGTGACCATTACGGTACTGTCGGCAATTACCTTGCTGTTGGAGATATCCCAGGCGATTTGCCCTGGCGTCTGCGTGATTCGCAGAGTTTGCTCATGAGTGGCGACCGGACGGCCGTTCAATAGAGCAGTAAAACTCAGGCGAATGTCATCCCCTACATTCCATATGCTCTCGATCAGATGGATCAGAGCCCACAACGGCCCGCCGTTCAACTTGCCAAGGTCCACAGTATTGGGGTCGTCATTGTTCTCGGTCGGAATTTCTCGAAGTATCGCCATCGCCAATGTAATACGGCTGACGCGAACATCGATGTACTCAGTCGCGGACTGGTTGAAATTGCCCAGTTGGTCAGTGACGGAATACTCGACCGCCGTCTGAGCGTCATCGCCACTTTGGCTGAAGGTGTCGGTAAACAGCGTTTGTGTCACAACGGGCAATCCCGGTCCCGCCTCTGCGGGCGTTACTTCGCGTTCAACCTGCACCACACCCAGTGTCAGGCGAATAAGGTCGAAGGCTCGCCGATTGGAATAATCGAATCCGAACATCACACCTTGCCTGGCCCGCTCGGCATCGACGCCGTTCGAACGGACATCGGCCGGTATTTGCAGACGGGTATTTGTCGGGGCAGGTGCGCCGGGTGCCCGAAGGTGGTACAGCACTTCGAGTATTCGAGAGTCTTCGAAGCTACCACTGGGCCGGGTGACTCTGTAAAAAATCCTGTTGATGCCGTCCCTCAATCTCCCTCGGGGCACGTACAGGCGCACACGCAACAGCTCTTCACCTGGACTGATGGTTTTGCCATCCACCGATGCGGCTACGCCTTCGATGTACAAATCCACTCGATCATCCACCGCCGTGACCGCCATCAGGGGCTCGGTCCATGGATCGACCAGGCACTCAAGCCCCCTGGGTTGATCATCGTAAATAGAGTGGGGAATACCACCAGCGGCAATACCCGCAGGACGAACCGGAGTGATCCAGCCTGGAATGATCACTGGAAAAAGCACAAATAACTGGTTCAACGCCGCTGACTGGATATCCATTATTTTCTCCCGCAGGGTGACAAGGCTTTAGCCCTCTCGGGCCCTGAGGCCATCTCACACGGAAAAGGTGAAACTCGCTACTGTCAGAAATAACAGGTAGGTGGTGTTTTGCGACGAATGGTCAGCGAAGTGAATCGGGCTAATACGGGGCGTGCCGCCCTCAAGACCATTGATTTTTTGGGTTGAATTGACTGGCCCCATCGCGAGCAGGCTCACTCCCACAGGGATCTTCAGTGAACACAAAATTGTGTGAATTCAGGAGATCAATGTGGGAGCAAGCCTGCTCGCGATATGCGCCAGTAAAGCCAACCACTAAACCACCGGAAAATGAATCCGGAACGCCGCCCCGCCCATCGGCGAATCCCCGAGCGTCAGCTTCGCGCTGTAGCTCTCGATAATGTCCTTCACCACCGCCAACCCAATCCCCTGCCCCGGATGCTGGCGATCCAGTCGCTCGCCCCTTTGCAGAATCCGCGCCCGCTGGTCCGGTGGCACGCCCGGCCCGTCATCTTCAACGCACAACTCAACCCCGCTCAGGGTTTCGCGCACGCTGATGCGCACTTCGCTCAGGCACAGGCGATAGGCGTTTTCCAGCAGGTTGCCCATCATTTCCAGCAGCGCGCCTTGCTCGATCGGCACGTAACACTGATCCGGCAGATAGAAAGCGACGCGCACGCGTTTGTCGCGGTAGACCTTGTCCAGCGTGTCGCACAGGCTTTGCAGCACCGGACGCAGGCGCACCTGGTGGCGTACCAGACCGCTTTTGCGCAGGCTGGCACGTTGCAGTTGATAGCCGATCTGCTGGCTCATGCGTTCGATCTGGGTTTGCAGCACCCAGGCCTGATCGCGATTTTCCGGGCGTTGAGCCATGTCTTCGCTGACGCCTTGCAACACGGTCAGCGGGGTTTTCAGGCTGTGGGCCAGGTCGTCGAGGGAATCACGGTAGCGACTGCGCTGTTCGCGTTCGCTGTGCAGCAAGCGGTTGAGGGAGCCGGTCAGGCGCAGCAGTTCGCGTGGGTGTTGTTCGCTGAGGCTTTCGCGGGCGCCGCTTTCGATTTCGTCGAGTTCCTGACTGAGCCGACGCAAGGCCTGCAAACCCCAGGTCAGTCCGATCCACAGCAGCGCCAGCAGCACCAGCAATGCGGCGCCAAAACCGAGGTAGAGGTTTTCGCGCAGGCCTTCGAGGGTGACTTCGTATTCGCGCACCGGTTGCAGGGCCACGATGCTGAACGCCGCGCTTTTGCCGCCGAGCAGTTTGACCTCGACGTCATAGACGAAGAATTCCTGACCGTCGGCCTCGCGAATGCGCGCGAATTCGTTGCCGCGTCCGTCGTAACGCGGTTTGTAGTTGATCTTCTCTTCGCGGGTGGCCTTCGAGCGCCACACCAGGTGACCTTCGCGGTCATAGATGTAGCCAACCAAGCGGCTGTCGGTCAGGTTGAAGCGTTCATCGGGCAACTGCGCCGGCATCTGCAAAGAGTTGTTTTCCACTCGCGCGGCGGAGATCAGCGTGGTGACGTCCGATGCCAGGCGCTGCTCGATGGAATCCTGCAACGCCAGGCTGAACGCGCCCTGCATCGCTGGCAGCAACGCCAGCATGAACAGCACCGCCAGGATCGTGGCGGCGAGCATCAACCGGACACGAAGAGAACGAATCAAGTGCAGCGCTCATTGAACAGGTAGCCGAGACCACGCACGGTATCGATCGGTTTGAAACCGGCCGGGCCTTCGAGTTTGCGGCGCAGACGGCCGACCAGCACTTCGATGACGTTCGGATCGCGCTCGTCGTCGTCCGGGTAGAGCTGTTCCATCAAGCGATCCTTGGCCACCACCTGCTGGTGATGCCGCATCAGGTACTCGAGGATTCGGTATTCGTACGCGGTCAGCGCCAGCGGTTGTTCATCAAGGGACGCCTGTTTGCGGTTGAGGTCCAGCAGCAGCGGCCCGGCGACGATGGTCGACTGGGTGAAACCGCTGGAGCGGCGCAGCAAGGCATTCAGGCGCGCGTCGAGCTCTTCGAACTGGAACGGCTTGACTACGTAATCGTCGGCGCCGGCGGCGAGGCCTTCGACCTTGTCCTGCCAGTTGCCGCGCGCGGTGAGGATCAAGATCGGGAAGGTCTTGCCGCTCGAGCGCAGTTGACGGATCAGGTCGAGCCCGCCCATGCCCGGCAAGCCGAGGTCGATCACCGCCAGGTCATGGTTGAACTGCTCGGCCTGGTACAGCGCCTCCTCGGCGTTGGCCACGGACTCGACCACGTGGCCGCTGTCCGTCAGGCGGGTTTGCAGGTGATGGCGCAACAGCGCTTCATCTTCGACGACCAGCAGTTTCATAACGCTCTCCTAGGCAAATCGTTATCTCCAGCAGCACAGTTTCGCACCTCTATGCGGGACAGGGCGATGCCAGCCAGTCAGGCCGCGGAACCTGTGGGAGCGGGCTTGCTCGCGAAAGCGGTGTGTCAGGCAACAGTGATGTCGACTGAGACTACGTCTTCGCGAGCAAGCCCGCTCCCACAGGGATTGCGCTTAACTGACTGGCATTCGCGCATCCCTTTGTCAGAAAGCGTAGTTCGCCGACAGGTACGTCTGGGCGCTGCTGGTCAGGTCCAGCGAACCCTGTTTGCTGCCACCGCGCTCGCTCATCTCGGTGTTGGCGTTGCTGCGCAGGTAACGGTAACCCATCTCGACCGAGGTATTTTGCGACACTTGCTGCAACACGCCGACCTGACCGCCGATGGCGTAACCGATGTTGCTGTCGCGGCTGAAGCCCGGGGACTCCTGAGTCATTTTGGTCAGACCGGCCGTGGCACCGCCGAACAGTTTGGTGCTGCCGCCCACCGGGTAGAACAGATCGTAGCTGCCCAGAAGGTTTTCCTGACGCAGCTTTATGCCATTGTGCGAGCCCGACACGTTGTCGTAAGTGGCGTAGTAACGGCCCTGGCTGTTTTGCTGGCCCAGACGCACACCCCAGGTGGTGTCCTTGCCGATCACGCCGTCGGCGTTCGGGCTGTTGAGGTTGTCGTTCAGGGCGTGGGACTTTTTGATCTTGTCGCTGGTCTGTCCAAGCGTAAGGCTGGCGAAATTGTCGTCGGAGGCGAAAGCGGCGGTGCTCGCGCTTAGGACGGTGAAAGCCAGAAGCAGTTTTTTGAAGCTAGTCATTGGGGAGTTTCCTCATGCGCTATTTGCTTTTTGGGTACGGGGCAAGGTTACGCAACCACCCCTGAACTCCCCCTGAACGCACTCTGAACCTGAGCTGAATCAAATCGACTCGGCTGTTTTAATGACTTTTATGCAGGAGATCCGACCCTGCGCGTTTTCCTCGCCCTCGGGAGGGTATAAGCATGGGCTCAGTGATCCGGATGCGGATCGGTTGGGCCATGGCGATCATGGTGGGCCGGATATTGGCTACAGCAAGGCGGCGGATGAAAAGTCCTGGGCGGATATGCAGGCGTTCTTCAAGAAGATCTTTGGTTGAACAGTTAGCCCCTGTCGCAAGGGGCGTTGTGGCGAGGGGATTTATCCCCGTTCGGCTGCGCAGCAGTCGTGAAACCGGCGCACTCGGTGTATCTGATATACCGAGGTTGCAGGTTTTGGGGCGGCTTCGCCACCCAACGGGGCGGTGCGACGTTTCGCTAAATCCCCTCACCACAAAAGCCCGCTGCCACTACCCAGCACCAAGGCAACCCGGCAAAATGCCCGTCATGAATCCCGTCCCCGCCCTACCCGTCTGCTGCACCCCGCTCGATGCCCATTGGCCGCTGCCGTTTGTGCTGCCCGATACGGTGCTGTTGAGTACGCACTTCGATACCTCGCAACTGGCCAACGATGACTTCCAGCGCAGCGCCATCGAACCGCCGGCGAGCATTCAGCGCTCGGTCGCCAAGCGTCAGGCCGAGTTTCTGGCCGGCCGGGTCTGCGCCCGGGCGGCGTTGCAGCAGTTGGAGGGGCTGAGTTTTACCCCGGCCATCGGTGAAGACCGGGCCCCGGTGTGGCCCGCGCATATCAGCGGCTCAATCACCCACAGCACCGGCCGGGCTGCGGCAATTGTGGCGAAGAAAGCCGATTGGCGTGGTTTGGGGATGGACCTGGAAAACCTGCTCAACCCTGAACGGGCCGAACGCCTGGCCGGGGAAATCCTCACCCCGCAAGAGTTGCAGCGCATGGCGGCGGCCCCTCGTGATCAGCTAGCGATGCTGGTGACGCTGACGTTTTCGGTGAAGGAAAGTTTGTTCAAGGCGCTGTATCCGATTGTTCAGCAGCGGTTCTATTTTGAACATGCCGAGGTGTTGGAATGGACCGAGGCGGGTGAAGTGCGGTTGCGGCTGCTGACTGATCTGTCCAGCGAATGGCGCAATGGCGCTGAGCTGGACGCGCAGTTTGGGATGGTGGACGGACAGTTGTTGAGTCTGGTCAGTATCAAGGCCTGAGATCTTTAGTGTCGGTTCGGGCCTCTTCGCGGGCAAGTCGGATCGCCGCACATCTCACCGCTTCTCCTGATTCCTCGGCCAACTCAGGCTGAAGCACGCCCCGCCCAGACTCTGGCTCTTGCTGATCAACGCCCGCCCGTCATGCCAATGGATGATCCGCCGCACGATCGACAACCCCAATCCATGCCCGCCCGACGCCCGGGTGCGGCTGTCATCAAGACGCAGGAACGGGGTGAAGATTTTCTCCCACGCCGACTCCGGCACGCCCGGTCCGTCATCTTCGATGTCCACCCGGCAACGCTGCTGCCCCACCTGATAACTGACGGTCACCCGCGACGAGGCGTGGCGCATGGCGTTGCTCACCAGGTTCTGGATCGCCCGGTGCAAATAGCGCGGCTCGGCCTCGACCCAGGCGTCGTCGCAATCGGCGGCGGACAGGCACAACCCGCGCTGCACAGTGACGTCTGCGCGCAGCGGTGCCAGCTCCTCGATCACCTGATTGACCAACGCATCCAGATCGATCCGCTGGAAATTCAGCGCCGGCGAGCCCTGCTCCAGACGCGCGTAGGTCAGCATTTCGTCCACCAGTTTGTCGAGGTCCTCGATGTCGTGGTCCATACCTTCGCGGTATTTCTCCAGGGCCTGCGGCGTGGTGGCCGAGCCGATCATCTCCAGGCCAAAACGCAGGCGCGCCACCGGGGTGCGCAATTCGTGGGATACCGCGCGCACCAGTTCACGCTGGATCGCCAGCAACTGCTGCAAGTGCTCGGCCATGCCGTTGAACGCCGAGGCCAGTCGCCCCACCGAGTCCGCGCCGCGCGCCGGCACGCGGGTTTCCAGGCTGCCCTTGGCGATGCGCGTGGCAGCGGCTTCGAGGCCACGTAAACGTCGTTCAAGTTGTCGCACTAATAGATAGACGATCAAACCGATCAGGCTCAAACCGAGGGCCGCGATCAGCACCAGCCACTCGGGTGGATAAGGATTCATCTGATACAGCGGGCCGATTTCCAGGACCCAGGGCGTGCCGACCATACCGGCGAATACCCGGATCGAGTCGCCGCCCTTGCCCAGCGCCATCACCGTGTCGCCTTCGGAGATCCGGCGGCTCTGGTCTTCGTCCATGTCCGCCTGCTCGACGGTGACCAGCCGCAAGTCGAAACCAAAGCCCTTGTCTTGTTTCAATTGCGCCAGGCGCTTGGGCTGGTCGGCCACCGGCACGCGCACCAGTTCGTCGGCCAGCAGGTAAATGGTCGCTCGCGCCAGTTGCTCGCTGATCTGCTGCACCTCGCCCGTGAGAACAAGCTGCTCCTTGTCACTGACCAAGCGATAAACCCTTGCCGCGTGCGGGCCGGTCTGCTCCACCAGCGCCTGGCCGCGCAGCACGCGGGTGCGCTGCGTCAGGTCGAGATCGGTCTGGGCAAAGGACTTCAGCGCCAACGGAATACCCAGCAAACGTTCCCACACCAGCAAGGCCCGGTGGCGCTCGGTTTCGTTCATTGGTTGCAGGTTGTCGGCCATCAGCGAAAAGGTGCCGTGGGCCAGGCGTTCGCGGTATTGCTCGCTGCGCACCTGATTGAGCAGGTGCAACGCCAGTACGCCGAGCACCGCGACCAGAATCAGCGCCGCGCACATGCCGCCGTAGATGCGCAGGAAGATCGAGTTCACAGGGTGCAGGCTTCCGGAACGAACAGATAACCTTTGCTGCGGATGGTTTTGATCAGTCGCGGATGATCAGGGTCGTCGCCGATTTTCGGGCGGATGCGCGAGATGCGCACGTCGATGGAGCGATCCTGGCCGTCATAGCCGATGCCGCGCAGCGCGGTGAAAATCTCTTCCCGGGACAGGATGCGCCCGGCGTTGGCCACCAGCAGCCACAGCAGGTCGAACTCGGCGCTGGTCAGTTCGATACCGTTGTCATTCAGCCAGGCCTCGCGCAATGCGTTGTCCACCACCAGCGGGCCGAATTGCAGGCGCCGTTGTTTTTCCGGGGCCACCTCAGGGGCTTCACTGCGGCGCAACAGGGCCTGGATGCGCGCCAGCAGCAGGCGTGGACGAACCGGTTTGCACACGTAATCGTCAGCGCCCAGGTCGAGGCCAAGAATCTGATCAGTGTCATCGGTGCGCGCGGTGAGCATCAGGATCGGGCCGTCATATTTGTCTCGGACCTTGCGGCAGATGCTCAGGCCATCTTCGCCCGGCAGCATCAGGTCGAGGATCACCAGGTCCGGCTTTTCATTAATGATGCGAGCCGCGGCCAGGGCGCCATTGCCCTCGATCGATACGCGCAGGCCATTGGCTTCCAGGTAATCGCGGGTCAGTTCGGCCAGTCGCTGGTCGTCCTCCACAATCAATATCTGCCAGGCTTCTTGCTCCACGGTGACCTCTGCTTGCCAACAACACGAATAAGGAAGGATCCGCCCGTCTTTTTGTAATGATTAGGGAGGATAAGAAAGCATACACACTGGCCGATTGTATAAACGCCGAACGCCGAGAACACAAGCCGGCAAATGCGTTCGGACAACCCGGTTTTTTGTGGTAGGGTTCGCGCCCTTAAAAATCCGAATGACTGTTTTCAATCGCTGAAAATCAGTGAAAAACGGTCCGCTCCAGCTAGGTCGCGGCCTACACGCCTGTTCCCTCTTTCACACACAATTTACGCACAGGTTTATCCACAGGTAGTACGTTGCAACACCCTCCAAAACGCATTATCTTGTAGCACGGCGCCAAAAAAACCCTACATGTAGGGTTTTGGCTTAAAAAGCCCAACCACATTTCAGACCAGAAACTCAAGCGCTTTATTGCTGTTTCCGGTTGAACCAAGCGTGATTTTACAAGCCCAAACCGCACCTGCGGATGGCACCGTTTTTTAAGGCCGGAACAGCCAGAACGGTACGGGTGTTGCAATCATTACTGTCACCCTGAATGGAATCCGGTTTCGAGCCCAGGCTCGCGACTAAAGACTTCGGCAAGGAAGCGGCATCATTAGCCTTTTCCTACTGTCCCGAAGTTGTTATGCCCGACGCCCGTCGGTTGTAGTGCTTCAGGACAGAACGGTGGGCACCGTGATGGTGCCCAAACAAACATAGAGAATGTGGAGACAACCCCCCATGCAAACCGACACAACTCGCGAGAACCCGCAGGGCACCTTGCCGCAGGCCGCTGATTCGACTTCGGATCTGTCCGCCACCGCGCCTGGCCAACTGCGCGTGATCAAGCGTAACGGCACTGTCGTTCCTTACACCGACGACAAAATCACCGTCGCGATCACCAAAGCGTTTCTCGCAGTTGAGGGCGGCACCGCTGCCGCCTCGTCGCGAATCCATGACACCGTTGCCCGCCTGACCGAACAAGTCACCGCGACCTTCAAGCGTCGCATGCCGTCGGGCGGCACTATCCACATCGAAGAAATCCAGGACCAGGTTGAACTGGCCCTGATGCGTGCCGGCGAGCAGAAAGTAGCCCGTGACTACGTGATCTACCGTGACGGTCGTTCGAAAGAACGCGCTGCCCACGCACCGGCCGAAGAAGCAGTCAACGCTCACCCGTCGATCCGAATCACCCGCGCCGATGGCACCTTTGCGCCCCTGGACATGGGCCGCCTGAACACCATCGTCACCGAAGCGTGCGAAGGCCTTGCAGAAGTCGACGGCGACCTGATCCAGCGCGAAACGCTGAAAAACCTGTACGACGGCGTGGCCCTGACCGACGTCAACACCGCGTTGGTGATGACCGCCCGTACGCTGGTTGAGCGTGAGCCGAACTACTCGTTCGTGACCGCTCGCCTGTTGATGGACACCCTGCGTGCAGAAGGCTTGAACTTCCTGGAAGTCGCCGAAAGCGCGACCCACCACGAAATGGTCGACCTGTACGCCAAGGCCTTGCCTGCGTACATCGCCAAGGGTATCCAATTCGAATTGCTGAACCCGATCCTGGCCTCCTTCGACCTGGAAAAACTCGGCAAGGCGATCAACCACGAGCGCGATCAGCAGTTCACCTACCTGGGCCTGCAAACCCTGTACGACCGTTACTTCATCCACAAGGACGGTATCCGCTTCGAACTGCCGCAAATCTTCTTCATGCGCGTGGCCATGGGCCTGGCGATCGAAGAGAAGCACAAAGAAGACCGTGCGATCGAGTTCTACAACCTGTTGTCGTCCTTCGACTACATGTCCTCGACCCCAACCCTGTTCAACGCCGGCACCCTGCGTCCACAGTTGTCCAGCTGCTACCTGACCACCGTGCCGGATGACCTGTCGGGCATTTACCACGCGATCCACGACAACGCCATGTTGTCGAAATTCGCGGGCGGCCTGGGCAACGACTGGACGCCGGTTCGTGCGCTGGGTTCGTACATCAAGGGCACCAACGGCAAATCCCAGGGCGTTGTTCCGTTCCTGAAAGTTGTGAACGACACCGCCGTCGCCGTTAACCAGGGTGGCAAGCGCAAAGGCGCTGTCTGTGCCTACCTGGAAACCTGGCACATGGACATCGAAGAGTTCATCGAACTCCGTAAGAACACCGGTGATGATCGTCGTCGTACCCACGACATGAACACCGCCAACTGGATCCCTGACCTGTTCATGAAGCGCGTCTTCGATGACGGCAAGTGGACCCTGTTCTCGCCGTCCGAAGTACCGGACCTGCACGACCTGACCGGTAAAGCTTTCGAAGAACGTTACGAGTACTACGAAGCCCTGTCCGAGTACCCGGGCAAGATCAAGCTGTTCAAGACCATCCAGGCCAAAGACCTGTGGCGCAAAATGCTGTCCATGCTGTTTGAAACCGGCCACCCATGGCTGACCTTCAAAGACCCGTGCAACCTGCGCAGCCCGCAGCAGCACGTGGGCGTGGTCCACAGCTCGAACCTGTGCACCGAGATCACCTTGAACACCAACAAGGACGAGATCGCTGTTTGCAACCTGGGCTCGATCAACCTGCCGAACCACATCGTCAACGGCAAGCTGGACACCGCCAAGCTGGAACGCACCGTGAACACCGCCGTTCGCATGCTCGATAACGTGATCGACATCAACTACTACTCGGTGCCACAAGCCAAGAACTCCAACTTCAAGCACCGTCCGGTCGGTCTGGGCATCATGGGCTTCCAGGACGCGCTGTACCTGCAGCACATCCCTTACGGTTCGGACGCTGCCGTCGAGTTCGCCGACAAGTCGATGGAAGCGGTCAGCTACTACGCGATCCAGGCTTCCTGCGACCTGGCCGACGAGCGCGGCGCCTACGAGACGTTCCAGGGTTCGCTGTGGTCCAAGGGCATCCTGCCGCTGGATTCGCAACAGATCCTGATCGAACAGCGTGGCCAGAAGTACATCGACGTTGACCTGAACGAATCCCTGGACTGGGCACCGGTTCGTGCCCGTGTGCAGAAAGGTATTCGTAACTCCAACATCATGGCCATCGCACCGACCGCGACCATCGCCAACATCACTGGCGTCTCGCAGTCGATCGAACCGACCTACCAGAACCTCTACGTGAAATCGAACCTGTCGGGCGAATTCACCGTGATCAACCCGTACCTGGTTCGCGACCTGAAGGCTCGCGGTCTGTGGGACTCGGTCATGATCAACGACCTGAAGTACTACGACGGTTCGGTGCAACAGATCGAGCGTATCCCGCAAGAACTCAAAGAGCTCTACGCGACTGCCTTCGAAGTGGACACCAAGTGGATCGTTGACGCGGCAAGCCGTCGCCAGAAGTGGATCGACCAGGCTCAATCGCTGAACCTGTACATCGCTGGCGCATCGGGCAAGAAGCTGGACGTGACCTACCGCATGGCCTGGTACCGTGGTCTGAAAACCACTTACTACCTCCGTGCCCTGGCTGCGACCAGCACCGAGAAGTCGACCATCAACACCGGCAAGCTGAACGCTGTTTCCAGCGGCGGCAACCACGGTGAAGATTCGGTCCTGGCAGCACCTGCCGGCCCTGCTCCAGTGCCGAAAGCTTGCGCCATCGACGAGCCGGATTGCGAAGCTTGCCAATGAAATTCAGGTACAAATAAACGCATACATTAGTCTGTAAAACCCCATCAACCCCCTGATAACAAAGGGGGTTTTTGGTAAACAGTACAATACAAACTTCCTATACTCCCCGCCCTGCTATCACAGGTTCAGGGAACGTATACATCGCAAGCCATCCGAATCAAATCCTTCATCGCCACCGACGGCCTACCTATGGCCGTACTGGTGGATGCGGACGGCTCTCCCCCCTTCCTACCCAATGTCTACGCGACTGTTCGATACCGGGACAGGGGTGCAGCGCTTACGACCACAGAAAAGGTCCTTCGCACCATCGGCATGACCTACCTGTGGACCCATTCCCGGAACATCGATATTCACACTGCGCTAACGTCGGAAGCATTTCTGACTCTTGCTCATGGCCAACCCCGCGAGCGTCTGATAGCTGCCTTACGCCATGGAACCTAGATGAGGCTAGTTACCCAGCAACAGTTCCTTGAGCAGCCCACTCAGGATCAGACAGTCGGATTCGTTTTTCTCAAAACCGGCGTCAGCTCAGATTATTTGATTCAAAAGCAGCTTTGGTCACTGCGACCGCTGCACTCAACGCCCCCTTTAATCACAAGGACAATCAAAGGGCAGTGCACCACAAGCTGCTAGTAAAGAGCGGCAAAGAGGGGTAAACATCTGAAAGGTCGACGTAGACCATACAATTTGACCACACCACAAGAGCCGACACCCGGCTGCATAAATTGATGTGGATCAACCTTGGCACTTCGATGCGCTGTATTTTGAATCAAAGCCCGTTAATCAGTACCGGAGATTCTCCATGTTCTGGTTTCGCCATCGTCAACCAGCGTTCATACGCCTAGCCATCGTGCTGTGGGTGTTAGCGTTTGGTCTGGCAGCGAGCCAGGGATGTCTGGCACAGCCCAGCCACAATCCGGCTACAACTCATGTCTCGCTGAACACCGCGCAAGATCACGATAGCCACGACACCCATGCCCACGGTTGCCTTCAGCACTGCGCCGATGCGGCGATAGCTGTAAGTCCTTCGCTCCATCTTCAAATATTTAACCTGTCCAGTTGGACGTTTCTGTTCCTGATCCCTGCGCTGCTGATTTTGTATCCCGCCAACCCCTCCGCTTTTGCCTTTCTTGCGTTACGGCGCCCTGTACCGGCCAGACCGCCTGCCCGCCTGATTTTCGTCCGTTTCAACGATTAATCCGACCGTCTGCGCGCCGATCTTCGGCGCATTGTCTGACTGCGCCAACCTGGTGCGGCTCGGTATTACCTGAGTTGTCCTCACCCTTTGGAGAATGCCATGCATGCCTCATTGAAATGTATCCTCGCCACCCTGCTCGTGAGCAGCCCACTCATGGCCTCGGCAGTCGATGAGCATCACCCGGAGCAGACGCCGACCGCGCCCACCCAGACGAGCGAAGCAGCTAAGCCGATGCAAAACGATGTCATGTCCGAGCAAATGCAAAAAATGCAGGCTGCACACGACAAGGCAGCCGCCGCCAAGACCCCTGCCGAGCGACACGCCGCCATGCAGGAGAGCATGCAGACGATGAAGGACAGCATGGCCATGATGCATAAGAACTGTCATGGCATGGGCATGGCCGGCAACAAAGACGGCATGGAGATGGGAATGATGAACATGATGATGAAAATGATGGATCAGCAATCGAGCATGATGAAGATGCCGATGAGCAAGTAACGCGTACAAGCCTGTAGGCAATGCAACGTCGGTTTTACCTTTGCCAATATGCCAAGGGTAAAACCTCCGCCCGTTGGCCAATACGACGTATCACTAACAGCACGTCCCTCAGGAGTACAGAACCATGATGAATTCACCACATTCCGCTAACACCTCCCCAACATTTTGGAGGAGCAAACCCGGCATAGCGCTGGGCATGCTGCTGGTGATCGTGCTGTTCTATCTGGCAAGAGAACACTACGGCCATATGCTGGGCTTACTGCCTTACATGATGACACCACCACGGTGGTCACAGTCATCACGGCGAAACCTCAGCCTCAACCAAGGATGCGAACAGGAGTTAGCTCATGCCCACCCCTGAGCTTCGTTCAGAGCACGACCCATTACAGAAGTCTGAACCCCAACTCACCGGCTCCCATGACCCGTATGTGGCATGACCGCCAGTAACGACAGCCAGTTCAGCACGAAATATGAGTGGCAAACCTACCAATTCTGCAGCCAGAAATGCCAAACGATCTTCAGGGCAGCGCCCGAGCGTTATCGAATATCTCAACTGAAAATCGAACACGTCCATCAGACAACAGCAGAACCGTTAACGGGTGCCGCTGAATACACATGTCCCATGCATCCGGAAAATTCGCCAGATCGGCCCCGGCGTCTGCCCTAAGTGCGGCATGACCTTAGAGCCGGTGATTCCCGAATTGGAGGAAGAAGAGAACTTAGAACTCAAGGACTTCACCCAGCGCTTTTGGTGGACATTGCCACTGACAATAATCGTCACCGTTCTGGCCATAGGCGGCCATGCCTTGGTGCTGTTTCACGGCCCCACGCAAAACTGGATCGAGCTGGGACTGGCCACACCCGTGGTGCTTTGGGCTGGCTGGCCGTTTATGTGCGTGGTGTGCGGTGATTCAGCGACGTCCGAACATGTGGACGCTGATCGGCCTCGGCACGGCGGCGGCCTTCCTTTACAGCGTCGTGGCCACCCTGGCCCCGATGTATTCCCCAGCAACTTCATGATGGAGGGCCGCATCGGTGTGTACTTCGAAGCAGCGGCTGTGATCATCTCACTGACCCTTCTCGGCCAGATGCTTGAACTCAAGGCTCGCACACAAACCTCGGCTGCCATCAAGTCGCTGCTCGGACTGGCACCCAAAAACGCCCGGCGGATCAATGCCGACGGCACCGAAGAAGACACCCCATTGACCCACGTACACAGCGGCGACACGTTACGTGTGCGACCGGGCGAAAAAGTGCCTGTCGACGGTCAGGTGTTGCAAGGCGAAAGCGCTGTAGATGAGTCGATGCTCACCGGCGAACCAATACCGATAATGAAGAGGGCCGGGGACGCGCTGATCGGAGCCACCCTCAACATCCACGGCAGTCTGGTGATACAGGCGCAGAAGATAGGGTCGGCGACCCTGCTCGCACAGATTGTACAGATGGTTGTGCAGGCACAACGCTCAAAAGCGCCGATGCAACGACTGGCAGACGTGATTGCCAGTTACTTCGTGATTGTGGTGATTACTATCGCCGCGCTGACTCTACTCGGTTGGGGGGCTGTGGGGGCCCGAGCCAAGTTGGGTGTTCGGACTGATCAACGCTGTCGCGGTCATGATCATCGCCTGTCCCTGCGCCCTTGGCCTAGCGACACCGATGTCAGTCATGGTCGCCACCGGGAAGGCTGCTGGCAGCGGCGTATTGTTTCGCGATGCCGCCGCCATCGAAAACCTGCGCAAAATAGACACCTTGATAGTCGACAAAACTGGCACCCTCACTGAAGGTCGACCAGCGCTCCATAGCGTCGAGGCCGTACCCGGATTTGTTCCGGATGATGTGCTGCGCCTGGCCGCTAGTCTCGATCAGGGCAGTGAGCATCGGTTGGCCCACGCCATCATCGAGCAGGCTCGTGCCGCAGGGCTAAAACTGGTGACACCTGAAACCTTCGAGTCAGCCTCAGGTATCGGTGTTAGCTGTCAGGTCGAGGGTCGCCGCCTGATGCTAGGCAATACCGCGTTGATGCAGGAGGCGGGCGTTTCCACCGAGAGCCTGCAAGTGCATGCCGAGTAGCTACGCGGCGACGGTACGAGCATCATGTACCTGGCAGTCAATGGCGCCCTCGCGGGTTTGCTGGCTGTTGCCGACCCCATCAAACCCACCACGAAGCTGGCCGTCGAGCGTCTGCAGGCGGATGGCATCAAGGTCATCATGGCCACTGGCGACGGCCTTACCACCGCTCGCTCGGTAGCTCGCCAGTTGGGCATCGAGGAGGTGCATGGTGAGGTAAAACCACAAGATAAAGAACGTCTGGTGGCTCTCAGGTATCGCCATGGGCACAGGCACTGACGTGGCATGAACAGCGCTCAGGTCACCCTGGTTAAGGGCGATCTGCTCGGTATCCTGCGTGCTCGCAGCCTGTCAGTAGCAACGGTGAGAAATATGCATCAGAACCTGACCTTCGTCTTCCTTACAACGCCATGGGCATCCCACTGGCCGCCGGCTTGTTCTTCCCTCTTACCGGTCACCTTCTGTCACCACTAATTGCCGCACTGGCCATGAGCGTGAGCTCGGCGTCGGTGGTAATCAACGCCTTGCGTCTGCGCCAAGCTTCCATTGATTGAATGAAACGACTGCTTGACCTTGCCATGGCAGCAAGGTTGAGGATAAGCCAAAGTCGCAGAAAAGCCTCATGCGTCCGTCTTTCCACGATCAACGTTGTTGTGAGGAGTCACCAATGAAAACTGTTGAACTGCAAGTCCAGGGCATGAGCTGTGGTTCATGTGTCAAACATGTCACCGAAGCGCTGCGCCCACTTGAAGGAGTCAGTGACGTAACAGTGGATCTACAAGCCGGACGGGTGAAGGTCAGCGGCGATTCGGACAACCATGCGCTGCTTGCCGCCCTGCAGGACGCGGGCTATCCAGCACAGCTGGCGACAGTGGAAAGCGTAGCAAGTAACAAAACCTCAGGTTGTGGCGGGAACGGCGGCGGTTGCTGCTGTCGGTAAGTATTCTTTTTAAACTGGAGAACTCCCATGAATACCAGTCTGCGTATCGCTGCGTTCACGACACTACTCATGACCGGAGCGGCACACGCCGCTGAAGTCATCGACGTTTACCGCGATCCTAACTGCGGCTGCTGCAAGGACTGGATAAAGTATCTTGAAGTTAATGGCTTCAGCGTGCGCGACCATGTCGAGCCCAACATGAGCGAAGTCAAACAGCGCCTCGGCGTCGCTCCGCGCTTGGCCTCCTGTCATACCGCGATGATTGACGGAAAATTTGTCGAAGGCCATGTACCGGTAGCACAGATCCTCGACCTGAAGAATCACCCCGACCTCGTCGGAGTTGCGGTGCCGGGTATGCCCGCTGGATCGCCTGGAATGGAGTACGGCCAAACCAAACAGCCGTATCAGGTGATAGGTCAGCCCCTAACGGGTACCGATCAAGTAGTCGCTGATTATCCTAGCCATTGACGACTACGTTAGGGCTAACCAGCCACGGCCTATCACAACAAGACGAATCTATGGTTCTGCTCAATCGCAGTTCAGCCAGATTGCCGCTGCCAACCAGACGGAAAGTAATCACACGCCGCCCGATGAGTATCCTACGTTGCTGTGAAAGAAGCGCTTGAGGGTCTGAATCAAGCCTATAGCGCGTGATCCCATCAAACTGATGCGATTTCAGTCTCTCTGATTTCAAGATTTCCAAGCGTTCCCTACCACGCCAACAACAAGAGGTGCAGGAGCCCTTGCTTGTACTCAAACTGAAATCACTTGGTAACTCAGGACTCAACGCTCGCGGAGCCATGCTCAGCTTTCCATGCCTTTAGAGTCTTGTGATTGCCGCCTTTGGTTTCGACGACTTCACCGGTGTGAGGGTTTTTATAGACCTTCACTTGGCGTGGCTTACGGGTACCGGTTCTGGAATCGGCAGCTGGAGCACGACGGCTCGCTTGCGGGTCAAGCAGATTGATCACGTTCGGTAGGCTGTAGCCGTACTCGGCCAGTAGAGCACGCAGCTTGGTCTCGAATTCGATTTCTTTCTTGAAGCCAGCATCGCCTTTCAGGGCTTCGAGCGCTTGAAGTTGCTCGGCCAGGTGTTATTCGAGCTGGCGGAATTCTGCGAGTTTAGACATGACGGATTTCTTTTAGATAGCTGCCTAACAGTATATTGCAGATCGATCATCGCTACAGTCGCTGCTTGCGACAACTGAACTGGTTCAGAGAAGGCAAAAATATGGTTCTTTTGCCCGAAGGAAAGTGGTGGTCGGTCTGACGCCTTCGTCGGAACGCCGCCCGGAGCAAGCCCGCTCCCCCATTGGGTCTGCGGTGTTCAGAGGTTTTGTGTTCACAGCAGATTAAATGGGGGAGCGGGCTTGCTCGCAAAGAGGCCAGCACAGACAACCAGCACCTTCGCTCCTGACAAAATCCCGACCACAAAAAAGCCCCTCTTGCGAGGGGCTCCTTGTGCAGCGCTTTCAGCTAACCAGCATCAGGTCATCTGAATGATGGTCTGCATGATGGTGCTCTGGGTGGAGATGGTCTTGGCGTTTGCCTGGTAGTTGCTCTGCGCCTTGATCAAATCAACCAGTTCGTTGGTCAGGTTGACGTTGGACTCTTCCAGGGAGTTGGACACCACCGCACCCAGCGTACCGGTTTTCGGTGCATCGACACCGGCCACGCCGGAGGCGAAGGTTTCTTTCCAGCGGGTACCACCGATTGGCTGCAGGCCTTGCTCGTTGGCGAAGCTGGCGACCGCTACCTGGCCGATGGCCTTGGTTTGCTGGTTGCTGAAGTTGGCGGTCATGACACCGCTTTCGTCGATGGTCAGGCTGGAAATCTGGCCAGTGGCGTAGCCGTCCTGATACTGCTGGGTACGGGCAGTCGCCGAGTTGAAAGAGGTGGTTTTGGTCATGTCGAAGGTCAGGCCACCGGTGGCCGGAACCGAACCGTTAGGACCCCAGACTTTCGGTGTCACGCTGGCATTGGTTACCACGCCTGGCACCCAGCCAGTCAGCTTGAAGGTTTTGCCGGTCACAGCAAAACCGGCACTGCCGGTCATGGTGTTGACGGTACCGTCAGAGTTGAAGGTCACGGTGGCAGTCACTGGCACCGGTGGCTCGGTGGCCGGGTTGGAAGGCGAACGACCGTCCACATAGGAGTATATGGTCCAAGCGTTAGTACCGGTTTTTACGTAATACTGATCCAGAGTGTGCTGGTTACCCTGGCTATCGTAGATCGGTGTGGAGATTGGCTTGTTATAGCTCAATGGCTCGGCCGGGGTGAACGGCGTAACGGTCGGAAGGGTTTCCGAGGAGTTAAGGTTCATCGTCTGGTCGACGCGAGTGGTCGCCTTTGGCGACAGGCTCGAGGTGTCGATTTTCAGGTCGGTCAGCACGCCATTGATGATCTTGCCGTTGTCATCAGCGCCGTAACCTTGCAGACGGTTGCCGTTGTTGTCGACCACGAAGTTTTCAGCGTTAGTCTTGAACGCACCCGCACGGGTGTAGCTCAGGGAACCGTTATCGCTGAGGAGGAAGAAACCGTTGCCTTGAATACCCATGTCCAACACGTTGCCGGTGTTGTTCACGTCGCCCTGGCCGAACTGCTGGGAAACGTTGGCCAGACGCACGCCGTTACCGATGGTCTTGCTGCCGGTACCCAGGCGAGTGGCCGAGTACACGTCTTCGAATTCTGCACGGGACGATTTGAAACCGGTGGTCGCGACGTTGGCGATGTTGTTGCCGGTCACGTCCAGTTGTTTATTGGCTGCATAGAGACCGCTAAGGCCGATATTGAAAGACATACTCCACTCCTTTGTGCCGTGTTAGCCGGCTCTATATACCAATGGTTTGTACTTTGGACAGAGCAACACTGCCCTGGCCTGCCAGGTTCAGCATCAACTCACCGCCGGTCTGGCTGATGGTCACACTGTTGACGGTTGCCGGCAGGTAAGTAACCAGCGAGGTCGCCTTGCTGTCGTAAGTCGCGGTGGCGGCGAATTTGTACGTGCCTGCCTTGGCCACTTCGCCCGCATCGTTCTTGCCGTCCCAGATGAAACTGGCGTTGCCGGCTTTCTGGCTGCCCAGGTTGAGGGTGCGCACAACTTTGCCATCGGCGTCGGTGATCTTGACCATGACCGGATCCACCGATGCCGGCACCACGGCCGTGCCGTTGAAACTCTTGGAGGTATCGACGACCGCCGTGCCGGTCTGCGCGACCACCGAGCGACCCACCAGCGAAGACGCTTGCAACGCCTGCGAGGAGTTGTAGTTGCCGGCAATACCGCTGACCGTAGTGTTCAGCGTGGTGATGCCTTCCAGGCTACTGAACTGTGCCAGCTGAGCCACGAATTCACCGTTGTCCTGCGGCTCAAGCGGGTTCTGGTTCTTCAGCTGGGTGACCAGCAATTGCAGGAACGCATCCTTGCCCAACGCCTTCTTGCCAGTGGCGCTGTTTGTCGCCACCGTCAGACCGTCAGCGCTGGTGTTTTTCTTGACCGAAGAATTGGCCAAGACGTCCTTGATGCTCACGCCGATGGTGGTATCGGTAACACTCATCTGAGTCGCCCCTTATCACTGACCGAGGGTCAGGACCTTCTGCATCATGGTTTTGGCGGTGTTCATCATTTCGGCGTTGGTCTGGAACGAACGACTGGCGGAAATCATGTCGGCCATTTCTTCGACGACGTTGACGTTCGGGTAGTAGACGTAGCCCTTGCCATCGGCGGCCGGATGGTTCGGCTCGTAACGCGCTTCAAGGTTGCTCTGGTCTTCGACCACGCCCAGCACCTGCACGCCTTGACCGGCGGCATCCTGGTTCTGGAACAGCGAATCGCTGCCGCCGCTCTGGCCGCCCTGGAACATGGTGGCGAATACCGGGTGACGGGCGCGATAGGTCTGGTCGATGCTCGAAGAGACGGTTTCGGCGTTGGCGATGTTCGAAGCCACGGTGTTCAAGCGAGTGGTCTGGGCACTCATGCCGCTACCGGCAATGTTGAAAACACTGGATAGAGACATGAATTACTCTCCGCGCAGGGCTGATACCAGCCCTTTGAATTTGCTGTTGAGCAGGGTGAAGCTGGCCTGGAAGCCAACCGCGTTTTCCGCGTAGTTCGACTGTTCCAGTTGAGCATCCACGGTGTTCTGGTCGATCGACGGCTGCATCGGCGTGCGATACATCAGCGACTCGTCGCCATTGCCCAGGCCTTCGGCTTCGATATGACGGCTGTTGGTCATGTTCAAGGCAAAAGTGCCGCCCTTGGATTTCTCGTTCTGTGCGGCAAGCACTTTGGAGAATTCCAGGTCCCGAGCCTTGTAGTTCGGGGTGTCGGCGTTGGCGATGTTGTTGGCCAGGACTTCGGCACGCTGCGCGCGGAAGCCCAGGGCTTGTTCGTGAATACCGAGCGCTTTATCGAAGCTGATGCTCATGTCGGGAAACCTTCGGGTGACCTGATTTTTCGTAACAGAGACATAGCAAGCGGCGTGCCAATTCAAAAAAGCCCGTAAACCGGGGCTTTGCCGGCAGTGGCAAGGCGGCAATGCCAGAAAAGCGGCAACCGTTTTCCGCCGCCTGCCGCTTTTCTGCCGCTTATCACTGGCAACACCGACCACTGTAGGAGCGAGGCTTGCCCGCGAAGACGGTGTGTCAGACAGCATCATCATTGACTGACACACCGTCTTCGCGGGCAAGCCTCGCTCCTACAAAGATTGCGGCGCTCGTGGGAATTCATCAGGACAAAAAAAAACGGGAGCCGATGAGGGCTCCCGTTTTTGGATGACGACAACAAATCACTTCGCCTGGTAAATGATCCCCGGGCTGCACTGGACCATCTGGTAATGATCCGGCAAACCGTTCAGCGCTTCGGAGGCGCCGAGGAACAGATAACCGCCCGGCTTGAGCGTGCTGTGAATGCGCAACAGGATGTCTTTCTTCACCTCGGCGGAGAAGTAGATCAGCACGTTGCGGCAGAACACGATGTCGAACTTGCCCAGGGCCGCGTAGCTGTCCAGCAGGTTGAACGAGCGAAACTCCACGCGACTCTTGATCGGCGCCTTGATGGCCCAGCGCCCCGGCCCTTTCGGGTCGAAGTAACGCTGAAGGCGCTCGGGCGACAGACCACGGCCGATGGCCAGGCTGTCGTACTCGCCAGTCTTGCAGTTGGTCAGCATGGTGCCGGACAGGTCGGTGGCCACAATCTGCGCCCCCATCTTCAGCTGGCCCATGTTGACGCGCTCGAACTCATCGATGGACATCGACAGCGAATACGGTTCCTGCCCCGACGAACACGCCGCCGACCAGATCCGCAGACGCTGGCCGGGGGCCGCCTTGATCGCTTCGGGCAGCACCTTGTTCTTCAACACTTCAAACGGATAGGTGTCACGAAACCACAGGGTTTCGTTGGTGGTCATGGCATCCACCACCATCTCGCGCAAACCGCTGCGCGGCTGGGTCTGGATGCGCTGAACCAGCTCACCCAGGGACTTGATGCCTTGCTGCTCCATCAGTTTGTTGAGACGGCTCGAGACCAGGTACTGCTTGTTTTCACCGAGCAAAATGCCACAGGCTTTTTCCAGAAATACCCGGAACTGTTCGAAATCCAAATTACCCGTAGACAAAGATGCCGCCTCTTAAATCGTGTTAACCACCAGGGACAGAAGGCCCCTAGCTGATATCTGCTGCTTTGATCCGGTCGACTACCCGGGATGCCAGGTCATCAGGACGGAATTTGGCAAGGAAGTCATCCGCACCGACTTTCTTGACCATCGCCTGATTGAATACACCCGACAACGAAGTATGCAGGATGATGTGAAGCTTTTGCATGCGAGGGTCGCTGCGGATCTCAGCCGTGAGGGTGTACCCGTCCATCTCCGGCATCTCGATGTCGGAAATCATCATCAGGAACTCTTCTTCCGGCTTCTTACCCTCGTCGACCAGCTTGCGCAGATAATCCAGCGCTTGCCGACCGTCGTTCAACGCCACCACTTCGACGCCGATCGTTTGCAGGCAGCGGGTCACCTGCTTGCGCGCCACCGACGAGTCATCGACCGTCAAAACCCGCAAGGACAACGCCTTGTGCTGAGTCTCGACATCCACCACGCCAACCGAAATCGCTTCCGGTGTCGGCGCCACTTCTGCCAGCACTTTCTCGACGTCGATGATTTCGACTAACTGATTGTCGACCCGAGTCACAGCCGTCAGGTAATGATCGCGTCCCGTGCCCTTGGGTGGCGGATGTATCTCCTCCCAGTTCATGTTGACGATGCGCTCCACCGATCGCACCAGGAAACCCTGGGTCTTGGTGTTGTACTCCGTGATGATCACGAAGGGATTGCTCTGATCTTTAAGTGCGCCGGAGCCAGTCGCCATTGCCAGATCAAGAATCGGAATGGTCGCCCCCCGGATATTTGCCACACCGCACACGACAGGACTGGACTTGGGCATCACGGTCAGTTTGGGGCATTGCAGCACTTCCCGAACCTTGAACACGTTGATCCCATACAGCTGCTGGCCGTCGAGACGGAACAACAACAGCTCAAGGCGATTCTGCCCAACCAGTTGCGTGCGCTGGTTTACCGCATCCATTACACCAGCCATGCACAGACTCCTACACCAACGCTTAAGTGTGTTGCGACGCACATTCATTGCTAAACGGCACGGCGCTTGCTTTTTAACTCTTATGAACACAGAACCGACATTTTTCCGACGCCTGACATCAACTTCCCGCAAATTGCTTTGCGCGATGTCGGCCGTTTGCCTGTTCAACGCTGGCAGCCCTGCCCTTGCTGACGCGGTTACCTTGCCTGACATGCTTATCGGCGTCACTCAGGGCTTTCTTGAATTCACCGTAGAAGACTATTTGGCTACCAGTCAAACGGAGGGACGCTACGAAATCGAGGTCAACCAGCTCGATCCGCGACTGCGCATGCCCATGTGCGACAAGGAATTGACAGCCACCCTCGAGAGCCCGGCGACCCCGATCGGGCGGGTGACGGTCAAGGTTCGTTGCGACAGTATGTCCCCCTGGACAGTCTTCGTGCCCGCTCAAGTCCGCCTGTTTCGAGACGTTGTCACGACCACGCGCCCGCTTAAACGCGCCGGGGTCATCGAGCCCGGCGACGTCATGTTGCGCGAGCGGGATATCAGCCTGATCAACCAGGGTTACTTCACCTCCATGGATCAGGCCGTCGGGCAGAAACTTACCCGACCAACGGTCGCCAATCAGGTGCTGACGCTGGTTCATCTCGAACAGGCGGAAGTCATCAGCAAGGGCGATCAAGTGGTGATTACCGCCCGCAGTGGTACGCTCAGTGTGCGTATGCCGGGCGAAGCCCTGTCCAACGGCGGCCTGCGTGAACAGATTCGTGTGAAAAACCTTAACTCCCAGCGGGTCATCAAGGCGCAAGTCACAGCGCCGGGCCAGGTGGAAGTGGCCATGTAGAGCGATCTGTTGGTGAAGAGATGGCGCTCCGCCCGGCTGTTCCCTAAACTGTGCCGCAGGCAGGACTAGCGCTGGCGCATGCAAGCTCATTGATAAATGGGCCTAAAGTTTTCGCAGGGATAGCCGAAAACATGGCAAGCGTCCAAATACCCAGAGGTTTTTATCATGGTCATCGATTTCAGCCGTTTGAACAGCTCCTCGTCACTTACCGGTAGTACGCGTACCAGCACCGCGAAGGAAACTGCCGAAACCGGCAAATCCGCGCCGCTGAATACCCCGGCCGAACAGGCCAGTACCGCCAAAAGCGGGGAATCGGTACACCTCAGCAATGAGGCTCAACAGTTGCAGAAGGTCACTGACAAGCTGCGCGATCAGCCTGCCGTCGACAACGCCCGCGTGGCCGAGTTGAAAGCAGCTATTGCCGATGGCAGCTATAAAGTCGACAGCAACCGTGTAGCCAACAAACTGCTCAACTTCGAAGCCCAGCGCTAGGCCAAGGCCCGCGCCAGGCTTTTGGACGCTTAAACCCCAAGGCCAGCCATGCACGACACTAATTTACTGCAACTGATCACCGACGATTTCGCCCCAGCACAGCACTTGCTGGAGTTACTGCAAACCGAGTCCCTCGCCTTGCACGGTCGCGACATGCCACTGCTCGAAGAGATTCTGGCGCAGAAACAGGCATTGATCATTTTGCTCGATCAGCATGGCCGCAAGCGCAGTGAAATCCTCGCCAGCCTCAATCTGCCGACCAATCGCAACGGCCTGGAACAACTTGCCAGCCAGTCGAGCATCGGCGATCAATTGCGGGAGCAGAGCGACAAACTGACCGATCTCCTGGCTCAATGCCAGGTGGCCAACATCAAAAATGGCCAGTCGATCCTGGTCCAGCAGGCCGCCACGGCCAATCAGCTGAAAATCCTCAACGGCGGTGAACCGCCAGCGCTTTACGATGCCCGCGGATCAACCTCCATGCTAGCGAAGCCGCGCCCGCTTAGTCAGGCTTGAGCCTGTTAATGAGCACGCTCTATGAAGACGCCTCACATGCTGGCAGTATGCTGGCAAGTCGCAGTCATATTTTGTCTGGAGAATGATGAACCGTGTTCAATGCCTTAAACGCGGAAGATGCTCCGCAGCCACCCAAGGTGCTATCCACGCCGATGGAAATCGCCGGTAACCTGCGGCAGCTGCAAGAGAGCCATGACCCGCTGATCATAACGTTCCACGAACGCAGCCAGCGCTTCCAGAGTTATCTGGTGGACGTCGACCGTGACGGCAACAGCATTGCCCTGGACGAAATGGTGCCTCGCGACGGCGAACGTTATCTGCTGGCCGGCGAGCCATTTCGCGTTGAAGGCTTCCACGACGGCGTGCGCATTGCCTGGGAAAGCAATGGCCTGCTGACCATCGATGAATCCGGTGATCGCTGCTACCGTGGCACTCTCCCTGATGAAGTGGTCTACCACCAGCGCCGCAATGCTTTTCGGGCGGCATTGAAGCTGGCGCAACTGATCGATGTCGAACTGGGCGGTGAAAAGCTCAAGTTCCCGATCAGGGGCAAGTTGCTGGACATCTCGGCCACTGGCTGCAAGCTGCGCTTTGAAGGTGACATCACCGCCAAGCTGCAACTGGGTCAGGTCTACGACCGCTTTGTTGCCAATCTGCCATTCGGCAGCATGACCGCGCCGGTGGAACTGCGTTACCTGCACTTCGAAGAAAGAATCTCCACCACCTTCGCCGGCATCCGCTTTCACAACATGAGCGGACTGGTGCAGCGCCAGGTCGAACGGTTCGTCTATCAGCTTCAGCGTGAAGCGCGCCGCTTCGACAAAGACGACATCTGATACAACGCTTCAACAAAAAACGGGCAGTCCCTTGCGGTGACTGCCCGTTTTTTATACGCCGGTTTTAAGGCCTGGCTTCGGTAAAACTTTGCTCGCGGCCCGCGCCCGGGTCTTCGGGCGGTGGATCGGTTTCGGGTTCCGGTTCGGGTTCAGGCGCAGGTTCTGGGTTGATCGGGTTCTGCATCTGATCCTGCACCACCTGCTCATCGACCCGCGGGTCAAGGCACGCCACCAGTGGCGAACTCGACATGCTGTCCGGCATGGCCACGTGATGCAGCGGCGCATCGTCGACCTGATGCAGGTTGGTGACCGCTTTCGGGCGAATCCGCCACACCAGCACCAACGCGAAGAAACTGAAGAAGGCATACAGCATGTGGCTGCCAAACAGCTTCATCAGCACCCCGGCCACCAACGGCCCGATACTGGCGCCAACGCCGTAGGTCACCAGCAACATCGCGGTCAGGGACACGCGACGATCGCCTTCGACGTGATCATTGGAGAACGCCACCGCCAGCGGATACAGGCAGAACATTACCAGCGAACAGAAGAACCCGGTGACAAACAATACCTCCAGCGGTACCTGTTGCATGATTGCCAGCGGCAACGCGGTAAGGGCCAGGATCACCGCAAAACAGCGGATCAACAACGCCCGGTCATAACGGTCGGACAGCCAGCCCAGCGGCCACTGAACCAGCAACCCGGCAAAAATGCAGCTACCCATGAACAGACCGACCTGCTCCGTGGATAACCCTTGCTGCGAGGCATACAGCGGCGCCAGACCGTAGAAGGAGCCAATGATCAGCCCCGCTCCCAGCACCGTACTCAACGACTGCGGCACCCGCTTGATGAAGAATCGCGGTTCCATTGGCGCAGGATGCAGCGGTGCCGGGTGAATACGACGTGTGAGGGCCACCGGCACCAGGCACAGCGCGAAGCACAAAGCGACCAGCATCAGCAACTCCAGGCCCAGGGCCGGGTGCATGACCAGAATCAGCTGACCCAGCACCAGCCCCAGGTAGGAAGCGATCATGTAGCCGCTGAACACCGTGCCGCGCTGCGACGCTTCGGCCTGCTCATTGAGCCAGCTTTCGATGACCATGTACTGGCACATCATGCCGAGGCCGACGATCACCCGCAGGAATATCCAGGCCGGCAGCCAGTCGACCAGGCCATGACCCAGCACTGCCGCGCCGACAATCCCGGCGCAGGCTGAATAAGCACGAATATGCCCGACCCGGGCGATCAGTCGGTGACCGATCTTGCCGCCCAGTACCAGGCCAAAATAGTTGGCCGCCATCAACGCACCGACCCACAAACTGTCGACGTTATCCGCCGCCAGGCGCAAGCCCAGATACGTACTCAGCAAGCCTGAGCCGATCAACATCATCAGCGAGGCAAAATAAAGCGCTCGAAAAGGTTTCCAGATTTGGCGCATCGGCGTTCCGAGCGGCTCCTTGCGGTGAGAAACGGGCTATCCGAAAAGATAGCCCGAAGACGACAGGTCGTCAGGCCTGGGCGGCCAGGACACGGCGCTCCCAGGGAGTAATTTCATCAAAGAAGCTGGTCAACTCCATGGTCTTCGAAGCGACGTAGCCTTCGATGAACTCCTTGCCAAACAGTTCATTCGCCAATTGGCTACGTTTCAGACGTTCAAGAGCGGCATGCAAGGTACACGGCAACGCAAGATTATCCGGGACGTCGAATTCACCCTGGATCGCCTCGCTCGGCTCCAGTTCGTTTTCGATACCATGCAAACCGGCGGCAAGGCTGGCGGCGATCGCCAGATAGGGATTCGCGTCGGCACCCGGCAAGCGGTTCTCGACCCGACGAGCGGCCGGCGAACTGGCCGGAATGCGCAATCCGGCGGCACGGTTGTCGTGGGACCAGCAGGCATTGTTCGGCGAGGCAAACGGATGGCACAAGCGCTGATAGGAATTCACGTTCGGCGCAAACAGCGCGGTGAAATCCGCCATCCCGGCCTGCTGACCACCAATGAAATGCCGGAAGGTCGCCGTCGGCTGACCGGCCTCGTCGCTGAACACATTCCGCCCGCTGCCGATCTCGACGATGCTTTGGTGAATGTGCATCGAACTGCCCGGCGTGTGCGCCAGCGGTTTGGCCATGCAGACCACGATCAGGCCGTGCTTGAGCGCGACTTCTTTAAGCAGATGCTTGAACAGGAACGTCTGGTCGGCCAGCAGCAACGGATCGCCGTGCAGCAAGTTGATCTCGAACTGGCTGACGCCCATCTCGTGCATGAACGTGTCCCGGGGCAAGCCCAGCGCCGCCATGCAGGCATAGACTTCACTGAAGAACGGCCGCAAGCCGTTATTGGAACTGACACTGAACGCCGAATGCCCTTCCTCACGCCGACCGTCCAGGCCCAGCGGCGGCTGGAACGGTTGCGTCGGATCGGGATTGGGCGCGAACACGAAAAATTCCAGCTCGGTCGCCACCACTGGCGCCAGGCCCAGGGCCGCGTAACGCGCGATGACCGCTTTAAGTTGGCCGCGGGTCGACAGCTTCGAGCTCTCACCGGTCAGTTCATCGGCGTCGCAAATGGCCAATGCCCGCGGTTGATCGCTACAGGGCAAGCGGTGGATGTGCGCAGGGTCAGGCACCAGTGCCAGGTCGCCATCATCGCTGCCGTAAAAACGTGCTGGCGGATATCCGCCCATGATGCATTGCAGCAGCACACCCCGCGCCATCTGCAAACGCCGCCCTTCGAGAAACCCCTCGGCCGTCATTACCTTGCCACGAGGCACGCCGTTCAAATCCGGCGTAACACATTCAATCTCATCAATGCCCGTCAATCGCTGCGCGAGTGAACGCTGGCCATCGGTTGTCATGACGCAATCCTTTGTAATTGTGGGAGCCGCGAGCGGCGACCCGTACAAAATAGGCTCCGCCTGTTCGGAATATCAAGCAGCGCCACACAAAAAGAACGTCAGGGCAGATAGAGACTGAACAGGCCGCCGCCCAACGGGCCGCCGTTACTGATTTTGGTGCGCCCGCCGACGCCATTACGCTGGTGCAGCGCGGCGATCCGTCCGGCGAAGTACAGGCCCAGACCGGTGCTGCTACTGCTGTAGTTGATGCCCTGCACATAATCCGACTGAAGCTCGATCATCGCGGGTGGATAACCGTCGCCATCGTCGTTGATGGTCAGCACCAGTTGACCGCCCTCATCGCTGACGCTGATCAGCAGCGACTGGCGGGCGTAACGAATGGCGTTGGTGATGGTATTGGCCAGCACCGAGGCCACCAGCTCCCGGTCGAAGAAACCCAGGGGGCTCAACGGGTCGACTTCGTAGGTCGCGACAATGCCGCGACTGGCGAACACCTCTTGATGACAGGCCAACTGCGCTTCGAGGAAGTCATCCAGATCATGGTAGGCCGGTTGCAACGGCATCTGATTGACGCCCAGTTTGTACAGCCCCAGCAACTGCACGAGCATGCCGTTAAGGTGAGCGAACTCGTACTCGATGACACCCTGCTCCGGGCTGTGCTGCTCGGGATCCGGCAAGCGCGCCAGCCATTGGCTGTGAGCCTGCATCAGCATGGCCAACGAGTTCTTCATGTCGTGGACGGTGGAGGCAATCACCGTGGAAAAATCCAGTGCAGAGTTGTCTTGGCTCATCCGCTGAACGCCTTGATTTTCAGTTTCTGGTAGCGCGGATAACGCGCGTCGGTGTCGGGCATCATGCCGACGAGTTTCAGGCAGGCCCGGCATTCATCCAGTTCGGCCGACGGTACGCTAGTGTCCGTGCCGTGCAGCAGCGACTGCGCCATGTTCAGCGCGATACTGATGTTCTTCGGTTGCATGTGCAGGGCCTTGCGAAACACCGCTCGAGCTTCGACCAGGTTGCCGGTCTTGTACACCTGCACGCCTTGACGGTTGAGGTCGGAGGCCGCGTTACTCTGGTTGAGAATCGTCGGGTCATCGGTCAGTTTGGCGATGCCTTGCATCACCACCGGATCGTCACCGTAGATTTCCGCACAGTTTTTCAGCATCGACGCGCCGGCGCTCGCCTGGCCAAGCATTTGCAGCTGCTTGGCCACTAACAGCGCCGCTTCGGCGCTCATGAACTGCTCCATGCCATCGAGGCGCATCATCGCCTGCTCGGTGAGCTTCTCGGCGGTTTCTGCGTCGTTGAGCAACAGGCTGGTGGCTTTCATCAGGCGCGCACGAATCTGCAAGCCGGGATCGCTGGGGTTTTCCTTGGCCACCAGACTGAGGGTCGTGTTGATTTCCAGTCGAGTGCGGGTATCCAGACCTTTCTCGCTGCCTTTGCTGATCAAGGCGTGGGCCAGGCCGAGGTTGCTTTCGGCATCCTTGAAACGCGATTGAGCGCCTTGGGACACAGCCTGGCGGTACGCCTTGGAGGCCGTGTCGAAATCTTCGTTGGCCATCGCCAGTTTGCCCAGCAGCGCTTGCCGGCGCACGGCCAGCGGCGACAGGCGAATGGCCTCTTCCAATACTTTCTGCGCGCCCTTGTTATCCCCTTCGACCACCAGCACGTCGGCCATGCCGTCATACAGCGCCGGCATCATCGGAAACACTTTCAGGGCTTTTTCGTAGATGCCCTTGGCCTGGCTAACCTGGCCGCGCTTGAACAGCAACTTGCCCAGCCCGGCAAACGCCCACGGCAAGGGGCGATCGGCAATGATGCTGTCGTAGAGGCGTTCCAGCGCTTCGTTCTGATTCAGGTCGCGCAAGGCGTCCGCGCGGTAACGCAGGCACAGCGGCGAATAACGGATGTCCTTCTTGCACAGCTCGATGCAGGCATTGAGTACTTCGAGCGGTTTGCCACGATCAAGCGCTTGCAGGATCGGCCTGAGCAAATTCTTGCGTTGTTCCAGACGCTCCAGGCGCTGGGCCAGGCCGGAACGGTTGAACGGTTTGGTCAGGTAAGCGTCGGGCTCGTGTTCCAGCGCGCTGAGCACCATGGCCTGGCTGGTTTCGGCGGTAACCATGACGAACACACTTTCATGGCTGATCAGCTTCTCGATCATCAAGTCTTCGAGGACTTGCTGGCCGTTCTTCTTGCCGTCGCCGAGGTGGAAATCCTGCAGGATGAAATCGTAGGCCTTCTGCGAACACATGCGCAGCGCCTGCTCACCGGTATCCGCGGTGTCGACGTCCTTGACCCCCAGTTCACGCAGCATGGACCTGACGGAACTGCGGAAATCCGAGAAATCATCGACGATCAGAAAACTCTTTTGGTGATACGACAGCATCGAAGATTTCCAGGCAATTTGAGAAGAAGACCATGACCGTTCGGGTTATCGGCCAGTAGTGCAGTTCCCTTGAGAAATCCCGCCTTTCAAGTGTCTCTAAATATTTGAAGGTGTTATTCAGAAACGGGATTGTCCTGCACTTTGGTTTCATGGATGAGCCCGACGTACCCATGGCCAATCAGGAAGTCAAGCTCCTGCTCGCTCGCAATAGCGATGATGAACGAATTTTGGCAACGCTATTTGGATGTTATCTCCATATCAGGACTTAACGTTCCCAACCAAGCCACTAGCCCCACAATCAAAACCGCTGTCGATAACTCGACCAACACGCTGCGCCTTAACGCATTCGCCGCCACTCGATATTCCCCCTCCCGCAACGACCGCTCCAAAAGCGGGCCAAGGTGAAATCGGTTCAGTGCGGCCAGCACCAGCA
>NZ_SISB01000011.1 GCF_004310295.1 Pseudomonas sp. BGI-2 | reverse complement strand
CTCGGGTGATTCCGTTTTTTGACTATCCAGCCGAAATTCGCAAGGTGATCTACACCACCAATGCCATCGAATCGATCAACATGAGCCTGCGTAAAGTGATCAAAACGCGTGCGTCATTTCCGACCGACGAGGCGGTGATGAAGCTGTTTTATCTGGCGCTGAACAACATCAGCAAAAAGTGGACAATGCCGATCCGGGACTGGAAAGCGGCTTTGAATCGCTTCAGTATCCAGTTTGAAGATCGGCTGTTAACGGTTTAATAGAAATCCCGTTTACACAAAATCAGGGACACCCTCCAGCGCTACTCGTAAAACCCTTCGCAATTTGGAAAATCGTACGCTCCCAGCGCCGCCCCGCCCCATCCAAATGCCGCTGTAATAGCCATCAACAATGCTCCTAGATCGATATGGTTAAAAACTGGTACTCCAAAAGTAGCAGGAGCTCCACATAGCGTTACTAGGCTCGATGCGATTGCCAAACCGCTGAAGAATTTTTCTTTCGTTCTGGCTGTTAGTCCGTGCTCGTTAGAAATCGCCATTGCGCGACTTCGTTAATGGCGGCGATCTTACACGCCTATCGCGCCCCGCATCAGACCTTGTCGCATCCGGTCACGGAGGGCGGCGGCAAGCCTGAGGTCACTGAGGCCCGGAGCTATGTTCTTCAGATATTGCTGTAACCGGCTCCGGCGCAACAACTTCAGTAAGTCCAGTAGATAGCGTTTCGGGGTACGGATAGACCTGATGAAACTCCAATGCAAGAGCATTGGCAGCAGCCAGACTAGGGCATGACATGCCTGCTTCAGGGAGACCTGGTCCATGAACAATCCACTCTGCGACGGTGTAGGTTCCATCTGGTCTCAGTACTTTCCATTCAGTGACAGTGAACCCACCCGATCCACCCACAACAGCTCCCCAACATCCCATTAGCACTCTCTCAATCCTGCGGCGATATAGCCAATCCGATTTTTATCCCATTTCGGACTCACACGCTACTCTGGCGAGGATTTCTTATGTCTCCCTACAAATTGTCCGGGACGACTGTCGTCAGCTTTTCCGGCGGTCGCACCAGCGCCTACATGCTGCGCCAAGTGCTGGACAACAACGATGACCAGAGCGATTTGGTAGTCGCCTTCGCCAACACCGGTAAAGAACACCCTGCCACTCTGGACTTTGTTAGGGAGTGCGCCGAGCGCTGGGCGGTGCCGATCGTTTGGCTTGAGTTCCGCGATAACGAGGCCGGGTTTGAGGTTGTCGACTTCGCAAGTGCCAGTCGCCAGGGCGAGCCGTTCGAAGCGCTAATTCGCAAGCGGAAGTACTTGCCCAACCCGGTGACCAGGTTCTGCACCATCGACCTGAAGATTCGGATCATTCACAAGTACCTTCGCAGCCTTGGCCTTTCGACTTAGGAGGCGCCGGTGGACATGATGACTGGCATCCGCGCCGACGAGCCGCGCCGCGTCGTGAAGATTCGGCACAGGAAGAGCACCAGCGAAAGCAAGTGGGCCACGATGTTGATGCCGCTGGCTGATGCCGGGGTCGGAGTGCAGGACGTCAGTGAATTCTGGTCCAGCCAACCATTCGACCTGAAGTTGCCAACGATCAATGGCCGCACGCTGGAAGGCAACTGTGACCTCTGCTTTCTGAAGGGCGCCAAGCAGGTCTATTCGATCATCGCCAGCGACCGACCCAAGGCCGAGTGGTGGGCACGCATGGAAAGCTCGGTGGTATCCGGAGGCAAGTTCACCGGTGACGGCGCACGCTTCCGAAGCGACCGACCCAGCTACCAGCAAATGCTCGATTACTCAGACACCCAGTTCGACATGTTCGCCGACCAAGACGAGGCCATTGAGTGTTTTTGCGGTGACTAGCTTTTATTTAAGGCCGCTGCTATCCCAATGACCATACCAGCCGCGCCGAAAAATACTGGAATCCAAAAGGCGATAGCATCTCTCCTAGCCTTCTGCTCTTCCCGAATCACCTTTCTGGCTTCGGCGACACCTTGTTCAGTCAGGTATCTTGGCCGTGGCGGATCGTCATCTATTTCCGCGTTTCTCCAGAAAGACTTGTTGCGTCGATCGGGAAGCGGAACATGCAAGTCAGCTGCCTTTATGGTCAGATATCGAGTTAGCACCGACTGACGCATTTCAAAAATCCTTTCTGACTCTAAGTCATATCGCTCCCAGTCATCTCCCGCCTGTAAGGGGAGAATTTTGTCATTTTCCTTTTCTACCTTACGGATCTGCTTCAGCGCCCTACGTTGTTCAAACCAATCCAAAATCTGCATTTGAATCCCTCCATAAAATTCTCTGGACTATACCGGCGAGGAGCCATCATGCCCATTACCTATGGAAGCGTGTGCAGCGGCATAGAAGCCGCAACCCAGGCATGGCACACGCTGGGCATGCGCGCCACTTGGTTCGCCGAGATCGAAGCCTTCCCCAGCGCGGTGCTGGCTCACCACTGCCCGAACACGCCGAACCTCGGCGACATGACCAAACTCGGCGCCCTGGTCTTGGCCGGCAAGATCGACGCACCGGACGTGCTGGTCGGCGGCACACCTTGCCAAGCATTCAGCGTCACCGGCATGCGCCAGGGTCTACTCGACCCGCGCGGCGCCCTCACCATCAAATACGTGGCGCTCGCAGATGCAACTGACTATGTTCGAGCCGGCAGTAGAAAGCCCCCCCTGTGTCATCGTCTGGGAAAACGTCCCCGGCGTCCTCAGCGACAAAGGGAACGCCTTCGGATGCTTTCTTGGCGCGCTTGCTGGGGAAGACTGCGAGCTGCAGCCTTCAGGGAAAAGGTGGCCGGACGCTGGTTGTGTGTATGGACCCAAAAGAACAATCGCATGGCGGATCCTGGACGCCCAATATTACGGCCTGGCCCAACGACGCCGCCGTGTGTTCGTTGTCGCAAGTGCTCGAAACGGATTCGATCCCACCGAGGTACTTTTTGAGCGAGAAGGCGTGCGCCGGGATACTGCGCCGCGCCGAGGCGAGGGGCAACACGTTACCGGAACAGCTCCTTTCGGTCCTGCGCTCCAGTGCGGGTGCGGGTGCGGGTGCGGAGAAGTCTTCGGAGAGGAGCTCGGACCGTACGGCTGCATGAACTGTGAGGGTGATGAAGGGCCAGCAGTATTAATGTTCGGCGGGATACCGGCGTTCGGTGGCCACAGCCTAGAAGGATCGGTCGAGCGCTCGGCGACGTTGACCGCCAAAGACAGCCGGCTCGACATGGAAAGCGAGACGTTCTTCGTCGCGCCGACACTCGCTGGCGGCGGGCGTAAGTCCGGAGGGTACTCGCTCGACGATATCCCTATCACTGCACCCGCACTTCGAGCCCAGGCCCAGAGCAGTCATCGCGCCGATTCCGAAGCCTTTATCGTAGCCGGGACACTTCAGGCCAACGGCAAGGCAGCCGGCAGCGCCACTCAGCAGGATGCTGAATCAGGCTTGCTCGTGGTGCACGGCACGCAAGACCCTGACGTCCGGATCGACCAAGCACACACCCTTGGACGGAACAACGGGATGGAGAACGCCATCCTTGCATTCTCCTGCAAAGATCACGGTGCGGACGCTGGAACAGTCGCGCCAACATTGCATGCAATGAACCACTCCGGAAGCCATGCGAACGCAGGCGGCCAGGTCGCGGTGTGCATCACTGGCGACATTACCCATACGCTTAAGGCTGACGGCTTCGACGGCAGCGAGGACGGCACCGGCCGTGGCCAGCCTATTGTTTCTGTTCTTCGCGGAATTAGCGAATACAGCCCTGGGCTGCCCAGTCTTCGATCATCCTCGGGTGACGCCGGCGGCGGCGGCAGCGAGGCCCTGATCTCGACGAGCAGTGTTCGCCGATTGATTCCTCGTGAGTGCGAACGCCTCCAAGGCCAACCCGACGACTACTCGCTGATCCCGTGGCGTGGCAAGCCTGCCAACGAGTGTCCGGACGGCCCGCGCTACAAGGCGATCGGGAACAGCAAGGCTGTCACCGTCGTTCGCTGGATCGGCAAGCGCATTCTTCGCCAGATCACACCCAGCCCGTACGGATGATCACGTAGATCAGGCGAATCACAGCAGCGATCAGGTTTATCCACTCGGTCAGTCGTTTCATGCGGCAGTGCTCCGGTCTCTGTTGAGCAAAGTTTCACGGTGCGCACCGTTCCATACTGAAGCACTACACCTAATCCCTTACCTCCCGGGCATGTCCCGGCATAGGACCCGCATGCTCGGAAATCAGGACTACCTCGAAGAACTGCTGAGCTACGACCCTGGCAGCGGGTTATTCACCTGGCGGATTGACCAAGGCAGCGCGAAGGCGGGATCGGTCGCGGCAACCAAGGCCACAAATGGCTACTTGGTCGTGATGGTCGACAAGAAGTACCGGAGCCTGCACCGCTTGGCCTTTCTCTTTATGGGCCAGGAGATGCCAGAACGTGTCGACCATATCAATGGCGATCGCACGGATATCAGTCCACCGACATCTCACTGTCGGCACCGATGTCGGGAACGCCGATGCTCAAGTGGTTGAATCCCAGATCTCGCAGCACGCCCATGGTCGACCAGTCGGTGTGGTGAAGGTCAACTTCAATGCTGTAATCACCGCACTCATGTCCGAGAAAGTTGAATCGGCCACGAAGATGACTCATCAGCCGTCTGAGGTGGGCGATTGCGGGTGTTCCGCCCCCCAAATGAAACTGCTCGACCCGCTGCCCGGTCCCCAAATGACAACCGACGAGGTCAATCTCATGCTGCAGACGCTGAAGATAGTGTTCGACACCCCTGTACTCGCATGAAATATCGCGAGGTGAACACAAGGCAGTCCTCAGGTTAGAAGGCAGTTGCACGCTCAGCGACAGTGGACGGCACTTCTGGCGGCTGACACGTAAGGCACGAAACAAATCAAGCGAGCCGATACCGTCATGGAATTTCTGAGTGCCAACAGGGTAGTTGGGATCGAACACACCTTGATCGCACCGGATGTTCAGCTCGCTGGGGTGGGGAAAAAAATTGAGCATGACGGGTCTCCGAGACTGGCTGCGGACTAACCGTGTCGGGGTCTGGCGACTAATGCACCTTGATTTGTATCAAGCGCGGGCAAAGTGCTGGTTGTGCAACAGTCCACCGGTCAAGCCAGGTCACCACGTCAGGTAAAACATGCCCTTGGCCAGCAGTACGATGACGACCATGTGGCAGAACAGGCTGCCGTGGATGAAATGCAGATACCGAGCACTCATCCGGTCAGTTTTGAACAGGTACATGGCGACCAGGAAGTGCATCAGCACGCTGACCGCGACCACGATCTTCAACATCAGTAATGTGCCGAACGAAGAGGCCATTGGTGTGGCAAGGGCCGGCAAATAGCGCAACCAGACCATCCCCGACCCGGCACCGAACAGCACCAGCAAAACACATGGAATCAGGGTGCGCGCGCGTCGACCGATACCCTGCTCAACCAGCAGCATGACCTTGACGGGCAATTGTTTGCGGATACTTTCAAGGAACAGGACTTCGAAGAAAACCGTGCCGATAAAAATCAGCGCGGCAAACAGATGCAATGTCAGAAACAGCGGATAGAGCATGGGGTTCTCAATCTTGGTTCCGATGAACACGATTCACACACAGCGGATGTCACGAACATCGCTTTCCCCCAGCGTACAGGGCACTCCGATGATTACGGTTGATATCAATCAAGTTCTACCGACAGCCGAGGCTTGATATCCAAACTATCGAATCTCAACAGAATCAACTCGTCCAGGAAGAGCGCCCTGAATCCGCGCAATTATTTCGCATTTCAATTTTGCTCACCGTCAAATTTCCAACTACAAATGATAGGTGAGGTGGGTTGTGTCCAAATCTTGACAGTGGTCGTCATGGCTCGGACGTCCGACAGATAGCAACAGCGTTAGGGATGGTCAGGCACATGGCACAGGGCAAGTACCGTTCGGACATCGATGGGCTGGGGCTGTGGCGGTTATCGCGGTACTTTTGCATCACCTCAACGCCAGCCTGCTGCCAGGAGGGTTCGTTGGCGTTGACATCTTATTTGTCATCTCGGGCTTTTTGATCACCTTCCAGGTTTATTCCGAGGTCAAGCGCAACGCTTTTTCGCTGAAGGGTTTTTATCAGCGGCGCATCAATCGCATTGTTCCTGCCTTGGTGACGGTATTGCTGGCCACTGTGATCGCAACGGGGCGACGTCGCACTTTTCCCGGGTCTTCGCCCGTCGATTCGCCGTTTCGGAATTGGGCCTGGCCGCGTTGGCGGTGCTGAACCTGCAATTCAATGGGTTTGCGCAACGTTTCAGCCCTGATGTTGCGCAACTCGAAGCGATGACCCTGCAAAAGCCGAGCGAGATTCGCAGGGGGCACCAAGTCACCAATGCTCTCCACGGCACTGCACCTAATGACGCGTGTCGTCTGGGGGTCAAAAAGAAGGGCTGGACGGCATCATGATCGGCGATTCGTTTGCCAATCACTTCACCGGCATGGTCGATCTTCTGGCCAAACCCAACAACCTCTCGGATCATGGACTACACCATGGACTCGTCCCCGCCGATCCTCGGGTACACCGTCGACATGTCCGCGGTCTATGCCGCCCATTGTGCACAACGCAACGAGCGGGCGTTCAGCCTGATCGAGCAGAACCATTACCGCTATGTGGTGCTGGCGGCGATCTGTTCCAGGGACGCGATTGCCAAAGACATGGTCGAGGCGAGTATCAAGCGGGTGGTGGCGCACAGCGAAGAGGTCATCGTCATCTTGAGGAATCAGCACATCGAAAAAGCCGCAAGTTGCCCGATCCGCCACTTGATGGTTCGGTACCGACCACGATTGCTCGGTTACCCAAACCCCCAAGGCGCCCTATTAGGCTGATATTCGCGAGAAGTACCCGCAGGTGCACTTTATCGATCCCAATCAGGTGATATGTCCGACAGGCGTGTGCAGCCCGATTAGCAAGGGCCAACTGTTGTACCTGGATGATTCGCACTTGAATGAAGTGGGATCACGTTTTATCAGCCGCACATTACTGGACCGAGGCTAATCGTTGCTGCACGACCCGGTGGCTACCCCACGTACGGCCGGGTCGAAGTTTGATGCCACCGTTCACCTGTAGGGCAGGTTCGGGAACGTCGACTTCTGGTGAACCGCCACGCGTAAACAGGCGCACCATTGCAGTGCAATTTATTGGCGTAAATCCATTTCCTCGACTAGGGTTTCTACCGAATCGAATGGCGCGGATTCTGTCGCGGGCGCCTGATCAGGAGGATAGATGACATCCATTTTTAAAGCCGAGAAAATCTATCGCACCTACTCCAACCCTATCCTGATGGAACTCAAGGAGAGAGAGCACCAGCTGGACGCTGAAAACCGCCAGGCACTTCAGAATGTCCTGGTAGAAAGGAGGCTGTTAGACACTGGCAACCCTTCTGGCAACGAGCGACGCCGACCAACTTCCTGACGGCGTCCACCAGCACCTTTTTTGGCAAACCCCGCCTGTTCATCAGATACTTCAAGCGCGCCCTTTGCGGTGGTGGCCAGTAGCCGCTACCCATTAAGGTGAATTCGGAAGGAGTACGCGAAGATGATTTCAAGATTCGTTGTCGTCCCTGCAATTCCCACGGAAACGGGATCAACGCGCAACGGAACGCGCTTCTACTGCAAAACCGCCCCCATAGGGTTCAACCTCTACGACAATGAAGAAAAGCGAAGGCTCCCAACGACCTACCCGACACGAGTAGAAGCCGAAAAAGAGTGCTCGCAGCTCAATACTGAATGCCTCCAATCATGCTTGCTGAGCCCCCCTGCGTGAACGCGCCATGAGCGCGCGCATGACGACTGAATGAAAAACGTCGCGTTTTGCTGAAGCTGATAAAAGTCCGAAAACAGAGGGAACTGGCACTACGCCATCAATGTCGTAGTGGCAGCACCTGGAGATTCGGATGACCCGCCCTCGATATTTTCAAATCACATATGGCTTCAACAAGACTCGGCATATTTTTATTCAACCCGACTCCCACATGACTGAGGCAGACGCTTGGTACTACGCCTGCCTCCATTCGGGGATCGGGCTTTCGTATGGAGACAATCACGATCAACAAAATTTCGATGCGCTGCGTAGCCATGCGCAGGAATTTGGCTTGATACAGGTTAGTTGGGAGGAGTTACCGTAAATGCCGGCGTGCGGTCAACCTAGGTGCCGCCGCCAACGCCCTCTATCGCTTTTGAAAAGGCAATGCCGGCTTCCTGCACCAACTTGCGCCATTCCACGTCGTTGATCAGCCCGGTACGCTCCATCTCATCAGCCGCCTTAAGCAACTCGTCGTACTGTTCTTCACAATCCATGCGAATTTCAGGCTCGTTGAGGAGCCTGTACCAGGCAGCCAGTGCTTCTTTTTTTTGATCATCATTCATCGCCAAACTCCCAAGAACAGTTTCACTTGGAAGTTTTCCAGCGAACAAGCGTTCCTCGGTTCCGACATACGGCGCTTACATACGAAGTTCACACGAAGTGAGTTTTACAAGCAGCTGCGAACCGCTTTACGCATTGCGTCCGACTTGGCCCACGGCGGCCCTTGATACAGCGAAACCCGACTGCCGTCCTTGTATTTCACGATGTCCAGAATCTCGTCAGCCGTAATGATGCTTGGCGCGTTGATCCGGTAGCCATTGGAAATCGCGGTCTGAGTCGTTCTGGAGACTTCCTGCTGCCATAGCGGCAACAGACACGCGGCGTATTCTTTGGGCGTCTTGTTACTGTACTTGCTGACGTTAGGCTCACCTGGAACCAGGGATGCCGGCAACGAACAACCTGCCAGCATCGCCATCGCTACTCCCCCAATCAACATCCGCATGACGCTTCCTTATCCTGAAAAACGGGAAATGTAGCGCGTAGCGGTCCAGACATCCATCTATTGAATCACCCTTCAGGGGGTTGGTTTGTGATCACCGTGGTCTGCATTCAAATACCTCATCCATCGTTTATGGGCTTCATGCTGCCATTGATTGACCCGCTCCCACTCCGGACCGTTTAACTGATGAGCCGAAATCAGATTCATCATCTCCGTGGTTGCTGCGTTCAGATCAACAATCAGCTCTTTCGCATGGAATCTGAAATCATCAGTACTGGTCATTGAAGTTGCCTCGCCCTAGCGAAAATTCGCCACCTCAGTACGACATCACGCCGGTTCGTTCGGGCTTATCCTCCCGACAAGCGGCGTACCTTCCATCCATTGAGCCTCCGTTGAACAAACGCCCCGCCCGCTAATCGGGACTACGCTTTGTTGAGGGGTATTTGCAGGAGGTCATCATGTGGCTTAACGAAGATGAAAATGAACTTCGACGTGACCTGCAAGGCGTTGCGTCGGACTTGAGGTGGTCGGCAGTGGAACTCTTGCGCATCGCAGAGCAACTACGCCAGGCCGGTAATGATGTGGATGCGCAAGCTGCCCTGAAATTGTGCGACCTGTTTCAAGGCGATGAACAGCGACTGGCGGGCTATGCCGAAGAAGTGAAAGCCAAGGTCATCAGTCGGACGAAAGCTCACTAACGGGAGCGATGTCATGAACAAGCCTCTATTCGCGCTGGTCGTCGTGCTGGCGGCGACGGGTGGCTGCAGCACTGATTCGCACGTTTATCGCGACCAGCCGCTGGTCGCAAAGTCGAGACCGGCATGAGCAAGGATCAGGTTCAGCAGATTAGCGGTCAGCCTTTATCCATAACGGAGCGCACGGTGGTGCCTGGCAGTTGCTTTGACTACAAGCTGACACAGACCGGGCAACAGAAGCCGTACAGCATCAGCTTCGATGACAGGGGCAAAGTCGAACACAAAAGCTTCATGAACTGCGCGCAATGGAGCCACGCGCAACAGAAAGCCAGGGAGCCCTCTCGCAGTGCGAGCGGTGGAGGTTATTAACCTGGTTGGCGTACCGGGCTAGCTGGAAACTGGCTTATTACAGGTGTTCCGCCATTTATCCGCGAACGTATTGATTGCCTTGCTCTTGAGTTCTGAAGAATCGAGGACGGGCTGGTTGTACGCTTCGTTGATCAGCATTTCACCTAACGCGTCGTGATCAGGATTACCCGACTTCCCCGCCAGCAAACTTTCTTTCGATTCGCCATTCTGCCGAGACTGCATGATCGATCCGGCCAATGTACGGAAAACATCGCAGACCATTTGATTAGTGTGGATTTCGCCTGGCGCCTGGGTTTGAGCCTGACTTACGCCAGCAAAACAAAGAGCAGACCACACTGCCAGCGCAGTCCAGCGACTTTCAACATGAGTTCATCCTTGGATTGAAAGCGGGCACCCTATCACCCGAATGTCGCGCTTAGAATCCTCCTGGCCGTGGTTTTACGACAAAAAAAGCCCCGGCATTCCAGGGCTTCAAGCTCACGCTCATTCTGATTTCCGACTTCGAGTCGATCGACCCGCTTTGTAGCCAGGCAGCGCAGCCGCGTAGGCCAGTGCTTCCTCTCTGCTGGCAAAGGCACCGAGCCGGTCGCCTTTGGTGCAAACCCGCCAAGGGCCGTTGTTTACGCTGAGTACGTCATAACCGTTCATGTGCATTTTGTTAAGCATCGGAACGCTCATATTCACCTCCTTTTCGGCAGTGATAAGCCACGATTGACTTGGCTACCTTACACCCGACCTTTGCTCAAGTGCCGACCAGACGTCGCGCCAGGTTTCGACATTCCTTTGCACTTTCTGTCGCCCCCCTTACTCCAACCCTTGAAACAGCGGCTTCGGTGCTCAACTCGGACGAGGCTTGGCCACAAAATGAAATTTTCGATTGCATGCGGTATCCGCTGGACGCGGTCCAGAACCTGAACACAAGCGACGCCACGCTCAAGATTGTCAGGACCTTTCAGCGCCGCCTGTAATGGTGTCTAGGCTAACGCGGTCGCGGCCTTGTCGATAAACGCCGCAATCTCGGCCGGCATCGAGGCCAGCGAAGCATGGCTGGCGTTCAAGGTCAGTACTTCCCTGGCGTTCAGTCGCCCGGCCATCCATTGCTGATATTGCGGCGCGATCATGCGGTCATCGCTGGACACCTGATACCACGACGGCTTGGTCTTCCACGCCACCATTTTAATGGTGTCACCGAAAGTACTGGCCAGGGGCGCTTTCTGGGTGAGGCCCATGACCAAGCCTTCGGTCGCGGGCAGATCCTGACAGAAACTTTCGTGGTAGAGCTCAGGTTTGACCCACAAATACATCGCTGTCGGATGCCAGGTTGGCCGCCGCCACGGGAGGATGCCGCTGAGTGATGCGGCCGGGACTTTCACTGGCGTCCGGGGCGAATGCGGCGATGTACACCAGCCCCACGACATTCGGTTGATCGTCGGCCTCGGTGATCACCGCGCCGCCATAGGAATGCCCACCCGCAATACCTGCCCCGGCACCTGAGCGACCATCTTGCGCGTGCGCTCGGCATCGTCGGCCAGTGACGTCAGCGGTATCTCGACCGCGCGGATCTTCGTGTAGCCCTTGGTCAACAGTTCGGCGATGACTTTGTTCCAGTGGGCGGCACCGCCCCAAAAACCATGGACCAGCACAATCGTGGGTTTGTCGCTCATATGTTTGCAGGTTGTTTTTAATGAGTCGCGTCAGCCCTGGTCGCCGCCGCCCACCGGCATGATCATGCCGGTGATGTACGACGCTTCGTCGCTGGCCAGAAACAGAATAGCGCCTGCCTGCTCATCCAGCGTGCCGTAGCGTTTCATCAAACTGCTGTCGAGCGTCTGGTCGACAATTTGTTGGTACCAGACCTTTTCTTCGGCGCTTTGCTCTGTGCTGTTACGCGGGATGACCCGCGGCGGTGCTTCGGTACCACCGGGTGCGGTGGCATTGACCCGAACCCCGCGACCGGCGGTTTCAAACGCCAGACAAGCGGTCAGCGCATTGACGCCGCCCTTCGCGGCGCCGTACGGCACGCGATTGATGCTGCGAGTGGCGATGGACGAGACGTTGACGATAGCGCCGCTGCCTTGTTCAAGCATGTACGGCAGCGCGGCATGGCAGCACCATAGCGTCGGAAACAGCGAACGACGGACTTCGGCTTCAATCTGCTGCTCTTCGTAGTGCTCGAAAGGCTTGGCCCAGATCGTACCGCCCACGTTGTTGACCAGCACATCCAGACGCCCAAAGCGCTCGACGGCAGCGCGCATCACGCGGCTGCATTCGCTGTATTGCTCAAGGTCGGCGGTCAGCGCGAGCACCTGGCTGCCCTGCCCCAATTGTTGCTGCACCTCGAACACCAAATCCGAGCGATCGACCAGAATCAACCGCGCACCCTCGGCGGCCATACGCTCCGCCACCCGCCGACCGATGCCTTGCGCCGCGCCAGTGATCAGCGCGACTTTGTCTGTGAATCTGTTCATACCTACCTCGTGGCGAATATTGTTTTCGCGGTGAGTCGCTTTTCGTAGGAGCCAAGCTTGCCGGCGAAGGCGCACTCAAGGACGCCTTCGCCGGCAAGCCTGGCTCCTACAGGAAACGTGAGTCACTGCTGACAAATGCTCAAGCCGCGCTGGCGGCGAATTTCTCGTAGTAGAAGTTCGTCGGCGCGACGCCTTGTTCGCGGATGAACTGACTGACCGCTTCGACCATCGGCGGCGGGCCGCACAGGTAGACGTCGACGTCGCCATCGTTCAAATGCCGTGGCTCGATGTGCTGGGTCACGTAGCCCTTGAGCGGGTGCTGGCTGTCGGGGTTGGCGACGCAGGCACTGAAGCTGAAATTCGGGATTCGCGCGGCCAACGCTTCGAGCCGGTCCAGTTCCACCAAATCGAAATCGTTGGTCACGCCGTAGATCAAATGCAGCGGATGCTCACTGCCCTGCTCGGCGATTTTTTCCAGCATCGCGGTGAACGGCGCCAGACCCGTACCGCCGGCCAGCAGCAACAACGGCCGGCGGATGTCGCGCAGGTAAAAACTGCCCAACGGCCCGGCCAGGCTCATGCTGTCGCCGGCCTTGGCCATGCCGGTGAGGAAGCTGCTCATCAAGCCGCCGGGAACGTTGCGGATCAGGAAACTGACCTCGCCGTCACGCTGCAGCGAGCTGAAGGAATAAGCGCGGGTCTGCTCGCTGCCGGGAATTGCGAGGTTCACATACTGGCCTGGCAGGAACGCCAGTTTGCTCAGCGCCTCGCCCTTGATCGACAGCGCAATGGTGCTGTCGGACAGCTGCCGCACGGCGTTGATGGTGGCGTCGTAACTGGCCTGCTGCGTACGGCAGACTTGCGATGAGGTCGGCACCCGCACCACGCAATCGCTCTGGGCGCGCATCTGGCAGGTCAGGACAAAACCCTGTTCGGCTTCGTCCGCCGTGAGCGCGTCTTCGATGTATTCCTCGCCCAAGTCATAACGACCGGCCTCGGCGAAACACTTGCAGGTGCCGCAGGCGCCGTCGCGGCAATCCAGCGGAATGTTGATGCCTTGGCGATACGCGGCATCGGCCACGGTTTCGCCCACATTGGCGTCAATGAACCGAGTGACGCCGTCTTCGAAATTGAATGCAATGGAATGAGTCATGACGGCCGCCTCAGAGGTGGTAGACATCGATGACCTGGCGAACGTAATCGTTCTTCAGGATCACTTTCTTGGCCTTGATCAGCGGGTTTTCGCCGCGCACATCAAGGGTGTAGAAACTGCTGCCGAAATAGCTGTCGACGGTCTTGTAGCGAAAGCTCAGGGTGTGCCAGTTGAAGCGCACCTTGCACAGACCATCGGCCTGCTCAAGCAACTCGATGTTGCTGATGTTGTGCGAAGTCCGCGTGTCCGGAATGCTCGCACTGGAACGCTCGGTCTTGATGCGGAAGATACGGTCTTCCAGGCCTGTGCGGTTGCCGTACCAGATCAGCGAGATTTCGCGCTGCGGGTCCTCGGTCAACTCGTCGTTGTCGTCCCAGGACGGCATCCAGAACGAGGCATCGGCGGCGTACAGTTCCAGCCAGTCATCCCATTGCTTGTCGTCGAGGTAGCGTGCTTCGCGGTAGAGAAAATCGCGCACGGCGTCATAGGTGATGCTCATTGCACGGCCTCCACAGCGATCAATTCGGACTGTTCGGCGGCCAACGCCTTGAGCATGGTGTACTGCCAATACTTGTGTTGCAGCACGAACAGGCCTTCGTCTTCGGTGCGCACGCCGCTTAGCAGTGGATGCAGGTCAATTTCCTTGGCCGCCTCATCGGCGCCTTCGACCCAGTGCTCGGCACCGCGGGACATGTCATTCCACGTCGTGACGCTGCCCTGATAGCTGGTCTGGCAGGAGCGAAACTCTTCCAGATCGTCCGGGGTGGCCATGCCGCTGACGTTGAAGAAGTCTTCGTACTGACGAATCCGGCTCGAACGGGCGTGGTCGCTTTCGCCTTTGGGGGCGATGCAATAAATGGTGATTTCCGTGCGGTCGACCGAGATCGGCCGGGCGATGCGGATCTGCGAACTGAACTGATCCATCAGGTACACGTTCGGGTACAGGCACAGGTTGCGCGAGTTCTCGATCATCCAGTCGGCGCGGGCCTGGCCGAAGTCTCGGGACAGTTCGTCGCGGCGCTCGTAGAGCGGACGATCCTCGGGGTTTGACCAGCGGGTCCAGAGCAGCATGTGGCCCTTGTCGAACGAGTAGAAACCACCACCCTGTTTGGCCCAGGTCCCGGCGCTCATCGTCGGGTTGCTATCGCCGGATTCACGCTGTTTTCGCTGGTTTTGGGTGGCAGCGTAGTTCCAGTGCACGGAGCTGACGTGGTAACCGTCAGCGCCGTTTTCCGCGGTGAGCTTCCAGTTGCCTTCGTAGATGTAGCTGGATGAGCCGCGCAGCACTTCGAGGCCATCGGCGGACTGGTCGACGATCATGTCGATGATCTTCGCCGACTCGCCCAGGTGCTCGACCAGCGGCACCACATCAGCCTTCAGGCTGCCGAACAGGAAGCCGCGATAGGATTCGAAACGCGCAACTTTGGTCAGGTCGTGGGAGCCTTCACAGTTGAAGCTCGCCGGGTAACCCGCAGCCGCAGGGTCTTTGACCTTGAGCAGCTTGCCGGAGTTGTTGAAGGTCCAGCCGTGGAACGGGCAGGTGTAGGAGCTTTTGTTGCCGGTCTTGTGCCGGCACAGCGTCGCGCCGCGATGGCTGCAGGCGTTGATGAAAGCGTTGAGCACACCTTCCTTATTGCGCGCGATGAAGATCGACTGACGCCCCATGGTGGTGGTGTAGAAATCGTTGATATTGGGGATTTGACTTTCGTGCGCCAGGTACAGCCAGTTGCCTTCGAAGATGTGTTTCATCTCCAGGTCGAACAGCCGTGGGTCAGTGAACATCTCGCGCTTGCAGCGGTAGATGCCCTGTTTTTTGTCGTCTTCAAGCAGGGAGTGAAGGTATTCGGGTCGCAGGGACATGGCCGCCGCCTCCATTGTTTTTATTCAGGCAGGGCCATGCTAGGACGGGGGGATGGGGCGGACTATCCAATGGGTGCAGACGTGTATCCGTTTACTGCAAACAGCCCACTTCCCTGTAGCTGCCTTGTGGCGAGGGGATTTATGGTGAGTCAGTCGCGGCGTTTGAGGGTGTCGGAAGGCAATTCGCCGAACTGCTTGCGGTAGTTGTCGGAGAACCGGCCCAGGTGCAGGAAGCCGTAATCCATGGCCACTTCCGTGACGTTGCGCACGTTACAGGTCGGGTCGCTCAGGCACAGGTTGATGCGTTCGAGTTTCTTCTGCCGGATGTAGTTTTTCGGCGAGGTGCCGGCGTTGCGCTCGAACAAGCCGTACAACGAACGCAGGCTCATACTCGCCTGGCGCGCCAGTTCTTCACTGTCGATGTCTTGCTTGAGGTTGCGCGCGATGTAATCGGCAATCACCTCGAACGTCGCCGACGACGAGCCAAGGCTGCTGCGGATGACGTTGGTTTTCATCAGGCTGAGCATCTTGCTGACGATGATCTGCGCGTAGTGCTCCTGCACCCGGGGGATCTGCTCGGTGGCTTCGGCTTCCTGGCAAATCATCGCCAGCAGGCCGACGAAACCTTCTAGTTCATCGAGCTGATAACGGTTTTCAAGAAACCGCACGCCCTGCCCCGGATAGCGCCAGCGTTGCTCCTCGCACACCGATTCAAACAGCCGGGTGGGCACTTTGAGGATGAATTTTTCGCAATCGTCGGAGTACGTCAGGTCCACCGGATCGTCGGGGTTGATCAGCAGCAATTCACCCGGCGCGAAGTAATGCTCCTGACCGTGACCGCGCCACAGGCAGTTGCCACGCAGCAATACTTGCAGATGGTAGATACTTTCCAGCGCACCGGAGGTCACCCGCACGCTGGCGCCGTAGCTGATGCGGCACAGGTCCAGGCTGGCGAATTTGCGATGATCGAGGCTGGCCAGTGGGCGGCCGACCCTGGGCATCAGGATGCAATGGTTGCCAACATGCTGATTGACGTAACCCGACACCGCGTAAGGGTCGGCGTGGTCGAATATTCTGCTGCGCTGACTCAATAGTTGCGCGTGCATCATCGGGTCACTCTCGTTGTTGTTATAGGTGTTGTCGGGCCATTCTAAGGCCGTACTTGCAGCGGCGTGTCAGTGGGCTGACATGTGGAAGGTTCGGGCCCCTTCGCGAGCAACTCGAATCGTCGCACCGCCGCTCCCACACGGTTCGGCTGTTCGAGGTAATCAATCCTCGAGCGCACGAACCCGTTCGTGGCGTTGCTGCTCTTCAGGTTGCGCGGAGGTCTGCAAGGTGAAATCGAAGTCGATTTCGGCAAACCGGCCACTGACGCCATGGGCCGCTGCACGCTGCGGATCGTCGCTGAAGGTGATGTGGGCGATCAGTTCGTCGCGGGTGGCATAGGCGAAATCGTCGTGCAGGTATTGGTCACCGTCGAGGTTGATCTGGGTGGTCAGATGACGATGGTCCGGCGCGGAGATAAAGAAGTGAATGTGCGCCGGACGCTGGCCATGACGGCCCAGTTGATCGAGCAGTTGCTGGGTCGGACCGTCCGGCGGGCAACCGTAGCCCGACGGCACGATGCTGCGGAAACGATAGCGACCCTCGGCATCGGTGACAATGCGGCGGCGCAGGTTGAATTCCGATTGCGTGGTATCGAAGTAGGAATATGTGCCGCCCGTGTTGGCGTGCCAGACATCCACCACCGCACCCGCCAGCGGTTCGCCTGCGGTGTTACGCACCTGGCCCTGCATGAACAGGACCACGCCCGGGTCGACGCCATCATCCAGTCGCGACTCACCCTCAGACAGCGGCGCACCCGCCACATACAGCGGGCCTTCGATGGTCCGCGGCGTACCGCCCGCCTTTCCCGCCTGCTCGTCTTCGGCGTCCATCAGCAAGTCCAGGTAATGTTCCAGACCCAGCCCTGCCACCAACAAACCGGCTTCCTGTCGCGCGCCCAGCACGTTGAGGTAATTGACGGCTGTCCAGAACTCTTCCGGGGTGACGGCCAGGTCTTCGATGATGTTCACCGAATCACGCAGAATGCGGTAGACCAGGGCTTTGACTCGCGGGTCGCCGGCGTCGTTGAGCAAGCCGCTGGCGTCTTCGAGAAACTTCTGGGCACTGGCAGTGTGGGAAATCTTGACGTTCATTTTGGGTGGTTCCTCATCTTGTAATTATTAGCGTAGCGAACTGAACAGGCTGGGTTCAGCGGTCATCCTCGCGAATGGAAGAAGGATGCCGGCACATCGCGTCGACCTCGATCGCCATGTACGGAAACAGCGGCAATTGCATCAGCAGGTCGTGCAGTTCCTGAACGCTGTCGACGTCGAAAACGCTGTAGTTGGCGTAGTGCCCGGCGATGCGCCACAGGTGACGCCACTTGCCTTGCTCTTGCAGGCGCTGGGCCAGGGCTTTTTCATCGGTCTTGAGCTGGGTGGCGAGATCCGGATTGATGTCGACCGGCAGATTCACGGTCATTTTTACGTGGAATAGCATGATGCTCTCCTCAGGCTTGCTGAACGGAAGTGGATGTTTTGTCACGACGGAAAAACGCCAAGCGTTCTTCGTCCAGGCACAGGCCAAGGCCCGGTGTCTGCGGGACATGCAGCGCAAAATCGCGATAGACCAGCGGCTCGCTGAGCAAGTCTTCAGTCAACAGCAACGGGCCGAACAACTCGGTGTCCCAGGCCAGTTTATTCAGGGTGATAAAGGCATGGGCCGAGGCCAGCGTGCCGATCCCACCTTCAAGCATAGTGCCGCCGTACAAACCGATACCGGCGGCTTCGGCGATGGCGGCGGTACGCAGCACGGCGCGTGGTCCGCCGTTCTTCGCGATCTTCAGGGCGAACACCGAAGCGGCCCCTTCGCGCGCCAGATTGAAGGCGTCTTCCACGCACTCGATGGATTCATCGGCCATGATCGGCGCCGGGCTCACGGCATTCAGGCGCGCCATGCCGGCGCGGTTATTGCGCGAGATCGGCTGTTCGATCAGGTCGATGCCGTTGCTGCCCAGTATCCGGCAGGCGCGCTGTGCAACCGCCTCGTCCCAGGCCTGATTGACATCGACCCGCACACTGGCGCGATCGCCCAGGGCTTTCTTGATGGCGATGACGTGGGCCAGATCGCGATTGACTTCACCGGCACCGATTTTCAGTTTGAAGATCCGGTGGCGACGCAGGTCGAGCATTTTTTCCGCTTCGGCGATGTCCTCGTCGGTGTCACCGCTGGCGAGGGTCCACGCCACCGGCAGCGCATCACGAACGCGGCCGCCCAGCAACTCGCTGACCGGCAGGCCAAGGCGCTTGCCATGGGCGTCGAGCAAGGCGGTTTCGATACCTGACTTGGCGAAGGTGTTGCCACGGATGCTGCGCTCCAGGCGCAACATCGCTGCATTGATGTTGCCGCTGTCCTCACCGATCAGCAGAGGTGCTATGTGTTTGTCGATGTTGGTCTTGATACTGTCCGGGCTTTCGTTGCCATAGGCCAGGCCGCCGATGGTGGTCGACTCGCCGATCCCTTCAATGCCATCGGCGCAGCGCACGCGGATGATCACCAGGGTCTGGTTCTGCATCGTGTGCATGGCCAGTTTGTGCGGGCGAATGGTCGGCAGATCGATGATGATCGTCTCGATCGATTCAATGGCTGTTGCACGCATGTCGATACCCGTCAGGTTCTTGAAGTTCTGAATTGGATTCTCGTACGGCTTTTTGCCCACGGCCAATATAGAATTGGTCTGGCTCGATACCTTAAAGGTATTCAACTGATCAATGCCTGGAGGCCCCATGGAACTGCGTCACCTGCGGTATTTTCAGGTATTGGCTCAAACCCTCAACTTCACCCGCGCCGCCGAACTGCTGCACATTGCCCAGCCGCCTCTGAGCCGGCAGATCCAGCAGCTGGAAGATGAACTCGGGGTGATATTGCTGGAGCGCGGCCGTCCGCTGAAGCTGACCGACGCCGGGCGTTTCTTCCATGAACATTCCACCGCCCTGCTCGAACAACTGGCCAAGGTGTGCGACAACACGAAGCGGATTGGCCTGGGGGAAAAGACCTGGCTGGGCATCGGTTTTGCTCCATCGACGCTGTATGGCGTACTGCCGGACCTGATTCGCCGTTTGCGCAGCGGCGAGCCCTTGGAGCTTGAGCTCGGGCTGTCGGAAATGACCACGTTGCAACAGGTGCAGGCGCTCAAGGCCGGGCGCATCGACATCGGTTTCGGGCGGATTCGCATCGACGACCCGGCGATCATCCAGACGGTATTGACCGAAGACCGGCTGGTTGCCGCCCTGCCCGCCGGTCATCCGCTGCTGGCCGGCCCGATCAGCCTTCGCCAACTGTCCAAGGAACCCTTTGTGCTGTACCCCGGAAATCCGCGCCCCAGCTACGCCGATCATGTGATTGCACTGTTCGAGTCCTACGGCGTGAGCATCCACGTGGCGCAATGGACCAACGAGCTGCAAACAGCAATCGGACTGGTGGGGGCTGGAATCGGCGTCACGCTGGTGCCCGCGTCGGTGCAGTTGCTGCACCGCGACGACATTGGTTTCACCCCGTTGCTGGAAGACAACGCGACCTCACCGATCATTCTCAGCCGGCGCGTAGGCGACGTGACGCCGGGTTTGAATCATTGTTTGAAAATGATTGACGAGTTGCTGCCGCGGTGATGAAACAGCCAATAAGTGACCTGGGACTTGGGGGCTTTTGTGGCAAGGGGGTTTACCCCCGTTGGGCTACGCAGCAGCCCCCGGCATTCTGTCAGGCACTCCGAAGTTGGCAGGATTTACGACTGCTGCGCAGCCGAACGGGGGTGAACCCCCTCGCCACAAAAGCCCTCTTGCCACAGTTCTGAGTTATGCCTGTTTAACTGGCGCGCATTCCCACCCGTTCTATGTGTTGGCTGTTGCTCATTTCGCTGAGGTTTTAGTGAGAATCCCCATCCCACAACCAGTTCCAGATCCCCGGCAACTTCTCTGCCTCTGAACCGCTACTAACGGTACGCGCCAAGGCCGCACGTTGCAGCGCCGCCGTGTTGTCGTAAAACGGTTCTTGCGCCACCGTCACCCCGGTGGCACGGGCGCTATCGAGCAGAATTTGCAGGTATTCGCGGGCATGCCGGGCGGTGTAGCGATTCAGGTCGTGAAAGGTCACCACCACCGGAACCACGCCGTCCACCGTCGGCAATTCTGCCAGCGCAATGCGTTCACGCACTTCGGACAGTTGCCGCAGCATGTTGGCCCGCCGCCGAGGGCTGGCGTTGAAACCCCAGATCTTGCCGTCGTTGGCGCTCAGGTCGGTCAGCAACAGGTGCATACCATGCCGCTGGTAGGCCGTTAACACACGTTTGTCGTAATTCCAGAACGGCGGGCGCACCAAGGCGGGCGGCGCGCCGGTGATCGCGGCGATGTCGGCACTGCCTTTGCCCAGCGACTGCTCCAGCTCTTGCGGGCTGAGCGAGCGGTGATTGGTGTGCGAATGGGTCGCCGTGTGGAAACCCAACACATGCCCTTCAGCCTGTTCCCGGTGCATGACCCCGCGCCCGATGTCGCTGTCGCCAGCCCGAGGTACGCCGGTCTGGACGAAGAACACCGCTTTGATTCCCGGTTGCACCGGGTTCTGCGCGAGGCTGTCGAGCACCGTCATGCTCGGGTTCCAGAAACTCGACGCGCTGGGACCGTCGTCGAAGGTCAGCAGAAAGCGGATCGGTGGCTGCTCGCGCAGACGCTGTTCAGTCTGCGGGGTCAGTTCGATCGGAGAGGCAATGCAGCCAACCAGCCCGACAGCGAGGGCGAGCGCAGAGAGAACCTTGAACAGCTGTGTCATGGTTTGCCTTGGACCAGACCGTTACGGTCATCACGTTAAACGGCAAAAACCCTTCGCCCATTCATCCATTGTCGGCCCGCAGGTGCCAGCAGGCCGAGGTTGGATCAGGGTACACAGTGTTTGGTTCCAGCGCTCACCCTCGTGGATTACTGCGCCAGCGACTGCTGGAACGAGCTGTCGATATTCGGTGCGGTCGCCAGTGCCGCCGGCAGCGCCCTGACCTTGAACAGGAAGTCCGCGGTGCTCTGCAAATCCTTTGCAGCTTGGGCATCCACCGGGCCGACGGTCATGTGTGCCTGACGCAGCCAATGGCGCGACACGTTCTGGTCGAGGTTGGCCTTCTTCGCCCAAAGATCGGCGTACTCGTCGGTGTGGTTGTCGACCCAGGCCCGGGCTTTTTTCAGGCGCACCAGAAAGTCGGCGATGGCCTCGCGCTTGCTCTCGATCGACGGCGTCGAAGCGGCAATGGCGCTCAGGCCCGGCATAAGATTTTTCGCCGTGAGAATCGGCCGGGCACCGGAGAACAGAATCTGCTGGGAAATGTAGGGTTCCCACACCGGGAACGCGTCGATGCTGCCTTGCGGCAACGCGGCGGCGGCGTCGATCGGCATCAGTTTGATGAAGTCGACGTAGTCTTCCGGCAGATCGGCTTTTTCCAAGGCGCGCAGGGTCAGCTGCTGACTCCAGGCTCCCGGCCAGTAAGCGACTTTCTTGCCCTTCAGATCGGCAATGGTTTTGACCGGTGAGTCCTTGGGCACCAGCAAGGCGATGGTGTCCGGGTTCTGCCGCGACACGCCGATCAACTTCACCGGCGCCTGTTTGGCCGCCAGGAACAGGAAGCCGGAATCACCGAGAAAGCCCACATCCAGGGCACCCGTGTTCAGCGCTTCGGCCAGTGGAGCGGCGGCCTGAAAGTGCTTCCAGTCGACGGTATAGGGCGCCCCTTCCAGCACTCCCGACGCCTCCACCGAGGCGCGAACGTTGTAGTAGTTCTGATCCCCGACGTGCAACACGACGGGTTCTGCGGCATGGATCAGTGGCGCGGCAAACACTGCGCTGGTCAACAGACCGCGCACAAATCGGGACAGGTCCATCGAAGGCTCCAGGAACATTATTCGTATAGACCCTAACGCTCTTACAGCCACGATTATAAATTCGATTTATGCATAAGCTCATGACCAGTAAAAGTTGCTGTTCGCCCAGCAACAGCGACTCAACAGACTGTTTTCACCGGTACAGCCAATTTCCTCACCCTCGCCGCCAAAGCCTCGAAAAGCCTGCCACTGCGCGACATGGCACAGAGCCTGCAATATTTCTTTTACGCAGGAAGCATTCGTAAAAAATAAATTTTTGGACATAAGAATCTCGCCACCTTGCCCGGAGCTGTCCCATGAAACCGACCTTCCGCTTTCCAAACGTCAGGTACCTGCTGAGCGCCTGCGCCCTGGCCCTGAGCCTGCAACCTATGGCGCAGGCAGCCGAAACCGCGCCGGCCGAAGTGCACTTGGATTACGCCTATTACTCGCCAGTGAGCCTTGTGCTCAAGCACTTCGGATTCCTGGAAAAGGCCCTGCCACAGACCAAGGTCAGCTGGGTGTTGAGCCAGGGCAGCAACCGTTCGCTGGAATACCTCAACAGTGGCGGCGTCGACTTCGCTTCGTCCGCCAGCCTGGCCGCCGTGCTCAGCCGCGCCAACGGCAGCCCGATCAAATCGGTCTACGTGTACAGCCGCGCCGAATGGACCGCACTGGTGGTGCGCAAGGATTCGCCGTACAAAACCGTCGCCGATCTGAAGGGCGAGAAAATCGCCGCTACCAAAGGCACCGACCCGTACCTGTTCACCTTGCGCAGCCTGCAACAGGCCGGCCTGAGCAAGGACGATGTCGAGCTGGTGCACTTGCAGCATCCGGACGGTCGCACCGCGCTGGAAAAAGGTGACGTCGACGCCTGGGCCGGCCTTGATCCGCACATGGCGGCCAGCGAAATTCAGGCCGGTTCGCGCCTGCTGTATCGCAACACCCACTTCAACAGCTACGGCGTGGTCAGCGTCACCGAGACCTACGCCAAAGAACATCCTCAGACCATCGAAACCGTCCTGAGCGCCTATGAAAAGGCCCGTGACTGGGCGGTGAAAAACCCTGACGAACTGGCGCAGTTGCTCGCCAGCGAATCCGGCCTGCCGCTGGAAGTGGCCAAGCTGCAGCTGTCGCGCACCGACCTGAGCAGCCCGCAATTGACCGCCAAGGATGTGATCGCCTCCAAGGCCGCCGCACCGATCCTGGTCTCTGAAGAACTGGTTCGCCGTGGGGTGAATGTCGACCAGGTGATCGATCAGTTGATCGACACCGGATTCAAGGAAACCGTGGCCCGTCAATAACAGCAAAAGCTCGCAGCCTCGTTTCACTCGACAGCTCCTACAAGGAACGCATATTTGCGTGCAGGAGCTGTCAAGTAGAACGAGGCAGCGAGCTTTTGATTTTGCCCGCGCCCGTCGCGGATTCGTCGTGACTGGAGAAACCCATGACCAGCAAAAGCAAAGACCTGCCCGCCCCCCTGGCATTACCTGCACCCGGTGGCCTGAGCAACGCCTGGAAACTGCGCCTCAAGGGCCTGGCGCTGCCGGTGCTGATCATCTTGGTGCTGGAATGCGTCGTGCGCATCGGCTGGCTGCCGTCCTATCAAATGCCGGCCCCGAGCGAGGTCGCGCGGACCCTCAGTGACCTCGCCGAGGGCGCGTTGTGGAAACACATCAGCGCCAGTCTGCTGCGGGTGCTGCTGGGTTTCGCCATTGGCGCCAGCCTGGCCCTGGCGTTCGCCGCGTGGGTCGGTTTGAGCCGCGAAGCCGAAGCGTATCTGGAACCGACGTTCGCCGGTTTGCGCTCGATTCCGAGCCTGGCCTGGGTGCCGCTGTTGCTGTTGTGGCTGGGCATCGACGAGACCTCGAAAATCGTCCTGATCGCCATCGGCGCGTTCTTCCCGGTGTACCTCAACGGCGTCGCGGCGATCCGCGACATCGACCGCAAACTGGTGGAAGTCGGGCAAATGTACGGCTTCAGCCGCCGGCGTCTGGTGCGGCGGATTCTGTTGCCCGCCGCCCTGCCCGGCCTGTTCACCGGATTGCGCAGCGGCATGAGCCTGGCCTGGATGTTTCTGGTGGCCGCCGAGCTGATCGCCGCCACCAAAGGCCTGGGTTATCTACTCAGTGACGGGCGCGAAACCTCACGCCCGGACATCGTCCTGGCCGCCATCATCGTATTGGCGCTGCTGGGCAAACTCAGCGACGGCATCCTCGCCGGCCTGGAGAAACGCTTCCTGGCCTGGCGCGACACCTTCAACGGCCAAAGTGCAGAGGATTGAGCCATGACCGAACACCTGCTGGACATTCGCGTCGAGCGCAAAACCTTCGCCGCCATTACGGTCCTCAACAACATTCATCTGCAATTGCAACCCAGGGAAACCGTCAGCCTGCTCGGCCCCAGCGGCTGCGGCAAAAGCACCTTGCTGCGGATCGTCGCTGGCCTGGAAAAGGACTTCCAGGGTGAGCTGCGCAACAACGCCGGGGAAGTCGCTTTCGTGTTTCAGGAACCCCGGCTGATGCCCTGGCTGACGGTTGAGCAAAACATCGGCTTCAGCGCCGATAGCCACTACGACAAGGCCTGGGTCGCGCAATTGATCGAAGAAGTCGGCCTCGGCGGCTTTGCGCAGGCGCTGCCCAAAGCCTTGTCCGGCGGCATGGCGCAACGGGTGGCGATTGCCCGCGGCCTCTACTCGCGACCGCAGGTTTTGTTGCTCGATGAGCCGTTCAGCGCAGTGGACGCTTTCACGCGGATGAAACTCCAGGACCTGCTGCTGCAACTGGCCGAGCGGCATGCCATCGCCCTGCTGCTGGTGACGCACGATGTCGATGAAGCGCTGTACCTCAGCGATCGCGTTTTGGTGATGGACAATCGCCCGAGCAGTATTCGTCAGGAACTGGCCGTGGAGCTGCCGCATCCTCGCGACCGACGGGCCCCGTTGCTCGCGCAACTGAAGGCGTTGTCGTTGACCGAGTTGCAGCGTGCGCATGTGATTTGATCGGTGTCCGTGAAACCTTCGCCGGCAAGCCGTGCTCCTACACTGAAAGCTCCAGCCGGAGGATCAGCCGATGTGCGGACGACTGTCGCAGTACCGTGGCATTCACGACTTTGTCGCGGTGCTGAGCATTCCCGACGCGCTGATCAACCATGTCGGTGATGAACCGCTGGCCCGCTACAACGCCGCGCCCACCACCCAGCTCGCGCTGTTGCACCTAGAGCCCGACGGGTTGCACGCCGACTCGGTGCGCTGGGGATGGCGTCCGCACTGGGCAAAGGATCGCGCGGCGCCGATCAACGCCCGGGTCGAGAAAGTGGCGCATGGCCCGTTCTTCCGGGCGATCTGGCCGCACCGTGCGATTGTGCCGATCGATAACTGGTTCGAATGGGTGGATGCCGGCGATTCGACGAGGCAGCCGTGGCTTATTCGTCGACGGGATCGGGCGCCGATTTGCTGCGTGGCAATCGGCCAGTTTGCCCACGGGGGCAACGAGCCGCGCAGCGACGACGGTTTTGTCATCATCACGGCAGACAGCGCCGGCGGCATGCTCGACATTCATGACCGGCGGCCGGTGGTGGTGTCAGCTGAGTTGGCGCGCGAATGGCTGGACCCGGCCACGCCTAAAGAGCGCGCCGAGCAAATGGTACTGATGCAGGGTGAAGCCAGCGAAGTATTCGAGTGGTACAGGGTCGATAAAGCGGTGGGAAATGTCAGGAATCAGGGTTCGATGTTGATAGATAAGCTTATTTAAAGTGGATCCATTCCTGGACCTGAATAATCGCAAGTCATAAACGTTATACAGGCTGCTTCATTGTAGAAACACTTGTCGATGTGCGGCCAAACGACGCATTAACCGCTTGTCTGACAATCGAATCATCGTACATACATTTAGTAACGCTACAGCTAGCATGCGCGCCGCATTTCCGTCGGCAGTACCCAGTTGACCAAAGAGTCAATAACCAAGGAAATCCCTAAATCTAACAAGCCTTGCAGAGAACTAAGTTGCGCGACGATCTTGTAATTAATCAAGTCAGCGGTCTGGAGTGCGTGTACCTGTCGCTGACAGAACGCTATCAACTTGACTGTTTTATCGGGCAATACATAAAGACCCGAAACCTGCGTTCCGTCCCCAATATCAACGACATCCTGCATTCTACCCTCGCGACCTATTCCGGCAAACCGCCGGTCATGGTCAACGAGCTGAATGCCTGGATCGACAAGACGTTGGGCTATCGGGCCTCCCACCCTGATTTTCCGCCGCTGGAAGATCTTTGAAGTGATGCGGTTCAGTTCAACACTGAACGAACCGGACATCGTTGCACTCTGAAGAAGAGGCCCGTCAAGGCCTCTTTTTTTTGCTCTCATCATTTGCACAAGGATTGCACCGCAGACTTTCCGAATGCCCTGTTCAACGACTGACCCAAAGCCCTGGCGGACTTCAGGAGGAATACATGAGCGAACTCGTTCCCTATGCCGAGCACTATTTGCTCGATGGCGTTCGGCCGCACTTTTTCAAACTGGTCGAACAGTTCTCCGATGTAGAAGCGATCCATTCGGCCTCTGCGCATGCCTTTGCGCAATCCGACCGAAAGATCGCCGCACACGCCTCACTCGAAGCGGCGCGCTTAAGCGCTAAACAATTGGGCATCACGCACATACGCTGGAATGAGGCGATTTGACACCGCCTTTGTGGCGAGGGGATTTAGCGAAACGTCGCACCGCCTCGTTCGGCTGCGAAGCAGTCGTAAATCGAGACAACCCGGTCAATATGAACGGACGCTGGGGGCCGCTTCGCGACCCAACGGGGCGGTGCGACGATTCGATAAATCCCCTCACCACAGTTTTTTGCTCTACTGGAGATTGTCTTGAGCTTGATCGCGGTTTGGTATGCAGATCGGTCAAGGCTTTAGCGGAATCTCTATATCGCGGTCTGAGAGCTCTCGACTGTCGTCATGTTTCCAAGTCTTCTCTGAACGCCTCTGCCGCTCAATCTCCTCCTCCGTGGGTTCATCTTCTTCATCCAGGCCCGTACGTTTAGGATCGTTGGCCATACTCACCTCGCTTCCTGATGGAATCCTCTTTAAGCGTAGAACAATTTCCCGAGAGCGACTCAAAGCCACCAGCGCAGCAAAAAGAAAAACCCCATGCTCAACAACATGCTGAGCAAGGTATTGCGGGTGTACAGCACCAATCCCACCGCCACCAGCGAACTGATCAGGTACGGATTGTCCCACTGCAAGTTCAGCTGTTTTTCCGGCATGAACACAATCGGCCCGCAGATCGCGGTCAACATCCCCGGCACGGCAAAACCGAGAAACTGCCGGGCATTGCTGCTCAGGCGAAGCGGCAGCCTGGGTTCGAGGAATACGTAGCGGTTCAGGAAGACGAGCACGCCCATCCCGATAATCACAGCCCAGACCATCATGTGCGCCCCCCATAGAATTTGTTGCAGATAAAGCCTGCGGTCATGCCCAGCAACCCCGACAGCACCAGCGCCGAGCCCCATTGCCAGTAACTGAACAACACCGAGCAAAACAGCGACACCGCGACGCACACCACCGTCGGAACGTTGCGCACCACCGGGGTGATCAGGGCAATAAAGGTCGCGGCGATGGAGAAGTCCAACCCCAGGTGTTCGAGGCCGGGAATGCTGCTGCCCAGGACGATGCCGGCCAATGTGAACAGGTTCCAGGCGATATAAAACGTCAGGCCCACGCCCAAGGCGTACCAGCGATTGAACTGCTGTTTGTCATGCTGGCTGGTCAGCGCGAACAGCTCGTCAGTGAGCAAAAAACCCAGCCCCACGCGCCAGCGACCCGGCAGCGGTGAAATCACCGAACGCAGGCTCATCCCGTACAGCAAATGCTGGGAGGTGAGTAACAGCGTGGTCAGCAGGATCGAAAAGACCCCGGCGCCGCCCTTGAGCATACCGATGGCGACCAGTTGCGCGGCACCGGCAAACACGATGCTCGACAAGCCCTGACCTTGCAGTGGCGTGAGATTGGCCTCGATGGCCATGGACCCGGCCAACAGCCCCCAGGGCGCAGTCGCCAGGGACAACGGCATGATCGCCACGGCGCCGCGAAGAAAGGCGCTGCGCGGCATGAGTGAGTTCGACATAACGCTCTACAACCAGGGAAAGTCGCCAGACTGTGCCAGCAGTTGCGTTCGATGGCTTGAACAATCTTGCGCACTTGCGGGCAACGCTTCCCGAAGTGTTCTGAACAGCAGTAGTGAAGAGAACCCGAGTACCATGGAGCCATTCGCATAACGCGTCAGGGAGTCGACATGCTTTACCGGATTGCCGCCGATGGGCTGGTGCTGTTTCATCTGATGTTCATTCTGTTCGTGCTGTTCGGCGGGCTGCTGGTGCTCAAATGGCGCCCCCTGATCTGGTGGCACCTGCCCGCCGCGGCGTGGGGCGTGAGCGTGGAAGTCTTCCACCTGACGTGCCCGCTGACGCAATGGGAAAACCTCATGCGCGAGGCCGCCGGGCAAACCGGCTACGGCGGTGGCTTCATTGAGCATTACGTCTGGCCGGTCATCTACCCGGCCGGGCTGACACCCGCGATTCAACTGGCGCTGGGCAGCGTGGTGCTGGCGATCAACGTCGTGGTCTATCTTCGGTTGATCAGACTGTGGAAGTTACGCCGGGCAGCCTGAAACACCCGCCGAGGACAGGACATGCTGTCGATTGAAGACCTGACGTTGCTCCAAGCTATCCGCGAAACCGGCAGCCTGTCGCGGGCCGCCGCTCACTTGGGCAAAGCGCCGTCAACGGTGTCTTACGCCGCGCGGCAACTGGAGGAGCGCTTCGACGCCTTGTTGTTCGACCGACGTCGCTATCGCTTGCAGCTGACCCCGGCCGGTGAGTTGCTGGTGAACGAAGCGGCGCGGCTGATGCAAGACGTCTCGCGGCTGACCCAACGGGTGCAACAAGTGGCCAATGGCTGGGAGAGCCGGTTGTGGATCGTCACCGACGAACTGCTCGAATTCGAAGCCTTGATCCCGGTGATTCACGAGTTCGATGCGCTGGAGTCCGGCGTACCGCTGCGCATCACTCACGAAGTGCTCAAAGGTGTGTGGGAAGCCCTGCGTGAAGGCCGCGCGGACTTGATCATTGGCGCCACCAATGAACCGCCGGCCATCCCCAGCCTGCGCTGGATGCAGTTGGGTGAGATGGAATGGGTGTTCGCGGTCTCGCCCAAACACCCGCTGGCCAAGGCCAGGGAACCGATTTCACGCGCCATGGTTGCGCAGCACCGGGCGATTGTCGTGGCCGATTCGTCCAGGGTTACCGAGGGCAGCACCTATGGCGTCTCATACTCGCCGTGCCGACCATGCGCGCAAAGATTCTCGCCCAGTGCGATGGCCTCGGCGTGGGCTGGTTGCCCAGGCATCGGGTCGGCGCGTTACTGAGAAGCGGCACGCTGGTGGAAAAGCAGATGGCTGATCCGCGCGAGCCGAACATTCTGTACGCCGGCTGGCGCGGCGATCATGACGGTCGCGCACTGGGCTGGTGGCTGGAAAAACTCAAGCAATCGTACCTGTCTACAAAACTGGTCCAGGGCAGCGATCGCTTCGTTTGAACTCAGTTTGCAATGACACTCATGTTCCGCCCACTGGCCTTGGCCACGTACAAGGCCTTGTCCGCAGCGCTGACCAAATCGTTGGGCTGATCCTGTGAGGCCGGGGTATAGGCGCAAACCCCGACACTGACGGTCACCGTACCCTCCGGGCACTCGCTGTGTTCGATCCCCGCTTGCTGTACCGCTCGGCGAATTTTTTCCGCGACCAGGAACGCCCCCACATAGTCGGTGCCGGGCAGCACAACCGTAAATTCCTCGCCGCCATAGCGAGCGGCCAGATCGCCGGGGCGTTTGATGTTGTCCTTGATGATCGCGCTGATTTTGCGCAAACACTGATCCCCTGCCACATGCCCGTAACGATCGTTGAAACTCTTGAAGTGATCGACGTCAATCATCAACATGGCGAGATGGGTCAGGGTGCGCCTGGCACGGCCCATTTCCGCGAGGATGAACAGATCGAACTGACGCCGGTTGGAAAGCCCGGTCAGTGCGTCTTCGAGCGCCAGCAATTCAAGGCTGCGGTTGACCTCGATGAGCTTTTCCTGGGCATCGAGCAACACGCTCTGAATGTGATTCTGCTGCTTCATGAAGCGAATGAGGCGATAACCGAGCCCGCCCAGAAACACCAGCAGCAACAGCACGATGCCGGCGCTGAGGATTGACTCCTCGCGCCAGCCGGCCAGCACGTCATTCTTGTCGAGAGCGGCGAAGACGATCAGCGGATAACCATCGACCCGTCGAAACCCCACCACTCGCTCGACACCATCCACATAAGACTTGACGGTTGCCGTGCCGGAATTGCTCTTGGGCAACAGTTGCGTAAACAGCGGGCCCTTGGCGACGCTGGTGCCGACCTCCGCTTCGTTGAAAGGCCGGCGAACGACGATGGTGGCGTCGTCGGCGATCAGGTTGATCACGCCGTTTTTACCCATGTCGATGCTGTCGTAGAGCCCGAGGAAATGGCTGAGATAAATCGATGCCAGCGCCACACCGGCAAAGCTGCCATCCGGATGATTGATCCGGCGTGACACGGTCATGATCCATTCGCTGGTCGATCGACTCTTGATCGACGGGCCGATATGGGGGCCGCGGTCAGGATGATCACGATGGTAGATGAAATACTCACGGTCGGAATTGTTCGCACCGGGTATATCCGCGCCGTTGGAATTGGCGATCCACCCCCCTCGCTCGTCAAATACGAACAGGCCATGGAGCTGGCTCAGCTCACTGCGTTGGGTGCTGAGCAAGCGGCGCAACCTGGGTAGCTGCGCCGCAGCCACGCCCTCGTTTTCGAGGCGGTCCACCAGGGTAAACAGCAGCGTATCGGCCTGTTTGACCGACGCCTGCGCTTGCGATGCCAAGGTCTGGGCAAGGTTGGACATTGCCACTTCTTTGTCATGCAAATGGTACTGGCGCGAGTTCCAGGCTTCCCAGATGACAATGGCCGTCATGGACAGGCACACCGCCACGAGCAGGACAACCGCGTAACGGACCCTGAGCCTGGACTCAATGTGCTCGGGCACCCGAGGTGCGACGGGCCGGGTGTGTTCAATTCGGTCGTTGATGGACGGATGTCCCATGACGCTCCCTGAATCGTTATGACATGGCGAATTTTCCCGTTCGCCCTTTTTGCGCCATCCAGCTGTGTCTGACACTCGGATCGCAATGCCCCATCAGAAACAAGATAGGTGATTTTGCTAGCGTTGTGACGGGTTTGTGTGGGGTGACGATGCCACCCCACGGGTTTTACTTCGGCGTCTGCTTCACCGCTTCCAGCCAGGCGGGATTCAACTGCGTCTGTTCGGTGTCGAGGCCCAGTGTTTCCATCCGCTCCTTGTGCTGCTCCATTTCGCGGCTCAATTGGCCATGATCGCTGGAGTTTCCGTCCAGTTCGTGCATCTGGCTCAAGCCCAGGTGGTAGAAACGCAGCAGCTTCATGGCCGTCGGGTCACCCACCTCCACTGCTGCCGTTACCTGATGCATCACATTGGTGATGCTCATCAGGCTGCGTTTGAGCTGCCAGCCGTACACCGCCGGCGCCATCCACGCCTGAGACCAGAACGTACCGCGCATCAACGCCACCATCAGCAGCACCGCGACAAACACGCCGCCGACGTTAAATCGCAGATTGTCGCCCCCAGGCTCACCAAACAGCGCCACCGCCGCAGTGGACAGCACCATCGCCAGCGCGAGGAATATCAGCGCAATAATCACCGTGCTGCGCCGTGTCTGCTTTCGAAAAAGTTCGGCGTTCATCGGCTGGATTTCGAACATCGTGACGGGGTTCCTTGCATCAATGGTAAAAGGCTCGGAGAGCGAAAAGACTGCGGGGCATTATCGCCCCTGCGCAGGATTTAGCTATGCTGGGCATCTCTTCATCTTTTCATCGTCAATCGGGGAACATGGCGATACAGCGCAGTTCGTGCCATCTTCTTTCATGGATACACACTATTCGGATGCCATTTGCCTGTATGAATGACATCGTTTTAAGGATCATTGAATGACCCAACGACATGTAATCAACGCCTCCGTCAGCCCTAAAGGCAGCCTGGAAACCCTTTCTCAACGTGAAGTACAGCAACTGAGCGAAGCCGGATCCGGCAGCACCTACACGTTATTCCGCCAGTGCGCCCTGGCCATCCTCAATACCGGCGCCCATGTTGATAACGCCAAGACCATTCTCGAAGCCTACAAGGACTTCGAAATCCGCATTCACCAGCAAGACCGCGGCGTCCGCCTCGAACTGCTGAATGCTCCGGCCGACGCCTTCGTCGATGGCGAAATGATCGCCAGCACCCGGGAAATGCTCTTCAGCGCCCTGCGTGACATCGTCTACACCGAAAACGAACTCGATAGCCAACGCATCGACCTGAGCAATTCCCAGGGCATCAGCGACTACGTGTTCCACCTGCTGCGCAACGCCCGCACCCTGCGCCCCGGCGTCGAGCCGAAGATCGTGGTGTGCTGGGGCGGCCACTCGATCAACACCGAAGAATACAAATACACCAAGAAAGTCGGCCACGAACTGGGCCTGCGCAGCCTCGATATCTGCACCGGCTGCGGCCCCGGCGTGATGAAAGGCCCGATGAAAGGCGCGACCATCGCCCACGCCAAGCAGCGCATCCACGGCGGCCGTTACCTGGGCCTGACCGAGCCCGGCATCATCGCCGCCGAAGCGCCGAACCCGATCGTCAACGAGCTGGTGATCCTGCCGGACATCGAGAAACGCCTGGAAGCCTTCGTGCGCGTGGGCCACGGCATCATTATTTTCCCCGGGGGCGCCGGCACGGCTGAAGAGTTCCTGTACCTGCTCGGCATCCTGATGCACCCGGACAACGCCGGCCTGCCCTTCCCGGTCATCCTCACCGGGCCGAAACATGCCGCACCGTACCTGGAGCAACTGGATGCGTTCGTCGGCGCGACGCTGGGTGACGCGGCGAAGCAACATTACGAAATCATCATCGACGACCCTGCTGAAGTCGCGCGCCAGATGACTCAAGGCCTCAAAGTGGTCAAACAGTTCCGCCGCGAGCGCAACGACGCGTTCCATTTCAACTGGCTGCTGAAAATAGACGAAGGCTTCCAGCGCCCGTTCAACCCGACCCACGAAAACATGGCCAACCTGAAACTCAGCCGTGACCTGCCCGCCCACGAACTGGCAGCCAACCTGCGCCGCGCGTTCTCCGGGATCGTCGCCGGCAACGTCAAGGACAAGGGCATCCGCCTGATCGAAGAACACGGGCCTTACCAGATCCGTGGCGATGCAGCGGTGATGCATCCGCTTGATCAATTGCTCAAGGCCTTTGTCGCACAGCACCGGATGAAACTACCGGGTGGCGCGGCTTATGTTCCGTGTTATCAAGTGGTTGCGTAATAAACGGCGCCTGACAAACACCCAATCCACTGTAGGAGCGAGCCTGCTCGCTCCTACAAAGATTCGGCGTACACCTTCCGCTCCTCACCACTCAACAGGCCGAGCGTTAGAAACTCCGCTGAGCCTCTCCAGCTATCTGCAAACAGCTGCGCGAGCATATTCGTAGCCCACAGGTGCATGTTCCTTCCTCGCCGACAACTGACTTCCAGCGATATCAGTATGGAAGAGAAAGGAACGGACTACCTATATCGCGAGCAAGCCCGCTCCCACAGTTCGATTGCGTGTTGCCGCTTCCCCCCTGCACAACGCTGATAAATCCTGAAATCTGACGCAATAGTCCGACAATTTCTCGGGACAGTTGAATGAGCGCGTACTAAGATCTGCACCTCATTCAATCAAGGACGATTCATGAAGCGCATTGCCGGTTGCCTGTTGTCTTTCCTGACACTCACTGCGGTGGCGGCCGATCTGAACCTGCTCACCGACAACCATCCGCCCCTGCATTTCCAGCAAGGCAACCAACTGGTGGGGTTTGGCGTGGATGTGGTGCAGGCGCTGGCCGAAAGTGCCGGCGATCAGGTGCATTTCCAACAAGTCCCTTTGCTGCGTGCCTTGCGTGTCGCCAGCACCGAGCCTGCCACCGGGGTGTTTACCGTGATGCGCACCGCCGAACGCGATGGCCAGTACCAGTGGGTCGGTCCGTTGATGGAAGTGGAAACGGCACTCTACTCCGCCAATGGCACCCAGCAACCGGTGCACAGTTTGCAGGAAGCCGGCAGCCTGGGCCGCATCGTTGTCCCGCGAAAATGGCTGGTCTACAGCTACTTGCAGAAGCAGGGTCTGAACAATTTATACGGCGTGGAAACGCCCGAACAAATGATGCGCCTGGCGCGCCTGGGCCGTACCGAATTCGTGGTGTCGGATACCCTCTCCATCACCGCCCTGGCGCGGGAAGAAGGTCTGGCGCCCAGTCAATTGCATTATCAAATGCCGTTGATGAAGCAAGGCACCTACATCGCGTTTTCTCCGCTCACCGATGCTCGTCAGGTGGCGCGTTGGCAGCAGGCGCTGGAGGAGATGAGCCGCGACGGACGCCTCGAACAACTCAAGCAGCGTTGGCTCAACGACAACCCACCCCGTTGACGGTGGATCAACGCGCTCGATATCAACTATGCGCAAGGGTGTTTTTTCATCGCGATGCTCCAGCACTACAGTGGCCACATCTTCTCCCCACCTACTGGAGCAACATCATGAAAAGCATCATCGGTCTTGGTTTCGCCCTTTCGGTTCTTGGCGCCACATCCGCCATCGCCGCCCCACACGCCACCTCGCAAGTTGTTGCCGGGGGTAAAGTCAGCCAACCGGCTACGTTGAACGTGAACACTGTCGACCTTGATCACAAAGACAGCCAGGCAAGCAAACTCTACGTCGCTGAAAACCGCCCTGAGTTTGGTTCGAAGTATCAGCGTTATTGATCAACGGCTTTGCGCCGCTTGAAACAAGAAACCCCGGGTAGATCCGATCTACCCGGGGTTTCTTCGTATCAGGTGTCCATCGATCCCGTAGCAGCTGTCGTTGTGGCGAGGGGATTTAGCGAAACGGGGCGGTGCGACGTTTCGCTAAATCCCCTCGCCACATCGGCAGCTACAACGACCGTGTCAGGCGCTCCGCCAGGGCTTTGGCCTGACTGGCCACATCGGTGACGGCCGTGCTTTCCCACCACATGCCCCGCAACGGCGGGCCCATGGCGAACAGGCGTTCGGCGACCTGCCCATCGGCGTCCAGCACTGCGCCATCAACGGCAGCCGCAATCCCCAGTGCCAACGGCCCCGGGCGAATCAGCCCGCAAGCCAGCAATTGTTGCGGCAGCGGTCGGGCCACCCGGCGCCAGTCGTATTCGATACCGCTGGAGTTGATCAACGCCGCGCCACTGACAACCGTGGTGTCAACCTCACCACGACGGCGGATGCGGATGCTCACCTGCCCCTCGACCGTCGACTCCAGCCCCTTGAACGACGCCGCCTGAATCCGCAGCCGCCCTTCCTGGTGCAGCCGTGCCACCAGTTCGGCACTCAACGGTGGCGAGCGGTGGTGATGACTTTCCCACCACGGCCGCACGTGCCGCACAAACTGCCGACGCTGCACGTCCGTCGCCTGATTCCACAACCGGCCAACATGCGCCCGCACGGTGTCGAGCGGCGACTGCCAGTCGATGCCTTGAGCGATGGCGTCCCGGCAATGCCGGCGCAGTTCGCGCACCAACTGACGAGGCGTGCGAATGCTCTGATCCTCAGCGAGAAAATCCACCCAGGCCGGCGGCTGCCGACGCACATGCGGCAGCAAGCCGTGACGGGAAAACACTTCGATCGGCCCGCGATGCCCGGCCTGCTCCAGCGATACCACGGCATCGACCATGGTCAGGCCCGAACCGATGATCAACACCGTCGACTGCGGGTCCAAGCGGCGCATGGCCGCGACATCCCACGGATCAAGCGCCGCAGCATTCAAGCCGCTGGACTCGGTCTGCGGCGTGCGCGCGGCGGGAAACATCCCCGTGGCCAGCACCGCGTAAGTGCCTTGCAAGCGTTGCCCGTCACTCAGGGTCAGCAGCACCAAATCGTCGCGGGTTTGCAGATCAACCACTTCGGCCTGCACATGCTCGACCGTTGAACCGTTCACCGCGCCCACCGCTTGCGCCTCCGCCAGACGCTGCTGCACGTACACACCGAAAAGCCCCCGGGGCGGGAATAATTCGCTGACCGGCACATGCTGTTCATCCGACTCCGGCCAGCCACCCGCAGCGATGTGCGCAGTCAGCCATTGGGTCAGATCATCGACGTTGTCAGGGTCGACGCTCATGCGTGCAGCATTGCCGTTGAGCGTATGGCCCAGCTCGACCGCGCTGTACGCCTCGCCCCGGCCGAGTTCGGCGCGCGGTTCGATCACCCGCAACGAACGCTTGCCAGGCAATCGCAACAACTGCGCCGCCAACATCGCGCCGCTGAGGCCGCCGCCGACGATCAGAATGTCCGCGTGGCGAATGCCGTCGGTCGCCAGTCCGCGTTGGGTTTGAGTCATGGCGTTCTCACTGGTCAATGGTTCATCTCGAAAATCTCCTGGACGATAATAGGCGCCAAACCCATGGAACAGTCATCAAGCGGTACCAAAGTAGGACGCGTCACCGTCGCCCGACTGATGGCGAACACGCCGTACCACTGGCAGGTTGGATTCGGTCGAGCTCATGCGGTGTCCCGTTTGAATTCGTTGAGCCAGGTCGGCGCCGGTCGAGCGTCTGGGGTGCGCGTGGCTTGCCAGATGAAATGCAGGTTGTGGAACCCCAGCAGACGGCGAACGCGGTTTTTGATCAGGCGTTGCAACGGTCTTTGCGGGTGGGCGATGGCCCAGTCGCAAAGGCGTCGACGCCAGGTGCCTTGGGGGGCCAGGCGACTGTCGATTTCAGTGGCCAGCCGTTGCAGGCGTTCGGCCGACAGCAACAGCCCCGACGGCGCGACTTCACGGCGATCGCGGCTGGCACTGCCGGGGCTTTCCGGGAAGGCCAGAGAGTGGCCGCTGCTGAGCCATTGTTCAAACACGACGGTCAGGCCGTCCTGCCATTGCGTGCCCTCTTCGCTCCACAGTTGGGCGCCTTGTGCCCAGCGATGCCAGCGTTGCGGGGGCTCTGTCGGGCCGAGCAGTGCGGCGAACTCCAGCAGCGTCTGGCCGTGGTCGAGCCAGAGTTGCTGCGTCTGCCGGCCCTGGACGAAGGCATGGGTCGGGCGGCTGCGCCACAGGGCTTTGTGCAGTGATTCGGCGTCGAGATTGTCCGCCAATGTCAGCCGTTCACCGCCGATGTGTTGAGCGGCGAGTGCCAACAGCAACAGATTCGGTTCGAAGGCACCGCTGAGCGCCAGCCGCGAGTCTTCGGTGAAGCCTTGCTGACGCAAGCCATCGGCCAGCCGTTCGACATCGCGCAAGGCGTCGATCCAGCGCCAGACAACCCACTGACCGTGGCGCTTGTGCCGCAACGCTGGCTGCAACGGGCTGACCTGCGCCCAGTGGCGCATCTGATCCAAAGCCTGGGGCAGATCAACCCGCCACGGGGCCGAGGCCGCGATTGGCGGACGCTTGAGTTCATGCACGCTCATGGGACCTCCTGTTCATGGGCAAAAGCGTGCGGTGGTCCGCCGGGCTGAAATCTGTAAAACGACCGCGTCCCAATGTGGGAGCGGGCTTGCTCGCGAAAGCGGTGGGTCAGGCAACTTTAATGCTGCCGGCCCCTTCGCGAGCAAGCCCGCTCCCACAGGGTTTGGTGTCGTCCACAAATACCGCCGGCGAAACAAAACCTGTGGGAGCGTGGCTTGCCCGCGAAGGGGCCTACGCAGACACCACTTTCTTCTCCTGCTGCCGCAACCCCGCCAGATCCCGATACCCTGCACCCGGATGAATCTCCGGCAGTCGCGGCCCGGCCCCAAACAACTTCTCACGCAAGGTCCCCGGCGCGTATTCGGTCTTGTATACCCCGCGCCTCTGCAACTCCGGCACCAGCAATTCCACGGCGTCGATGAAGGTTTCGTGGGTCAACGCATAGGCCAGGTTGAACCCGTCCACGTCGGTCTCCTCGACCCACTCCTGCAACAGATCGGCGACGGTTTCGTGGCTGCCGACAAACAACGGCCCGAACCCGCCGATACCGACCCAATCGGCCAATTCGTTAGGCGTCCAGACCTTGTTCGGATCCGCCGTCGAGAACGCTTCTACCGCCGATTGAATGGCGTTGGTGTGCACATGCTTGAGCGGCTCGTCCGGTTTGAACTGGCTGAAATCGATCCCGGTCCAACCGGAAATCAACGCCATCGCCCCCTCGTAGCTGACCCAGGTTTTGTATTCCTCGAACTTGGCTTTCGCCTTGGCGTCGGTCTCGCCGAGGATCACGGTTTGCAGGTTGAAGATCAGGATCTTCGACGGATCACGCCCGGCCTCGGCGGCGCGACGACGAATATCGGCCACGGTTCTCTTCAGCAGCACTTTCGACGGCGCGGCGACAAACACGCACTCGGCATGTTCGGCAGCAAACTGCTTGCCGCGACTCGATGCGCCCGCCTGATAAAGCACCGGGGTGCGTTGCGGCGAGGGTTCGCAGAGGTGAATCCCAGGCACCTGAAAGTGTTTACCCACGTGCCCGATCTCGTGGATCTTGCTCGGATCGCTGAAAATCCGTCGCTCGTGGTCGCGCAGGATCGCGCCCTCTTCCCAACTGCCTTCCCAGAGTTTGTAGCAAACCTCCAGGTATTCTTCGGCGAAGTCATAACGGGCATCGTGTTCGGTCTGGGCTTTCTGGCCGAGGTTCTTCGCGCCGCTTTCCAGATAAGAGGTGACGATGTTCCAGCCCGCGCGGCCCTTGGTCAGATGGTCGAGCGTCGACAAGCGCCGGGCGAACGGATACGGATGCTCGAAGGACAACGACGCGGTCAGGCCAAAACCCAGATGCTCGGTGACCAGCGCCATCGGCGGAATCAGTTGCAATGGATCGTTGACCGGCACCTGCGCCGCCTGACGGATCGCCGCATCACCGTTGCCGTTGTAAACGTCATAGATGCCCAACACGTCGGCGATGAACAAACCGTCGAACTTGCCACGCTCGAGGATTTTCGCCAGATCGGTCCAGTACTCGAGGTCCTTGTACTGCCACGAGCGATCCCGCGGATGCGCCCATAAACCCGGCGACTGGTGGCCGACGCAGTTCATGTCAAAGGCGTTGAGACGGATTTCACGAGGCATCAGGCAATTCTCCTGAAACCGTGCAGGCGATAGAGCGATTAAAACGGGGGATAGCAGATGTGGACAACATGACTTTCGGACTCCTGTTGGATATGAGAGTCCTAATGCACGAGTCGCGCCAGAATGGATAAACAGCTTGTTTTCGCCATTTCCTGTTGCGAGATAAAAAAATAGACGGTCGACTAACAGCACAAAGTGTTGGGTAGCTGTTTGCGGAGCAACACCTGCAATTGACAGCGCTCTAATCTCCGGAGAGAAAAGAGCACTTATTAACAAATTTACTTTTGAGAATCGAGAGCCTTAGCTGGCAACTGAAGTGACCTTAGATTTACCCAGCCTCTCAGTGTCATTATTCTCTAGAGTAAACCTAAAATCCACATGCTTATGGCCACGCAGGCGCTCGTGGTCCTTTTTAATTTTACTAATTACACCCGCTCCATCCTCTTCAACTCTCTGTGAGCTGAGCGCATAAAAGTTCGTATCTGTCGCCGGCTTACCCCAGCAGTGGACCCAGTAACCCTTTTTAGTAATTGTATCTGTCGACGAAGGGGTATCAATTACAAAATCCGACTGCGTCACTTTAACTTCTGGCGCGTCAAGTTCTGGCTGTTCGTTTGACATTTCGCGTTCCCTCTTAAGAGTAAAATATGAAGTTCCGATTGATTCGGACTTCATCGCACAACCTGTTTAGTGCAAGCTCTTGCACTGCGTAATATATAAGATCGAAAACACGAGGATGTCTACTGTCAGAAATAACAGGTCAACATGCGTTCAGACGAGTGGTAACGGGGGTTTAACTAGCTGCGCCGAGCACGAATTTGGCTACAACAAAGCCTGTCATTGCAGGCTTAACGTTTTTCTCGAAAAATTTCTATTTATCAATACGTTACGTAAGAAAACTTGTGTGGATGAATGCCGTTCAGGCGGAAGTTGCCAATAAGGTGAAGCTTCCAGCGCAACGGGTCTTGCAGCGACCCATGCAGCACGGTGCGTTGGCCGGTGAGTTCGAATTCGGCATTGCTGACGGCGTTAAGCGCGTCGGCGCTGGCCAGGTGCGACTCGGCGATGGCAACGCTGATTTCCGTGTCGTCTTCGTGACTGTTCAGAAACTCGTCGGCGCGTTCGAGCAGCGCGGCGGCGACTTCGATGCGGATGTGCAAATCACCGACACGGCTGATGACGTAGGGGTCACTCGTGGCTTGAGCTTGCTGGCGAACAAAACGCAGGGTCGCATCGAGCAGGCTGCGGGCGTTGTGCAAGTCGTGCTGACTCTTGGTCAGGGGCTGGTCGGCAACAATCGGTTGGGTCAAAGCGTTCATGGTGGGCTCCTCAGTTCCAGGCGTGGCGCGCGGGCTTCACGCCGTTGAGCAGGTAGTTGCCAATCAGGTGGGATTTCCAGCGCGCCGGATCGTGCAGCGTGTGAGTCCGAGCGTTGCGCCAGTGGCGGTCGAGGTTGTATTTGCCCAGCACCGAGCGGGTACCGGCCAGTTCGAAGAGTTTGCTGCTGGCGAGCAAGGCGATTTCGGCGGACAGGACTTTGGCTTGAGCGACCACCACCGAAGCGTGGGCCACCGTGTCTTCATTGGCGTTGAGCAACGCCGCGTCGATGGCCTGTCCGGCCTTTTTCAGGATCGCTTCGGTGCCATGCACCCGCCATTCGAGATCGCCAATCGCGGCGATGCTGAACGGGTCCTGCCAGCCGTGGTCCTGCCCGCTGTCGATCCATGGCCGGGCTTCGCGGGCGTAGCGTTTGGTTTCTTCCAGGGCGCCGACGGCGATGCCGGTGTCCACGGCAGCCTGAATGATTTGCGAGATCGGGCCGTCGGCGGTGGGTTCGTCGAACGCCTTGTGGGCCGGGATTACCGCACTGAGCGGGACCTTCACCGCGCTCAGCGTCACGCCGCCACTGGCCGTGGTGCGCTGGCCGAATCCGTCCCAGCTGTCGATCACCGTCAGGCCGGGATTGTCGCGCTCAATGAAAGCAATGAAGGCCTTGTTCTCTTCATCCACCGCCACGGCCGGTACGATGTGCGCGAACAACGCGCCGGTGCAGTAGAACTTCTCGCCGTCGATTTGCGCGGTGTCTTTGCCGAAACGGATTCGGGTTTCGAAAGCACCGGCGTTTTTGCTTTTGGATTCGGAGAAGGCGTTGCCGAAACGATAGCCCTGCAAGACTTTGCCGAAGTAAAAGCGCTTCTGCTCCTCGGTGGCGGTTTGCAGGAGGATGTCGAGCACGCCGAGGTGGTTTTGCGGGATCTGGCCGAGGGATGAGTCGGCGGCGGAAATGATCTTGATCACCTCGGCGACGGTCACGTAGGAAACGCCAGCGCCGCCATATGCCTTGGGCACCGTGATGCCCCAGAGGCCGCTGGCGGAGAACTCGTCCAGCTCATTAATCGGCAGGCGTCGTTCGCGGTCGCGGAGGCTGGCTTCGACGGCGAAGCGTGCGGCGAGCTTGTGAGCGACGGCGATGGCTTCGGCGTCCGAGCGGATCACATGGGCGGTGCGAGGGGGTTGGGTAGAGGCTGTCATGGGCCGACTCCGGGATTCTGGTGAATACGCCAGAGCTTTTGCAGGAGTCGTGCCTTAATTCAATTTCGTTTTATTTCAATAGCTTGAGTATTTTACCGAGAAAGACTTACAGCTTTAAAACAGCCAAAGTGTCTGTCCAGTGTTGATCGGCAAACAGTTAAATCACTACGTTTCGAACAAACCGCGCAGCCACCGGACCATCATTGCGATAGGAATGCGGCTGGTCACTGGCGAACATGAAGAACTCACCCGCGCCAATCTCAAGCGGCGTATCGCCCAGCATCAACGTCAGGCAGCCTGCGAACACATAAATCTGCTCACTCCAACCCTCCGCATCCGGTTGCGACGGATAAACCTCCCCCGGTTGCAAACACCATTCCCATTGCTCCACTTCACGGGTGGCGGTGGCTTTGGACAGTAAAACGGCTTTGCTGCCGGGAATCGTTCCGGCCCAGGCGACTTCGTTGATGCGGCTCGGGTCGCGGGCATCCGGGGCCTGGATCAAATCGCTGAACGCCACGTCCAGTGCTTCGGCCACACGGTCGAGGGTGGTCAGGCTGACGTTTTTCTCGCCGGCCTCGATCGCCACCAGCATGCGGCGGCTGACCCCGGACTTTTCGGCCAGCGCGGTCTGGCTCATGTCGGCGGCATGACGCAGGCGTCGAACGTTCTGGCTGACGTGCTGAAGGACCGAGGCCCGCTGGGTAGAATCTTTGTGCACTATATTGCTCACTTGGTGGAGTTGGGCAGTATACTGCGCAACATTCGACGCATTGTGCGTCCCCCTCAGGTAGCGCGCAAGGTCATGACGTCTGTGAACGCCTCTCACACTTCTTCCCGTTTCTCGCGGTTCAGCAAGGCCGAGTACGTGCTGGTGCTGATCACCATGGTCTGGGGCGGGACATTCTTGCTGGTGCAGCACGCAATGACCGTCAGCGGGCCGATGTTTTTTGTCGGCCTGCGCTTTGCGGCGGCGGCGATCATTGTTGCGCTGTTCTCCTGGCGTCATCTGCGGGAACTGACCCTGTTCGAACTCAAGGCCGGGGCGTTTATCGGCGTGGCGATCATGCTGGGCTACGGCTTGCAGACTGTCGGTTTGCAAAGCATTCCCAGCAGTCAGTCGGCATTTATTACCGCGTTGTACGTGCCCTTCGTACCCCTGCTGCAATGGCTGGTGCTGGGACGGCGTCCGGGGCTGATGCCGAGTATCGGGATCATGCTGGCGTTTACCGGGTTGATGCTGCTGTCCGGGCCGGCGGGCGCTTCCTTTAATTTCAGTCCGGGTGAAATCGCCACGTTGATCAGTGCTGTCGCGATTGCGGCGGAGATCATTTTGATCAGCACGTATGCCGGGCAAGTCGATGTGCGCCGGGTGACGGTGGCGCAACTGGCGACCACGTCGGTGCTGTCGTTCCTGATGGTGGTGCCGACTCAGGAAGTGATTCCGGGTTTCTCATGGCTGTTGCTGTGCAGTGCGCTGGGCTTGGGTGCAGCGAGCGCGGCGATTCAGGTGGCGATGAACTGGGCGCAGCAGAGTGTCTCGCCAACCCGGGCGACGTTGATTTATGCGGGCGAGCCGGTGTGGGCCGGGATAGTCGGAAGGATTGCCGGGGAGCGGTTGCCGGCGATTGCGTTGGTGGGTGCGGGGTTGATTGTGGCGGCGGTGATTGTGAGTGAGTTGAAGACCAAGGGTAAAGATCGTGGGGTAGTTAACGACCAGGTAGAGAGCGAGGCCATCGACTCAAACAAATGAGATTTTCTCCCGATGCTCAGGAAGACGGCCAGAAATCTCCAATGATCTTGATAACGCCTACGCTGCGATTACTCCGGCAACGACCGAATGATGTCCGCCAGGTCATCCCTAGTGATCTTGTTGGATTTGATGGCCGCGGCAACATCCTCCTTGGAAAGAGGAAAGCGTTTGAAAATCTTCTTTAGGGCATCGGAGTCAACATTTGACATCCACAGAGGGGAAATGAAATCTCCTTGGTATTCCGGCCTCATCGGCACTTCTTCGTGTGCAATTGCACCCTTGTGGTTCAAGTAAACGACATAACGGTCATGCCCTTCAGGAAAGCTCTTGTCACGATAAAGCGTGGTGCCGAGGGGCAGCACATAATAGTTTTCATCGCCATTCGGCCCCTCAATAAGAAGAGGCTCTTTAGTTTTAATCATGCTCATGTCATGGGTCCTCGACACGTTTAATGCAACAAACGCCAATACGGTTGCATTAACCAGTATCAAAACACCCAACCAGAAAATCAGTCTTTTATTCGTAAACATCCTTTTTATGACACCTCAATTATTCCCTTGAGCATGAGGATAACCGGTGGCGAGGGAGCTTGCTCCCGCTGGACTACGAAGCGGCCCCAAAAAAGGGACTGCTGCGCCGTCCAACGGGAGCAAGCTCCCTCGCCACAGGTTCAGTGTCATGCTTGAGTGACGCCGATCAGTGCCAGTCCGTTCCTCACAAGGGCTTCGGGTGTTAGCTGACTCGGAACAGACCTACAAGCAAAGCAGCTGTTTCAGGCTTTTGGCCGGTTGACTGCCCTGCCCTCACTCCCTATCCTCGCGCCTGTCACGAACTCATTCGTGATCGGGTTTGACGGCTCGGCGTTTTCCAGGACCTTGTGCAGCGCTATGGCAGCTGTGCGTGGGGCACTTTCGAGTGCGCCGGGTTCCTGGACCGGTCCGTCAACCTGCGTACAGTTGCCACCTGATTCGTTTGACGGCGATGACGTGGCCACTCCATTTTTCAGGAGATGCACATGACCAATCCAACCACAAAATCCACCCCCTTCGCCCGCTGCGACCACGTCGACCACCACCTCTTCGCGGTACAACCCGACATCCCGCTACTCGACGCCCTCGAACACGCCGCGGTCTACCTCAGCTGCGCCGAAGCCCTTGCCCATCAAGCCCCCACCGCTACCCGCCCGGAACATAAAGCTTCATTACGCTGGGCCAGCCAGCAAATGCTCGGTACTGCGCGCTCGTTGGTTCAAGCATCCATCGACGGGATGCACGCGACCCAAGCTGGAGGTGATGTATGAACCCGCATATGCCGATGACCAACAATGACTGCGATATACCGGTGTTACTGGTCGCCACTCAAGCGCCGCTGGACGTGTTGCACAGCAACGCGGCCACACGGTTTCTGGCCGTGACGCAAATGATGGAAAGTTTGGCCAGTCTTGATATCACTCAAGCCAAGGGGGCCGATGTGCAGCAACTCGCGCATGCGGCGGCAATGTTGCTGCGTGATGGGTGTGATGTGATGGATGTGATGTGATGGATGTGTTGGGTCGGCAGATTAGGGCGCAGGTCTGACGGAAGTCGTTTGATTTCCGAGATTGATTTGGCTGTATGGGCCTCATCGCGAGCAGGCTCGCTCCCACAAGGGATCTGCTGTGTACACAAATTTTGTGCACCATGCTAATCCAATGTGGGAGCGGGCTTGCTCGCGAAGGGGCCAGACCTGCTGAAAACACACCTTTGAAACAATGTGAATCAGGTTTTTTCCGTCTACCTTGTAGGATTCTGCGACAGCTTGGCGTTTGGCGATCCGGGAGCTGGCACGTATGATGCTTCACAAACTTCCGCAGATTAGAAGCCTATGTCCCTGATAGTTCTACTGCTTCTGCCTTTTATCGGCAGCTGTCTGGCGGCTTTGCTGCCTCACAACGCGCGTAACACCGAATCTTTGCTGGCTGGCCTGGTTGCCTTGATAGGCACCGTTCAGGTCGCCCTCTTGTACCCGCAAATCGCCCATGGCGGCGTCATTCGTGAAGAGTTTTTCTGGCTGCCCAGCGTGGGCCTGAATTTCGTCCTGCGCATGGACGGTTTCGCGTGGCTGTTCTCGATGCTGGTGCTGGGCATCGGCACGCTGGTTTCTTTATACGCTCGCTATTACATGTCGCCGGACGATCCGGTGCCACGGTTCTTTGCGTTTTTCCTGGCGTTCATGGGCGCGATGCTCGGGTTGGTGATCTCCGGCAATCTGATCCAGATCGTGTTTTTCTGGGAACTGACCAGCCTCTTTTCATTCCTGTTGATCGGCTACTGGCACCACCGCGCCGATGCGCGACGCGGCGCCTATATGGCGCTGATGGTCACCGGCGCCGGCGGATTGTGCCTGCTGGCGGGGGTCATGCTGCTCGGCCATGTGGTCGGCAGCTATGACCTGGACAAGGTCCTGGCCGCCGGCGATCTGATTCGCGCGCACCACCTCTACCCTATCCTGCTGCCCCTGATCCTGATCGGCGCCCTGAGCAAAAGTGCGCAATTCCCCTTCCACTTCTGGCTGCCCCACGCGATGGCGGCGCCGACACCGGTTTCGGCCTATCTGCACTCGGCGACCATGGTCAAGGCCGGGGTGTTCCTGCTCGCAAGATTGTGGCCGTCGCTGTCCGGCAGTGAAGAATGGTTCTACATCGTCAGCGGCGCCGGTGCTTGCACCCTGTTGCTCGGCGCGTACTGCGCGATGTTCCAGAACGACCTCAAGGGTTTGCTGGCCTACTCGACCATCAGCCACCTCGGCCTGATCACTCTGCTATTGGGCCTGAACAGTCCGCTGGCCGCCGTGGCCGCGGTGTTTCACATCCTCAACCACGCAACCTTCAAGGCTTCGCTGTTCATGGCCGCCGGGATCATCGACCACGAAAGCGGCACCCGTGACATTCGCAAGCTCAGCGGCCTGATCAAGCTGATCCCCTTCACCGCCACCCTGGCCATGGTCGCCAGCGCCTCGATGGCCGGCGTGCCACTGCTCAACGGCTTTCTGTCGAAAGAGATGTTCTTCGCCGAAACCGTGTTCATCAACGCCACGGCCTGGGTCGAGATGACCTTGCCGATTGTCGCGACCATCGCCGGCACCTTCAGCGTCGCCTACTCGCTGCGCTTCACCGTTGACGTGTTCTTTGGCCCGACCGCCACCGACCTGCCCCACACCCCGCACGAACCGCCACGCTGGATGCGCGCACCGGTTGAGTTGCTGGTGTTCGCCTGTCTGATCGTGGGGATTTTCCCGGCGCAAGTGGTCGGCCCGTTGCTGGCCGCCGCCGCCCTGCCGGTGGTGGGCGGAGTCCTGCCTGAATACAGCCTGGCAATCTGGCACGGCTGGAACGCGCCGATGATCATGAGCCTGATCGCCATGTCCTGCGGCATCGTGCTGTATCTGCTGTTGCGCAATCAGCTCAAACTCGGGCGTTTCAAATACCCGCCGGTCATTGGGCGGTTCAACGGCAAGCGCCTGTTCGAACGCAGCCTGGTGATCATGATGCGCCTGGCCCGTCGGCTGGAGCGGCGGATCAGCACCAAACGCCTGCAAACCCAATTGTTTCTGGTGGTGCTCGCGGCGGTGTTCGCCGGGTTGATCCCGATGCTGCACAGCAGCCTGAGCTGGGGTGATCGGCCGAAGATTCCGGGGTCGATCGTGTTCGTGACCCTTTGGCTGCTGGCGATTGCCTGTGCCCTCGGCGCGGCGTGGCAGGCCAAGTATCACCGGCTCGCGGCCCTGACCATGGTCAGCGTCTGCGGCCTGATGACCTGCGTCACCTTTGTCTGGTTCTCGGCGCCGGACCTGGCGCTGACGCAACTGGTGGTCGAAGTGGTGACCACGGTGCTGATTCTCCTCGGCCTGCGCTGGTTGCCGCGCCGGATCGAAGAGGTGTCGCCGCTGCCGAGCACCCTGCGCAAGGCACGCATCCGTCGTATCCGCGACTTGCTGCTGTCGACCGTCGTCGGTGGCGGTATGGCGTTGCTGTCCTACGCGATGCTGACGCGCCAGACGCCGAACGACATCTCCTCGTTCTACCTCAGCCGCGCCCTGCCCGAAGGCGGCGGCAGCAACGTGGTCAACGTGATGCTGGTGGACTTCCGTGGTTTCGATACCCTCGGCGAAATCACCGTGCTGGCAGCCGTGGCGTTGACCGTATTCGCCCTGCTGCGACGTTTCCGACCTCCGAAAGAAAGCCTGCAGTTACCGGCCCAGCAACGCCTGCTGGCGCCCGACGTCGTCACCGATCTGGTCAACCCGCGTCAGGCCAGCGACACCGCGCTCGGCTTCATGATGGTCCCGGCGGTGCTGGTACGTCTGCTGCTGCCGATTGCCTTTGTGGTGTCGTTCTACCTGTTCATGCGCGGGCACAACCAACCGGGTGGCGGTTTTGTCGCCGGGCTGGTGATGTCGGTCGCATTCATCCTGCAATACATGGTTGCCGGCACCCAGTGGGTCGAGGCGCAAATGAGCCTGCGTCCGCTGCGCTGGATGGGCACAGGCCTGCTGTTCGCCACGGTCACCGGGCTCGGCGCGATGGCCGCCGGATATCCGTTCCTGACCACCCACACCTGGCATTTCGGACTGCCGGTGCTGGGCGATATCCACATCGCCAGTGCGCTGTTCTTCGACATCGGCGTCTACGCCGTGGTGGTCGGTTCGACGCTGTTGGTCCTCACCGCCCTCGCCCACCAATCGGTTCGGGGTCACAAGACCGCGGCCCTGCCCAGATCCGTCGCCACCAAAGGAGCCGTCTGATGGAAGAAGTCATCGCAATCGCCATCGGCGTACTGGCCGCGTCCGGCGTCTGGCTGATCCTGCGGCCACGGACGTTTCAGGTGGTGATGGGCCTGTGCCTGCTGTCCTACGGCGTCAACCTGTTCATCTTCAGCATGGGCAGCCTGTTCATCGGCAAGGAACCGATCATCAAGGACGGCGTGCCGCAGGACTTGTTGCATTACACCGACCCCTTACCGCAAGCGCTGGTGCTGACCGCCATCGTGATCAGCTTTGCCATGACCGCGCTGTTTCTGGTGGTGCTGTTGGCCTCCCGTGGCTTGACCGGGACCGACCATGTGGATGGCCGGGAGCCTAAAGAATGAATGCGATGACGCACCTGATCGCCGCACCGATTCTGCTGCCACTGCTGACCGCCGCCATCATGCTGATGCTGGGCGAGAAACATCGCCCGTTGAAGGCCAAGATCAACCTGTTCTCCAGCCTGCTGGGCCTGGGGATTTCCGTGATGTTGCTGCAATGGACGCAGACCACCGGCGTGCCCGGTTCGGTCGGCGTCTACCTGCCGGGCAACTGGCAGGTGCCGTTCGGTATCGTGCTGGTGGTCGATCGCTTGTCGGCGCTGATGCTGGTGCTGACCGGGATCATCGGCGTCAGCGCCTTGCTGTTCGCCATGGCCCGTTGGGACGGCGCCGGTTCGAGTTTCCACGCGCTGTTCCAGATCCAGATGATGGGCCTGTACGGCGCGTTCCTGACGGCGGACCTGTTCAACCTGTTTGTGTTTTTTGAAGTGTTGCTGGCGGCGTCTTACGGGCTGATGCTCCACGGTTCGGGCCGGGCGCGGGTGTCGTCGGGGCTGCATTACATCTCGATCAACCTGCTGGCGTCGTCGCTGTTCCTGATCGGCGCGGCGCTGATCTATGGCGTCACCGGCACGCTGAACATGGCCGACCTGGCGCTGAAAATCCCGCTGGTCCCGGAGGCCGATCGTGGCCTGCTGCATGCCGGCGCGGGGATTCTCGCGGTAGCGTTCCTGGCCAAGGCCGGGATGTGGCCGCTGAACTTCTGGCTGGTGCCGGCCTATTCGGCGGCCAGTGCGCCGGTGGCGGCGATGTTCGCGATCATGACCAAGGTCGGCGTGTACACCTTGCTGCGCTTGTGGACCCTGCTGTTCTCCGGCCAGGCCGGGGCGTCGGCATACTTTGGCGGCGACTGGCTGATCTACGGCGGCATGGCCACCATCGTCTGCGCCGCCGTGGCGATTCTTGCCGCACAACGACTGGAGCGCCTGGCCAGCCTGAGTATTCTGGTGTCGGCCGGGATTCTGCTGTCGGCCATCGGTTTCGCCCAGCCGAACCTGATCGGCGCGGCACTGTTCTATCTCGTCAGCTCGACCCTGGCATTGAGCGCGTTATTCCTGTTGGCCGAGTTGATCGAGCGTTCGCGTTCGGCCAATGAAATGCCGTTGTTCGATGACGGCGATCTACCGCGACCGATGGAATCCTTGCAGCCGCCCAAAGGCATCAACCTCGATGACGAGCAGAAAGCCGTGGTCGGCCAGGTGATTCCCTGGACCATGGCGTTCCTCGGCTTGAGCTTCATTGCCTGCGCGCTGCTGATCATCGGCATGCCGCCGCTGTCCGGGTTTATCGGCAAACTCAGCCTGCTCAGCGCCCTGCTCAACCCGCTGGGGCTGGGCAATGGCACTGATGAACCGGTGTCGAATGCGGCGTGGGGTTTGCTGGCGTTGTTGATCCTGTCCGGGCTGGCGTCGTTGATTGCCTTCTCGCGGTTGGGCATCCAGCGTTTCTGGACACCCGAAGAACGGCCATCGCCCTTGTTGCGCCGTTTCGAATGCGTGCCGATCATCGTCCTGCTGGGGCTGAGCGTTGCGCTGACCTTCAAGGCCGAACCGCTGATGCGCTATACCCAGGCGGCCGCGAATGCCTTGAACAACCCGCAGCAATACGTCATGGCGGTACTCGGCACGCGTGTGGGGCCGAGCCCGGAAGCCAAGGCGGCAATGCTGGAGGTGCAGCCATGAAGCGTCTGTTTCCGGCACCGTGGTTGTCGCTGGCCTTGTGGCTGTTGTGGCTGGTGCTGAACCTGTCGATGAGCCCCGGCAACCTGTTGCTCGGCGCGGTGCTGGGGTTCTGCGCGCCGCTGATGATGCGCAAGCTGCGGCCGCTGCCGATCCGCATTCGTCGACCCGGGGTGATCCTGCGTTTGTTCTTCCTGGTCGGCCGCGACGTGGTGGTGTCGAACCTGACCGTGGCTTGGGGCGTGCTCAACGCCGGTCGCCGTCCACCGCGCTCGCGCTTCATCAAAGTGCCGCTGGATTTGCGCGATGCCAATGGCCTGGCGGCGCTGTCGATGATCTGCACGGTGGTTCCCGGGACGGTCTGGTCGGAACTGGCGCTGGACCGCAGCATCCTGTTGGTGCACGTGTTCGATCTGGATGATGAAGCGCTGTTTATCGAGCACTTCAAGGCGACCTATGAGCGCCCCTTGATGGAGATCTTCGAATGAGCGAATTGCTGTCGAACGCGATCCTGCTGAGCCTGTTTCTGTTTTCCCTGGCGATGATCCTGACCCTGATTCGCCTGTTCAAAGGCCCATCGGCCCAGGATCGGGTTCTGGCGCTGGACTACCTGTACATCATCGCGATGCTGATGATGTTGGCGCTGGGCATTCGTTATGCCAGTGACACTTATTTCGAGGCGGCGCTGCTGATCGCCCTGTTCGGTTTCGTCGGCTCGTTTGCTCTGGCCAAATTCCTGCTGCGTGGCGAGGTGATCGAATGAACGCGGAACTGTCTCTGTGGGTTGAAATTCCGGTGGCGATCCTGCTGGTGCTCGGCAGTGTGTTTGCGCTGATCGGCGCCATTGGCCTGGTGCGGATGAAGGACTACTTTCAGCGCATGCACCCACCGGCGCTGGCCTCGACCTTGGGGGCGTGGTGCGTGGCGCTGGCCTCGATCATCTATTTTTCGGCGCTCAAGTCCGGGCCGGTGCTGCATGCCTGGTTGATTCCGATTCTGCTGTCGATCACGGTGCCGGTGACCACGTTGCTGCTGGCCCGGGCTGCGCTGTTTCGCAAGCGCATGGCGGGGGATGATGTGCCGGCTGAGGTGAGTAGTCGGCGCACTGAGAGCAGGAGTTAATTCAGAAGTTTGTGTTGATTGGGCGGGCCTCTTCGCGGGCAAGCCTCGCTCCTACAGGTTTTGCGCGATCCTGTAGGAACGAGGCTTGCCCGCGAAGCTTTTCAGCAACAACTCAGATCCAGGCAACAGCCAACAACCCGGCGCCCAACACCACACACAACGGCGAATAAGCCCAGGTGTCGAGCCGGGCAAACTTCGAATCCTTGTCCTGTTTGAAGAACCCCACCAGGTTCGAATCGCCAATCGCCCGGGCAAACAACAGCATCGCAATGGCGCTGATCACCCATTGCAGCGACCAGTGATGCACCGTCGGCAGATAAAGCCCGACTCGCAGGCACACCAGTATCGCGATCAACAGCAACCCCACCGCGACCAACAACGTGGCAAATCCCGACGGCTTGAACGCCGGCCTTGATTCTGCGCCGCCCTCCCCGGGCACTCGCGGCACCGCCGCCTCGCTTCCCAACTTGCCCCCCGCCGCCCAGTACAAATGGACCAGGCTCATCAACAGGAAGATTGCAGCAATCCATTGCGCGACCATTAGGCTCATATTCAGACATCCAGCGTGAAATGTCGCAGCAGGATGAACCTCCTTGAACGTTTTTGTAAGGGTATTTGTCATCGGCGGTGGTAAAGTACCGCTCCATGAAATTCGCCCGAACTGATCGCACACTGATGGCCTGGATGCTTTATTGCTGCGTCCTGTTCAACGTGTTCGCCTGCAGTATCGGTCACGGGCAAATGGTCGGGATGCAGCTCAACGGCATCGGCGGCCAGTTCTGCTCGGTTGATCCGGCCACCCAGGCGCCAGCCTCCCCGAACAGCTCCGAAGACAACCTGCCGACCCTGTCCAAGGCCTTCGGTTGCCCGCTGTGTTCCACCGGCGGCATGGGCCCGGCGCTCAACTCCAGCCTGACCCTGGCGATCCTTCCGGAGCAACACAGCCCACCCTTGGCCGTCGTCGCCAGCGCTGACCTCCCTGCCCGCTTCACCTGGCCTTCGGCCAATCCTCGCGCCCCGCCTTTCGCCTGAGTTACTTCGCCTTTTCCGATCAGCCCACCGCGCCAACGCGTGACGTTTGCCTGTGCGCTGCTTCCTAGACAAGCATTCAGGATTCATCGATGAAACGCATTCCTTTACTGGCCAGCCTGTGCGGCTGCCTGTCTGTTAACTCCTGGGCGCAATCCACCGTCGACCTGGCGCCCATCATGATTGATGGCGAAGCGGTGACTGAGCCGGGGTTAAGCCTCGATCAAGCCAGCGGCATGGCCTCGCGTCTGGGCCTGAGCGTGCGTGAAACCCCGGCGTCGGTGGCCATCGCCGACCGCAATGACATCGAGCGCCACGGCGCGCAAAACTTCCAGGACGCCGCCAACACCTTGCCCGGCGTCAATGCCAGCGCACCGCCGGGTTTCGGCGGATTTGTCTCCTACCGGGGGTTCACCAGCGGCCAGATCACCCAGATGTTCAACGGCATCAACGTCTCCGGCGGCCTCGCCCGGCCGGTGGATGCGTGGATTTATGATCGGGTGGAACTGGTGGGCGGCCCGTCGTCGCTGATCAATGGCGCCGGTTCCGTGGGCGGCTCATTGAACTACGTGACCAAACTCGCGACCCGCGAAGAGCGCGCGATCGAAGGCCGCGTCAGCTACGGCACTTATGACACCACAGAAGCCGCGTTCGGCCTCAACCACGCGCTCAGCGAGGCCGGTGCAGATGTGCAGCACTACGCGCGGCTCGACGTCAGCCACAACACCGGCAATGGCTACATCGACCGTCAAGAGCGCGAGGCCTGGAGTGTGGCGTTCTCGCTGCTCAGCGACCTGACGCCCAACCTGTCCCACACCCTCGCGCTGGAATATCAGGACGAACATGAAGACAGTCCGTACTGGGGCACGCCCGTGCTCAACCCCAAGGCCGGCGAACTGAAAATCGACAGGCACAACCGCTTCAACAACTACAACGCTGAAGACGGGCGTTACGAGCAGCGCACGATCTGGGTTCGCTCGATCATCGACTATCGGATCAACGACAGCACCACCCTGCGCAACACCCTTTATCACCTCGACAGCCAGCGCGATTACCGCAACCTGGAAACCTACCAGTACAACGCCGACAACAGCGCGGTGAACCGCTCCACGGCGTATCAGGTTCGGCATCAGGGCGAACAGAATGGCAACCAGTTCGAGTTGCGCCACGACAACACGCTGTTTGGCCTGGACACTACCTGGTCTGGCGGTTTCGAGTACAAGGCCAACCAGACCACCAACTCGCCGCTGAACGTCAAAGGTGCCAGCACCGTCGACCCGAACAACTTTCAGCCAGGGCACTTCTATGACATCCCCGGCACTAAACCGGGTTTTGTCAGCGACAAGACCAACGAGGTGACGACCAAAGCCCTGTTCGCCGAAAACCGCCTGGCACTGACCGACAAACTGGCGTTGCTGACCGGCGTGCGTTACGACGATATCGACCTGGACGTGACCAATCACCGGGCAGTGACCGCCAGCAACCCCCGGCATTTGAAACGCAGCTGGGAACCGGTGACCGGTCGGGTCGGCCTGACCTATCAGTTCATTCCCTCCGCCAACGTCTACGTGCAATACAGCACCGCCGCCGAACAGCCCAACGGCACGCAGGATTTCGACGTGTCCACCGGCAAGCAATGGGAAGTCGGCAGCAAGTTCGATTATCTGGACGGCCGCGGTTCGGCAACGGTGGCGGCGTACACGATTGAGCGAAAGGATTTCGCAGTGATCGATCCACTGGACCCGACCACCAGCATTCCCGTGGGGCAGCAGACGTCCAAAGGGATCGAGTTGGCCAGCTCCCTGCGGATCACCGACAAGCTGTTGGCGGAGGGCAACTTCGCGTGGGTCGATGCGCAGTACGACGAGTTCACCGAGAAGAATGCGGCCGGCGTGGTGGTTTCACGCAAGGGCAACACGCCGACCAACGTGCCGGACCGGGTCGGTAATCTGTGGCTGACCTATGACTTCGCGCCGCAATGGCAAGGCGGTGTCGATGCACGTTATGTGGCCTCGGTGTTTGCCGACAGTGCCAACACCATGATTGTGCCGTCGTACACGCTCTATGGCACGTTTCTCAGTTACAAGGTCGATCGGCATACCGCCGTCACCGGCCGGGTGCGTAATTTGACGAATGAGGTGTATGCCGAGTTTGCGCATGTGTCGCCGGCGTATTACCTCGGGACACCGCGGACGTTTGAATTGGCGGTGCAGACCCGGTTTTAAAAGCAAAAGCAAAAGCTTCGTCGGAACGCCGCCCGAAGCAAGCCCCACAATGGATCTTCAGCGCTCACAAAATCCTTGTGGGAGCGGGCTTGCTCGCGAAAGCGGCATCAGTCTCCCTGCATCACTTCAACTCGGCAGATACCTTATCCGCCACATCCTTGGGCACCCACGCCTGCCAAACATCCGGGTGCGCCTTCATGAACGCCTCCGCCGCCTGACGTGGCGGGGTGTGTTTTTCGCTCATTTCAGCCAGCGCCTTGTTCAAGGGGGCGATCGGAAAATCGACCTTGCTGAAGAAATCGGCAATCTGCGGATACTGCTTCTGAAAAGGCGTGGACACACCGATCGACAGCTTCGAGGCCAGCGAGCGCGTCGGTTTCGGATTGGGGTTGTCTGCGTCGGTCAGGGTTTTCCAGGCTTCGGCATCGAAGGGCGGCTCCTCCAGCTGAATCAGCTTGAAGCGCCCGAGCAGCGGCGTCGGTGACCAGTAATAAAACAGCACCGGCTTGCCGCGACGAATCGACGAACTGATCTCTGCATCCAGCGCCGCTCCGGAACCGCTGCGAAAATTCACATAGCTGTCGTTCAGGCCATAGGCCGTTAGTTTCTGCTTGTTCACCACTTCCGACGTCCAGCCAATCGGGCTGTTGAGGAAGCGTCCCTTGCCCGGGCTTTCCGGATCGCTGAACACATCCTTGTACTTGGGCAGGTCGCTGACACTGCGCAAACCGGGCGCCAGCGGCTTGATGCCCTTGGCCGGGTCGCCCTTGATCACATATTCGGGCACCCACCAGCCTTCAGTCGCCCCCTTGACCGTATCGCCCAGGCTCACGACTTTGCCCTCGGCTTCAGCCTTGACCCAGACCGGACTGCGCCCGGCCCATTCTTCGCCAATGACCTGAATGTCATTGTTGGCCAGTGCGGTTTCCAGGGTGATGGTTGTGCCGGGCAAGGTGTCCGTCGGCAAGCCGTAGCCCTTCTCGACGATGATCCGCAGGATATCGGTGATCAGGCTGCCACTTTCCCAGTTCAGGTCGGCGAAGTGGATCGGCGCCTGGGCCGCAGATACCGGAAGGGATGAACTCAATACACCAAACGTGGCCAGGGCAACGGCCAGCAACCGTCGAAATCCTTTCATGCTTTTGCACCTCGTGCTGTTCACAGCAATAGCAGGATGGCCTGACAGAAGACCGCAAGCCTCTGAATACCCAGTCAACTGACTGTAGTAGAGGTTCCTGCTTTCGAGGGGGCATGAATTACTTTTCGGAAGTTTCCTGCAAGCGAGCCAGCTCTCTTCTTACCATGCTGGCGTACGCCGCCGGGCGCAGCGTGTAGATCTGTGACGCGACCCATCTCAGCCAGCCTCCCTGCAGAACAGCCTTCTGCTCGAACAGCCGCTGGGCTTCGACTTGCGCGCTGGCCTGGTTCTGTTCGTGGAAATCGGCGCGGGTCAGGGTCATTACTCGCTGGCCTTGAACGTGATCAGTTCGCCCTTGCGCCACTTGGCGGCTTTGGCGGTCACGGCTTTCAGGGTTTTGGTCAGGCCTTCCTGCAACTGCTGGTGAGCGGCGAAGACCATCACCACGCTATGACCTTCCTTGAACACAATCGCGTGACCGTCTGCGGTGGTGACAAAGGCGTAATCGCCCAGTCCGTACACCGTCAGTTTGATTTCACGGAACTTGATGTCGAGCTTGCCACCTTCACGACTGGGCAATACCGAAGCACTGAAATGATCGCCGACCTTGAGCTTGAGCCCTGGCTTGTCATCGACCACCAGTGCCTCTTCGGTGTCGATCTCGGCAATGTAAATGCCTTCAGCGTTCTGTTCGGTGATGTAAACGAAACGTGACTGAAACTGTTTAACCAGCTTTGCGCGCAAATCACCGAGCACGAACAAAGCATGCATATCGAGATTACTTACTGCCAAGGAAACATCCCCACATCTGAAAATGATGCCGCACGCAGAAGAAGCGCACAGCAGAAAAAAGCGGCCATGCCGAAAGTTTGCCGTAAGACCCGAATTGAAATCCTGAGCTGAGCAGAGCGCTCATGCCTCGCGAGGTCAGTGAGATTACTGGAATACCCCTCGCGCCGTCCTCTGTGAAAGTCGTCAGATGTTGAAGGAAAACGCCCTTCTTGCAGCCAGAGGAAACCGGATTACCAACTTTAGGGAAAAATCTCTTTAAAAAAAGCACTTTTCTGACAGATCGCCAGTAAAAAATTGCTTTAGATGAACACCATTCGCCCACCAGTGAGGGTGATTCTAGAGCAGCCTTGCTCACAGAGACTACCCAAAACGACGTACACACGTCGGCAAAACAATGAAAAGGACTTCACATGTGCACAATGACTCACTTCGCTTCCTCCCAAACAGAGCGCGCAAACAGCTCCGTCCCCTTGCTCCCGGTGATGTTCCAGCCGCATGAGTTGCAGCCGGAAAGCTTTCTGCTGCCACGCTTTCAAGTGGTATTGGCCGGTAATGCCTTCTTCCACATCAAGGAAATTTCCACGGGACGCGTAAGAGGTTTCCGCGGATGCCATAACGAAGCCTGCGCCCTTGCCCGCTCATTCGAGTCACGCGTCTGACGTGTTCTTTTGCGTTCATACCTATAGACGTTTCGTCATGCCGGCGACTTAACTCAGCCGCCGGCAGGCAACTACTGCCATACTGCCCGATCCACGAAATCCGTCCCCAGGACGGACGGCGTTCAACACAACAAAATATTTCCAAGGGAAGGCAGCTACGTGACGGAATTTGATATCGGTGAATTTTTTATCCGGGGCGAAGCCAGAGAGGTCGACGGCGAATTCCAGGCAGTCATCATCATGCGTGCCAAACCACCGTTGACTGCGGTGACGTATCACCAGGTCGAGAAGGATCGCTGGTTCAAAACCTCGGAAGTCGCCGCTATCGCCGCCAAGGAGGCTGCCCAAGCCCTTAAACTCGCCGTCGATGAAGGTGCATTGAAAGCCTGATCGTCGGATTTGCCGTCTATGCTCTCTCCTGCTGACCCACATCGTGATCGAACTCCTGAAGCGCGGCCCCCTCAGATGCAATGACACCGCACCTCAGACCTCGCATTCGACGCGACCCGCAAGGAGATGAAGATGGATTCACCTACACACGACTTGAAAGGTTTGTTCGACCAGCTCGGCCTGGACTCCAGCGAGAAAGCCATCGACGATTTCATCGCCGGTCATTCCCCCTTGGCCGACGACAAGAAACTCATCGATGCCGAGTTCTGGACGCCGCAACAAGCAGGCTTCCTCAAAGAACAATTGCGTGAAGACGCCGATTGGGCGCGGGTGGTCGACGACCTGAACCTGCGCATGCACCAGATTCACTAGCCCGCCAGTCTTGACTGTTGCGAGGGGGTTTAGCGAAACGTCGCACCGCCCCGTTTGGCTGCGCAGCAGTCGTCAATCCAGACAATTCAGTATCTCTGAACGGACGCTAGGGGCCGCTTCGCGACCCAACGGGGATAAATCCCCTCGCCACAGGCAAGCCCCCTCACAACAAGTGATTCATCGGTTGTTCTATTTTTGGGCTTCTGGGGCTTGTAGCCCAAGCGCAATCCACCCCAATGCCGCCCCTTGAGCATGATCGGCACCGAGAGGTCGTGCATTAGCTCGCCAGTGTCGCGGGTGTAAGTCTGCAACAACACGGGCTGCTGATGGCTGCCACAGCGGATGCCGGTACGGTCGGCGAACTTGCGCTTGGTGCGGTTTTTTACCGTATCGACCTGCGCATCGCCGGTCAGCGGCTGGCTGAAGAGTGTGTTGTGGGTCGGCACGTAACCCTGCTGGGTGCAGGCGATGGCAAACACCAGGCCTTCATGTCGCGGCAGCAACGGTTCCTGGATCGCTGGCAAGACCTGATCGGTGTAACGATCGAAGCGGGTCTGAAACTTAGCGGGGCTGGTGTTGGGGATCGCCTGGTAACTGCGATCGAACAGATCATCAAGGCTCACACGACCCTGATCGATATCCGCTTCGAAACGCGCGGCAATCTGGCTGGCGCCTTCGCGGGCCAGGTCGTAAATCCGTTGGTGGTAGTCATCCAGCCCGACCTCGGCGAGACGCTCACTGATGGTTTCGGCCTGACCTTCCATTTGCACTGCTGCTTGAGCCAGGCGCTGGGTCTGTTGGTCGCTGACCGCCAGGTCGCTGCGCATCTGTTCGATGGCGTGGAACAGGCTGTCGAGTTGTTCGCGGTTGGTGTCCGCGCCCCTGGCGATTTCCCCGACCTGGTTCTCGACGCCGGCGGCCAGACGCGCAATGTTTTCCAGGTGCTGGCCGGTGTGTTCGACCTGCTCAACACCCGTGTCGAGGTCGCTGGACAGTTGGCGGATCTGCTCCACCACTTGAGCCGTGCGTTGCTGGATATCGGCAACCATCTCCCCGACTTCGCCGGTTGCCGTCGCCGTGCGCGCCGCCAGACCGCGAACTTCATCCGCCACCACCGCGAACCCGCGACCGTGTTCCCCGGCTCGGGCCGCTTCGATCGCGGCGTTCAAGGCCAGCAGATTGGTCTGGCTGGCTATCGACTGAATCACCAGGGTAACCCGTTGAATATCGTCACTGCGCAGGCTCAAGGCCTCGATCAGTTCACGGCTGCTGCTGGCGCGCTGACTGAGCTGATGCATGCGACTGATGGACTCAATCAGTTCCGTGCGCCCTGCTGCGCTGCTCTGATGAGCTTCGCTGGCGGCACTGAGGGCTTCGCGGCTGAGTTTCGAGGTGGCTTGTTCGGTCGCGATCATCACTTCGGCGTTGCTGACGATTTGCGCCGCCGCGTCGAGTTGCGATTGCAGTTTGTCGGCCAGTTGCTTGACCGAAAAGGCCACGCCTGCGGCCGACAAGGCGTTATGACTGGTGGTGTAGGAAAGATCGCGAGTCAACTCGGCGATGGCACTGGCGCCGTCGGCAGGAGTTGCTTGGGGAGTGGTGCGTGAGCGTAGGCGTGGCAGCCAGATAACCAGAATGGCCAGTGGCAGGCAAAGGTAAAGCGACCAGCCTCCCAGCGCCATGCCGCACAGCAAGAGCATCAGGGCGATGCTTTGCAGGGTTGGCGTCAGCCAAGGGTTTTTCGGCAAAAACACTGGTGCAGGCACTGCCGCAACCAGAGATCCGTCTCTCGTCATCTTCGTCACCCCATGCATCTTCTAATTGTTGTCCAGGCATTAAACGCCACTACTGGGCCATTATCTATGATCCATTAGTAGTGGGCGCTGCAGCAGATCAATAGAAGTGCTTGAGGTTTTCGCAGACGGCAAAAAGCATCGCGGGCAAGCCTCGCTCCTACAGGGAGCAAAGATTGCCCGCGATGCGGGTCGTTACGAAATCAGGCCTGACGCTGGTGCTTGTCGATCTGTTCGTGACGCTCTTGAGCTTCGATGCAGTACTTGGTGGTCGGGCTAATCAGCAAGCGCTTCAGGCCGATGGCCTCGCCGCTGTCGTCGCACCAGCCGAAGCTGTCTTCTTTGATGCGTTCCAGAGCCTGTTCCAACTGAGGCAGCATGCGCTGGTCGCGATCGATCGCATTCACCAGCCAGGTGCGCTCTTCTTCGACAGAAGCAGCGTCGGCCGGATCGGCTGGTGTGTCCAGGCTCTCGATGGCGATGCGGTTCTGTTCGATGCGCTCATGGGTTTCGACTTTCATGTTCTGCAACAGCTCGGAGAAAAAAGCATGTTGCTCGGCATTCATGTAGTCATCCGCCGGCATGGCCAGCAACTTGTCCTTTGTCATTGATATCTCTATAAAAAAACGTGCATTAAGGCGAATTAGGGAGCATTCCGGCGGACCTGGTCTGGCCATCGGAAAGGCGCCGTTTATTCCAAGCGCCACCCGGCACTCAATTTACGAGGGCCGGCAGTCTAAGGCCGACTTGAGGCCTCTGCAATTGAAAAGACAGCGAATTTGTCCGACAAAGCCCGGAAAGTGCTCTATTGCAGCCTTTGCGGTGATTATCGGAGTGCGTTTATAGCAAGAAATTCAATCGAGCGGCTGTATATAGAAGACAAACGGCTGCGCCACGCGGGTCAGGCGTGGCGCATTGGCTGTCTGTTCTGCGACTCAGCGCTTGAGTTTACGCTTGTTGCGGTATTGGTCGATCACCACCGCCACCACAATAATCAGTCCCTTGACGATGTCCTGAATATACGCATCAACCCCGACAAAGGTAAACCCGCTGGCCATCACCCCGAGAATCAATGCCCCGATCACGGTGCCGGTGATGCGCCCGACGCCGCCGGCCAGGCTGGTGCCTCCAATCACTGCCGCGGCAATCGCGTCCAGCTCGTAAGACATGCCCATCCCCGCCTGCCCGGTCGCGGCACGTGCCGAGGCGACCACCCCCGCCAGGCCGGCAAGCAACCCGGCGATGCTGTAGACAATCACCAGGTGACGCTTGACGTTGATCCCCGAGGTGCGCGCCGCCTGCATGTTGCCGCCGATGGCGTAGGTGTACTTGCCGTACTTGGTGTAGCGCAGCGCGATGTGAAAGATCACCGCGACGACTAGGAAAATGATCACCGGCATGGCGCCATGTCCGATGGCCGTGTAGGAATCCGAGAGCATGCTCACCGGCTGGCCTTCGGTGTAGAACCGCGCCAGGCCCCGCGCCGACACCATCATGCCAAGGGTGGCAATGAATGGCGGAATCCCGGTGATGGCAATGATGCTGCCGTTGATCGCGCCCGCCAGCAGTCCCACGCCGAGCCCGGCGATCACCGGAACCCAGACAGGCAAGTCGGTCAGCGACGGAAACACCGCCCGGGCGAAATCCGAGGTCTGGGCCAGACTGGCAGCGATCATCGCGGACAGCGCCAGCACCGAACCGGATGACAGGTCGATACCGGTGGTGATGATCACCTGCGTCACGCCAATCGCCAGCAGGCCGATGATCGACACCTGCAGGATCATCAGCACCAGGCGCTGGGAGTTCATCAGGAAGCTCTGGTCGCGCACGATCCAGCCGAAGACTTCGAAGACCAGGCCGATGCCAATCAGCACCAGGAAAATACTCAACTCGGTCGGAAAGCGCCGGCGACTCTTGACCGGTGTCGTTGCTGGCTTGTTTTCCAGTATCGCGTTCATAACCACTCACCCTTCTAATGAATTCCGGCATCGAATACATACCCTGTGGCGAGGGGATTTATCCCCGTTGGACTGCGCAGCAGTCCCATCTTTTGGGGCCGCTTCGCAGCCCAACGGGGATAAATCCCCTCGCCACAGAACTGCGTTCACCCTTGACTTAGTGAACCGCGGACATGCCCGAGGCCAGTTGCATGACCCGTTCCTGTGTCGCTTCGCTGCGGTCGAGGGTGCCCATCAGGTCGCCCTCGTGCATGACCATCACCCGGTCGCTCATGCCGAGCACTTCCGGCAGCTCCGAGGAAATCATGATCACCGCCATGCCTTCGCTGGCGAGGTAGGAGATGAGCCGGTAGATCTCGGCCTTGGCACCGACATCGATGCCTCGGGTCGGTTCGTCGAGAATCAGGATTCGTGGATTGGTCATCAGCCAGCGTGCCAGCAAGGCTTTCTGCTGGTTGCCGCCGGACAAGGTGTCGATGCACTGCTCAAGCGACGGGGTTTTCACCCGCAGCTTCTTGCACATGTCTTCGCACAACACCCGCAGGGCTTTCTGCTGAATGAAACCGTGGCCGGCGTAATGCGGCAGCACCGCCATCTCCATGTTCTCCAGCACCGACAGGCAAGGGAACAGACCGCTGAGCTTGCGATCCTCGGTCAGCAGCGCAAAGCCCTTCTCGATCGCCATGTGTGGATCGCTGATGCGCACCACTTCGCCGTCGAGCCGAATCTCGCCGCCATCACTCGGGGTAATGCCGAAAATCGCTTCGGCGACATTGGTCCGGCCCGACCCCATCAGCCCGGCGATGCCGAGGATCTCGCCAGCATGCAGGTCGAAGGACACGCCTTTGAAAATACCGTCCAGCTTGAGGTCACGCACCGACAGCAGCAGATCGCCGATGGGCTTTTCGCGCTCCGGGAACAACTGGCTCAGCTCGCGGCCGACCATCATCGAGATCAGGCTGTTGCCGTCCATGCTGTCGGCCCGTTGCAGGCCGATGTAGGCGCCGTCACGGAACACCGCCACTTCATCGGCGATGGCGAACACTTCATTCATTTTGTGGGTGATGTAGATGATGCCTTTGCCCTGGCTCTTGAGGTCGGCAATGATCGAAAACAGGTGCGCGACTTCTTTGTCGGTAATGGCCGAGGTCGGCTCGTCCATGATCAGGATGTCGGAGTCGTAGGACACCGCCTTGGCGATTTCGACCATCTGCCGTTCGGCGATGCTCAGGTTGCCGACCTGCTCCTCCGGGTCGAGGTTGATCCGCAGGCGTTCCAGCAATTTCGCGGTGCAGCGGTGCATCTCGCGGTGGTCGATCATGTGCAGGCTGTTGAGTTGCTCGCGGCCGATCCAGATGTTCTCGGCGATGCTCATGTGCGGCATCAGGTTGAGTTCCTGATGGATCATCGCAATCCCGGCCTGAAGCGCGGCCAGGGGCGTCTCGAACACCACCGGTTTGCCACGCAGGCGCAGTTCACCGGAGTCCGGCTGGTAGATGCCGGCGATGATTTTCATCAGGGTGGATTTACCCGCGCCATTCTCACCCATCAGCGCCAGGACGGAGCCGGGACGGACCCGAAGCTGCACGTCGGACAACGCCACCACACCGGGAAAACCCTTGCTGACGTTGATGATCTCCAGCAGGTACGGCTCATCGACAGGTGTTGCGGTTGGCTGGATACCCACCAACGGGGTGCTCGAAGCAGTCGCTGAAGCGAACATGATCAGGTACTCCATCAGCAAGGTCGCGGTGGCAACCTTGCGTGCTTATTGTTGTTATTTGGCGGACGGGCTATTTGAACGTGTCGACGTTTTGCGGAGTGATCAAGCGATATGGCACCCACACGGCCTGTTCAACCGGCTCGTTCCTGGCCATTTTCACGGCGGTGTCGATCGAACCATCCGCCTGACCCTTGGCGTCCTGGAACACCGAAACAGCCATGTTACCTTTCTTGATCGCGTTCAAGCCGTCCGGCGTACCGTCGACGCCAGCGATCAGCACACTGCCCTTGTCGACGCCTGCCTGTTGCAGGGCCATCGCGGCACCAATGGCCATTTCGTCGTTGTTGGCCACGACCGCATCGAACTTGCGGCCCTGGGTCAGCCAGTCGTTGACCAGGGTCATGCCTTTATCCCGCAGCCAGGTGCCGGTCTGCTCTTGCTCGATCTTGATGTTCGGGTACTTGGCCAGCACCTCTTTGACGCCTTTGGTGCGGTTGGTGGTGGAGTTGTTGGCCAGGTCGCCCAACAGAATCACGATGTCGCCCTTGCCACCCATCTTGTCGGCCAGGTATTGCATCTGCATTTCACCGGCTTCGAGATCGTTGGACGCGACCGTGACCACGCCTTTTGGCAGCTTCAGGTCATCCGGGCGACGGTTGACGTACACCAGCGGGATGCCGGCCTTGACGGCGGCCTCGGTGATTTTCTTGGTGGCGGCGGTGTCCACCGGGTTGACCACGATGGCATCGACTTTCTGGCTGATGAAGCTTTCTACCTGGCTCAGCTGCTTGACCACGTCGCTACGGGCATCTTCGAACTGCAACTGCACGCCGTCGGGGTAGGACTTGGCTTTCTTGTCCATGGATTCGCGCAGGTAGGTCAGCCAGGTGTCATCGAACTGGGACATGCTGACGCCGATCTTCATGTCGGCCAGGGCAGCGCCACTGGCGAACATCAGGGACAAGGCCAGTGAGGCAAAACGGATCTTGGTCTTCATGAAAAGTCTTTCTCCACATTCTTGTTGGTTTTATGGATGAGGCGTGACGATTTTCAGTAAGCGGGCAAGCGGTAAAAGCGTTGATGACGAGCGAGAGGCAGTTCGCTGGAAATGACTTTATTGGAATATTATTTCTATATCAACTCATTTTAGAATTTTATTCTGATTTTGTTCCATAACTCTCAAACGGGCTTAGTTCCACGACCTGACGCCGCTCGAAACTCAGCCGCGCAGCGTCTAGAACGCGGGTGGTCGCCAGTGCATCACGGGCCTCCACAGGCAGTGGGCCACCGCTCTGTAACGCGGTTTGTAGCTGCAAATAGAACTGATTCCAGCACCCGCGCTCCGAGGGAACGCGTTCGCGCACTTCGCCCTGTTCGAACCAGCCCCAGCGGCGATGCTCTTCGACGCCCCAGCGTTCACCCTCGGATTTCGGCGAGAGCCCGGCGAGCGCCGAGGCCTCTTGCCCGTCCAGACCATCGACGCTGTAACAACCTTGAGTGCCGGTCACGCGGAAACGCGGGCCGGGGGTGTTTTGCAGGCAGCTGCCGCCCAGGTGCGAGATCACCCCGTTGGCGTGGGTCAGGGACACAAAGAAACCGTTGTCGAAGATCTGGCCTTTTTCCAGGTAATCCAGTTCGGCATACACCGTTGTCACCGGGCCGAACAGCAGCAACGCCTGATCCACCAAGTGACTGCCAAGATCACGCAGGAAGCCACCGCCACTGCCATTGTTCACCGATTGCGGCGAGTAACGTTCGATCCGCGATTCGAAACGGGTGACGTGGCCCAGGGCGCCGGACTCGATGAGTTTGCGCACGGTGAGGAAGTCCGAGTCCCAGCGGCGGTTCTGGTAGACGCTGAGCTGTACGCCCTGGCGCTCGGCCATGGTGATCAGGGTCTGGGCTTGCTGCGCATCGGCGGCGAACGGCTTGTCGCTGACCACCGCCACGCCGTGTTCAATACCGTCGAGCACCAGCGCCGGGCGACCCTTGAGCGGTGTGGAAATTACCAACACATCGACGCCGGCTTCCACCAGTTGGCCGATGCTGTCGAAGGCCGGCACGCCGGGGTGCTCGGCCGCCAGCAACTGTCGGCGCTCCGGGGAACGGGTGACCACGCCAACGAACGTCGCCGCCGGCAGACTGCTGATCAGCGGAGCATGGAAAAACCGGCCGCCATGGCCGTAACCGACAAGTCCGATACGCATGTGTGCATTCCTTCTTATTGTTCTGTAACCGCTCACTGGATGTACACCGCCCCTGTAGGAGCGAAGCTTGCTCGCGAAGGCGTTGTATCAGGCGACATCAATATTGACTGTGCCGCCGCTTTCGCGAGCAAGCTTCGCTCCTACAGGTTTGTGCCGGCCGTTAGCGGCAGAGTTCGCTTTTGACGCGTTCGAGCATCATCCGGTTGGACGCGTCCGGCCGGTCTTCCCAGGCGAACACCGAGACCGTGGCGATGCCGTCGAATTTGATCTCGCGCAAGGTGCCGAAAAACGCCTCCCAGTCGACTTCGCCCTGCCCGATGTCCAGATGCTGGTGCACGGTAGCCGTAACGCCCGGCGGGTTGACGATGTAGCGCAAACCCGAGGAAGCCTTGTGGTTGTAGGTGTCGGCGATGATCAAGTGGCTCAGCTTGGAGCCCGCGTACTTGATCATCGAAGCGATATCACCGACGCCGTCGTCGTAGAAAAACGTGTGCGGCGCGGCGTAGAGGTAGTTGATCCAATCGCGATCCAGCCCGCGGATGATGTCCACCGACTCGTTGTTGCGCTCGCAGAAGTCATAAGGATGGGCCTGGATGTCGAGCTTGATACCTTCGCGTTCAAACTCCGGAACCAACTCGTCCATGGAGCGCATGAACTGGTTCTCGCAGACCAGCGGGTTGTCTGACTGGCCGGTGAATTCGGTGTTGACCAGCTCGCAGTCCATCTCCACGGCGATCTGGATTGCGCGTTTCCAGTTGCGGACCGCAGCCACACGCTGGCCTTCGTCAGCGGCGGCCCAGTGGTACATCGGTAATAAGGAAGACAGTTTGACCCCGGTGTCGCTCAGGGCTTTACGGAATTCCTTGATCCGCGCCTTGTCGACCCGCGGGGCCTTGTAGAACGGCAGGAAATCTTCCCGGGGCGAGAGTTCGATGTGCTCGTAGCCGAGTTCGGCGACTTTATCGACCATCTTGCCCAGGGACAGGGTGCGGTACATGTAAGGGTCTAGTGCGATGCGCATTTTATTGTTCTCCCTAAACAGGTCTTGAGCCCGGCACACATCCTGTAGGAGCGAGCGGTGCGGCGATCCGACTTGCCCGCGAAAGCGTCAGCACAATCCACATTGATGTTGGCTGAATAGCCGCCTTCGCGGGCAAGCCTCGCTCCTACAGGGAATCGGGGGTTAGCCGTAGAAATGTGGGCGGTCTGGCAAGGTGACTTTTATGATCTGGCCGCTGTTTTGGGCTTCGATGCACGCATCCGCTGCCACCGCCGCTGCGAAGCCATCCCACGCCGAGGGGCCGCCCACCTGACCAGCGCGCACACCATCAATGAACGCCTGCAACTCAACGTCGTACGCCGCAATGAAGCGATCCTTCCAGTCCATCAAAATCGCATTCGACAGCTTCGCCCCACTGCGCAGTTGAACCTGCGAAGGCTCCGGCAGTTTGGCGATGCCGGTCTCCCCCACCACTTCGCACTGGATGTCGTAGCCGTACTGGCAATTGACGAACACTTCCACGTCGATGCGCGTGCCCTTGGCGGTTTCCAGCAGCACGATTTGCGGGTCTTTCAAATGCGCGAGGGCTTTGCTGCTCTTGCGCGGGAACACCACTTGCACCGATACGTAATCGTCGTCGAGCAACCAGCGCAGCACATCCAATTCATGGATCAGCGTGTCGGTGATGGCCATGTCGGTCTTGTAGTTTTCGCCCACGGTCGGGTTGCGATGCGCGCAGTGGAGCATCAGCGGTTCGCCGATCTGGCCGCTGTCGATCACCGCTTTCAGGGCGCGATAGCCTTCATCGTATGGACGCATGAAACCGACCTGCACCAGGCGCTTGCCGTGTGCTACTTCGGCCTCGACGATGTTGCGGCAGCCTTCAGCGGTGACCGCCAGGGGCTTCTCGCAGAACACCGGTTTGCCCGCCGCAATCGCCGCCAGCACAAACGCTTCGTGGCTCGGCCCCCAGGAGGTGACGAGGATCGCTTCGACTTCGGGCGCCTTGATCAGCGCGTGGCCGTCGGGGTAGACCTCGGCGGTCAGTTTCAGGTCGGAAACGACCTTGGCCGCTTGCTGCAAATTGATGTCGGTGACGGCGACAACCTGGCTGTTGAGCAAGGTCTGGCTGCAACGACGAATGTGATCCTGGCCGATGGCCCCTGTACCGATAACACCCAGCTTCAAAGACATTTCTGATCCCCTGTTGGAATTTTTGTCGAGCAGTCAGTACTGACGGGCCTTGGCCAGTCGTTCGTTCAGGGTCTTGGCCACCGCATCGGTGCGGGCGCTGGTGGAGACTTGCGCCACGCCGACCCGCCACCACGACAGGTATTTGTGAATCATGGTTTTGGGCAACACCTTGATGTCGATCAGCGTCGACACGGTCTGCAGGCGTGCATCCGCCAGTGCGGCTTTCAGCTCTTCAACGGTGTTCACTTTGTAAGTCTTGCAGCCATAGGCGGCCGCACTCATGGCGAAGTCCACCGGCACGAACCCGCCATCGAGCTTGCCGGTTTCCGGGTTGCGGAAGCGAAACTCGGTGCCGAAGCTGTCCATGCCGTGTTCCATCTGCAGGTTGTTGATGCAGCCGAAGGTCATGTTGTCGAGCAGCACCACGTTGATCTTGCGGCGCTCCTGGATCGAAGTCGCCAGCTACGAGTGCAGCATCATGTAAGAGCCGTCGCCGACCAGCGCATAGACCTCGCGCTCGGGCTCGGCGAGTTTCACGCCCAATGCGGCGTTGACCTCGTACCCCATGCAGGAATAACCGTACTCGACGTGATAGGTGTTCACGCCCTTGCTGCGCCAGCTGCGCTGCAAGTCACCGGGCAGGCTGCCGGCAGCGGCGACGATCACGGCGTCATCGGCGAGGGTTTCGTTGAGCACGCCGAGCACGCGGCTCTGGGTCAGGCAGGAGCCGGTCAGCTCGATGAATTCGCGCAGGACCGCCGGGTCCATGTGGTCGTTGATTTCCGGGATGAAATCCTGGGTCTGGTATTCGACCTGATAGAGGCGATCGACTTCTTCGTCCAGTTGCGCCTTGGCCTGACGCGGCTGATCGCCCCACGCCGAACGGTAATCGCCCAAGGCTTCAGCCAAGGCTTGCAAGCCGGTTTTGGCATCCGCCAGCAGTTGCACGCCGTCGAGTTTCAGGGCATCGCAGGGGCTGATGTTGAGGTTTAGAAATTGCACGTCCGCCTGCTGGAACAGGGATTTCGACGCGGTGGTGAAATCGCTGTAGCGAGTGCCGATACCGATGATCAGATCCGCTTCCCTGGCCAATAGATTCGCCGCCAGACAACCGGTTTCGCCAATCCCGCCAACGTTCAGCGGGTGACTGGAGACCACCGCGCTCTTGCCGGCCTGGGTTTCGACGAAGGGAATATCGAAGCGCTCGGCAAACGCTTGCAACGCCGCGTTGGCACCGGAGTATCTGACCCCGCCACCGCAAATGATCAGCGGTTTGCGCTTGCCTTTAAACAGCGCCAAGGCGTCGCCGAGCATCGCTTCAGTGGCCGGACGGCGCTCGATGCGGTGCACGCGTTTTTGCAGGAAGTAATCGGGATAGTCGTAGGCCTCGGCCTGCACGTCTTGCGGCAAGGCCAGGGTCACGGCGCCGGTTTCGGCAGGGTCGGTGAGTACGCGCATGGCGTGGATCGCCGCGGTCATCAACTGCTCGGGACGGTTGATGCGGTCCCAGTATTTGCTTACGGCCTTGAATGCGTCGTTGGTGCTGATGCTCAGGTCGTGGAACTGCTCGATCTGTTGCAGCACCGGGTCCGGCTGGCGACAGGCGTAAACGTCGCCGGGCAACAGCAGCAAGGGAATGCGGTTGGCGGTGGCCGTCGCGGCGGCGGTCAGCATGTTCGCCGCGCCCGGGCCGACGGATGAAGAACAGGCGTAGATTTTGCGTCGCAGGTTTTGCTTGGCGAAACCGATGGCGGCGTGGGCCATGCCCTGCTCGTTGCGGCCCTGATGGACGATCAGGTCGCCGCTGTTCTGCTCCAGGGCTTGCCCCAGGCCCAGCACGTTGCCGTGACCGAAAATGGTAAAGATCCCGGCGACGAATTTGCTCTGGACGCCATCGACCTCGATGTACTGGTTATCGAGGAATTTCACCAGGGCCTGGGCCATGGTCAGTCTTGTTGTGGTCATGCTTGCACCTTTTTTTGAAGGCAAACCCAGTCTAATGTGGGAGCGGGCTTGCTCGCGAAAGCGGTGTGTCAGGCGACATCAATGTTGGATGTACCGCCGTCTTCGCGAGCAAGCCCGCTCCCACAGGGGATCTCCATTAACCTTGAGTTTTTTGTAGGTGATCCATGCTCGCGCCAATGGCCTGCTGGATATTTGCCAGGCCATGGACGCTGTCGGCAAACGGTTCGAACGACAGGTAGCCGCTGTATCCGCTGCTGAGCAAGGTGGCGATTTGCGTGGCGTTGCCGAGGATGTCGCCCTCGCCCACCAGCACGCGATGGCCGTCGCGAATGGTCGCCAGCGGCGCTTCGGCATCCTCGACACTGGAGATGTGCACCAACCCGGTCAGCTCGGGGAAGTATTCATGCTCACTGGCCAGGTGATGGTGAAAGGTGTCGTGGACCAGCCGGAACACATCCAACCCGCCAATCCCCTTGATCGCCTCTACCGCCGTACGCTTGAGGCGCAGCGAACATTCTTCAAACCCCAGCGGCTCGATGAAGCCAAGGATGCCGTGATCGCGCAGGATCGGCGCCAGTTCGCTCAATGCGGTGCGCAAGCCTGCAGCGCGCTCGGCTTCGCTTCGCGGGTCGGCGCGATCGTTCAGCGGGCACATGACCAAACCCTGCGCCCCGCAATCACGAGCATAAGCCGCCAGTTTCAAGGCCTGCGCCCGGCGCTCGTCATTCCACACATCAAACGGATACAGCGCGTTGATCGACAGCACGGTGATGCCTTTGGCCGCACACAACTCACGGACATGTTCGGGGGCGGTGCCGTCTTCGATCTCGACGCCCTTGAGGTCGTTGCGAATCTCGATGGCGTCGGCCTTGAGGGCCACCGCCAGGTCGATGAACGCGGGCAGGGACAAACGTGGGGCGACCATACGGTTCAGGGCGAAACGCAGGGGTTTGCTCATTATTGTTGCTCTCCGCACAGGTGAATTATTTGGCCGTCGGCATGCTGAATTCAGGGCCCTTGGCGATGCTTTCGGGCCAGCGCTGCATCACGCTTTTGTAGCGGCTGTAGAAGCGGATGCCTTCTTCGCCATAGGCGTGATGGTCGCCAAACAGCGAGCGCTTCCAGCCGCCGAACGAGTGCCAGGCCATGGGCACCGGAATCGGCACATTGATGCCGACCATGCCGACCTTGATGGTGCGGGCGAAGGCCCGTGCGATGCCGCCGTCGCTGGTGAAACACGACACACCGTTGCCGAATTCGTGGGCATTGATCAACGCCACGGCGCTGGCGAAATCCGGAACGCGGACAATGCCCAGTACCGGGCCGAAGATTTCCTGCTGATAAATACTCATCTCGGTCGTGACGTTATCGAACAGCGTCGCGCCGACGAAGAAACCGTTCTCGGCGCCCGGCACCTTGAATCCACGACCATCGACAATCAGCTGCGCGCCTTGCGCCACGCCCTGATCGATAAAGCCTTCGACCTTGGCCTTGTGTTCAGCTGTCACCAACGGCCCCATGTCACTGTCGCCCTGCATGCCATTGCCAACCTTGAGTTGGTCGATGCGCGGCAACAATCTGGCAATCAACTGGTCGCCCACATCACCCACCGCGACCGCAATCGAGATCGCCATGCAACGCTCGCCGGCCGAGCCGTAAGCCGCACCGATCAAGGCGTCTGCGGCTTGATCCAGATCCGCATCGGGCATGACGATCATGTGGTTCTTCGCCCCACCCAGCGCCTGGACCCGCTTGCCACGGGAGGTGGCCTGCTGGTGGATGTACTCGGCAATCGGCGTCGAGCCGACAAAGGAAATCGCCTCGATGTCCGGGTGTTGCAGCAGTGCGTCGACCGCAGTCTTGTCGCCCTGAACCACGTTGAACACGCCGTCCGGCAACCCCGCTTCGGTCAACAGGCGCGCCATCAGCAAACTGGCGGACGGGTCACGCTCGGAGGGTTTGAGGATGAAGCAGTTACCGGTGACCAACGCTAGCGGGATCATCCACAACGGCACCATCACCGGGAAGTTGAACGGCGTGACCCCGGCGCACACACCCAGTGGCTGGCGCAGGTTCCAGTTGTCGATGCCACCGCCGATGTTGTCGCTGAACTCGGTTTTCAGCAGGTTCGGCGCGCCGCAGGCGTATTCGACGATTTCGATGCCACGGGTCACTTCGCCCTTGGCGTCGGAGAACACCTTGCCGTGTTCGCGGCTTATGATTTCTGCCAGTTCATCGTGATGACGGTCGAGCAACTCCTTGAACTTGAACATCACCCGCGAACGGCGCAAGGACGATTGCTCGGACCAGGCCGGGAATGCTTTCAGGGCCGAGACGACGGCAACGTCCACGGTCTTCTGGCTGGCCAGCCCGACGCGTGCCTGAACATTGCCGGTAGCAGGGTTGAAGACGTTGCTGAACCGCTCGCTGCCGCTGTCTTGCACTTGACCGTCGATGTAATGGCCGATGACCGGGGCGTCGCTCATTGTTCTTGTTCTCCGTGCAGAAGGTGAAAGTCAGAGATCAAGCAGCCAACTGTGCTGCGGATCGTTATGGAACTGCCAGACCCGTTTCGGCCCGGCCATCACGTTCAGGTAATACGACTCGTAGCCGTAGGGCACGCTGACCGGGTGATAGCCCTTGGGCACGACCACGAGGTCGCTGTTTTCCACGGCCATGGCTTGATCGATGCTGCGGTCGTCGGTGTAGACGCGCTGGAACACGAAGCCTTGGGGCGGGTTGATCTGGTGGTAATAGGTTTCTTCGAGAAAGCTCTGGTGCGGCAGGTCGTCGGTGTCGTGTTTATGCGGCGGGTAGCTCGACGAGTGTCCAGACGGCGTGCGCACTTCCACCACCAGCAGCGAATGGGCAGGCTCGGTGTCCGGCAGGATGTCGCACACGTATCGGGTGTTGGCGCCCTTGCCGCGCACGCTGCGCTTCATGCTGTCGGGTTTGATCAGCCGCGGGCCGAGGCCCTTTTCGGCTGAGCCCGGTGCGGCGCAGACGGCGATTTGCACATCGCTCAACGCCACGACTTGGGCCTGACTGCCCGGAGGCAAGTACGCGGCGAAGGGCGATTTGTCTTCGAACACCGACTGGCGATCGCCGAGGTTGTCCCAGTCGAACGCGCCCTGCCCCGGTACTTCGCCCTTGATGCTGACCCGGCCGCTGAGCAGCACCAGGCACAGCTCTTTATCACCGGCCGACACCGGCAAGGTTTCGCCCAGACTCAAGCGGTACGCGGCGAAGCCGACGAATTCCAGTTCATCTTTGCCTAACTCGACCATGGTCCGGCCACGGGCGTTGCTTTTGACCAGCAGGCTCATCACTTAATCCTCTCGTCGAGCAGCGCACGCAGGGTGTCGTAACCTTTTTTCGCATAGGCATAACTGGGCGCCACGGCCGGGTCCTGCTCGGCCTCGACCACCAGCCAACCGTGGTAATCGTTGGCCAGCAACACATCGAGCAGCGCGGCGAAGTCGATGTCGCCATCGCCGGGCACGGTGAAGGTGCCGTTGATGATGCAGTCCGGAAAGCTCCACAGGTTGTTACGCGCCAGTTGCACCACCGGTTTGCGCACGTCCTTGAAATGCACGTGGCAGATGCGTTCGATGTGTTTACGCAGCACCTGCAACGGCTCCCCGCCGCCGATGTAGCAATGGCCCGAATCGAACAGCAGACCCACTTCGCTGCCGGTCAGCACCATCAGCTTGTCGATGTCGGCCGGGGATTCGACGTAGGCGCCCATGTGGTGGTGATAGGCCAGGCGCACGCCTTGGGACAGGGTGAAACGCGCCAGTTCGGTGAGCTTGTCGGCGTATTCCTGCCAGGCCTGTTCGGTGTGGAAACGCGGGCGCTCGACCAAGGGAATGCGTTGGCCCTGGATCGAGTCAGCCACCTCACCGTAAACCAGCACCTTCGCGCCATTCTTCGCCAGCAGCTCGACGTGACTGCCGATGGCGTCGATTTCCTCGGCCACGGAACGGCGGGCCAGACGGCTGGAATACCAGCCGGACACCAGCGCCAGTTCGTAGGGCCGCAGCACGTCAGCGACGCCTTTGGCATCCTTGGGGAATTTGCCGTTGAGTTCGAAACCTTCGTAACCGATTTCCTTGCCTTCGCTCAAAGCGGTGCTCAGCGGCGTCTCGCCACCGAGGAATGGCAAGTCGTCGTTGCTCCAGGAGATCGGGTTAATGCCAATTCGGATAGCGGGCATGGCTGCACCTTTTATTGTTTTCTAAATTTCCGTTGAGTCTGAGGCCGCCTTCGCGGGCAAGCCTCGCTCCTACAGATCACCGCTGCTTCCTGTAGGAGCGAGGCTTGCCCGCGAAGAACGATAACGCGGTGTTGCGTCATGCGCGGGCCGTGCGCCAGGCTTCGATCAGTTCGACGAAGGTGTCCTGCACCTGGCGGATCAGCGCCTCGTCGTCGATCTCCCCGGCCAGCCACGCGCGGCTCGGTTCCTGGAAAATCGTCCGGCCCACGGCGAAACCACGGCACGTTTGGCTTTGACTCGCTTGTTGAAACCCTTCGGCCAACGCCGCCGCCGGCGCATTCAGGCCCAGTAACACCACGCCACGGCAATACGGATCGCGCTCCTGAATCAGCTCGTCGAGTTGTTTCCATTCCTCGGCACTCTGCGCTTCGATCTTCCACCACGCCGGGTAAATCCCCAGGTTGTAGAGGCGTTTCAGTGCGCGATACAGCACGTCCGGATGGGTCGACGGATGATCCTTGGGCGGGATGATTTCCAGCAGCAGTTCATGACCGCTGACCTGGGAGGCCTGATACAAACCCTTGATCTGCGCTTCCTGTTCCAGCCGCAGCAACGGCTCGTCGTCGGGATGGAATTGCACCAGGCACTTGATGATTTGCTCTTGCGGCCAGGCAATCAGGTTGCTGCCAATCGAGCGCCCATGTTCAAACGCCAACGGCCGCGAGCCCTGGACTTCCACCGGCCGCGCCACCCACCAACCGCGACCGGTGGCTGCGTTCAGCGAGTCCTGGCCGAAACGTTGATCAGCCAGCAACCCAACATCAGCGTCAATACCTTGCTCACGCAAATCAGTTTCAACCCGCTCCACGGCCTTGATAAAGAGTTGCTTGAGTTCGCAGATCGCGCTCAGGTCGCGGCCGCCCTCCTGCGCCAGTTCTACCAATTGCCCACGATGATCAAAGGCAAAGATGAACAGCTGCCGCCACTGTTTGCGCGGCACGCTGACCTGATGCAGACGCTGCAACACCGCATCCTGATCCGGCCGGGTAATCGGCACCGGGCTGTTGAACAGGTAATCGAGTTCGGCGCGAGTCGGCATCGCCGGGGCGCACGCATGACGCGACACCACCAGACCGCCGCAGGCATTGGCCAACTGGCAGCAGCGCTCGTCACTGGCATCCTCCAGCCAACCGCTGAGGAAGCCCGACATGAAGGCATCGCCGGCCCCCAATACGTTGAGCACTTCCACCCGAACGCCGGGGTAAATCGCCCCGTCTTCAAGCCGCACCGGAATCACCCCGTGAATCACCGTGCAACCCTGTGGACCAAGCTTGACCACCAACGTTGCATCGCTCAAACGCCGGACATTACGCAACGCCGTGAGCAAATCCTCCGACCCACCAGCAATCAAAAACTCCTCTTCGGTGCCGACAATCAGATCAAAGCGCGGAAGAATTTTCTGCACATGCTGGCTGACGTTCTGATCAGCGACGAAGCGGGTTTCCCCATCAGCCTTGCCGGCCAACCCCCACAGCACCGGGCGATAATCGATATCCAGCACCCGTTTGACGTTGTGCTTCTCGGCGTAATCCAGCGCCTGGATGCTCGCCTTGTAGACGCCGTCGGTGGAGAAATGGGTGCCGGTGATCAGCAAGGCTTTGCTGGAGGCGATGAAGGCTTCGTTGATGTCTTCGGCCAGCAGCGCCATGTCAGCGCAGTTTTCACGGTAGAACACCAAAGGAAAGGTTTCGCGGTCCTTGAGACCGAGCAAGACCATGGCGGTCAGGCGCTCCGGATCGACTTTGACACCGCTGACATCACAGCCTTCGCGAGCCAGGGATTCCAGGAGGAACCGGCCCATGTGGTCGTCCCCTACCCTGCTCAACATTGCCGATTTCAGGCCCAGCCGAGCAGTGCCGAAGGCGATGTTGGCGGACGATCCACCGAGGTATTTGGCGAAGCTTGAAACATCTTCCAGCCGCGCCCCGACTTGCTGCGCATAGAGGTCGACGCCAAGGCGCCCCAGGCAAATCAGATCCAATTGACGCCCACTGGCAAAACGAGTCTGGCCCATGCTGGCTCCTGTTATTTTTATCAGCCTGCGTTCGGGGCGATGGAGGCGCCGAACACTCTTGGTGGGATGCAGACTAAAACGACCGGGACCGAACAATCAATAATTATTCCAAATAATTTTTACGTGGAATATTTTTTCCAATAAACTTTTACCAAAGCATTTCAGACACAGTGCATCGTTTCAGCAAACCTCACGCCGGCCGCAAGCTCAAGATTTTATTCCGGCCTACCCTGTAGACTGCGCACAGCCAACCTATTGTCAGGGGACGACACACAAGTCAGCCCTATAAGAACAAGCCAGAAGGATTCCCTATGTCCCGCACCGATCAGCCGGCTACGACCGAGAGCACGCCCGACAGCGATCTCGTCAGCCCCCCGATCAATGCCGAGCGCCTGCTGCAGCTGATCACCAACGAATACGAAAGCCTGCCGCGCCAGCTCAAACGCATCGCCAGTTACATGAGCCAGCAGAGCGACCGGATCATGGTCGACCGCATCAGCGACATCGCCCGCGAGTGCGAAGTGCACCCGTCGGCCATCGTGCGGTTCTCCCAGCGCTTCGGCTTCAGCGGTTTCAGCGAAATGCAGGCCCTGTTCCGAGAGGCGTACACGCACAAAACCACGCCGGTGCAGAACTACCAGCAGCGCATTCGCAGCATGATCGCCAACAAATCGCAGAAAGCCAGCGGCGGCGACCTCGCCCGCGAGTGCATCGACGCGACCCTGTCCGGCATCGAGCGGCTGGGGCAGGAACTCGATGACGAGGCTTTCGACAAAGCCGTGGACCTGGTGGTCAACGCCGACAACATCTACGTGGTCGGCGTGCGCCGTTCGTTCGCCGTGGCCGATTACCTGGTCTACAACCTGCAACACACCAATAAGCGCATCCACCTGGTCTCCGGCCTCGGCGGCAGCTACCGCGAGCAGATGCGCAGCGTGCGCGCCAATGACCTGGTGATCGCGATCAGTTTCACGCCGTACGGCAAGGAAACCCAGCACTGCCTGCGCATCGCCCAACACAACCAGGCGAAAACCCTGATCATCACCGACAGCAACCTGTCGCCCCTGGCCAAGCGCGCCAACACCGTGCTGCTGGTCAATGAAGGCAGTTCGTTCGCCTTCCGCTCGTTGAGCGCGACGTTGTGCCTGTGCCAGGCGCTGTTTATCGCCGTGGCGTATCGACTGGAATTGAAGGTCGACGAGATTCACGAACAGGTCGGTTTCGACGATTAGCCCAGCGCCGTTTGCAGGTCGCCGAACCTCAGCTAAGGTAGTCCATCCCGACATGGACACCTGAAGGAGCGGCTCAATGAAACTGATCGGCATGCTGGATTCGCCCTACGTGCGGCGCGTGGCCATTTCCGCCAAACATTTGGGCATCGACCTGGAGCACGAATCAGTTTCGGTGTTCCGCCACTTCGAGCACTTCCAGCAGATCAACCCCGTGGTCAAGGCGCCGACCCTGGTGCTGGACGACGGCGAGGTGTTGATCGACTCGACGCTGATCATCGACTACCTCGAAGCCCTGGCCAGCCCCGGCAAAAGCCTGATGCCCGACGACCTCAAGCAACGGCTGCGCGCATGGCGCCTGATCGGGCTCGGGTTGGCGGCGTGCGAAAAGTCAGTGCAGCTTTACTACGAACGCAACCTGCGCCCCGCCGAGATTCAATACCAGCCTTGGGTTGAACGGGTTGAAGGCCAACTCGCCGCGGCGTATTCCGCGCTTGAACGGGAGTTGGAAAAACAGCCGCTGGCAAACGGCACCTTGATCGGGCAAGACGGCATCACCCTCGCCGTCGCCTGGAGCTTCACCAACCTGGTAACACCGGATCAAGTCGACGCCGAACGGTTTCCTTTAATCGCGGAATTCACCGCGCAGGCAGAAAAGCTTGAGGCCTTCATCAGTACCCCGATAACCTGACCGGCCCCCTCGAACGGACCCGACCATGACCGCCGCCGAACAACCCGCCCCGGCGCTGAAGGAAATCTTCAACGCCGAACGCCTCAAACACATCGCCACCGAAATGACGGCGGTCTACCCGGCATTCAACGCCAAAGCCTTCCTAAAAAAGGCCAACGACGGCCTCGCCGACCTGTCGATCATGCAACGCATGGCCCGGGTCAGCGAATGCCTACACGCCTTGTTGCCGCTGGGTTATGACGAATCTCTTGAAGTGCTGCGCGCCCTCGCCCCTCGTTTGAACAGCGGGTTTGTCAGCATCTCGCTGCCGCATTACGTGGCGATGTATGGCGGGCATGATTTTGAGCGGTCGATGGAGGCGCTCAAGTACTTCACTGCGTTTGGGTCTGCGGAATTTGCGATTCGGTATTTTCTGCGCAGTGATCTGCAGCGGTCGTTGGCGCTGATGCAGGAATGGTCTCGGGATGGGAATGAGCATGTTCGGCGCCTGGCCAGTGAAGGCAGCCGACCGCGGTTGCCGTGGTCGTTTCGGTTGGAGCAGATTCAGAGTGATCCGACATTGGCGGCGGCGATTCTCGACAACCTCAAGGCGGATGACAGCCTTTACGTGCGCAAGTCCGTGGCTAATCACCTTAATGACATTACCAAGGACCATCCGGAGTGGGTGCTGGATCTGATTGAGGGTTGGGCGCTGGAGAACAAGCACACGGCGTGGATTGCCAAGCATGCGCTGCGCAGTTTGATTAAGCAGGGGAATCAGCGGGCGTTGGCGATTATTGGGGCGAGTGGCAAGGCTGAGGTTGAGATTGTTGGGGTGAAGGTGGAGCCGGCGGTGATTCGGTTGGGGGAGAAAATCACCCTGTCGTTTGCGGTGAAATCCACAGTGCCAGAGAGTCAGCGGTTGGTGATTGATTATGCGATTGATTACGTCAAAGCCAATGGCAGCACTTCGGCGAAGGTGTTCAAGCTGAAGGCGTTGACGTTGGCTGGCGGGGCGACTGAACGGGCTAGTCGTGGTCAGCAGATTAAGGAGCTGACCACTCGGAAGCATTATGTAGGCAAACACGCGGTGCACATCCTGGTGAATGGCGAACGCCTGGCTAGCACGTCATTCGAAATCCTCGGCTGAGACGTGCCGCTATTCTGTGGGAGCGAGGCTTGCTGGCGATGGCGTCAAGCCTGACCCGTGCCGTGTTATCGCAATAAAATCTCGTGCGTTTGCAGAGCTCCGCGCAATCGGTCAGAAGCTGTCATTGGTTCAAAACGGCTAAGAGCCCTAGAGATTCTTGACTGGATCGTCGAGTCTTATATGAACGAAGTGGGTCCTTGATGCGCAATAGATCACGCAGGCACAATGTGTAAGCCATCAAATTGCCGCTACGCTTGGGCTGACCAGTAAGCAGAACGCCCACCGCATAGCGTATGGGCTACAACAGTATCAACCAAGGAGAAGGTTCAATGCTGGAAATCAACATCAACTATGCACCCCAGATATCGCTCCTCAAAGACATTGACGAGCAGCTAACAGATGCTTGGAATTCTGTCTATAAGCTGCAAAATCTCAGTGAGCACGTAGACCACGAAAACGGCACCAACGAAGACTACGACGAAGAAGAAACCTATTTCTCTTCAAAAATTCAGCGGATTCACCTTTCTCTCTGCCTCCTATTGGAATCACTCGGATACGTTCAGTTGCTCCAAGACTTTAAGTCAGGCTATTCGGCTTATTCAGGCAATCCAACTTCATGTTCGCCCACCCGCGACGGGGACTTTCATAGCAGCACACTCAGTTACTTCTGGCGCTTTCATAAAACCACTTCATCGCTAATAAATCTTGAGTCGGTAGAAACGGATGAAAGAAAGCAGCGTGTACTGCTAGAGGCTATTTTAAGAAACACGCCCAAGATCGTACATGATCGCAAAATCACGCCAAATAGCGAGGCAGAAGTCCGCAACTGCGTATACGATCTACTGATACATGTGTTCCCTGACACCATGCGTGAGATACCCGTCCCCCAAGTCACGAAGACTTACAAAGCCGATCTTGGCGTCCCGTCTCTCAAAACTGCGGCGGAGTACAAATATGCGACCACTGAGGAGGAGGCCAGGAAGATCATTGGCGGCTTTTACGAAGACATGCGTGGGTATGCAGGCAGCGAGGATTGGAAGCACTTTTACGCAGTGCTATTCATGTCAAAACCTTTTTTCACCGTGGAACAGATCCGAGCTGAGTTCGCACATGTCGGTGCCGACAAAAACTGGTCACCCATACTCGTACACGGTGAAGGAACACGTAAAAGGCGCTAAGACTTAGCAAAAATGGACAGATTTATTTACTTGAAATAAATCTGTCCTCTTTCCCTCGTCACAATCACCCAGTTTTGTCAGGAGCGGGCCCGTAAAAAAACATATGAAGAATAAGAGGCGCTGTCGTCTAAATGCGAAAATTTTCTCTAATAACTTGGGTACTACGAATGCTGCCTGACAATACAGAACATGACGATAAATTGCCAGACCCAGAAGTTTTTACAAAAAACCTAATTCAGGGTTTCAAAAGTAAAGCCGTACACAACAAAAACGAATCGATGTTTTTTTTCTGGCTCTCCATGGGCGGCGCACTCACCGCCCCATTGTTTCTAACATTAGGCAGCGGTATGTTCCTGGAGAAAGTAGTCCCTTCCATGCTTTCAGCTTTAGTCGCGTTCTCAACTACCTGGCTCCAACTCAGAAAGCCACAACAATTGTGGGCGCTTTACAGAACGTCACAAAGAGAAATCGAGGATAATTTACATAAATTTCAATATAAAATACTGGACTATAAAGACTCAGCGCATCCCGAGAAGCTACTGATTGAGCGAGTTTCAAAAATCGCGCTAGACGCACACTATTCATGGCTACCAATGGTTCCAAATCCGGAAAACATACAAGGTTCTTCTAAACAACGAACACAAGAGTCATAATTAAAATGATACAAACATTTGAACTGGAAACCACGACAATAGAAACTAAGTTTGGCAGCTTCATATTTCATTGCTTTTCTTGGGGCGCACATGAAGAGGACAACATTCTCGTTCTTGAAAAGAAAAGCATTAAATTCGCCCCACTTGTAAGAATTCAAAGTGCTTGTTATACCGCTGAGATATTTAGAAGTCTAGACTGTGATTGCCATGCGCAACTTAGCAAAAGCCAGCAACTAATAGCCGGCGAAGGTGGCTACTTAGTATATATGCTTTGCGATGGTCGCGGAGCCGGGCTCTTAAATAAGGTGCGCGGATTAGAGCTTGGCAGGTTGCATGGAATGGATACCTCTGAAGCCTATCGGCATTTGAATATAGAGCAAGACCCTAGAAATTACTCGAGAGTCAACGAGATATTGAGTCACTTCGAGTTCAAAGAAATTAGGCTCTTAACAAATAACCCAAGAAAAATTGATGCGGTAATTGGGTCAGGCATTAAAGTAACTCGCCACCCACTAGAAATAGAATCCACTACAAGTTCTGCACCCTATTTGAAAACCAAGGCATTAAAAATGGGACACATGCTAAGAGAGTTTCGCAAGTAATTTAATAGAGCTCCTTGCACTTACTGAAACAAACAAAGCGGACAAACTTATTTTTTCGTACCGTTCGGGATAATAAATCCGTCCCTCTCTTCCAAACTTGTCAAAGAAAGTGATCACACAAAATACCAAGCCTAACCGAAACTTAAACGCCAAAAAGCCACACTCGATTGGAGAAATCTCTTGGAAACACATGATTACACCAACCAAATAAGGGAAAACATCGAATATCAAATCAAAAAGCTTTCAATGTTCTGGAGCCTAAGGGAGAAGACAATTAAAAGACTTCTGGAAGAGGTCGTAAATAAAAAAATACCAGACAATGAAAACCTAAACATCAATCAGGCCCTAACCGACTCGATCATGAACTCGATGGCATCATTGATCGACTATTACTACATTTACTGCTTTTTAAGAATGGGGATAAACGCGCAAAACATTACAAAAGTTCAGTACAGACCGCTTAACAATTTCAATATTCGGAAAACCTACCCTTCAAAAGGAAAAAACGAAAAATTAGCTTCGATGGAGGACATCAGAAACGACACACGGGAAAAAATCATAAAAATCAGCCAACAGGACCCAAGCAAATTATCAGGAAATGATTACTGGCCAATATTTTTCGGAAACGCAATCGTCGGCCATCTGAAAGACACTGGCATGATGGAAAAAACATCAAACTTCAAATTTGAATATTGCGATGATAGCTTCTTAGTATCCAGCCTCGCGAGGAAATATCATGAGTACATGTATCGATTTTATTGCAATGAACATTTCTCTCACGGCGTGAAATACAGCATATTCTTGGACATTAACAACTGCCTAAAACACAACACAATCCCTTACGTAAAACCAAAAATTGAAGAGCTTTCAGGCGAACTGAGAGGATTTTTATATTTCGAATTTACGAATAACAGCAATATTTTTTTAAAGCCAGGACCATTAAAAAGTATTGTAGAAATGGGCTTCGAGAGACTGAAAGAAAACCTGAAAATTCTACACACAAACAAAAAAAACTACACATTCGAAATTGAAAAAGAACTTGGCATCGATAAAGTTATCACTACCGACCCAGAAAATGGCTACATTAATGATGGGGATCTTTGCTTTTACATCGACGATGTTTTAATGAGGAAAAGTCGAGATGCCACTTATATTGAAGCCGGTATTAACCTAAAGAGGGTACTAGGCAGGCTAATCAATGACATTGAGCAGGGAATCAATTTGAAATTCAGCGAACTTGAATTATCCTAAACACTCACCTGGAGTACACCAGTGAAAGTAACGAGTTGGTACCTACCTTGAGTGGGTACCAGCAATTCGTTACAGGAAGAACTTGACTTGGCCGGAGAAGCTCATCGTCGGCGTAATGAACTCCGTTAGTCGAGCTTGCAATGCTCGCTGTGCCGAAAGATCAATACCGCCTCGATAGTTGTTCATGATCACTTGCCATTATCACAAACTGCGATAGCCTTCAAATGCACCACTCAGGGTTACATAGCTACGGACGAACACGGTCCAACACCGGACGATGAAATTCCTGCCATCGTCAGCACGATACGGGCCAAGCGGTAAGCAATACACGGAACACGGATAAATAGGTCACCACGGCTAGTCCCTATATAACACCCCCTCGATCCGATTTCGGCCAATCTCTGCCTTTCTACAAGGGGGAGTAATAGATCGATTGCAGCCAGTAATGATCCGACTCCACCCGATAGCTGAGACGTCATACAGGTGAATGCCAACTTACGAACTTCCCCTCTGTGACGACTAACTAACCCACCGCCACAGAGGGTATCTACTTACTCCTTCACCTCAACCTTATCCAGCGCCTGATTCACCGCCAACTCCCCCAACATCACCACCTGAGTAATCCCCAGCAACGTCTTGCGGTGCGAGTTATCCAGCAACGCCGCGAAATTGCTGAGCATGGTGGTGGCCGAGCCCAGTGATTCGCTGGCGTTGGCCAGCAGGGATTCGGTGTCGTACGCCGGGTTGGCGAGGAACATGGGTTCGGGTTCGTGGGTGCTGGCCATGATGTTGGCACCTGGATTGAGGTAGTGGTCGAGGGCGCGTTCGGCGGCTTCGTGGAGTTTTTTGGAGCCGAGGGATTCGTAGGGGGATGCCGGATTGGTGTCCGGTGGGTTGGGTGTTGGTTTGATCATAGATGAAGCTCCCATCGCAAATTTAAGGAGCCATCACCCTCGCTACCAAACGAAGAGTGGCGGCCATGCATGGGTTGGTAGACCGGTTGCGACAGGAAACCCGGCGCTCACAAAGGAGCCCCACGCATGACCACCATAAAGCAGCGTCCAAAAAAGGAGACTATGAAAGGTGTCGCCATGCGACTGTCACAAGCGGGCTACCAAACCCGATCACTGTTTTTCAGTGACCGGGAAACGATATAGCCCGCCCCACAGGCGCACAAGCCGGCGGATTCTGGCGTACGCGTAGGTAATGACGCAAGGCGTTGTAGCCGTTGGGACGTAACACTGAGTGTCTTTAAACATGTGCGCCAAAACATGTTTAAAGCATCAACAGTCGGGCGAAAAATCCTCGGCTGAAATCTATGGTTTCAGGTCTGACGCTATCGCGAGCAGGCTCGCTCCCACAGGGGGTTGGGGTGAATTCGGGGTTTCGGGGTGACAATGGGTATGGCCGGTGTCTGGTTGGCACCGGGTTCGGGATTATAGCTGGCGCTGGTTGATGGGATTACTGGACCGGCCCGGCAACATGCGGGGCAGGGTGTTGTCGCGGACCCAATAGTGATGAAACAACCCCGCCGCCGCGTGCAAGCCGATCAGCCAGTAACCGGTGCTACCCAGCAGTTCATGCCAGTACTTGAATTGCTTAGCCAAGTCCGGATCAGCCGCCACTGGCGATGGCAGGTAGAACTCGAAATAGGGCATCGGCTTGCCCCCAGCCGAGAGCATCAGCCAGGCCAATAATGGAGTGGCGATCATCAAGACGTACAACGCCAGGTGCATCACGTGCGAAACGCCGGTCTGCCATTTGGGCAGTGCCGGGGTAATCGGTGGCCGAGGTGTCAGGCGTCCGAGCAGTCGCACCCATACCAAGGCAAAAATGCTCAAGCCGAAGAGGCCGTGCAGTCCGAGAAACATTCCCCTCAAGGCATGCCCCTTTGGCAGCAGGCCTTTGATTTCGATGCAGGCATACACGCCCACAAACAGCGCCAGCATCAACCAGTGCAAGGTGATCGAGAGTTTTCCATAGCGTTGTGCTGCTGAGTCGCGGGTCATAAAGGGCCTCGAGAACTTCATTGCCGGCTGCCGAGTCATTCGTGCGGCCGGGGTCCGGTGTGTCACCGCACCGACGGGCCACACCCTGCCCGTCCAGTCTTAAGGCAATCTGAAGACTGCGCCGGTCGCTCTTTTTTTCACCTTCAGACTCCGTTAAGAAATGCCTCCGATACTCCTCCCACACTTACTTGGGAGGCGCATTCCAATGCCTGACTTTGAATGGATTATTCCTCTACCCCTGCGCTTCGGCCAGGCTGAAACGCAGACGATGAGTCTGGCCAGAGCGTTGCCGGACAACGTCGAGCGGCCTGTCTTCGAAGCCTTTATCCAGCAACGTTTTCGTAAGGCCCACGGCGCTGATATCCGCCACTTCATGCCGGAATTGTTCGGCATGCGCGATCAAACAGGCACGCTCAGCGCAGTGGCCGGCGTGCGTCTGGCCAATGCCGAATCGTTGTTTCTGGAACGTTATCTGGACGAGTCGATCGAGCCGCTGATCAGCGCTGCGGCTGACCGCCCGGTGGATCGCGCCGGCATCGTCGAAGTCGGCAATCTGGCCGCCAGCGACACCGGCAGCGCGCGGATGAGCATTATCGCCATCACTTATCTGCTGGCCATGGGCGGGCTGGAATGGGTGGCGTTCACCGGCAACATCGGGCTGGTCAACAGCTTTCATCGCCTGGGCTTGAAACCCGTGACGCTGTGCGCGGCCGACCCTGAGCGGCTGGGGGATGAGCGCCAGCACTGGGGCAGTTATTACGAGAGCAAACCCTGGGTGCATGTCGGCAACATCCGCGCCGGCTTCATTCATTTGCGCAACATCGGGATGTTCAATCGCCTGGGGTTGCCGACGTCCCTTGAGGAGTCCAGCCATGTCGCCTGAAACCGAGCGTTTCAAACAGACCCTGCGCAGCCATGCCGAGCGCAAGACCGGCGCCATCGCGTTGTGGGGTGATCAGCTGAAAGTGGATTACGCCACGCTGTACGCCGAAGTGGTGTATCGCCAGCAACGGCTGCGCGATGAGCAGGTCAAGGTGATTGCGCTGGCGTTGGACAATGGCGTCGAAGCCATGCTTTGGGACCTGGCGGCGCTGTTCGAAGGCTTGACGTGCCTGACGCTGCCGCCGTTTTTCAGCCCGGCTCAACGCGCCCATTGCCTGGAGCAGAGCCAGGCGGAACGGGTAATTGCCGAGCCTGGGCTGGACGATGAACTGGAAATGGCCGGGTACGAGAAAACCGGTGAATTCTGGCGTCGCACCTTTAGCGGCCCGAACCGGATGCCTGAAGGGACCGCCAAACTGACGTTCACCTCTGGCACCACGGGCACGCCCAAAGGCGTATGCCTCAGCGCCGAGAGCCTGCTGACGGTCGCTCGCGAACTGGATCAGGCCAGCAAACCCACCGATCCGCAGCATCACCTGGCCCTGTTGCCCCTGGCGATTTTGCTGGAAAACCTCGGTTGTTATGCCGCGTTGTATGCCGGTGCGACGTTGAGTTTGCCCAGTCAGAAAACCCTCGGGATTCAGGGCGCCAGCGGCGTTGATGTGCCACGCCTACTCGGTTGCCTGGCGACCCGGGCGCCCGAGAGTCTGATCCTGGTGCCGCAGTTGTTGCTGATGCTGGTCAGCGCCGCCGAACAGAAAGCCTTCAACCCCTATTCTTTGCGTTTCGCCGCAGTGGGGGGCGCGCGGGTTTCCGAGGAATTGCTGCATCGCGCACAGCGCATCGGCATACCCGTTTACGAAGGCTATGGGCTGTCGGAGTGCGGCTCGGTGGTGTGCCTCAATCGGCCCGAAGCGCGCCGTCCCGGCAGTGTCGGTCGGCCCCTGCCTCACGTCGAGATTCACCTGGCCAAGGACGGCGAAGTGCTGATCAAGGGTTCGACTTTGCTGGGTTATTTGGGAGAGGCGCCGCACACCGATGAATGGTGGCCGACCGGCGATCTCGGCGAGTTCGACCCCGAAGGTTTTCTCTACCTCAAGGGACGCAAGAAGCATCAATTCGTCACCAGTTTCGGACGCAATGTCAACCCGGAGTGGGTCGAGGCCGGCGGCGGCGACGGTTTGCGGATCATCGACGTTGGCTGGGGGGACGCATCACGCTGGCCAACCGCCCGGAAGGCGGCTTACGCGCGACGCTGTCCATTCCCGACAGCCAGCCCCGCGATCCTTTACAACGCACCACGCGTGAGTTGCCGCCGAATGCTTGAGTGATCTCCGGCAGGGGCTTGCGGTAGTAACTCATCAGGAACGCTGCCAAGCGAAGAATCTCGGCTAAATGCGGTGTGCCAGATCTGACGCCTTCGCGAGCAAGCTCGCTCCCACATGGGTCTGGTGTCGATTTTGAGTGTTATGGTCGACACAGTACCCATGTGGGAGCGGGCTTGCTCGCGAAGACGGCGGCACATCCAACAACTATGTCATTGCCATGCCACCTTGCGAGCCGTTTACAGATGACTCACTTTTTAGCACTCGCCAAGTAATGCGCCACCAACGCATTCGCATGCCCATGCCCCATCCCGTGCTCATCCTTCAGCCAAGCCACCATTTCCATATGCTTCTTGCCACTCACTGTCCCGAGCAGATCCAGCCAATGGTTGATGGGCTTCCCATACTTTTTCTCGATGGACGAGAAGTACGACGCCGGGCCTTTCACTTTTGTCTCTTCGCTCATGCTGCAAGCTCCCTTGTTCGCGACGGAGTGTCGGTGGACGCTCCTTGTCTTCACCCAACGATTGAAGGCCAGGACGGCTGCGCAGTCCAGTGGGAGAACGAGCTCTCATTTAATAAGCAACGATGGAAGCTATCGCGAAGCGCTCTAACGAACTGTCAGTTCTTACAGGTCACTTTCAGATTTTCCGGGGCTAAGCTGCCTCCACTGAATTGAACTGAGGTGTTCATCATGTCTCGCAACCGCTACCTGTTGCCCCTGGGCGTTCTCTTGTTGGCGATGCTGCCGGTGTTCCACGACGCCCAAGGTGCCCAGTGGACGCCCTTAACAGACGAAGTGGAATTTAAGTGCGTTAACGGCAACACGACGCCGGGCTATAGCGTTTATGTTGTGGGCGACCATCCGAAGTTAGGGAGCTGGGACCCGGCCAAGGCCGTAAAACTCAACGATAAACCCGACTACCCTACATGGACCGGCAAGGTACTTTTCCCAGGCGCGGACGACGGCAAAGACGTGGAATGGAAGTGCATCGTGCGCAACGAGACCGTTCCGACCGACGTGCAGAAGTGGCAGAACAATCCCAACAACATCGTTAAGTTGGCTTTCACCGCAAAGAGTGTCGGCACGTTCTGAGGCGTGAGTGGACATTTGGAAAAATGAATCTGACACGCTCCCACTCCGAAATCGTCTGAACTTCATCGACCAGTCACCTGATCGGTGTAGGAGCGAGGCTTGCCCGCGAAGAACGAATACGCAGTGTGTCAGGCTTGGCGCCTTCGCGAGCAAGCTTCGCTCCTACAGGGGATTGCGTAGGCCCGTTAGGTTGGGCCTAGCAGTAAGGTTTGTTCGCGTTCGCACAACTCCACCACGTAATCCCACATCACCCGCAGCCTTACCGACTTGTGCAACTCCCGCCGCGTGCTGATCCAGTAACTGCGCTGAATGCTCTCATCCGCAAACAACGGCACCAGCTCCGGATCGGCACTGGCCATGTAGCACGGCAGCACCGCGATCCCCAACCCCGAGCGCGCCGCTTGTTGCTGGGCGATGACGCTGGTGCTGTGGAACACCACCTGCGGGTTGCGGCAGAAGCTGTTGAGGAACATCAGTTCCTGGCTGAACAGCAGGTCGTCGACGTAGCCGATCCAGGCGTGGCGGCCGAGGTCTTCGCGGCTGTGCAGCGGGGGTGCCTTTTCGAGGTAGGCCTGGCTGGCGTAGAGCGCCAGGCGATAGTCAGTGAGTTTGCGCGTGACCAGCATGTCGGCGGCCGGGCGTTCGAGGTGGATGCTGATTTCGGCTTCGCGGTTGAGGATGCTGACGAAGCGCGGCACGGCCACCAGCTCCACTTCCAGTCCCGGGTAGCGTTCGAACAGGCCGTTCATACGGCTGGCGAGGAACATGATGCCCAGCCCTTCCGTTACGCCGACGCGAATCTTGCCCAGTGGCGCCGTGGATTGGGTGATTTCCTCTTGCGCCAGCAACGCGACATTTTCCATGGCTTCAGCGTGTTTGAGCAGCGCTTCGCCGGCCGGGGTCAATTCGTAGCCTTGGGCATGCTGGACAAACAACGCGGTGCCGAGGCTCTTTTCGATGGCTTCGATGTGCCGGGCGACGGTGGCGTGGGTGGTGTTCAAACGGCGGGCGGCGGTGAGCAAACGCCCGCTGCGCTGCAACTCGAGAAAAAACCGCAGGTCATTCCAGTCGAACATGAGTCGTCCTTGGGTCTACGCTGTGTGAGGCGCTGTCTGAAAACGCACAGCGGCTGCGCAAAAACTAACATTCTTTTGACGAAAGCTAACAACTAGGATGACCGACAACAAGAACAACAATGCGAGGTCAGGGATGCAGACTTCCCTTGATGAATTCGACTACATCGTGGTCGGCGCCGGGCCGGCCGGTTGTTTGCTGGCCAATCGGCTGTCAGCCAACCCGCAACACCGCGTATTGCTGCTCGAAGCCGGCGGCCGCGATAACTATGCGTGGATTCACATCCCCGTGGGTTACCTGTTCTGCATCGGCAACCCGCGCACCGACTGGTGCTTCAAGACCGAAGCGCAACCTGGCCTGCAAGGTCGCGCGCTGAGTTACCCGCGCGGCAAAGTGCTGGGCGGCTGCTCCTCGATCAACGGCATGATCTACATGCGTGGCCAGGCCGGCGACTATGACGGCTGGGCCGCCGATGGCAATCCGGGCTGGAGCTGGGACGACGTCCTGCCGCTGTTCAAGAAAAGCGAAAACCATTTTGCCGGCGACTCGGAGTTTCACGGTGCCGCCGGGGAATGGCGGATCGAGCGTCAGCGGCTGTCGTGGCCGATTCTGGATGCGTTCCGCAGCGCTGCCGAGCAATCCGGCATTGCCAGCATCGATGATTTCAATCAGGGCGATAACGAAGGCTGCGGCTATTTCCAGGTCAATCAGAAGGCCGGGATTCGCTGGAACGCGGCCAAGGCGTTTCTTAAACCGATCCGCAATCGCGCCAGTCTGACCGTGCTGACCGATGTCGAAGTGGATCGTGTGCTGCTGGAGAATGGCCGTGCATCGGCGGTCAGTACGCGCTATCAAGGTCAGGCGAAAACCTTCAAGGCGCGCAAGGAAATCGTGTTGTGCGCAGGCTCCGTCGGTTCGCCGAGCATCCTCCAACGTTCCGGGATCGGCCCTCGCCCGCTGCTGCAAAAACTGGGGATCGGCGTGGCCCATGAGCTGCCTGGCGTTGGCGGAAATCTGCAGGATCACCTGCAACTGCGGCTGATCTACAAACTGGAAAACGCGCGCACCCTGAACCAGATCGCCGGCAGCGTGTGGGGCAAAATGGGCATGGGCCTGCGTTATCTGTATGACCGCAGCGGCCCGCTGTCGATGGCGCCGAGTCAGCTGGGGGCATTTGCCCGGTCGGGGCCGGAACAGACTTCGGCCAATCTCGAATACCACGTGCAACCGTTGTCGCTGGAGCGTTTTGGTGAGCCGTTGCATGCCTTTCCCGCTTTTACGGCGTCGGTTTGCGATCTAAGGCCGCAGAGTCGTGGACGGGTGGAAATTCGTTCAGCTGATCCGCAGGAAGCACCGTTGATTCAGCCCAATTACTTGAGTCATCCGGAAGATTTGCGGGTCGCCGCTGACGCCATTCGCCTGACCCGACGCATCGTCGCCGCGCCGGCCTTGCAAGCGTTCAAACCGGTCGAGTATTTGCCCGGTGGAAGCTTGCAGAGTGAAGAAGAATTGCACGAAGCCGCGGCGCGGATTGGCACGACGATTTTCCATCCGGTGGGGACGTGTCGCATGGGCAATGATGTGGATGCGGTGGTCGATGCCGAGTTGCGTGTTCACGGGATTCCCGGCTTGCGCATCGCTGATGCGTCGATCATGCCGCGGATTACCTCGGGCAATACGTGTTCGCCTACGCTGATGATTGCCGAAAAAGCTGCGCAGTTGATCCTCATCCCCGGCGCAGGGAGCCTCACCCCGGAGAACGAACTGCTGACTAACGCCTGAATCACACCCGTAGGAGCGAGGCTTGCCCGCGAAAAACGATGACGCGGTGTATCAGGTCTGACGCCTTCGCGAGCAAGTCGGATCGCCGCACCGTTCGCTCCTACAAAGATTGATATTCACGCGCTTTATGGATGCGCGGCACCCGACCACAAGGCAGGCGCCGACAGTGGAACAACAAAAACAATCACTGTGAGGGATACCGATATGTCAGAACATGTTCAGCCGCTGGATGCCGCGCGCAGCGTCGACATCAGCCCCGACACCCGCAAAGTCATCTTCGCGTCGTCACTCGGGACGGTTTTCGAGTGGTACGACTTTTTCCTCTATGGCGCCCTCGCGGCGGTGATCAGCAAGCAGTTTTTCGCCGGGGTCAACGACACCACGGCGTTCATCTTTGCGCTGATGGCCTTTGCCGCTGGTTTCATCGTGAGGCCATTCGGTGCGTTGGTGTTCGGACGGCTGGGGGACATGATCGGGCGTAAATACACCTTCCTCGCGACCATCGTCCTCATGGGCCTGGCGACCTTCTGCGTGGGGCTGCTGCCGACTTATTCAAGCATCGGCATCGCCGCACCGATCATCCTCGTGGTGTTGCGCATGCTTCAGGGCCTGGCCTTGGGCGGCGAGTACGGCGGTGCCGCGACGTACGTCGCCGAACACGCGCCGATGGGTAAACGCGGTTTCCACACCAGCTGGATTCAGTCCACCGCGACCCTCGGCCTGTTGCTGTCGCTGCTGGTGGTACTCGGTTGCCGCTACTTCACCGGTGACCAGTTCGAAGTCTGGGGCTGGCGGATTCCGTTTCTGTTTTCGATCGTTCTGCTGGGCATCTCGACCTGGATTCGCTTGAGCCTGCACGAGTCGCCGGCCTTCGTGAAAATGAAAGAGGAAGGCAAGCTCTGCAAGTCACCGCTGCGTGATTCCTTCGGCAAATGGGAAAACCTCAAAGTGGTGCTGATTGCCCTGTTCAGCATCAACGCCGGGCAAGCGGTGACGTTTTATGCGGCGCAGTTCTACGTGCTGTTTTTCCTCACCCAGTTCCTGAAAATGGACCCTGCCCTGGCTAATAGTCTGTTGATCGTCAGCGTGATTATCGGCGCGCCGTTCTTCATCTTTTTTGGCTGGCTGTCGGACAAGGTCGGGCGCAAACCGGTGCTGATGATCGGCCTGCTGCTGGCGACCGCGCTGTATTTCCCGATCTTCAAATCCATCGCCCACTACGCCAACCCGGCCATCGACCAGGCCAGCCGTCAGGCACCGATCACCGTACTGGCGGACCCGGCCACCTGCACGTTCCAGTTTGACCCGGTAGGCAAAGCGAAATTTGACAGCCCTTGCGACAAGGTCAAAACCTTCCTGGTGAAACAAGGCCTGCCCTACAGCAGCGAAGCGGCCCCGGCCGGTAGCGGCGTGCAGGTCAGCGTCGGTGATGTGAAACTGGATGGCTTCGACGAAGCGGCCCTGCGCGGTGCGGTGACCCTGGCGGGCTATCCGTCACAAGCCGATACGCAACAGGTCAACAAGACCATGATCGTGGCGCTGATGGTGGTGCTGATCATCATTTCCGCCATGTGCTACGGCCCGCTGGCGGCGCTGATGGTCGAACTGTTCCCGACGCGCATCCGCTACACCTCGATGTCCCTGCCGTACCACATCGGCAACGGCTGGTTCGGCGGGTTCCTGCCGACGGTGTCGTTTGCGTTGGTGGTGTACACCGGGGACATCTTCTACGGGCTGTGGTACCCGGTGGTAATTACCGCGGTGAGCCTCGTGGTGGGGATGATTTGTCTGCGTGAGACGAAAAACGTGGATCTGGATACCAACTGAAGTCACCACAATCCCCTGTGGCGAGGGGGCTTGCCCCCGTTCGGCTGCGAAGCAGTCGTAAATACAGACAACTCATTCTGTATGAAAGAACGCTGAGGGCCGCTTCGCAGCCCAACGGGGATAAATCCCCTCGCCACAGGTAAGCTCAACGATCTTTACAGCCCCGACACTCACCCGACCGAGGCACCATGATCATTTCATCCGCATCCGACTACCGCGAGGCAGCACGTCGCAAACTCCCGCGTTTCCTGTTCGACTACATCGATGGCGGGGCTTATGCAGAGCATACCCTGAGGGCCAACAGCGCCGACCTGACGGGCATCAGCCTGCGCCAGCGCATTCTGAAAAACGTCGAAACCCTGAGCCTGCAAACCACCCTCTTCGATCAACCGCTTTCAATGCCCGTCATATTGGCGCCGGTCGGCCTGACGGGCATGTTCGCCCGCCGAGGTGAAGTGCAGGCGGTCAGAGCAGCGGAAAACAAAGGCATTCCCCTGTGCCTTTCAACGGTATCGGTGTGTTCGATCGAGGAAGTCGCGGCGCAGAGCCAGCAATCCATCTGGTTTCAGCTGTACGTGCTCAAAGACCGGGGCTTCATGAAAAATGCCCTGGAACGCGCGAAAGCCGCCGGGGTAAAAAACCTGGTGTTTACCGTCGACATGCCCACCCCCGGCGCCCGCTACCGGGACGCGCATTCAGGCATGTCAGGTCCTTTCGCGTCATCGCGGCGAATGCTTCAGGCCATGACCCGGCCCGACTGGGCGCTCAACGTCGGCGTTATGGGTCGTCCACACGACCTGGGCAACATTTCGAAGTACCTTGGCAAAGCCGTCACGCTCGAGGACTACATGGGCTGGCTGGCCAATAACTTCGACCCGTCGATCAGCTGGAGCGATCTGGAGTGGATTCGTGAATTCTGGAAAGGCCCGATGATCATCAAAGGCATCCTCGACCCGCAGGATGCCAGGGACGCGGTCAGCTTTGGTGCGGACGGCATTGTGGTGTCGAACCACGGTGGGCGGCAGCTTGACGGCGTGCTCTCTACCACCAAGGCATTGCCGCCGATCATGCAAGCGGTGGGGAATGACCTGACGGTGCTGGTCGACTCGGGTATTCGCTCGGGGCTGGATGTCGTGCGAATGCTGGCCATGGGCGCCAAAGGCGTGTTGCTGGGGCGATCCATGGCCTATGCACTGGCGGCCGGTGGTCAACGCGGGGTGGAGAACATGCTGGATATCTTCGCCAAGGAAATGCGCGTGGCCATGACGTTAACGGGGGTGACTTCGATTGGTCAGATTGATGAATCTACGCTGGTGGGGGCTGTTCGCTGATGTAATAACGCCCCTCACCCCAGGGTTCGTGCTCGACTGGAGATTGGGTTAAGTGACCAGCATTACCGTCAATGCGCGACATCACTCAACGTCTTTGAGCACCTCAAACGTAACCTGATCTGGATAGAACGCCACGTAGCCGCGAATCTGATCGACCGACACTTTGGGGTCTTCATAGCGCCACACCGCGTTAGCGCCCTCATGCCCCGGGATTTGCAGGCTGTAATAAGTGGCGTCGCCTTTGTACGGGCAATAGGTCGTGTGGTCGGTACGGGCGAAATACTCTTCGGCAATGTCCTCCCATGGAACGTAGTACACCGGAGGATAATTGGCCTCAAGCAGCACCAGTGCGCGCGAGGAGGCGGCCACCTGAATACCGTGAAATTTCACCAACAGAATGCCTGGCTGCTCTGCGATGGTAATGACAGGACTAGGACCGGTGCTTTTCATGGAATACGTTCCTCATGACGGTGATGGACCTGTGAAAGCAAGATTTGCGCCCCGCTCATGTAGCGAGGGACCTTGCTCCCGCTGGCTGCGCAGCGGCCCCAAAATTTGAGACTGCGAACTGTCAGGTATAACCCAAATTTCGCAACCACGACTGCTTCGCAGCCGAACGGGGCGATGCGGCTGTCAGCGAGACTCGCGGACAACAAACCTGGCTACGTTGAAATATCATCTACGATTCATGTCAGCGGTCACTTCCCTACTGTGCAGATAAGCGTTCGTGGCGTGGGGTTTCGAGTCTCAGCAATCTAAGGGTCTTCTCCATGCCTGATTCGCAAATTGCCCCCCCGGGGGCCGGAAAACTGCTCTATCGCGGCTCCGTGGAAGCGGATGACCCCTGGTTCGAGACACCGGTGCAACTCACCTCTGGAGAACGCTATTTCTTTCGGGCGTCAGGGTCATGGACCGACTGGAACCAGCCGCACGATGCCAACGGCTTGCGCATTGAAAAATTGCGACCTTTCGAACGTTTCATTCGCTGTCAATCAGCGGATGTCGCCTGGTTCACGCTCGTGGGGGCAATTGGCAAGGATCGCGACAGTTTTTTTGCCATTGGCGATGGACTCCGCTGGCCGGAGGGCTGGGTAGCGCCGGCCTCCGGTCCACTCCTCTGCTTCGCCAACGACGCGCGGTTGATGTACTTCAACAATCACGGTGCCGTCACGCTAGAAGTGTGGACCACCTGAAATCCAGATCAGGCGCGGATCTGGTCACCTGCCGATGTACATCGCCCGGCCCTGGCAATCAATCGCAACGCATAAGCTGTACATCCATACAGATAATGATTGATCCATTGCTCATCACCGGCCATTCTGTGCGCCTCTTGCACATTTGATGAACGACGGTGGTTATGCAGCTGTACCTCTGTGAAAAACCTTCCCAGGCCAAAGACATCGCGGCAGTACTCGGCGCCAAGCGTCGGGGCGACGGCTGCTGGCTGGGAACGGATGTCACGGTGACCTGGTGCATCGGCCATCTGCTGGAAACCGCGCCGCCGGATGCCTACGACGCACGATACAAGCGATGGGTGCTAGCGGATCTGCCAATCATTCCGGAAAAATGGAAGATGACGGTCAAACCGCGCACGGCCAGCCAGTACAAGGCGGTCAAACGCTTGCTCGGCGAGGCTGATGAGCTGGTGATTGCCACCGACGCCGACCGTGAGGGCGAGATGATTGCCCGGGAGTTGGTCGAACATTGCCGCTATCGCGGGCCGATCTGGCGACTGTGGCTGTCGGCGCTGGACGATGCGTCGATCCGCAAGGCGCTGGCGGCGCTCAAACCGGGTGCAGAGACTTTCAGCCTTTATCATTCGGCGCTGGGACGTTCCCGAGCCGACTGGTTGATCGGGATGAACATGAGCCGGTTGTTTACGCTGCTGGGGCGACAGTCCGGTTATCAAGGCGTGTTGCCGGTGGGCCGGGTGCAGACGCCGACCTTGCGGCTGGTGGTGGATCGCGACCGCAGCATTGCCGATTTCGTGCCGGTCGCCTATTGGGCCATCGACGTGCAGCTGTTGCACGACGGTACGGCGTTCACTGCCCAGTGGCGCGCGGCATCCGACGTTTGTGACGATCAGGATCGCTGCCTGAATCAGGCGCTGGCCCAGCAAGCGGCCGCCGCCATCAACAGCGCGGCGAGTGCCCGGGTGATCAAGCTGCGTACCGAGCGGATGCGTGAAGTCGCGCCGCTGCCGTTCGATCTGGGCACCTTGCAGGAAGTCTGCTCGAAGAAACTCGGGCTCGGCGCCCAGGAAACTCTCGACATAGCCCAGGCGCTCTATGAAACCCACAAGGTCATCACCTATCCGCGCAGCGATTGCGGTTTCCTGCCGATGAGCCAGCACAGCGAAGCCCCGGGCATACTCGCCGCGCTCCGCCATGCCGATCCATCGCTGAACGCCTTGAACGACCACCTGGAGCCACAGCGCCGCTCTCGCGCCTGGAACGATGCCAAGGTCACGGCTCACCACGGCATCATTCCGACGGCGGCAGCAAAAAATCTTGATCGACTGGTGGGCAAGCAACGCGCGGTGTACACCCTGATCCGTGCGCGTTATCTGGCGCAGTTCCTGCCCAACCATGAATACGACCGCACCCAGGCTGACTTCGACTGCGCCGGTGAAGCCTTGCGTGCCGTCGGCAAGCAGATCGTCGAGCCCGGCTGGAAACGCGCGCTGCCCGAGGCGCTCGCCCCGGCGAAGGGTCGCGAGGCGCCGGCACCGCAAACGCTGCCGGCATTGGCCGAAGGGCGTGACTGCGCGGTGGCCGATGTGAAGCTCAAGGACCTCTGGACGCAACCGCCGAAACCGTTCACCGAAGGCGACCTGATCAAAGCAATGAAGAACGTCGCCAAACTGGTGGAAGACCCGCTGCTCAAACAGAAGCTCAAGGACACCACAGGCATTGGCACTGAAGCCACCCGCGCCTCGATCATCCAGGGCCTGCTCGACCGCGGCTACCTGATCAAGAACGGTAAAGCCCTGGCCGCGACCCCGGCCGCCTTCAGCCTGATCGATGCGGTGCCGCGCGCCATTGCCGACCCCGGCACGACGGCCATCTGGGAACAGGCGCTGGACATGGTACAAAGCGGCGAGATGAGCCTGGAAGAGTTCGTCACCAAACAGGCCGCATGGATGAGCAAGCAGGTCGCCCGTTGTGCCGGTCTGAGCCTGACCATCAGTGGGCCGGCGAGCCCGGCCGGGCGTGGTGCCACACCGTGGAAAAACAAACGAAAGCCCACCAAGCGCAAGCCATCAACTGGCGCCAAACGCGCGGCGAAACCAGCCAGCAAAGCTTGAGGGCACTTCGAATGGGCCGTAATGGTCTAGTGTTCTTCAAGCCCGGCGATGGCCCCATTTTCTGAAAAGGCATCGCAGCCTCGTTTCACTCGACAGCTGCTACAGGAACCTTGTTTATGATTATCGTGCACCACCTGAACAACTCCCGCTCCCAACGGATTCTCTGGCTGCTGGAAGAACTGGCCATTCCTTATGAGCTGAAACGCTATCAGCGTGACCCGAAAACCAATCTGGCACCGCCGGAATTGAAAGCGATCAACGCCTTGGGCAAATCGCCGGTTATCGAGGATGGCGCGCAGAAGCTGATCGAGTCCTCCGCGATCATCGACTACCTGATTCGCCGTCATGGCCAGGGGCGCCTGCAACCCGATCCGTCTACCCCCGCCTACGACGAATACGTCCAGTGGCTGCACTTCGCCGAAGGCTCGGCCATGCTGCCGCTGATGTTGAACCTGTACGTCGGGCGTCTGGGTGAAGCTGGTGCACCGCTGCATCCGCGTATCAACTCGGAAGTGGCCAACTACCTCGGCTACCTCGACACGGCATTGAGCCAGTCCGATTACCTGCTGGGTGATGAGTTCAGCGCCGCCGATATCCAGATGAGCTTTATCGGCGAGATCGCCCGGGCTCAGGGCAAGCTGGGCAACTATCCTCATGTGGCGGCCTGGGTACAACGCTTCCAGGTACGTCCTGCCTACGCCGCTGCGTTAAAGACAGGTGGGACGTACGACTTCGCCCCCCACTGAGTGATCCCGAAAGGGCCACGGATGGCCCAGCGATCTGGAGCGAGCCAGCATGCCTGCGATCGAACTGCACGCCGCACACCGCGATAAACTGGACACGATCGAAAACCTGATGCAGTTCTACATGCACGATTTCAGCGAGTGGCTGCCACTGAAACTAGGAGAACACGGCTTCTACAACATTCAGCCGAAAACGGATTACTGGCGCAACCCCGCGACCCGACCGTTTCTGATCAAGGTGGACGGTGAGCTCGCCGGTTTCGTGACCGTGGACGACGACGTTCATATCGAAGGTGCCGAGCACAACATCGGCTACCTTTTTGTCAGTCGGCGCTTTCGTGGCCAAGGTGTCGCGAAGTTTGTCGTTTCCACCCTCTTGAGCCGGTTCCCCGGTCAATGGCAGATTTTCCACATCGACGCGAACCCGCCTGCACGGCGGTTCTGGGCCAAGGTGATGCCACAGCTCGCGGGCGATGAATTCACCCTGCATCAGCGGCCGGTAGACGGTTATCCCTGCACCTTCTACCGCTTCCAAAGCCCGCAGCCATCGTCCTGATCGGCCCGTTGTGACTCCCCTTTTTAATTCCAAAGCGCTTTGTCCGACAATATGTAGTGACTGAAAATAATCACTACATAACGGTTGACGCCTCCGATTTGCCCTTGCATGATGCAGACATCTCCCCGATCGGGAGTACAGCAACATGTTTGAGCAAGCTCGTCTGACCGCCGAGCTGTTTTTCCCGGATACACGCTGCCCACAAGGCAGATTGAAGAAGCTGACCTGGCCCGAACGTCCAGTACAAGGACGAGAAGCGCTGGCGATCAATCCTCATGAAGCTTGTGGCCGACCCTCAAAAGTCGGCGGTAGCCTCCAGGTTTTCGCTGCTTCTCTTCGTTGTGACGCTATTGCGTAGCAGTTATTCAACACGACTACATGCAACAGACGCGACACCCCGTCGAATCGACGGCTGACCGCTGACGTCCTGGTTTCGGTGCCAGGGATCAACTAACCGATGGGCTACCTGTATTAGCGAATCAACTTTGAAAGATCACCAAATGGTCAAGGGGCATATTATGAATCTGAACAATCAACCTACTATCGATGAACTGGCTGGTATCTTCGCTGCGCAAAAAGACAGCCATGACAGCCACATTCTGTGGATCAGCAAATCGGGCCAGGTTCATATCGACTGCCTGTCGCCGCACGCCCACGAAGCCGAGTTCGACCAGAACAACCAGAACCTGCTCGCCCGACTGAAGATGTACCGTCGCGGCCAGGGCTACGTCGGCAAGAAAGCCGCGGCCGACAAGGACTTCATCGGTCATGTTCTGCAAACGCTGAAACAGGCGTGGGCCTCGATGCAGAACCAGAATGAAGTTCGGGTGATTGACCGGTTCTACTGATATCCCCCGCCGCTAATCAACAAAAAGGCCCCGCTCGTAATATCGAGCGGGGCCTTTTTTTGTTTGTCTCGTGCGCAGCAAATACAGCTATCGTTAAGCGTATTCGCTGTTGTGCCCTTGGAGACTTGCGATGAAAAATACTCTGACATTTCTGCTGTTGCTGGCGACCGCAACGCTTGCTCACGCAAACAAGATCGAAGGTGTTCCCTCATTTGATGTGGAATGCCCCGGGAAAATCATCATTCACGCGGATCAGGACGGACCGGTGTTGATCAACAACGTAGAAGCCGAAACCAAAGCCATGATCAAAGCGCGCAGCTTCGAAGCCAAGGGTTCGGGCGTCACGATTTCGATCGTTCTCGCCGATGACGACTCGGTGACCGTGAGCTCCACGGGCAAGGCCCCCAATGGCGTCTGCCAATCACTGGACGACTGACTCCGTCGCCCCCGCGCCCAACACCAGATTCATGAACGCCACAGACGCCGCGCTGTGATAGTTGTTCTTGCGCCGAAGCAGCGCCGCCCCGCGCGTAGGCGCTTCCCCCAGCAACGGAATTTTGTGCAGTGCCCGATCCTGAGTGGCGATGGGCTCCGGAAGGATGGTGGCGATGGCCGTGTGCCGAATAACCTCCAGCAACGTGCTCACCGAGTTGACCTCAATCACCACCTTCGGCGTGATCAGCTCCTGAGCAAAATATTCATTGATACGGGTGCGGGTGACGAAGTCCGCGGCCAACAGCGCAAAATCCAGTTGCGCCACCTCTTCAGCGGACAGCGCGACTTGGCGTTCATATAACGGATGATCCCGCCCCACCATCACCCCCAAGGTTTCGGTAAACGCCGGGATCGACTCGATGTCGGCATTTCTGACCTGGGTAAACGCGATGGCGATGTCCAGCGAGTCATCCACCAGCCCCGCCTCGATGTCATCCATCGACAACTCGAAAATCTGCAGATGGATGTTGGGAAACCGCGCCACGTAATCGCGCACCAACGGCCCCACCAGATACGCCATGAACGTCGGCGTCATGGCCAGGCGCAAGGTGCCGCGCGACAAGTCCTTCACGTCATGCAGCGCCCGCTTGCCGGCTTCCAGTTCCACCAATACTCGACGTGCGCACTCGATGTAGGCCTCGCCTGCATCCGTTGGTTTGACCGTGCGCGAAGTTCGGTCGAACAGGCTCACGCCCAAGGTTTCTTCCAACTGGCGGATTTGCTGGGACAGGGTCGGTTGTGAAACGTGCAACGCCTCGGCGGCGCGCGTGAAGCCGCCGTGGTCGGCAACCGCCAGCAGATAACGCAGATGTCGCAGCAGCATGGGGCACACCATCTATAGGCAGGACTTATGCACAGCATTGTATATCGGTCTTGGACGCTATGGATCAATCGGCAGAAAATTGCTTCACACCCAAGCAACACATCGCCGACAGGAGAAACACCATGCAACAGTCCCACGCTTACAACGACCCAAGTCTGGCCCTGACCACCTCGATCCTCGACGCCAAGGCCCGCAAAAATCTGTCCTGGCAGGACCTGACCGAAGGCACCGGCCTCGGTCTGGCCTACGTCACCGCCGCCCTGCTCGGCCAGCACCCGCTGCCGGAATCCGCCGCCAAAGTGATCGGCGAGAGACTGGAGCTGGACGCCGACGCCGTGGCCCGCCTGCAAATCATCCCGCTGCGCGGCAGCCTCTCGGGTGTGCCAACCGACCCGACCATCTACCGTTTCTACGAAATGATCCAGATCTACGGCACTACCTTGAAAGCCCTGGTTCATGAGCAGTTTGGCGACGGCATCATCAGCGCGATCAACTTCAAACTCGACATGAAAAAGGTCGAAGATCCGGAAGGCGGCCACCGCGCTGTGATCACCCTTGATGGCAAGTTCCTGCCACTGCGTCCTTTCTAACCGATCTGAACACACGCAAGCCCCCTCGCCACAGGACAGCTGCTACAGACATCTGAATCATTTACGAGGACATCACCATGAAAGCGCTCATCGAAGGTTTTTTGAAGTTCCAGAAAGAAGCGTTCCCGCAACGCACCGACCTGTTCAAACACCTGGCCACCACCCAGCATCCCGGCACGTTGTTCATCACCTGTTCCGATAGCCGTGTCGTGCCCGAACTGCTGACCCAGCAAGAACCCGGTGAATTGTTTGTGATCCGCAACGCCGGCAACATCGTGCCCTCCTACAGTCCGCACCCGGGCGGGGTCTCGGCCACTGTCGAATACGCGGTCGCGGTACTGGGCGTGACGGACATTGTGATCTGCGGCCACTCGGATTGCGGCGCCATGACCGCCGTCGCCAAGTGCAAATGCATGGATCACCTGCCGGCCGTCAGCGGATGGCTGCAACACGCCGAATCGGCCAAGGTCATCAACGAATCGCGGCCTCATGCCGATGACGCGGCGAAGGTGAGTTCGATGGTCCGCGAGAACGTCATCGCGCAACTGGCCAACATCCAGACGCATCCGAGCGTGCGCCTGGCCCAGGAAAAAGGTCAGCTGAACCTGCATGGCTGGGTCTACGACATTGAGACCGGTTCGATCGACGCCCTGGAAGCCAGCAGCCGCAGCTTTGTGTCACTGGCCGAGCACCCGACTACCTGCGCCGTGTATGGCAAAGCCGTCGACGCCGCTTGATGGGTGGCCGCCCTAGATCTCTAACACCAGGGGCTCATCACCCTTGGCTGGCACCGCGCAGCAAATCAGTACTTCCCCTGGCGCCGGCAGCTCGGCGGGCATGTTCAGATAATGCACCTGTCCGCTGAGCAGCCGGGTGCGGCACGTCCCGCACGAGCCGCCACGGCAACTGAAGTCCGGATTCAAGCCACGGCTTTCAGCCAGTTCCAGCAAACTCCCGCCACCCGGCTCCCAACGAGCCTCCTTGGCCGACGCTGAAAACACCACTTTCACCGAACTGTCCGCTGCCGGCACTTGTGCCGGAGCCGGGCTCAGTTGGTCCCGCAGACGGACCAGCGTGGAAGGACCGAACGTCTCCGCATGAATGCGCTCGTCGCCGATGCGCAAGGCCCGCAAACTGTCATAGATCCCTTGAGTAAAAGCACCGGGCCCGCACAGGTAGAAATCGTAATCGTCCAACGGCAGCAACGCCTTGAGCAACTCGATGTCGACCCGCCCGGCCACCTCGAAATCCTCACCTTCACGGGCATGGTCCTCGGGTTGGCTAAGCAGGCGCAGCGCGCGCACCGATTCCTTGGCACGGGTGGCCAGTTCGTATAACTCATCGCGAAACCCAAGCTCGGCGAGGCTGCGGGCACTTTGAATAAACCAGGTCGGCCGAGTGCGGCGGATGCGTTCGCCTTCGTAGATCACCTCGCGCAGCATCGACAACAAGGGCGTCACGCCGACGCCCGCGGCCAGCAACACCAGCGGCCGACGCTCATCGGCTTTCACCGTGAACCGGCCCTGTGGCGCGCGGGCTTCGATCAGATCGCCCTCGCGGACACGCTCGTGCAGATGCGACGAAATCAGCCCGTCACGCTTGACGCTGATACGAAAGAAACTGTCCGACGGTGCGCTCGACAGACTGTAAGTGCGCACCAAAGGCGCCTGCCCCTCGGCCAGGCAAAAGCGCACGGGTAAATGCTGCCCGGCCTCAAAGCGCGGCAGGCCGGCGTCGTCGGTCGGCTCCAGGTAAAACGAACGGATGCTGGTGCTTTCCTCGACGATGCGGGCTACACGCAACAATCGCCATTGATCGCGCAAGGCATCGGCCTGCAATCGACCCTCGGCCTGCTGCCAACTGCCGGTCATCAGGCTGTTGGGGGAGAATCCTTCAAATTGCCAGCGCAGCGACAGCACGCCGGCGCGGCGCACGACGTGCTCCACCGTCATTCGCCAAAGCCGTTCTGCACCCTGGAACGCCGCTATTTCAGGGCCTTCGAGGATAATCTCGGTGCGCCCCGCGACTTGCAGTACATCACCCGATTCGAAATCGACAAACAGCAGCCCCACCCGTGGATTGAGCAGCAGATTGCCCAAGGTATTGAAGTGCAGATTGCCGGCGAAATCGGGGATCGTCAGCACGTTGCCCTCGACCCGCACGAAACCGGCATTGCCGCCACGATGCGAGACATCCACCGAGCGCTTTTTCGAGTCGCCATCGAGGTCTACATAGCTGGTAAGGAAAAAGGTGTCGGCGTTGCCAATGGTCGCCCGGGCGGCCTCGTCGAGTTCATCGAAACGCTCGACGCCCACCGCAGATGAAGCGCGGCCCACCGATCCAGGGTCGACGGCACGCAGTTGAATGTATTGCGGGCAGTTGCCAAAGGCGTGCTCGACGGCAACGGCAAAACCGCCTTGGGTGGCGGTGCTGATGCGGCCATTCATTCGGTTGCGACGGCGGGTTTTCAGATCGATACCGAGCAGCCCCACCGAGGCACCCGCCTTGAGCGCGGGCCTGACGGGATCGCCCTCGGCGGGCAGGCGTTCGAGTTGCAACTGGTGGGGATCAGGCGAATGCGCAAATCCGGGCGGCCCTTCAATCAGGGTCGCCCACGGCACGCCTTGCTCATCGACGGCACCCACCAGCAAATACGGCAGTTGCGCGTAGAACAGCTGATGCTGCTCGGGCAGATAATCGCGCACCACCTTGCGCCCGAAGACTTCCATGCGTTCGGCCACACCGACGCTTTCCTGCAACTGCCGCTCGCCCGCGTGCCAGGGTGACGCGACCTGCTCTTGCGACTGATTCATGACGACCTCTACGCCTTCGTAAACAGGTGTCTTTCGCGCTCAGGCGTTGAAGCGTAGTTCGCCGTGTCGGACTAGCGAGGTTCGTCGGATGTACGGGGCAGATGAGGGCGCACAGGTCTAAGGCACTTGCGGCGTTTCATACCACTGGCGAGACGGTGTCGGAAAGCGCATTTTCTGGCGGATATTGCCTGCGTTCGCGGCGCTGCTCAGGTGTTCCAGCAGCACGAAGGCAACTTCCGTCGCAGTACCGGGGCCGCTCGAAGTGATGATGCGGCCATCGACCACCACAGGCCAGTCGACAAAGCGGGCGCCGGCTTCAACCAACTGGTTTTTGCGTTTGCCACCCACTTGGTGATAGGTCGTGGCGTCTTTGCCTTTCAGCACCCCTGCAACACCCAGACACACCGAAGATACGCAGACACTGGCGACGACTTTACCGGCCGCGACAAAGTGCCGGATGACCGCCAGAAACGGCTCACTCAAGGCTTCTTCATAAAAGCCCGACGGTTCAAATCCGCCGGGCAATGCCAAGGCATCGAAGCTGTCCAGATCCAGCTCACTCAACAAATGACCTGGATTAAGGGACAGCCTGAAGGTCGTCACGATCTGCGGCCGAAGTCCGGCATTGATCAATTCCACGGGTTGATCGCCAAGCAGATTGGCCCAACCGAGCACATCGGTAAAAGCCGCCATTTCCAGCGGCTCGACACCGTTGGCCAACAACATGAGGACGCGTTTCATTGGGTAAACCTCTCAGGGACCGGCAGATAGTCCGCTTTTGCTCCCCAAGAGAGAACACCCAAAAAACACAATCCATTGTTGCTTGAGCTGAAATGCCCGCGTCAAGGCGCTCCCGGTTAACGGGAGCGCTGCACTCACACGGTTGCCCTTGTCACTTGTCGTCTTTTGCTGACGTTGGTGGCCGACGCTCGGCTGTTTCTTCGGCGTTGGGTGCTGTGGGGACGCTGCCTGGCGTGAACACGTGAGTCAGCAGATCCCGGGCATCGATTTCGACGACACCCGGCACCGTGCGGGCCAGCGCAACAGCCTGCTCGCACTGTTTATGGGTGTTGACTCGACCGCTCAAAGTCACCGTAGAGCCAAGGGTTTTGACGTGGATCTGCAGGCCAAGGGTGGGTTTGGCCAATGCCAGGGCCGACTTCACCCTGGCGGTAATCCACGTGTCGTGCATGACCGCTTCCAGATCATGGGAGTAATGCTGAAAAGAATGAAGTTTCATGGCGCAGCCCTCACTCAAGACACAGACGCAAACACACCTTAATTATAGTGCGTTCGTCGCCTGTGCCCGGAATGCTCAGCGTTTGACCGACAGATCGGTCTGGGTCATGCGACTACGAACGGTAAACACCCCATCTCCCGACAGAATGGCGCTGCGGGCGAACAGGCGCCCGCTCTCCCAATTCGAAAGACCCAGCTCCGGCTTGTTCAGCGCGTACTGCCCATCGACCCAGCGGGTAATCCCGTCGCCCACAAACGGTGCGTTGACCGCGTTATAGAAACGTTCGTGCGCCGCCCCGTCTTCACTGATCAGCGACACGGTGAACTGCGGGCTGTAGCGATTGAACAAGGCGATGGCGCTGTCCAGGTCGTCGACGATGTTCAGGCTGACTTCCGGGGTTTCTTCCCATTCCCACTCGCGGCCCAACTGATCCTCGGGCAACGGTTCGGCCAGCGCCTCGGTCTGGTAGCCTTCGGCGCGATAAACCTCAACGCTGCCGGTTTGCCATTCAGTCGGCAACCACTGCTCACTGCCCTCAACGATATGCAATTTGCAACCCTGGCCCCGGGCGGTGCCGGCCTGTTGCAGTGCGTCGAGAAACAGCGGCACCAGTTCGGCTGCGCGGTCGCGCTGGATCAGGCAGACGTTCAAGGTGTTGCAGACCTTGCGGTCCAGCGAATTGCGCACCACGGCGGCGAAGCGCTGGGCGTCAGCGTCTTTGTCGGCAATCAGCCAGGCGCCACCAGTGCCGTGGAGGCTGACGGCGGTGCCGGCCTGTTGGGCAATGCTGCCCAGTTGGCTCACCGCACGGCCCGAACCACGGGCGACGGCCAGCGACAAACGCCGATCGGCGAACATCGCCCAGCCGGCGGCGTGATTGACGCTTTCCACCAGAGACACCGCGCCAGTCGGTAAGCCGGCGTCACTGAGTGCAGGGTTCAGTGCGTGAGTGACGATGGCCTGAGCGGTGCCCAACGCATCGCTGCCAATGCGCAGCACGGCGGTGTTGCCGGTGCGCAATACACCGGCGGCGTCGGCGAAGACATTCGGCCGGCCTTCGAACACGAACGCGACGATGCCCAGTGGCGACACCACTTGCTCGACTTTCCAACCGCCGTGCTCGACGCAACTGAGCACCTTGCCGCGAGTCGCCGCTGCATCGCGCCAGGCTCGCAGGCCAGCGATCATGTCGCGACGCATGCGTTCATCGGCCAGCAGTCGAGTGGTTGAACGCCCGCGGGCCTTGGCGCGCTCGATGTCGGCCAGGTTGGCGGCCTCGATCAAGGCCCAGCACTCAGGGTTTTCCAAACGCTGGGCAAAGAGATCGAAGAAGGCGCTGATCGCCTGGTCCGAGACGCTGGACAGCGCGGTGAACGCCGCTTCGGCGCGCTCGATGGCGACGGCCGCCGCTTGCTGGTCAGCCACCGGGATCAACAACAACTCGCCGCTGACCTGCTCCACCAGCAAATGGTCCCCGGGCTGAAAGCGCGCAGCCAGTTCGGGGCTGACGACAGTGACACGATTACCGGCAAAAGGGATCGGCGTGCCAGCGACTAGACGTTCGAGCGCAAGAGACATGAAGCGGTTTCACCATGCAGGGGGCGGCTGGAAAATGTATAGGAAAATCCAGGAAGCGTCATTAACCACGCTGGCCCGGACGCCTTAGAACACCGACCAGCCAATCCGCTGACTCAACAATTCCAGCGCCGCCATCCCGGCCAGGGAGTTGCCGGCGGCATTCAATTCCGGGGACCAGACGCACACCGTGAACTGCCCCGGCACCACTGCGACAATCCCCCCGCCGACGCCGCTCTTGCCCGGCAAACCAACGCGATAGGCAAAATTGCCGGCTTCGTCGTACAGCCCGCTGGTGGCCATGATCGAGTTGACCTGTTGGGTCTGGCGGGCGGTGAGGATCTGTTCGCCACTGTGTTTGCAGAACCCGTCGTTGGCCAGGAAGCAGAACGCCCGCGCCAGGTCCACGCAGTTCATGCGCACCGCGCAATGGCTGAAGTAGCTGCGCAGCACGGCCTCGACGTCGTTGTGAAAGTTGCCGAACGACTGCATCAGGTACGCCATGGCCGCGTTACGCGCGCGGTGCTGGTATTCGGATTCGGCGACCTTGCCGTCCACCATGACCTGCGGGTTGCCGGACAGCCGACGGACAAAATCGCGCATCGACAACGCGGGCGCGGCAAAGCGTGACTGGTTGATGTCGCAGATCACCAGGGCACCGGCGTTGATGAACGGATTGCGCGGGCGGCCGCGTTCGAACTCCAGTTGCACCAGCGAGTTGAACGGTTGACCGGAAGGTTCGTGACCGAGGCGCTCCCAGATCGCTTCGCCGGAATGATCGATGGCCTGCACCAGGCTGAACACCTTGGAAATGCTCTGCACCGAGAACGGCGTGTCGGCATCGCCTGCGCAATACAACTCGCCGTCGTTGCCATACACGGCGATGCCCAACTGATTGGCCGGCACCGTGCCGAGGGCAGGAATGTAGTCAGCCACCTTGCCCTGACCGATCAGCGGCCGGACGGCGTCAAGGATCTCGTTCAACAGCGCTTGCATGCCGGGTTCCGAAGTCTCGCCCCGTGGGATTGTGGGGACACGGAAGCTAGACGCTGTTGGTTGGTGCTGGATCACAGATTGCCGCCTCCCCCTCTCAAAAACACCACGAATCCCTTGTGGGAGCGGGCTTGCTCGCGAAAGCGGTGGATCAGACAGCATCGATGTCAACTGTGCCGGCCTCATCGCGAGCAGGCTCGCTCCTACAGTTGATCTGCGCAGGGCCCGGGATTTGTGCACGACACTGACCCTTGTGGGAGCGGGCTTGCTCGCGAAAGCGGTGGATCAGACACGTCAACATTGGCTGACACACCGCCTTCGCGAGCAAGCCCGCTCCCACAGTTGATCTGCGCAGGGCCCTGGATTTGTTCACGACACTGCCCCCTTTTGGGAGCGAGCCTGCTCGCGATGGCGTTGGGTCAGACAGCCTCGATGTCGACTGTGTCGGCCTCTTCGCGAGCAGGCTCGCTCCCACAGGGGGGATTGCATAGGCTCGAGTTTTTCGTGGTTGTGTATCGGAGTGTGTACAGACCCGCTTGCGACACACCCCGCCCATAAAACCCCGGGCAAAAGACACATCGCAGATACACCCGCTTGATGAACTGTGCCTGTCGATCGGCCAAGCCGATCAAAGCGCTCAACTCACTCAATGCTACGGAGTATCACCATGTTCAAGCTCTCGACTTCTTCCCTGACACTCGGCCTGATCATCGCAGGTAGCCTGGCCCTGTCGAACGTGGCTTCGGCCTCCGAATCCGAGGCGTTCAGCATGAAGCAACTGGCCCACGGCTACAGCCAGGTCCAGGCCGACACCGCGGAAAAACCGGCTGAAGGTAAATGTGGGGAAGGCAAGTGCGGCGAAGGCAAGTGCGGCGCCGGCGAGTAACCCTCTGCGCGGGGCAACGTTGCCCCGCCTCACTGTCTGAACGGAGATCAAGCCCATGAACACCTCACTCTCTTCGGCCGTGAAAGGCCTGCACCTGAACCTCGACCGTGCCGGTAGCTGGCTCGCGCCTTTGACGCTGCGGCTGTTCATTGCCTGGGAATTCTTCGAGTCGGGCCTGAAAAAATGGAATGGCGATAACTGGTTTGCCGACATTCAGGATGCCTTCCCGTTTCCGTTCAACCACGTGTCGGCCACGCTGAACTGGGAACTGTCGATGTGGGCCGAGCTGATTGGCGCCCTGGCCATCCTGGTAGGTCTCGGGACGCGGGTGTCGGCCATCATTCTGATCGTTGTCACCCTTGTCGCGACCGCCGCCGTTCACTGGCCGGCCGATTGGTCTACATTGAGTGAGCTTGCCCAGGGTTACTCCATCAGCAACAAAGGTCACGGCAACTTCAAACTGCCGCTGATCTACCTTGCAGCCCTAATGCCGTTGTTGCTCTGGGGTGCCGGCAAGCTCAGCCTGGATGCACTGTTGGCTCGCTTCGCCTGGCGTTGCAATAACCGTTGATACGCCAGAGTCTTCATCGCGTCCTCCACTTCCATAAGAACGGAGCAATCGCCATGAGCCTCACTCTCTACGGTTTTGACGGCAGTACGTATGTGCGCACAGTGAAGATGCTGCTTGCGGAAAAAGGTGCGGATTTCGACCAGTTGCAGGTCAATGTGATGAAAGGCGAACCGCGCCTGCCCGAACACCTGGCACGTCATCCGTTTGGCAAGGTACCGGTCATCGATCACGACGGTTTCCGGATTATCGAAACCGACGCAATCGTGGCGTATCTTGACGAAGTCCTGCCGGGGCCTTCGCTGACACCTGACAATGCCCACGACCGTGCTCGCACACACATGGTCATGGGAATTTACGACTCCTACGGCTACGGTGCGCTAGGCTCGGTGTTCGGCTATCACTTGTTCCCCGACTTTATCGGCGGGAAGAACGAAGAATCCCGTCGCAAAGGCATCGAGGCCTCGAAAATGGTCCTGCGTGAATTGATGAAAATCAAAGGTTCCGATCCATTCGTCGCCGGCCAGGATCCGAGCCTGGGTGACTTTTACCTGGCACCGGCCTGTGCTTACATGGCAATGACGCCGGATGCACCGCAGGTGTTTGCCGTCAACGGCTTCGATGACTGGTGGAAACGGATTCAGGCACTGCCCAGCTTTCAGGCCACACCACCGCAATAAGCTTCATCCCTCTCACTTGTGTAGACAGGAGCCACCATGAGCGTGACCACCCAATGGATCGAGATCGACAGCCCCGACGGTAAATTCGGCGCTTACCTGGCGATTCCGCATACCCGCAAAGGCCCGGGGATCGTGCTGATCCAGGAGATCTTCGGCGTGAATGAACACATTCGCTCGGTCGCGGAGCAATACGCCGCCGATGGTTACCTGGTGATCGCGCCGGACCTGTTCTGGCGCAACGGCCAGCGCATCGAATTGACCTACGACGAAGCCGGCTGGAAACGCGCCGTCGAGTTGATGAACGCCACGGACATCGACAAGGCGCAGGCCGACATCAAACTGGCCATCGAAGCGCTCGATGCGCAGCCAGGCCTGGACGGAGGGATCGCTTCCATCGGTTATTGCTTTGGCGGCCTGCTGTCCTACCTCACCGCCGCCAACGGGCTGGTAGAAGTGGCCGTTGCCTACTACGGCGGCGGGATCCAGAACCACCTGGACCGCGCCGACGAAATCGAAGTGCCGCTGCTGATGCACTTCGGTGAACAGGACAGCCACATTTCACTGGAAGCCGTGGAGAAAATCGCCGAGCGTTTCGAGAACAACGATAACGTGGAAATTGTCGTGTACCCGGAGGCCGAACATGGCTTCAACTGCTCCCATCGCGACAGCTACAACCAGCGTGCAGCCGCTGAAGCCCACGGCAATACGTTGATCTTTTTGGGTCAGGAACTGTAAAGACAAGACGTGAAAAAAGGGGACCTCCATCGCTTGTTGGAGGTCCCTTTTTTTGTCTGCGCCTGTGATGGCCCCTTCGTCGGAATGCCGCCCAGCTTCGGCTGATCGTTGCGTTCGTGAACATGCCGATGCGGTGTACGGTCGATGTTGAGGCTCAGTATTTCCGGACGGCTCTAGTGACCGCGGCCGTCCATCTGACGCTTGCGGATTTCGATCTGGAACAGGTCAATGTCAGCGATCACTTCGCCCTCGCCTTCGGTCAGTGCACCGACGACTTCACCTTGAGGATCGATGATCGCGGTGTAGCAACCGCCGGAGATCGGGCCGATCTCGCAACCGGTGTCGGCCATGATTTGCGCCTGCTGTTCCGGGTACAACCACGCCATCGAGTTCACCGCGAAACAAGCCGATTCCAGGGCATGCATGCGGATGCTGACTTCCATCTGGCGTGTGAACAGCTGGCCTGCGAACGAGCCCGGGTAAATCAAGGCGTGAATCTGTTTGCCGTCTTCGATCAAGGCGTAACGCACCAGCGGGTTGTAATGTTTCCAGCAGGCCAGTTGGCCGATGCGCCCGACCGCGCTGTCGGTGGCGCGCAGGCCGGAGCCATCACCCATGCCCCAGATCATGCGTTCGTGATAAGTCGGCGAAATCTTGCGACGCGCCTGAATCAGGGAGCCGTCAGCATCGAACAGCAACTGCGTGTTGTAGAGGGTGCTGCCATCACGCTCGTTGACGCCGATGGACACCACCATGTTGGCGTCTTTGGCTGCCTTGCCGATGGCATCGGTAGTCGCAGACGGAACAACCACGGCTTGTTCCAGCAATTTGTAGTGCTCGGAACCCATTTTGAACGGGCTCTGCACAAAGGAGAAATACGGGTAATACGGCACGTATGGTTTCAGGGAAAACGGCGAACCGCACGCCCTTCTCGCCAAGTTCACGAATCTTGTTAACGACCTTTTCTACCGTGCCTTCACGGCTGTAGAGAACAGGAGCAATCTGGACGGCGGCGGCTTTGACAATGGTCATGGCGGTGATCTCACTGAGGGAATGGGCTTCAACGAGATCAAGATTGCGACAACAGTATTTTGTCTCAAATGCCGAATACGCCACCTTTTAGGACATGACAGACATCAAGCGCGATTGGCGCGATGGATCACTTGCGGCGGCTGTCCGAAGGCACGGATAAACGCCCGGCGCATACGCTCGCGATCACCAAAACCGGTGTCGGTGGCCACCACATCGATAGAGTGCCGACCGGTTTCCATCATCAATCGAGCAGCCTCCACCCGCAGGTTTTCGATGGCTTTGGCCGGGGATTGGCCGGTTTCGGCATGGAACACACGACTGAACTGCCGTGGGCTGAGACTGGCTGCGCCGGCCAGTTCTTCTACCGACAGCACTGATTTGAGGTGCTGCTTGGCGTAGGTCAACTCGGCCTGAATGCGATCGGTCTTGGGCTCAAGTTCAAGCATCACCGAAAACTGCGACTGCCCTCCCGACCGTCGGTGATACACCACCAGTTGCCGAGCCACCTCTGCACCCCAGATCCTTTTCCACCAGCGCCAGATCGACGCAAGCGCTCATGCCGGCCGCGGTCCAGATGTTGCCGTCATTGATGAAGAAGCGATCCTCTTCCACCAACACCTTTGGATACGCCCGCCGCAAGGCTGGTGCATGACACCAATGAGTCGTCGCTCGCCGACCATCCAGCAAACCGGCCTCAGCCAGCGCAATCGCGCCGGTGCAGATCGAACCCAGGCGTCGGGTGGTCAGGCTGGCGTTGCGCAAAAATGCCACCATGCCTGGTGATGTCGGTCGGATCAGGTTGTCGCCCATCACCAGCAGCGCGTCGAAGGTGCGCTGATCGAATGCGCTGGTTTCCACGCCGAATCCGGCAGAGGCCTGCACCGAACCGCCGTGTTCGGACAGTAAGGCGATGCTGTGCACCGGCTCGTCGAAGGTCGTGTTGGCCAACTCGAAGGTGGCGCACATGGCGAGGCCGAGTACCTGGAAGCCTGGGTAGACGATGAGTCCGAGTGGTGCATGGCGACAGCCCTTATGGCCTTAAAGGTGGTGTGCCGACTTTTCAGCCAGCTGACCTGCACTGTACGGCCGTCGCCTTGCACCGTGTAAAAACCGTCGATGACCTCCTCAGGGCATCAATCCCATGGCCGGACCTTCAACCGTAGAAGCCCCTTGATCCCGGGCGCTCGGGGTTGATCAAACGGCAGATCAATTTCGATAGAGTCTTGGCCTGTTATATGGACCGTTCGAGTGATTGTGCTGTGTGGGTCTTCCATCCAGGCAAGGCTGACGTTCCAGTCACCGTCCGCGTTTTCGGGTGGCGTCAACCTGACGATGGCCGTCCCTCGAAAAAGATCCGTGCCTTCATAGTGAGCATCGGGCCAGAAGCGATGATTGATGATGTAGTCCGGTACTTTGGCGGCGAACGTCATCACATATGAAAGTGCCTTGTCCTTATCAACCTTGCCGCGTTTGGAGAGAAATACGCTCGACAAGTAGACCGTTCGTTTGGCGGTATCAGGGCGTGTAAGTTCTTCATGTGAGCGACAAGCCGGCGAGTCTTCGATCGATTGTCGCCGCGTGAGAAACCAGCGCTTGCCTTTGGGCGCGGCACGAAATTCGAATTGGTAGCCGGCTTCAAATTCCGCACCGTCATCCACTTTTTCCTGAATGACTTCTGGCAAGGAAACACTCTCGACTATCAGGCTGATGTCGACCCGCACATCACCAAAGAGGAAACGCACCAGGTTCTGATAAGCCTCCTCGGAGTTAACGATGCCGAAATAGCCGGAGTGCGAGCGATAGGCATAGGCCGTGGCCACCTGGACCGGTTTGAGCTTGTCATCCAGGCCCCACAGGGACGCGTTATCGATTCGCACCAAGCCGTCGGAACCGTTGCCAACAAATGCCCGAACGATACCTTGCCCCGCCTCGTAATCACCGCGATTGGTACCGACCATGCAGAAGATCCGCTCCGGTTTCAATGCACTGGCGGGTATCAGATCCACCCTCCCCTTAAACTCGGGAGAAATATCCTGAAGATTGAGATACCTCGCCATGATGTCCCGGTTGAACGTGTTCTTCTGGTCATCCGTCAGCCAACTGGGGACGTTCAAGCCAAGCACATCGATGCCATTGTGCGGCGTGGCAAAGGTGAACAGCTTGTCGACCGTTCTGCGTGCCTTTTCGAATTCCTGGTCGGTGCTTTGAAGGAATGCCCGGGCCACAAGACCGCCCATGGAATGGGCCACCAGATAACATTTAAACTTTTCCGGAGCCATGACCGAGCCATCAGCCTCGCGATACTGGCACACGAGGGTTTTGATTTTGTTGATCAAGGCGTTCAGCCGCCTGGCATATTCTTCAATATTTCGGGATCTGCCATCCCCTTGATAACTCGATCCGTCGTCGTAATACCGCAGTATCACGATCGAGCGCGGAGGGATGCCGGGGATTGGATTACCCTTGTCATCCAGGGGCGGCTCCCACCCTTCATCCATGATGTCCATTCCATTCTGGTAGACATGCTGGTACTGGTATTCAGTCGTCAGACGTACCAAGGGCGATTCAAAAACGAACTTCTCAGGTCGCTGGGCTTTATCGGCAGTGGCTCGATACAACGTTGAACCGACGTTGAAACCACAGAACGGATCCGCCGCGGTTTCATTTCGTTCGTCGACCGTCATCGCGTAACCACGGATATAAATGATGGGATAACTGTTTGACATATTCGCACGCCTCTTTCGGAGTGGCAGGACGGTGCGTTGACGCAAGTTGGCTAGTTCAACTCGGCACCGAGTGTATTCATGGCGTTACCGCTAAACTTCAATAGCACGCTACAGAGATTTTATAAATGACCACATTCATACTTCGATCATGCTGGTGATAATAGGAGCGTGTCGAATTTTGCCATAGAACATTTCGAAATCAGCCTGCCAGTGATATTTCGATTTGTCATTACCGCTCGCCGCCTGGATCCAAATCAAACTTGTGCCTTCATAACCAGGACATTTATTTAACAAGCACTTGCACCGCTCTCCATGTATCACCCAACATAACATTTCTATAACAACCGGATGATTGGCAACCGCCAGACATGGATCCAATAAGTGTCACTCAAGACCCAAGCGCCAACTTAAATTTGTAACCCATTACTCATTGATACCGCATTGTTGACCCAAGCTACGAGAAGGCCCGCAGGACAAGGCGCGAGTCTCAAGACCGGCACCGGCAACGCTGCCCGACAAAACTGCACCCCACTAAACTATCAAACTAGCGACCGTGCTCATATTATTTCATCACCCAACTACAGCCCTGTGCTGATCACACAATAAATTGCAACCCTCTTCCCGTCTTTAACCAGTCACTCACTTCAGGCGACGCATCAACTCAATACGCATTCAACACAAAACATAAAGCCTTCGTTTAATACCTGACAACTTCCCACGTCACAATTCACATCCGATAGAGCAGCCAGAACCGAAAACCTCAACGCGCTGACTATTTTTTGTCTGCCACCCGTTTTTTTAATCAGGTCTATACATTAAAAGTAACAACCGACCGAACTCCGAGGGAAAGGCCATGGATAACAACAAGGATTCGGGGACTAACCTGGCGTTCTGGCTACCAGGCAGCGCAGTTATCCTCAGTTTGGTCGTATCGACGTTTGCATTGACCCGTGAACCGTTCCTGGAACCACGGCCCCTCGGTGCGCAGTTTCAAGCGCAATTGCCCATTGAGGCACGGTTGTGGCAGGACCCGTTCGATGCGCTGGAGCGTTATCGCAAGAAGCTGAAAGTTAGCGACAGTGCGGATGCCAAGCAGTTGTGCACGCCGGGGGTTTCCTTGCCGCCCGGCACATCCACTGCTCCGGACATCATGGTTTCGCTGGTGGAAGGCGGCCCTTACGCTGACGAAGTCGAGCGGCGGCGCCGTACGCGTTATGCCCTGCTTGCCGGGTTCAAGAACTCGCACAGGGTGCCGGATCAGGAGCAGTACATCCATTGTCTGAAACTCAAGGCCGACCTGTCGGTGGATCCCTCGACCACCGAGAGGTTTCTGGACGTACCCTACGAAATCTTTGTCTCCAATCCGCTCGATCCACCTGCAGATCTGGATGGAAGTCCGAAGCCAGCGAACCAGACCGTTGTGTTCTGGGTGAAACAAGACGCGCTGGGTTCACAGCCGCTGCAGCAACTGGAAAAGCTGCGCCGAAGCCTGGTGTGCAAGACAGCCTTGAACAGTTACCCTCTGGCCTGCGCCGGTGTGGCCGACCATCACACCATCCTCAAAGTCATCGGCCCCGCTACCTCGACCATCCTGCGTGGCATGTATCAGGATGAAGCCAACGCCCAGGCAACCGCCAATGTCGAGATCTACTCACCCTTGGCCACCGCCGACAACATAACGCTCAAAAACAGCATCAAATTTCCGACGCCACCATTACCCAACAAACTGCCCATGAAGCTGCTGCGCACCGTCAGCGACGACGGCACCATGACGCAGTTGATCCTGGAGGAAATGAAACTGCGCAATGTAAATCCGGCCGCCGGGTTGCGTTGCAGCAAAGACAACTTGCAGCGATTCAAATCCAGGTGCGTGGAAGAAAGCTCGCCGCAGCCGTCTGACCGTATCGCGTTGATTTCCGAGTGGGACAGTTTTTACAGCCGGGCACTGATCGAAAGTTTCAAGGGGTGGGTTGCTGGCGAAGCCGGCCTGACTGACAAAGATGATAAGGCCGCCGTCGACCAGTGGGTTTTGCGCTTCAGCTATCTGCGAGGCCTGGATGGACGCCTCCCGGAGGAATCCGCGAGCAGTGATAAAACAGCCAGCACCGATGCCAGCAAAAACACCAAAGACGCGAACAAATTTGACCTCAGCCCATTGGAGAAAGCCGACGGAAATTCCCAGCTGGATTACCTGCGACGCCTCGCCGACCACATTGCACGCGAGGACGCGGCGTATCGGCGCAACGGCGAAAGCGGCATCGGTGCCATCGCCATACTGGGCGTCGATGCCTACGACAAACTGCTGGTGTTGCAGGCACTCAAGAGCCGTATGCCGTACAAGTTGTACTTTTCCACCGACCTCGATGCACGCATGCTGCAGCGAGGCCAGGCAGAAACCACCCGCAACCTGATCCTGGCGGCGCCTTATGGACTGACACTGACACGCGCCCTGCAACAAGATGTGCCGCCGTTTCGCGACAGCCTGCAAAGCTCGGTGTTTGTCTCTGTGCTGGCGGCATTGGCGCCACAATCCTTCGACGCCAAGCGAGCGAAATTCGACTACTCAAAATCGGACCTGCTTTCGCCTGGCGTCTATGAAGTTGGCATCAGCGGTTTTATCCCGCTGGCGAACCCACTGACCCTTGACCGCCCCACGAGTTGCGAGGCACCAACACTCCTGTCCAAGTCGGATCAGAGCATACGTGCGCACGACCTTATGTCACTGCGCTGCCTTCAGGATCCATCGCCTCCGCCCTATCCAGTGGCCTCCCAGTCAGTGCGCGAACGATTCAAGCACGCTCAAGCGGTCTTCTGGGCCGGACCACTGATCGTCATGCTTCTTTTAATCGCCGGATTCATTGTCTGGCGGTGGATCTCGGGACCGAAAATCGAGCCCGACGCCAAGCTGGACTGGGTGCGCGGTGTGCCCATGACGCTGTATATGGTCGCGGCAGCCTGTGCATTTATCGCCACTCGCTTCTGGCATGCGGAGTTTCTCTGGTTCACGTTCGTGCTGATCCTGCTGGGTATCATTTCATCGAACCTGACCCGCCGCTCCGAGCAGTCGGCTCAGAGCAAGGACTCGACTGCCACGCCTGGCAGTGGTTTTTACGACTCTTCGGCGTGGTACATCGTTGTCCCCCTCGTCGGTTTTATCCTTGCGTTGATGCTGGCGTATCAGATGCGTAGCACATTGACCGGCGACGGGCTGGGTGAACCGATGTTCCTGTTTGAAGGCATCAGTGCCTGGCCAACCGTGGCGCTGCGCGTGGCCGCCGTACTGATTTCCCTCTCGGCACTGGCTTGGGGCTGGCGCAACCTGCGCGTCAACAGGGCCGAGATCGAAAAGAACTACCATTTACTGCATTACATGCGTCGATATCGAATGGGTTTGTGCGGGCAGGTTCTACGTTTTATTCGCAAAGGCAGGCGCTGGAACTTGCGCCGCTGGTGCAACGAACTGGGGCATTGCCTGCTACTGATTTTTTTCCCGCTGATGAGCGCCAATGACAAATGGTCGAAGACCTGCAAATCCCCGCTGGCCACCTGCGGGGATGGGCGGCAAATGATTTCCATCGCGCGTTTCTGGGGTGAGCACTGCATTTGCGGTTCGTTCGGGGCTCGAATGCTGCGGGCCCTTCTCGCCACGTGGATTTTCGTCGTGGTCACCAGTGTGCTGTTTGTGATTTGGCCAATGGAGCGAATTCCCGTACGCGGCGAATCGATGGTGTGGATGCTCAGTTGGCTGGTTCCTACCCTGGCTTTTCAGGTGCTGGTGTTCTGGGTCGTGGATGCCAATCTGCTGCTGACGCGATTCATTCGGCACCTCAGCGAGCATCATGCAATCTGGCCCAAATCGTTGCAGCAGGAACACCGGAAGATCTTCGGGGTACTCAAGCATTCCTGCATTGACGAATGGGTGGATATGCAGCTGATCGCCAAACGGACCTCGGCGGTCAGCCGCCTGATCTATGCGCCGACGGTGGTCATGTTGATCCTGTTGGCGTCTCGCAGCAGTTTGTTCGATAACTGGCCGACACCGCCCAGTATCGTCATCACCTTCCTGCTGACCGCGCTGATATTGCTCGCCTCCGCGCTGTCGTTGCGTCGGGCGGCGGAAAAGGCACGCACCGTTGCATTGCGTCGTCTGGATACCTATTTGCTGGAAACGCCAAAAGCTCGAGATCCCGTTCGCTACGAAAAATTCCAGATGATCCGCGACCGCATCGCGACGCTCAATACCGGTTCGTTTTCACGCTACTCCGAAGAGCCTTTGGTCAGAGCGCTGTTGCTCTCACTGACCGGCATAGGGGGGGCGGCACTGGTCGATGCGTTGAACTACGCGAAGTTCTAGCTGCACGTCATGGGCGCCCCGTTGAGCGCCCATGATCTTTTTAACTACTTCCTACTTCGCCGACCCATCATGCGGCTTGTAAAATCGAAACATCCCGGTTTCAGCCGTTTTGGTGTACTCCCTGGACCAGTCCGGTTTCACCGTGCGGTCATGGAAATACATCGCGCCACGGGTGATATCCGGTAGCTGTTTGTTTAGCGCCTTGCGCGCGATTTCCTTGGCCTGGGCATATTGGGTTTCTTCCTGGACCGTGTCCGGGCGCCCGTCGCACCACCACGAAAACTGGCAGCTCCTGGTTTCGGTACCTTGCTTGACCACCGCGCACACCGTGTCGGGAAAACCGGCGTGGCCAAGGCGATTCATCACCACGCTGGCGACCGCTTGCATGTCGGTGGTGTTCTTGCCTTTGGCTTCCCATCGCCACCCTTCTCCGCGGCTTTGTGCTCAAGCACCTGGGCCTTGTCTTCGGCTACTTCTTTTTTTTGCTGCTGGTCGTCGGCGATGGCCTGACCGGCGAGAAGGGTAATGGCGAGAAACGTAACTGACCATTTGAGGAACATGATGGAGACACTCTGTATGGCGTCGAGGGAAGCGCCCATTGGCGACTTGGCTTCAGTGTAGTAGCCAAATCATTTCATCAGGCGTGCAACAATCTGCAAAAAGGCATTGCGCGGCATGGGGTGAAATCGCGCATCATGGACGCACTCAGTTCAAGGAGGATTTCCATGCGCGTTCCGTCATCCGTTTTGCATGTTGCCGCGTTGTCATTGGGTCTGGTGTTCACCGCCACCGCGATGGCCACCGAAGAGACGCAGCTGGTCGAATCGATCAACGTTTACCGCAGCCAGTCGCAACGCTGCGCTGGCCAGGCGTCACCGGAATTGCCACCGCTGACGAGCGATGCGCGTCTGGTTTTATCGCCCAGCGGGCCCGTCGATTTGCAGCAGGCCATGGCCCGGGCGTCGTACCCGATTGTCAACGTGCAGGCGATCACCTTGTCCGGGCCGCGTGATGCGCAGTCCGCCATAACGGCCATCAAGGAGAGCTTCTGCCAGGTGGTGTTGAATCCGCAGTTCATCGACGTCGGTGTCAGCCACGAGGGACGCGATTGGCGCATTGTGCTCGCGCGACCGCTATTGACTGCGCGCCTGGGTGACGCCGCGGCGGAAGGCCAGAAGCTCCTCGAAATGCTCAACACCGCCCGCGCGCAACCTCGTCAGTGCGGTGGTCAACCGTTTGCCGCGACCACACCGCTGGCCTGGAACGCCACACTGGCGGCCGCGGCAGAAGCGCATACCCGGTCCATGGCCAACAACAACTTCTTCGACCACAAGGACCGCGACGGCCGCACTCCGGGCGATCGCGCCGAGCTGGCGGGTTACAACTATCAGGAGGTCGGCGAGAACATCGCCGCCGGGCAAGACACACCGCGCAAGGTCGTCGATGGCTGGCTGGCCAGCGCCGGGCATTGCGCCAACCTGATGAACCCGAAATTCCGCGAACTGGGCGCTGCCTATGCGGTTGATCCAAAGAGTGACGCCGGGATTTACTGGACAGCCATGTTCGGCACGCCGTAAGGGCGATGGACAGAGCGGTGATTCACCGCTCTTACAACGTATGTTGGCTGTCGCCGATTTTTTTGGCTTTTTCGATTGCCCACTCCAAAGCCGCCTCCATGTCCAACAGATGCGGGGACGGGTGATTGTCCTCCTCAATGACCGAGCCATCCGGCCGGTAGACACCGATGAACATCTTCAGAGAGCCGTCTTTTAATATCTCGGCTTTCACCTCGATCCTGCATCCGTTGGAAAGCGTTTCCTTGTATTCCTCATGGCGTTCAGTCATTGCTGCATTCCTCTCGTCGGTGATAGCCGAGTAACGGGTTAACCGGGAATAACCCCCTTCTGTGCAAGCCGTTTCAACGCGTTGATCATGATCCCCTCATTGTTGACGACTTCGGTAAAACCCGCACGCCGAATCTTGTTCATGTCGCTAATCATGTCGAGGGCCAGCACACCCGATTGAAATTGAATCCTGGCACCTGTAGCACCTGCCCTGTGGCGAGGGTGGGTGTCGGGATGGGTGATTACCCAGATTTTGCGGCGCTGATCGCCCGCGACGAACCTCCCGGGACAGCGGCGTAATGCCACCTATACTCCATCCCACCAACCCCGCCCGGGGCCTGCACTACCAACAATAAAAAGCAGAGGTGGAACATGGTCTGGCAGCAAATCTACGACCCCTTCGGTAACCCGGTGCTTTCAACCATCATGGCGGCGGTGCCCGTGGTGGTGATGCTGGCATCCCTGGCGTTCTTTCATATCAAGGCGCATCTGGCGGCCTTGCTGGCCCTTGGCTCAGCGCTATTGATCGCAATCTTTGCCTTCGGCATGCCCGCGAACATGGCCGGCTCGGCGGCACTCTACGGCGCCGCCAACGGCCTGCTGCCGATTGGCTGGATTGTGCTCAACATCATCTTCCTGCATCGGCTGACCACCGAGAACGGCTCGTTCAAAGTGCCGCAGGATTCCCTGGCGCGCATCACTGACGATCGACGCCTGCAACTGCTGCTGATTGCCTTCTGCTTCGGCGCTTTCTTCGAAGGGGCTGCCGGGTTCGGCACGCCGGTGGCGGTGACCGGGGCGATTCTGATCGGGTTGGGCTTCTCGCCGCTGGCCGCCTCCGGCCTGGCATTGATTGCCAACACCGCGCCCGTGGCATTCGGTGCGCTGGGCACGCCCATCATCACGCTGGCCAAAGTTACCGGGCTGGATGAAATGGAGCTGTCGATGATGGTCGGCCGGCAACTGCCGTTCTTCTCGGTGATCGTCCCGTTCTGGTTGATCTGGGCCTTTGCCGGCTGGCGCAAGATGCTGGAAATCTGGCCGGCCATCCTGGTCGCCGGGGTCAGTTTCGCCGTGCCGCAATTCCTGGTGTCCAACTACCACGGGCCGATGCTGGTGGACGTGATCGCCGCGCTGATCTCCATGGCGTGCCTGACCGGTTTCCTCAAGGTCTGGAAACCGGCCACGATACACACCTCGGCCGCCCTGTCCGGACGCGTCGACAACTCGAAAATCGAAGAGGAGCATCAACATAAACCCGAAGCCAGTGCGACCTTTGCCAGCGATGCCAAACCGGCCGTAATGCGCGCGTGGATGCCGTGGATCATCCTCACGGTCTTCGTCTTCGCCTGGGGCACCCAAGGCTTCAAAAACATGTTCGACACCCGCCCGGCAATCGATCCGCAAACCAACTCGGCCAAGCTCGATCCACAGGGCAAACCGATGCGCGAAGCCAACCCGATCTTCGCCCCGGTCGTGACCTTCACCACCATTCACCAGCAGATCGAGAAGGTGCCCCCCGTGGTGCCTGCGGTTAAAACCGAAGAGGCGGTGTACAAATTCACCTGGTTGACCAGCACCGGTAGCGGCATCTTGCTGGCGGCGATTCTTGGCGGACTGCTGATGGGATATTCCATCCCGCAACTGATCCACCAATACCTGCGAACGCTGTGGGTGGTGCGTTACTCACTCATCACCATCGTGGCCATGCTCGCGCTCGGCTTCCTCACTCGCTACTCGGGCCTCGACGCCACCATGGGCCTGGCCTTCGCCGCGACAGGCATCTTCTACCCCATGTTCGGCACCCTCCTCGGCTGGCTCGGCGTAGCCTTGACCGGCTCCGACACGGCTTCCAACGTACTGTTCGGCGGCTTGCACGGGTGACCGCCGAACAATTGGGGATCAGCCCGGTGTTGATGGCCGCGGCCAACAGTTCCGGCGGGGTCATGGGCAAAATGGTCGACGCCCAGTCGATCGTGGTCGCCTCCACGGCAACTCGCTGGTACGGGCATGAAGGGGAGATTCTGCGTTACGTGTTCTTCCACTCAATAGTGCTGGCGATTCTGGTCGGTGGGTTGGTCACGTTGCAGGCGTATGTCGCGCCGTTCAGTAGCATGGTGGTGGGCGGACACTAGACGTCAATCGGTCCATAACCCGGGCGAACCGCCCGGGTTTATGGCTTGCAACGCGCGGATCAAGTCAGACGCCCCCCCGACATCAACCCTTCCGTCAGCAACGACACCAACGGCTGCACAAGATGTTGAGTACGAACATCATCCCCAACCACCGCCACCTCTGTGCTGGGTAACGTCGGTAACTTCTCCGACGGTTCCAGTATCCGCATCCCTTCCTGCAAAAACGACGTCCCCAACGCTGTAATCCCCAACCCACCGGCAACGGCCGCTTGAACGCCCATCAAATTGCTGGCCAGGCACGCTGATGCCCATTCCCGCCCGACGGTGGCCAACGCCTCGATCATGATTGCCCGGTATGCACAGGGTGGCCGCATCATTACCAGGCGCACAGGTTTGGCCGATTCGATTTGGTAATCCTTCGCGGCAATCCACACCAACGGCTCGCGCCAGATGACTCGACCTCGCGTTGTGCCGGAACTGAATTTTCGCTTGGAAATGACCACGTCGAGTAACCCGGTTTCGTAGTCGGTGAGCAGGTCGTCGCTCAGTCCCGTGGTCAGTTCCAGTTGAATGTCGGGATACAACTGGGTGAAGCGCGACAGCAGCTTGGGCAGCTGGGTCGGTACGAGGTTTTCCGAGATCCCCAGGCGCAGCAGATTGACGGTGGCCGGCGCCTTGATATCCCGCATGAAGGACTCGAAATGCACCATCATCCGGCGCGCGCCCACCAGCAGGCGCTCGCCGTCCGGGGTCAGCGTCAGCGCGCGGCTAGTGCGTTCGAAGACACGAAAACCAAGCACCTCTTCCAGCCGGATGATCTTCTGGCTCACCGCCGATTGCGACCGCGCGATCACTTCGGCAGCAGCCGTAAAACTGCCGGTCTCCGCCACCGCGATAAACGCCCGTAGCAGGTCGATCTCAAGGTCGCTGGCTTGCATGATGAATTCGCTTTTCAACTGGATGCCATTAAATTTATGCGTTTGTATTCTAGATAGCAAATGCCGAACATCGTACTCAACCTGAATACGAGGAGTTCCAAAATGGCAGTCAATAAAGCAGTAGAGATTGTTGAAAGTTTCTGGCGCGAAGTTTGGCAGGCAAAAGACCCGCACGCCGCCGCTCGCTTCGTCGCCGAGGACTTTGTTATTAACTCCGGAGGCATCGATATCGTCGGTCGCGAAGCCTTCATTCAATGGATCGGCGTCTTTCTGTCAAAAATTGAAGACTTTGAATTTGGCAGTATCGAGACGTTTCAGAATGCCGAAGGCACTCGTGTCGCCTCTCGCTGGAAACTGGCCGGAAAGAACCAGGGATTTATTGGTGGCCGCACATGCAATAGCCCGTTTGAAATGCTCGGCACTGCGGTCTGGGAAGTTTGCCCGGATGGCCTGCTGGCGCACAACTGGGTAGAGCGTAATTCGCTGGAAGTTCATCGCGACTTGATCGGACTCTGAGCACTCGAGTTGAACTGCAACATGAAACCGACATTTTTTTTCATATTGCTTCTGCAGATCCTGACACCCCCACACGGCGCGCGACCACCTGAAGTCGTGATGGATGTCAGGAGCCTTTTGCATGGATCGGCGTTGCAGTATTCGCCGACCTGTTTGAAGTAACCGGAGACACACCCATGAATACCCGTACTTTGTTCGCCAGTGCTGCTTTCGCCTTGGTAGCACTCACCAGTAACGCGTTTGCAGACCCGCCCAATGTACCCGCCAAGCCTTATCACTACGGCATGCCGATCGACGTGGCCAAAGTCATTTCCCTTGAGGAGCCTCGTTCCGCCGATTGCGAAGTGGTCAACGCCAAACTCACTTATCTGGACACCTCCGGGAATGTCGAAGCCTTCACCTACTTCAAAATGGCTCAGGCCTGCGAAGAGCAGAACTGAATGTGGGGCTGTACAACAAAAGCCGCACTGAACGGCAAGCCAATTGACCTGCTGGTGCATGCATCAGCGGGTCTTTTTTTACATCGAATCGATGAAGATCAGGTGCTGGTATCTGCCGTGGTGTTTCATCGCGGCCAATAGCTTGGATTCGGTGAACGGCACAGAGCGCATCCAGCCCCCCTGTAGGAGCGAGCTTGCTCGCGATAGCGTTAGACCAGCCAACAACAACCCTAATGCCCTTCGGGCAAGAAGCCAAAGGCCAAAATCACTTTAAAAAGTAATGACCGTCTATATAGCCAGAGCGATTAACCGGACCACTCGCCACTTAAAAATAGCCTAAAAAACTGTCAACTCTGACAGGTTTCCAATTCATAAAGTGCGAACAGAATGAGTGTTACAGGTTGTGCGCTTTGCATGCCTATTTGCATGGAGCTACTAGCTATGGATTTTGATATTGATACAAAAAATGGGATTGTCGGCCTCCAAGCGGGAACCAACCGAGGTGCCAACCAAAGCGGTATGACCTTTGGAAAGCCGCGACTTCGTAAAAAAGCCTTATCGGAGGAGTTTGTGGACGTAGACGCAATGAAAAATCAGTCAACGAGTGACAATAAATCGACTGACGTTTCTTCGTCTTCCAAACAGCAATAGACGCCAAGCGTTCGCTAGCCAGGCACTAAAACATCCACGCCAATACCCGGCGCAGCCGGCCGATTTCACGGCCACGAAAAACCCCAGTGATCAGCAGGCCACTGGGGTTCTTCTTCGCAGGAGAACGCAAATAACGTAATAACTCCGCGATTGTCCGGGTGTCTGACTCTGCCTCACCCATGACGAACCCTTGTGGCGAGGGGGTTTACCCCCGTTGGGCTGCGCAGCAGCCCAAAATAGGCACCGCTGCACAACCAAACAAGTTACCGACTACCTGGACAGATCAATCTTATCAAGCACCCGATTCGCCGTGATCTCCGCCGTCATGATGCTGTTGGAAATACCCAGCAGCGCATAACGCGATTCCCCCTCCAGATGATCCACCAACTGGTGCACCATCACATCGACCGAGGCCAGCGTCTCGACCAAATAAACCGCCAGGGTTTCGGCCGTAGCCTCGGGGTCTACGGAAAACAGGGTGCTGCGTGTTCGTGGGGTGGCTTTGATGTCGGCACTCGACGGGAAGTGAAAGTCTAGAGCCCGCTCGGCGGCCTCATTGAGCTTCTTTGAATCGGGTTCGTACGGGGAGGCCGGATCAGTGTCCGGCGGATTTGGTGTGACCTTGAACATGGTAAATCCTCGTTTACTGGGTGGAGCTGCCACGTTCGTTTCCAAGCGAAGGGGTGGCAGCTGTACGCGGGTTGGAAAACCAGGGTAAACGAGCCCGGCAGACCTATAAGGTCTCCCACGCACAGCTGCCATAACGGAATGCACATCGTGCGAAAAAGTACGTTATGAAGAGGTGCCTTCGTGTCGTTTACCCGTCGAGTTTCCAAGCCCGACCGCTGAATTGTCAGCGACACGGAAACGATAAAACCAAGGCCCACGCCACACAAGCCGGCGGATTCTGGCGCAGCCGTAGGTAACGGCGCAAGGTTTTGTAGCTTTCAGGAAGTAACTTTGAGAGGCCTTAAACAATGACTCTGCGGCGATGTTTATTGACTCGGTGCGCGCTTCCTACACGGGGTGAAACCCCCACATTTGTGGCGAGGGGATTTATCCCCGTTGGGTTGCGAAGCGACCCCAGCGACCGGGCAGACAGACTGAGTTGTCCGGATTGGCGACTGCTTCGCAGCCGAACGGGGATAAATCCCCTCGCCACAGATTTATTGCTAGCCTGAAGATTGTTTTAAGTGACCAGCATTGCCCTATTAAGCGGCCTCATCTGCCAGGCCAGTACGGACCTTGACTACCGAGGGTTGCGCCGTGCTGAACACCAACCCCGAAGCAAACACCACCCCGAGAATCACGCCCCCCGCCCCCAGCAACTACCAGACATTGGGCAGCACACCGAGTACCGAGGACACCAACATAGTGAACACAGGGGCCAGGTTGAAGAAGATCGACGTACGCGCCGCACCGATGGTGTGAATCCCTTTGAACCACAGCCAGTAAGCAATCAACGAACCGAAAACAGCCAGGTAGACAACGGCGTCATGAACCGACAACGAAGCGGTGCTGATATTGGCAATCGGCTTCTCATAGATGAAGCCGAGCACGATCAGGCCAATAACCCCGAACAGCATCGAGAACGTGGTGGTTTACAGCGGTGTCGAGTCTTTGACGAAGCGCCGGGTGCCAACCATGTTGGCCGCCCAGGCGATGCTGCCGGCCAGAATGATTGCGTCGCCGGTCGCCACTTTCAACCCGAGCAGCACCTGGATATCCCCTCGCGTAATCACCAGGCCAACGCCCAGCAAACCCAGGACCAGCCCGATGGCACGGCCGCGATCGATGCGCTCGCCTTCCAGCAGCACCGCAAAAATCATCGTCCAGAGCGGCGTGGTCGCCAGGATCAGTGCGCCGTTGATGGGCGTGGTGGTTTGCAGGCCGAAGAATGTTGCAAGGTTGAACGCGGTAAAGCCCAGCAGGCCCAGACCGATAAAGGCCGGTAGATTGTTCTTCAGCGTGCTGAGGCGCAACTTGCCCGCCAGGCCGAAAATAAGCACGAGCAACAAGGTGGAAATGGCAAAGCGCTCAATAGATGCGCTGATCGGTGCCATGCTCTTGATGATGTAGGCACCGGCATTGAAGTTGGTGCCCCAGAAAAACGTGGCACCGACGATCCCGGCATAGGCGAGAGGCGTTGATTTTGACATGGCTTTTTCCTCGTCAAGTCGTGCGATGAACACTCGGCAAACTGCGGAATGCTTCAGACCTGCTTGTCAGGTGTTGAAGAATTCTTGCAGGCTTGTCGTCGGGGCAAAATTCCCCATTTATTCACCCTTCATGTGAGAAAACGCCCATGTTCGATTGGGAGGATCTTCGCTACTTCATCGTCTTCGCCCACGAGCAGTCGTTGTCCGCAGCGGCTCGCCAGCTCAAGGTCGACCACGCCACGGTGGCGCGGCGCATCAGTGCGCTCGAGAACTCGCTGAATCTCAAGCTGGTGGACCGGCGCCCTCGTTCCTATGTCATCACCGAGGACGGCGAACGTACTGCCCAGTTAGGGCGGCGCATGGAAAGCGAGTCTTTCGCGGTGCAGCGCACGGCGTTGGCCGGGCAGGACAGCTTTAGCGCTGAAGTCACCGTCAGTGCCCCGCCCGCCCTGGCCTGCGCGTTGATCGCGCCGCGAATCAATGCGTTGCGCACCCAGCATCCGCGGCTGTCCTTGCAGTTGATTGGCAGCCTGGACAGCGCTTCGTTGTCGCGGCGCGAAGCCGATATTGCCGTGCGCCTGAGGCGTCCCAAGGAGCCGGACCTGGTGGCACGCAAGGTCGCAACGGTGCAGTTTCACCTGTATGGCTCGACGGATTATTTATCCAGAACGGCGCCGGAAGATTTGGCCTTCATCGCCTACGACGAGACCATGGAACAAACTCCGCAACAGGTCTGGCTCAAGCAACAAGCAGGGGATCGGCCGATCCTGCTGCGCAGCAATGATTTGAACATCCAGGCGACCATTGCCCGGGCAGGCACCGGCGTTGCGGCATTGCGGCATTGCGGCATTGCCGTGCTTTCTTGGCGAGCACTACGGCTTGCAAGCGATGGAGACCGTGGGCGCGGGGCTTACGCGTGAAGTGTGGCTGGTGGTCCACAGCGACATCCGGCACACCCCGTCAGTGCAGGCGGTGATGAGTTTCCTGGCGTCCTGCTTCGAAAACTGAATCAGTGCGCCAAACACTGCTTTACTGATTCACATCCTGAACCAACGGGAAGCGCCCCCATGGATCGTCTCACCGCCAAAGACTTCGCCCCGGAACTGCTTGAGCTCTACGACTACTACGCCCATGGCAAGATCAACCGGCGCGAGTTTCTTGATCGAGCCGCGCTGTTCACCCTGGGCGGTTTGACGGCCAGTGCCCTCCTCGCCGCCCTGAGCCCGAACTACGCGCTCGCCGAACAGGTTGAATTTACCGACCCGGACATTCTCGCCGAGTACATTTCCTATCCCTCGCCCAAGGGCCACGGCAATGTCCGCGGCTATCTGGTGCGCCCGGCCAAAGCCACGGGCAAGGTGCCGGCGGTGTTGGTCGTGCATGAAAACCGCGGGCTCAATCCTTACATCGAGGACGTTGCCCGGCGAGTCGCCAAAGCAGGTTTTATTGCACTCGCCCCCGATGGCCTGAGTTCAGTGGGCGGCTATCCCGGCAACGACGACAAAGGCAAGGAACTACAGGCGACTGTCGATCCCGAAAAACTGATGAATGACTTCTTTGCCGCCATTGAGTGGCTGATGAAAAATGACAAGACCACGGGAAAAGTCGGTATCACCGGGTTCTGCTATGGCGGTGGCGTCTCCAATGCGGCCGCTGTGGCCTACCCGGAACTGGCGGCCGCCGTGCCCTTTTATGGCCGTCAGCCAAAGGCCGAAGATGTGCCGAGAATCAAGGCGCCGCTGCTGCTGCATTACGGCGAACTGGACAAGGGCATTAATGACGGATGGCCGGACTATGAAACAGCGCTGAAAGCGTCGGGCAAAACCTACGAGGCGTTCATTTACGCAGGCTGTAATCACGGTTTTCATAACGACTCCACGCCTCGCTACGATGAAGCCGCGGCGAAGCTTGCGTGGGACAGGACAGTAGCCTGGTTTAACAAATATCTGGTTTAGCGTTCTGCACCTTTGCGTGCAGGCTTCGCTTCACGCGTCAGCCTGCACCACTTCAATCCCCAGTTTCCGATAATCCCCGACATCGCCCGACGCCACGTGCTGCTCGGTAATCAGCGTATGCACGCGGTTGCACGGCGCGACCACGAAAGGCTCCACCGCCCCGAGTTTGTCGGCCGTGGTCACGGCCACCACATGGGAAGCGCTGTCGAGCATCGCCTGCTTGACCGGCACTTCATCAAAATGCAGCGAGCTGATGCCGACGCCCGGGTGAATCGCGCAAACCCCGGTGAACAGCAGATCAGCCTTGATGCACTGGATCAGCCGCAAGGTTTCATGCCCGCTGGCAGACATCGTCGCCGGATTGAGTTGGCCACCGGCCAGGATCACCTTGACGCCTTTGTATTCCGCCAACGTGATCGCAATCATCGGCGACGCCGTGATGGCCGTGATGCAAATGTCCGAAGGCAGCGACCGGGCGATCTGCAGGGTGGTGCTGCCGGAATCGAACATCACAATCTGGCCATTTTGCACGCGGCGTGAGGCGAGTTGTGCCAGGTGGGTTTTCACTTCATCGGTTTCGCCGACGCGGGTGAAGTAATCCTTGCCGGTGTCCTTGGGACGAGGCAGCGCGCCACCGTGGACGCGTTGCACCAGGCCGGCGCTGTGCAGCTCCGACAGATCGCGGCGAATGGTGTCTTCTGAAACTGCGAAATGCTGGCTTAATTCCGAGGCCATGACCTTGCCGTCGCGTTCGAGGATCAGGAGGATTTTCTGCCGGCGGACGGAAGGAAGCTCGGTAGCCGAATGCTGATCTTGCATGTTTATGCCTGCTTTTGCGTGTTTGTGCGAGATTAGCCAAAGCGTTGCACAAACACAATCGCGGTTTTGTTTTCTGGCAAACTCCCCCGACGCCTCCATCCAGAGCAGTCTCCAAATGCATTTCGCCCTTGTCTCAAACGGTTCATTACTCACGCCAGACCAGCCCGACGTAACGGTGCCGTGGTGGAGTTTTACCAAGACGGTTCTGGCTGCCGCGGCGCTGTCGCTGGTGCGTGATGGATTGATCGGTCTGGACGATGTTGTGCATGAAGGTCCGCTCACCCTGCGCCAACTCTTGCGGCATGAAGCGGGGCTGGCGGATTACGATGAGCTCGCCGAATACCACACCGCCGTAGCCCACCATGAGACACCTTGGTCAGCCGATGAATTGCTGCAACGGCTTGATGCCGCCCGGTTGCGCTACGCACCGGGAGACGGTTGGCGATATTCGAACGTGGGCTACCTGTTCGTCGCCAGACTCATTGAACGCGTGACAGGCCTCGCACTTGAGGAAGCACTGACGCGACGCGTGTTCTCCCCTCTCGGTTTATCGCGCGTGCGCCTTGCAACGACGCGAGCCGATCTGGAGGGCATCAACATGGGCGTGACCGCGAATTACGACCCGCGCTGGGTCTATCACGGATTGCTGGTCGGTCCGCTTGCTGACGCGGTTCTGTGTCTGGATCGTTTATTGGGCGGGCATCTGTTGCCGCAATCATTGCTGCGGGAGATGCAAACGGCACGCACGCTTGGCGGACCGATTGCGGGACGTCCCTGGATTGCGCCGGGTTACGGCCTCGGTTTGATGCAGGGCAAGGTGGAGGGTGGCGTCACCTTGAGTGGTCACACCGGAGCCGGACCGGGCAGCGTCGTTGCGGTCTACCGCTGCATTGATGGCAGTCGCACGGCGAGTTGTGCGGCCTTTTGTGAGAGTGGCGACGAAGGCGCTGTGGAAACCGAGGTTGTGCGCCTCCTGATGAGCGTGGCGCTTGAATAAATCTGAGAATCATCTGGCCGGCCTTCCTCACAGAGGGAGCGGTCAGACCTCGATGTGAGGAATTCACCAACACCCTGTGGCGAGGGGGTTTACCCCCGTTCGGCTGCGCAGCATTCGTAATCCTGTGCACGCGTTTTTTCTGAATTAACGCGGTTGCAGGTTTGGGGGCCGCTGCGCGACCCAACGGGGGCAAGCCCCCTCGCCACAAGGTTTGGCGGCTTAACGGATCACCTTGAATGTGCGTCAGTTGCTGGCGACTTGCGCCCCGTTACCAGACGTCACCAGCGCCTTCAACGACGCATCAAACTGCTTCAACGCATTCACCTGCACCACGTTTTGCCGGTCAATCTGCGCGGCAATGTCCGGGGCAGCTTTGCCGTGCACCCAGACCGAAGGCATCTGTTGTTCACGGGAGCCTTCGGCCTTGCCGATGTATTGCAAATTCGAGTCGTAGAACTTGGCCAGGAAACGCGCCTCGACCTGGTTGTTGCGCTTGGACACCAGACGGCTGTAGGTGTCCAGCATCACCACCACATCCGGGTGGGCTTGCACCACTGCGTCGAGATTGTCGTAGACGGTCACTGAGGCGAATTGTTTTTGCAGCGAGACCATCAGCCAGTTGATCGCCAGTTTCGGATCGGAGCTGTTGACGAAGGCGTTGCTGATACGCGAATCCAGCGCCGGGTTCTTCGCGCCGTTCAGCGCGACAGAATGGTACTGCTCAAGGTATTCGATCGTGTTGAGGGTGTTTTCGCTGTAGAGCACGCCCACCGATTGAGTGTGCTGCAAGCTGGCGGTGCTGTCGGCCACCGGAAGGAAATGGCAGGACGGGTCAGCCGCGTAGGCCGGCACGGTGGCGGCAACACTGCCGGTCAATACAGCGACAAGGGCCAGCAAGGTAGATATTCTCATCGCGCAGGTTCCTTCAGAGGCGACTTTGGTATGACGCTATCCTCCTCTCATGACAAAAAAACTGAACTCGCATTCCTTGATGGTGATTATTGATTAAACGAATGGTTGCGAACTGAGCCCTGCGGCCCGACTCGCCACCTGATCCAGCGGCTAAGCGTGATGTCGAGTGGATATCTGCGCGAAGCCGATTATGCTTCATGAAACCTTGCAGCGATGCGAGGCCGTCAACCTGTGTGCATGCTTCGCGCAATCCGTAATCCGACGACATCAGCCCAAGGGCCTGGGTGCGGCAAAAAAGGTAATGAGGTACTCCGGCCTAAAACAAGAACGACGGAGAAGACTCATGGCCGCAATCGACAACACTTCCACGGGCAGCGCGCCCCACCACGGCATTACCAAGGAGGAGCGCAAGGTCATCTTCGCCTCGTCCCTGGGCACCGTGTTCGAGTGGTACGACTTTTACCTTTACGGCTCCCTGGCCGCGATCATCGCCAAGCACTTCTTCGCTGGCGTCAATGAGACAACGTCCTTCATCTTCGCGCTGCTCGCGTTCGCCGCAGGCTTCGCGGTGCGTCCATTCGGGGCCATCGTGTTCGGCCGACTGGGCGACATGATCGGGCGCAAACACACCTTCCTCATCACCATTGTGATCATGGGTATCTCCACCGCCATCGTGGGCTTCCTGCCCGGCTACGCGACCATCGGCGTGGCGGCGCCAATCATTCTGATCACTTTGCGGCTGTTGCAAGGCCTGGCCCTGGGTGGTGAGTACGGCGGTGCGGCGACCTACGTCGCCGAGCATGCGCCGAAAGGCAAGCGGGGCTATTTCACTTCGTGGATTCAGACCACGGCGACCCTCGGGCTGTTCCTGTCGCTTCTGGTGATCCTTGCTTGCCGCACCATCCTTGGCACCGAAGCCTTCGAGGCCTGGGGCTGGCGGATTCCGTTCCTGCTGTCGATCCTGCTGCTGATCATCTCGGTGTACATCCGCTTGCAGCTCAGCGAGTCGCCGGTGTTCCTGAAAATGAAGGCTGAGGGCAAGTCTTCCAAGGCGCCGCTGACGGAGTCCTTTGCCCGTTGGGACAACCTCAAAATCGTGATCATGGCCCTGCTCGGCGGCACTGCCGGCCAGGCCGTCGTCTGGTACACGGGGCAGTTCTATGCGCTGTTCTTCCTGCTGCAAACGCTGAAGATCGACCCGCAGACCGCCAACTTGCTGATCGCCGGCTCGCTGCTGATCGGCACGCCGTTCTTCGTCATCTTCGGCAGCCTGTCCGACCGCATCGGCCGCAAAGGGATCATCATGGCCGGCTGCATTATCGCAGCGCTGACTTACTTCCCGATCTTCCATGCGCTGACCCAATACGGTAACCCCGACGTGTTCGTCGCGCAGGAGAAGAACCCGGTCACGGTGATCGCCGATCCCGACCAGTGTTCGTTCCAGTTCGACCCGGTGGGTAAGGCCAAATTCACCAGCTCCTGCGACCTCGCCAAGACCGTTCTGGCGAAGCGGGCCATCCCCTACAAGAACGAGAAGGCTGAACCGGGTGCCGTCGCGCAGGTGCGCATCGGTGACAAGGTGATCCAGAGCTTCGAGGGCACCGGCATGCCGGCCGCCGACTTCAAAGCCAAGAACGATGCCTTCACCGCCTCCCTCGGTGCCTCGCTCAAAGAAGCCGGCTACCCCGAGAAAGCCGACCCGGCCAAGACCAACTACCCGATGGTGCTGCTACTCCTGACCATCCTCGTGATCTACGTGACCATGGTCTACGGCCCGATCGCAGCCTGGCTGGTGGAGCTGTTCCCGGCGCGCATCCGTTACACCTCGATGTCGCTGCCCTACCACATCGGCAACGGCTGGTTCGGCGGCTTCCTGCCGACGGTGGCGTTCGCCATGGTGGCGGCCACGGGTGATATCTACTACGGCCTCTGGTACCCGATCGTCATCGCCGTGATGACGGCCGTTCTGGGCATATTCTTCATGCCGGAAACCAAGGACCGGGAGATTCATCACACCTGAGGTCGGCACCTGCCCTCTCGTGCGAACGAGAGGGCACTCCTTCTACGGATCAAACGGTCTACGCTCATCCACATTGCTTTCGGGGTTCCTTCCCCGGGGACTGACGGGGGCACCGTGATGATCCGTATCCTGTTGAGCGCTTTTTTGCTTGCATTGAGCATCCCGGCCCATGCCGGGGTGACGCCCTTTCCTGCCGGTTTTCGAGTTCAGGACATCCCGGTCGAAGGCGCCACGATTCATGTGCGCGTCGGCGGCAAAGGCCCCGCCGTGGTGATGTTGCATGGCTTCGGCGACACCGGCGACATGTGGGCGCCACTGGCAGCTGATCTGGCCAAGGACCACACCGTCGTGGTGCCGGACCTGCGTGGCATGGGCTTGTCCTCGATCCCGGATAGTGGCTACGACAAGAAGACCCAGGCGGGCGACATTTGCGGTGGACAACGAAGCGTCGATGAAAACAAAACTGACGATGCCGGTGCTGGCCATCGGCGGTGAGAAATCCTTTGGAAATAACGAAGCGATCGTGATGCGCAACGCGGCGGACACGGTGACGGAAGTGGTGATACCGGGGGCGGGACATTGGCTGATGGAAGAAGCGCCGACGCAGACCATTCAGGCGATTCGCGAGTTTATTGCGCAGTAGAGCCGCAACTCGACCTGTGTAGCAGCTGGCGAAGCCTGCGTTCGGCTGCGAAGCAGTCGTGATGTCAGGCGCTGCGGTGCATCAGGAAAACCGTGTGCACAGGTTTACGACTGCTGCGCAGCCGCATCGCCCCGTTGGGCTGCGAAGCAGCCACCCCGTCAAATCAAAAAACGAATTGAACCCCGCGCCTCTTCACGTATTCGAAACCCTATCAGCGCCAATCTTTGATCACGAGCGGCGCCATTGGAGAGGAAATCCCGATGAAACGTAGACTGCTGTTTCTGCTCGCCAGCCTGAGTCCCGCGCTGGCATTCGCTGAAGGCTGTGACGTCCTGACCCGATCCCAAAGCCCTTCCGTCCCGGTGGTCGAGTCCCATAGCTGCTATGAGTACGAAGGTATGCCGGTGAACGCCATCGATTGGTCGTGCAGCAACGAAAGCAAGGAAATGCTCACCAGCACCAAGAAAAAAGTCGAACAGTGCGACGATCAGTATCAGGCCACCTGCATCGCGACGCTGACTCAAGAGTCCCTGGCCAACCCCCACTCCACCAGCAAGGACAAGAACAGCAAGTCGCTCAATATTCCCGAGAACGCCCAAGTCACCACGTATTACTACGGTGCGGAACACTTGAACCAATCGAAGATCGATTGCGAATCGGGTGGTGGTCACTGGAAAGCGAAGTGATGTCGCGGGCTGATACGTAGCCGTTACATCGCTCTATTTTCTGTATCCGCGTTGTTACCTTACCGACCGTGTTGTCACTTCTGCGATGCGCGGCAGGCCAATAGAGTATTGGCTTCGGTGTGTGGGCCGGGACGAAAAAAGTGCCGGCCTGCAGTCCGCCGATCCCCCCATCACGGAAGAGGTGACACCATGAGTTTCGTAACCGTTGAAAAAAATCAGAGCAGTGCCCCGTCGGAAGCCGATATGAAAAAGGCCATGACCGACTCTGGCGGCAAACCCGGGGATGTCACCGGGACCAATGCGGCCCGGAAACTGACTTACACCGGCACGGTCAATCACACTACTTATGAGAACAACCTGATCAACATTGCCAAAGGGAAACGAACCAGCTGGAACTTCGTCTGGGCGGACGCGAAGGTGAGTAGCCCGGCTGCATGAGGCCAATGTGGGGCGGTCGCACGGCCGCCCCGCTGTTTCACCTCGCAATATTCCTTGATACAACCCGGTTACGCAGGCTGTTACCTTGCCGATTTAACCGCCCTCCCCGCTGTAACGCCAAGACACTTCGCCACCCTGAATCTTGCGCCTAATGTGAAGCCGTCAATGTGTTTAGGGGGTGCTGCCCGATCACTTGTCGGATTCGCTGCCCGCTGCCCATTGATTGCCTAACACAACCAAGGAAGAGGAAAGCCATGAGTAAGTCGAGCGCTGTAAGCAAACAAGCTCTGCAACTTCACAATGATGTGCAAGAGGCCCTCAAATCGTTCCAGGGTGTTGCCCCCACGGCTCTGAAAACGTCGGACTACAGCAAGGTGCTGACGTCGACCCTGGCGGCCACTCAAAAGTCAGTCACGATAGAGATCGCAGCCGGTGATCTGACCTTACTCAAACAGTCCAAATACAAGCTGTGCTTTGCGAAAAAGGTCGGTACCGAAGCCTACAACGTCGTCTGGCAATCCTATGACAAGTATTTGAGCAACAACGGTTTCAGCTGGACGCCCCAGTATCAGTTGTTCGGGTCGAACAGTTTTCAGGCTAACGTAGCGGTCCAGGTCGCGACGAACATCGTCAGCATTGGTCTGGGACAACAGTCTGTACTCAGCGAAGAAGGCCTGCTGGGTTCGGCGGTAACCGGTGGCCCTGATACGTCCATCACGCTGATAAACAACTACGGTCCGATCCACCCCGGCATCAACCAGTTGTCCACCGGCATTGACGGCACACAGGTCAGCACCCCCATCTACGTTGCCGCGGCGCAGGTGGTCACCGGCGATACCGCCCTGACGCCTAAGGAGTCCATTCTTGTATGGTTCGAACAGAACGTGCAAACCAGCACCATGTTCAGCACCTCACGGTCAAAAGCCGTCGAAATCGACCTGACCTTCGATAACAACGCAACCCGCCTCTACGAAGAAGGGGAATGGAAAACGGTGTAACCGTCACACCGGGGGCAACCTTGCGGTTGCCCCTTTTATTCAGGAAACGTCCCCCCCACCCCGGGCGAAATAGCCCGTCAACGACCGACAAATGGACTCCGCCAGATCTTCCTGGGTCGCAATGCCGTAAGGTCGATTGCGATCGAATTGCTCTGACCAGCGGATCCGGCCCTGAGCGACATCAATCAGGCGCAACGATGCCCGGACACGGCTCGGTTCCACCCGCACGCTGCCCTCAAGGGAATAGTTACCGCGCCCGGCCCGCACAACGTCCAGTGCTTTAACGCTGTTTCGCGGCACCTTCATCAACACGTGGTTGCCTTGGCTTTGCGTCTGCTCGAACGACTCGAACAGCCGGCAGCTCAACTCTTCACACAAGCCCCGGGTAAAGTCATCGCCGTCACTGGTGATACAGGTAAACGGCTGAATCTGCAGGACAGGATGGCGAGTCGCGAGGCTTTTGGGTCTGAGCCGCTGGTAAGCCAGCCGATAACATCCGGCCGGAATGCTCAGACGTACCGGGTCCTGCTGGCCCTGGGTGGCGTAATGTATCGCGAGTTTGCGCCGCAACCGGCCCACCTGGACGCGCACCACCGGATCGTCGCCCGTGCAGTAAACCGCCGGGTCACGGCGAAACACCGCAATGCCGATGGCGTGCTCGGTGAGCGGGATGTTGGAAAATTGAAGGTCGTGATCGACCATAAAACGCAACAGGCTGCCCATCCGCCTGGACTTCGCAAACACCGGACTGGCCAGCAGCAGCGCCAGCACCCGTTCCATCTCTTCACGATCAAGTGGCTCGGGAACACCCTCGGCACTCGCATTGCCAACGTGCTTGATCACCATTGCCTGCCTCCGTGCAGGTTATCGACAATCGCTCGCCACCCCTGTTGAAGTGGTTTTTGATACTGAAGTCGTACTCCATGGCCACGCTCAACGCCCGATCCCGCAAAGGCTCGGACGCTGCAACGTCGAAGCTTAGCAGCCGTAACGCAATGGCGAAGATATTGTGCGGATTGCCGCGTTTCGAGCGGTTTTCAGCAGCAACGCGTCGTGCATTGCTTGCCGCCGTAGCGGGCTTCCTGACGCTCACGAAGAAACGCCGAATGGCTCATGACCGGTTCTTCCGGGTGTTTGAGCGCCATTTGAGCGACATAGTTGTCGTAATCGGGGACGCCGATCATCAAACGCGCGCCCTGGCTGAGAAGTCGGGCGGCTTGCTGCAGTTTATGGAACATGGCAACGCTCTCATTATGATGGGGGACGGGACCATGAAAGCGCACTTATGTATCTGGAATGTGTCCGCGTGGCAATGTGTCCAATACCCGCCATCAACCGCACCGCATACCCTGTAGCAGCTGGCGAACTGTGGTGAGGGGATTTATCCCCGTTGGGCTGTGTCGTGGTCAACTAATTCCGGACACCTCGATAGGTGATTTCGACGCCATCTCCCGTTCGTAAACGGTCGGTGGCAGATATCCGAGTTTCGAGTGCAGCCGCTCGTTGTTGTAAAACCCAACGATGTATTCAGTAATGTCACGTATCGCTTCGGCGTGGTTGGCGTAATCGCGCCGCCATACCCGCTCCATTTTCAAGCTCAGGAAGAAGCGCTCCATCACTGAGTTG
>NZ_SISB01000010.1 GCF_004310295.1 Pseudomonas sp. BGI-2 | reverse complement strand
CTGCGCTTCGATGACCTGAAGCAACTCGCTGTCGAAAACTGCGTAACTCTTTGTTTACCAAGGAGTTTTCCGTTTCGACTGCGCCGGAAGTGGGGCGAATTATAGACTTCCAGAATCTGCCGTCAACCCCTAATTTGGCTTTTCTACCAGGACGCTCAAAATCATCGCTTATATATAGACGCAACCGTCACGAATGCGCAGTATATTGCCCAACACACAAAGCAACACTACTTCGGACGATGCCACGCAAATGAATGACCATCCCCGCAGCCTCGCCTCGACCCTGTTCTCGGTTGGCCTGCTATTAATAGCCATGGCGTCGATCCAGTCCGGCGCGTCACTGGCTAAAAGCATGTTCCCGATTATCGGCGCTCAAGGGACCACCACCCTGCGGCTGATCTTCGCCAGCGTGATCATGCTCGTCCTTTTACGCCCATGGCGGGCAAAGCTCACCGCAAAGTCCCTGCGGACCGTCATCGTCTACGGGATGGCACTGGGCGGCATGAACTTCCTCTTCTATATGTCTCTGCGCACCGTCCCCCTGGGGATTGCCGTAGCTCTGGAGTTCACCGGACCACTGGCGGTGGCTATCTATGCTTCACGCCGCGCGATCGACTTTTTGTGGATAGCCCTCGCTGCCATCGGCTTGCTGCTATTAATACCGACAGGAGCGACCACTGCGGGAATCGACCTGGTAGGTGCCGGTTATGCCTTGGGCGCGGGTGTCTGCTGGGCAGTGTACATCCTGTTCGGCCAGAAGGCCGGCGCCGACAATGGGGTGCAGACCGCAGCTCTGGGAGTGATGATTGCCGCACTGTTCGTCGCCCCTATCGGCATTGTCCATGCCGGTGCCGCCCTGCTAACTCCGTCATTGATCCCCGTGGCCATCGCTGTCGCACTTCTGTCCACCGCCGTGCCCTACACGCTGGAGATGGTCGCTCTGACCCGAATGCCAACCCGGACCTTCGGCACATTGATGAGCATTGAACCCGCTTTCGGCGCGCTGTCAGGTTTGCTGTTCCTCCACGAGTACCTCACGCTGTCACAGTGGATGGCGATCATGTGCATCATTCTGGCTTCCGTCGGAGCGACCATGACCATGGGAAGCGCTGCCAAGCCTGCGGTCGCGGCGGATTGATACAGGATTTGACGCAGTTCTGGTATTTGCCGCTCAATTAGGCCATGTTTAGGCCCGTAACCCAGTGCCAGACATGGATTTTTCAGGATAGGGATATCAGAACGCTTCAATTGAAAGCGAATGCAGCCAGACCCGGGCACGAGATCCGGGAACGGTATAAGGACAGTAATGAAACGAATTTTGCTACTGATCGCCGTACTTGCAGTTGCGGGCTGCGCGGCGACATCGAAAACAGAAGTCAAACATGGCAAAAAAGGGCTGCATATCAACTGTTCAGGGCTCTCCTCATCCTGGGACAAGTGCTACACCAGCGCCGCCAACTCGTGCGCGCCCAAGGGTTACAAGGTCATCGCCAAGTCGGGGGATGCCGTGGAAGAGCCAGGCGATTATCCATTTGGTCTCAACCCTGCCGGTTATACCAGCCGAAGCATGATCGTTATCTGCAAGTAGATTGATGCCGCCCGGCAATCTGGCGGCCAATCTCATGATGACTGGACTTCAGCACGGTGCGCTGAATGTCTGGAGTGGCCAACATTCGCGCCACCACCAACGCACCGATGCATTGCGACAGCACCGACCATGCCAGGCTGTCGCTTTCCAGGATCCTCGCCCAACTCTCCTGCAGCTGACAAATCCAGATCTCCGCCTGCTGGCGAATAGCGATATCTGAACGGGCAATTTCGGCTCCCAATACAGGTAACGCACAACCGGACTCCGGGTGCTCGACATGGGCCATGCTCAGATAGTGCTTCAGGCAACGTTCCAGTCTGTCGCGATCCTGATCAGCCCCCAATCGCTCCAGGCTTTGGCACAACTCGCGCTCGACGATCGAGGCGAACAGTTCGTCCTTCGAGGAAAAATGACTGTAGAAAGCAGCGCCACTCAAGCCGATCGCCTTCATCAGCCCGTCGACACCTACTGTGGAAAAACCGGACTTTTTGGCCGACACCGCGCTGCTTGTCAGCAGTTTCTCTCTTGTTTCCAGCTTGTGATTGGCCGAGTAACGCATTGCCTTGCCCTCAGGATTGACCGTCTTGACGCATACCAAATCCTAGCATAACGTTCGTTCAGTTAACGATCGTTTAGCAAAGGGGATCTACCCATGAACAACAAGAAGGTCGTACTGGTTGTCGGCGCAGGTGATGCAACCGGCGGCGCCATAGCCAAGCGCTTTGCCCAGGAAGGTTTCGTTGCCTGCGTCACCCGTCGCAGCGCTGACAAACTCCAGCCGTTGGTTGATGCAATCAAGGCCAATGGCGGTGACGCCCACGGATTTGCCTGTGATGCTCGCAAGGAAGAGGACGTGATTGCGCTGGTCGAGCAGATTGAAACCGAGATAGGCCCCATCGAGGCGTTCGTTTTCAACATCGGCGCCAATGTGCCGTGCAGCATTCTCGAAGAAACCGCCCGCAAGTATTTCAAGATCTGGGAAATGGCCTGTTTCTCGGGTTTTCTCAATGCTCGTGAAGTGGCCAAGCGGATGGCCAAGCGCCAACGCGGTACGATTCTGTTCACCGGTGCCACCGCTGGCCTGCGCGGGGCGGCGGGGTTTGCAGCGTTCGCCGGCGCCAAGCACGGAATTCGCGCACTGGCTCAAAGCATGGCCCGCGAACTGGGGCCGATGAACATTCATGTCGCCCATGTCGTAGTCGACGGCGCCATCGATACTGACTTCATTCGCAACAGCTTTCCGGAAAAGTACGCGACCAAGGACGAGGACGGCATCCTCAATCCCGAACACATCGCCGAGAACTATTGGTACTTGCACAGCCAGCCGCGGGACGCCTGGACTTTCGAGCTGGATCTGCGCCCCTGGAACGAACGCTGGTAAGCCCTCCTCCCCTACAACAATAAGCAGAGCGCACCGACCATGAGCAAAACCGTGGAGTTCTTTTTCGATCTGGGCAGCCCCGCCACCTACCTGGCGTACACCCAACTGCCGAAAATCTGCAAGCAGACCGACAGCCAGCTGATCTACAAACCGATGCTGCTGGGTGGGGTCTTCAAAGCCACCGGCAACGCGTCACCGGCAACCATCCCGGCCAAAGGTCGCTACATGTTTCAGGACCTGGACCGCTACGCAAAACGTTACGGCGTACCACTAAAGTTCAACCCCCACTTTCCTATCAATACCCTGATGCTCATGCGTGCCGTCACGGGTATGCAGCTGCGTCATCCCGAACGCTTCCACGCGTTTATCGATTGCCTGTTCTACGCACTCTGGGTCGAGGGACGCAACCTCGATGATCCGGCGACTGTTGCAGCCGTGCTGTCGCAAAACGGGTTCGATCCGAACGAGGTACTGGCGCTCACCGCCGACGAAGAAGTCAAAGCTGCTCTCAAGGACAACACCGAGAAAGCGGTCCTACGAGGTGTATTCGGCGCACCGTGCATGTTTGTCGGTGATCAGATGTTCTTCGGTCAGGATCGGCTGGACTTCGTCCTTGAGGCCCTGAGTTAAATCTCGATGACCAAGCGACCTTGAGCCGCTCCATTAGCGAGCAGTTCATGGGCAGCCCCGGCGGTTTGCAATGTGAACTGCCGCGGGTCGAGTAACGGCTTCAGCTGACCGGCCTCAATCAACTTAGCGGCGTCCCGAAGAATCTGCCCGTGATGCTCGCCTCCCTTGCCGGTCAACAATGGCAACAAGGTAAACACCCCGGAGTAGGTCGCGCCCCGAAACGACAGCGGCGCCAAACTGTGTTACCCCCATCCGAGACAGCTCACAACATGCCCCTCGTAAACCCGAGACGTGCATGAGCAGCCTGCCCCGAACGAATCTTTGCATCCAACGGGTTCACCCCGCTGGCTTTGATCCTGACCAACACCTGACCCGGTCCAGGCACGGGTCGCTGGATGGTAGCCAAGCGTAAAGGCCCATTGGCCGAATCAACAATCAGAGCACGCATTTCAAATGAGTCAGTCATTTCGCAAATTCCCGTAAGAGGTGGCTGTAGGACCGACCTTCCTCTCGCTAACTCACTCATGCCGAGTAGACGCTATATCGCGGCCGTGGACGTGGCTGAACACAGTTTCCAATCAGGACGCGAAACCGTTGCCGGCAACATGAAGATCGATTCCTCCGTCAGTTTCGGGCGCTTGCAGATTGCACCGCGACTCCCAGAGTTTCTGCAACAACACCCCCAGGTTCAGATAGACCTTCAACTCAGTGATCAGAATCAGGACCTGCTCAGCGAAGGTCTGGACGTTACGTTCAGAATCGGCGAGTTGACAGACAGCGGCCTCATCGCCCGCCGCATCGGCACCACCCACCGGGTGACGGTCGCTGCGCCAGGCTATCTCAAGCAACACGGCCAGCCGACAACACCGGAAGAACTGCGCGGACACAATTGCCTGCAATTCAACCTGCTGAACAGTCAGAACCTATGGATTTATGGGCGAGGCGCCCAACGTCACGAAGTGCGAATCAAGGGCAATGCGCAAAGCAACAACTCCGAGGCAATCCGCGAGTTGGTGCTGGGAGGACTGGGGATTGCGTTGTCGCCGGTGTGGTTGTTCAGTGAGGATCTGAACGCCGGTCGAGTGACCGCGATTTTGCAGGACTACACCGCGCAGTCGCTGCCGATTCATGCCGTGTCCCCGGCGAATCGTCGCCAATCCGCCAGGGTCAAAGCCTTTGTCGACTACATGAGTCAGGCGCTCGAAACAGCGCCTGAACTCCAACCGATCAAATAGCCGCAGTGCGGGTGTTCAGCCACTCGAGGGCCGCGCCATCCAGCAACGGGCTCAAGCGCTCGCGCACCTCGGCGTGATAAGCGTTGAACCACTGCTTCTCGTCCAACGTCAGCAGCGACGGTTCCAGGCAACGGGTGTCGATCGGGCACAGGGTCAGGGTTTCGAATTTCAGGAACTCGCCGAACTCGCTCTTGCCCGCTTCGGTGTTCAACACCAGGTTCTCGATCCGCACACCCCAACGGCCTGGACGGTAAGTGCCCGGTTCGATGGAGGTGATCATGCCCGGTTGCATCGCGGTTTGCGGTGCCGCGGCGGCCTGATAGGCGATGACCTGCGGACCTTCGTGCACGTTCAGGAAGTAGCCGACGCCATGACCGGTGCCGTGTCCGTAATCTATGCTTTCGGCCCAGATCGGCGCGCGGGCAATCGAATCGAGCAACGGCGAGAGAATGCCGCGAGGGAATTGCGCACGGGACAACGCGATTACGCCTTTGAGCACCCGCGTGCAATCGCGTTTCTGCTCATCCGTCGGCGTACCGACCGGCACCATCCGCGTGATGTCGGTGGTACCACCCAGGTATTGACCACCGGAGTCGATCAGCAACAGACCATCGCCCTCGATCACCGCGTGCTCTTCTTCGGTGGCGTGGTAGTGCGGCATCGCTCCATTGGCATTGAAGGCGGCAATGGTGTTGAAACTGAGCGAAACGTACCCGGGACGTCGAGTACGCGCGGCCGTCAGGTGTTCGTCGATGGTCAGCTCAGTGATGCGTTCAGAACCCAACGCCGTGTCCAGCCAGGTGAAGAATTCGCACAACGCTGCGCCGTCCTGCTCCATGGCCTGACGAATATGCTCGGCATCGGCCAGGCTCTTCTGTGATTTGGCCAAGGTGGTCGGGTTCAGACCTTCGACCAGTTTTACGCCGCTGTTCAGGTTATCCAGCAAACCGGCCGTCACGCGCGCCGGATCGACTTGCAGGCTTGCGCCACTCGGCACCGCACGCAAGGCGTCTGCCACTTCGCTGTAATCGCGCAGGGTCACGCCGTCCTGTTCGAGGACCGCACGCAGCTCGGCATCTACCTTGCTCAGGGCCACGAACAGGGTGGCCTGCTCCTGGCTGATCAAGGCGAAGGAAACGAATACCGGGTTGAACGACACGTCGCCGCCACGCAGGTTGAACAGCCAGGCGATGTCATCGAGGGTTGCGATGAAGTGCCAGTCAGCGTCACGACCCTTCAAGACCTCACGCAGTTTGGCGAGTTTTTCACCACGGCTGACGGTCGCTTGAGGCGGCAAGTGTTGATAGATCGGCTCGTTCGGCAGTGTCGGACGGTCACTCCAGACTTCGCTCAACAGGTCGACGTCGGTACGCAGACGCGCACCGCGCTCTTCGAGTTTGCCACCCAGCGTACGCGCCGACGCCACGGCCAATACCGCACCGTCCACCGCGACCACGCCGCCTTCAGGAGTTTGCTCGGCCAGCCAGTCCAGCGGGCCTGGCTGACCCGGTTGCAGCTTGACCAGTTCGATGCCGCTGCCGTTGAGCTCCTTGGTCGCTTGTTCCCAATAACGGCTGTCGGCCCAGACACCGGCAAAGTCAGGGGTAACGATCAGTGTGCCGACCGAACCATGAAAGCCCGACAACCACTGACGCCCTTGCCAATAGCCCGGCAGGTATTCGGACAGGTGCGGATCGGCCGACGGCACCAGCAGGGCATGAATGCCCTCCCGGCTCATCAGTTCGCGGGTTTGCGCCAGGCGCTCGGGCACCGATCCATTGATCGAAAGCTGCGTACTCATCATGTCTCCTGCTAATCACTTCATCATTATTGTTGAGTGCCGATCAACGCCGGCACTTTCAGGCCTTACTGCCAGAATGCCGGGGCACTGGCGCAGGCTGCTTTAATCAGTTGTACCGCTTGGTCGATGTCCTGCTCGGTGGTGAACCGGCCAAGACTCAAGCGGATGGTGCGACTCGCCGAGCGGGCGTCATGCCCCAGGGCCAGCAGCACATGGGAAGGCGCATTGCTGGCGGAGTTACAGGCCGAGGTCGCGGAAAATGCGATCGAGTTGCTCAGCGCCGCGGAATTGAGCTCTCCTTCGTTGAAGGTCAGGCTCAGGGTATGGGGAATGCGCTGGGTCAGGCTGCCATTGAGCCGAACGCCGGGGATGCCCAGCAGTTGTTCGAGCAAGCGTTCGCGTAGCCGCACGATCGTGGCTTTTTCTTCCTCGAACCCGGCCGCCGCCAAGGCGAAGGCCACGCCCATGGCGGCGATCTGGTGAGTCGCCAGGGTCCCGGAACGCAAACCGCCCTCGTGACCGCCACCGTGAATCTGCGCCTGCAAACGTTGCTGCGCGCGTGGGCCGACGTACAGGGCGCCGATGCCTTTGGGGCCGTAAATCTTGTGCGCCGAAAACGACATCAGGTCCACTGGCAATGCAGCAAGATCGATCGCGACTTTGCCCGCGCCCTGAGCCGCATCGACATGGAACAACGCATCACGATCACGCACGATCTGGCCGATGGCCGCGATGTCATTGACCGTGCCCAGTTCGTTGTTGACCAGCATCAGCGACACCAGAAAGGTGTCTTCGCGCATTGCCTCGCTGACCGCTTGCGGAGTAATCAGCCCCTCTGCGTCAGGCACCAGATAAGTCACGGCAACACCGGCGTCCTGCAACTGCTTCGCCGTGTCGAGGATGGCCTTGTGTTCGATCTGGCTGGTGATGATGTGGCCGCCGGACACCCCGCGAGCCTGGGCCACGCCCTTGAGAGCAAGGTTGTTCGATTCGGTGGCACCGGAGGTCCAGACGATCTGTTCCGCCTGGGCGCCGACCAGTTCGGCGACCTGACGCCGCGCCTGCTCGACCGTCTGCCGGGCCTGTTGGCCGAAGGCATGGGAGCTGGACGCCGGGTTGCCGAAGTTTCCGTTGAAACCCAGACACTCGACCATGACCTTGATGACCCGCTCATCCACCGGCGTGGTGGCGGCATAGTCGAAATACAGAGGACGTTTATTCATAGAAAACTCGCAGAGCATGTTCCGGGATCAGGAGGCTCGTCACTGAACCATCAAGGCGCAACCTCGTGAGCTGCGCTGATCGTTCAGTGCGTTAGAAATACCTGATCGGAGGCCGTTAAAGAAGAACAACTTCATTTAAAAGTGCGTAGGAACGCTCCTGAAGTCGAGCTTAACAGGCATCGGCCAACCGGTTGAAGCGATGTGTCAGCTAAAGCTCTCGAGCATCAATGGATACAGCGAAGCCACCAACAGCAAGGCCATGCCCCAGTTGAACAGCCGCAACCAGCGATGATCCTTCAACACATTGCGCAACAACGTGCCGCAACCGGCCCAGACGCCAACGCTCGGCAGGTTGATCACGGCAAAGACCGCGGCAACTACGATCACATTGGTGAAGTAGCCCTGCATTGGCGTGTAGGTGCTGATGGCACCGATCGCCATGATCCACGCCTTGGGATTGACCCACTGAAACGCCGCCGCCCCCAGATAGCTTATCGGTTTGCTGTCGCCCTTTTCACTCTCGGAAACCGGACCTGAATGGGCGATTTTCCACGCCAGATACAGCAAGTACGCCGCGCCGACGTAACGCAGCACCGTATAGAGCAATGGATAGGTCTTAAACACCGCGCCCAGACCGAAACCAACTGCCACGACGAGCACGAAGAAGCCGCAAGTGATGCCCAACATGTGCGGGATGGTGCGGTGAAAGCCGAAGTTCACGCCCGATGCCAGCAACATGGTGTTGTTGGGGCCGGGAGTAATCGAGGTGACGAGAGCAAACAGGGCGAAGCCCATCAGCAGGTCCAGCGAGAGCGTCATGAGCGGCAGTCCAATCAGAGTCAGTCAGGTAATGACCCTATCGCACGCCCCGGGGGAAACCCATGGACAGTTACGTGAAACTTCGAGCAGTACAGTTTTCGATCAGCTAGGACGACCGTGAAGCTGTACAGCACGTTCTGCGTTCATTTCGCCCTGCTTGTCGAAACTGAACGATTTTTGCGGCTGGCCGAGCAATTCGGCTTTTTTCGCATGGTACTCGTCGAAGGACAAACCACGACGATTCAAGGCTTCCAACGCCAGTTCGCGACTTTCTTCTGCGGTGTACGGCCGCAATTCAGGCGAAACATGACTGGCGCATCCGGCGAGAACGGAGACCGCGAGCAGCAAGAAAGTGGCGATTAGAGGTTTCATCTGTGGCGTCCTGGCATCTGGGTTCGGGGCAATGAACACAGGCTACTCGCGCCCTTCGATGGGCAGAAATCAACGCTCTCGATAGTGGCTATCGAATTTGGCTAACGACGCTTAGCCAGTCAGTCGCATATCTCCAAACGATCTATAAATATTAATTTAAGGTCTTTTACGGAATAACAACGAGCATCTATAACAACTCCATCGCCTCCACGCACTGTTGCTCACGCAACTGTTTGCCACGCAACAGTCATTCAACAAACAGCCCTCGAAATCGCACAGCGTTAACTGACCGATGCGCTGCAAGCCCCGTAAAACGGGGCCTGTATGGATTGGTACAGCTCTTGCTCAAGTCAGTGACTCTTCACTGCTCGCTGAGCAACTGTTTAAAAAGGAACTGATCATGTCGCGTCCATTGAAAGTCGTTGCCCTCTCCGGCGGTACCTGGCGTCCGTCTCGCACGCTGGTGTTGACCCAAGCGTTATTGGCCGAGTTGGCCGAGCAGTTACCGATCGAGAGCAAGCTGATCGAGTTGGGCGACATCGCCCGGCCACTGGGCGCCGCGCTGTCGCGCCAGGAATTGAGCGCCGAGATCGAAGCCGAGCTGCAAGCGATCGAGAACGCCGACTTGCTGATCGTCGCCGCGCCGGTTTATCGCGGTTCCTACCCTGGCCTGCTCAAGCACCTGTTCGACCTGATCGACCTCAACGCGCTGATCGACACGCCCGTGTTGCTGGCCGCCACCGGTGGCAGCGAACGGCATGCGCTGGTGCTCGATCATCAGTTGCGGCCGCTGTTCAGTTTCTTCCAGGCCCTGACCTTGCCGATTGGCGTCTACGCCACCGAAGCCGATTTCGCCAATTACCAAATAACCAGTGAGCCCTTGAAGGCCCGCATTCGTCTTGCTGCAGAACGCGCTGCGCCGTTGTTTGGCGTCCCCCCCAAAAATCTGCTGAAAATCGCTTAAGGATTTCTTCATGGATGTTTTCTGGTTCCTGCCGACCCACGGCGACGGCCATTACCTGGGCACCACTCAGGGCGCGCGCCCGGTGACCCTCAACTACCTCAAACAAGTGGCGCAAGCCGCTGACAGCCTTGGCTACCACGGCGTGCTGATTCCTACCGGGCGCTCCTGCGAGGATTCGTGGGTGATCGCCTCGGCGCTGGTGCCGCTGACCGAACGCCTGCGGTATCTGGTGGCGATCCGCCCCGGGATCATCTCGCCGACGGTTTCGGCACGCATGGCCGCCACGCTGGATCGGCTGTCCAATGGCCGTTTGCTGATTAATGTGGTGACCGGCGGTGATCCGGATGAAAACCGCGGTGACGGCATCTTCCTCGATCACAGCGAACGCTACGAAGTCACCGACGAATTCCTGCAAATCTGGCGCCGCGTGCTGCAAGGCGAATCGGTTGACTTCGAAGGCAAACACCTGCAAGTGCAGAACGCCAAGGCGCTGTATCCGCCGGTGCAGAAACCTCATCCGCCGCTGTACTTCGGCGGTTCATCCGAAGCCGCCCATGAACTCGCCGCCGAGCAGGTTGATGTCTACCTGACCTGGGGCGAGCCGCCGGCCGCCGTCGCGGAAAAACTGGCGGATGTGCGTGAGCGTGCGGCGCGAAACGGTCGTACGGTGAAGTTCGGGATTCGCTTGCATGTGATCGTTCGCGAGACGGCCGAGGAGGCCTGGAAAGCGGCTGACAAACTGATCGAACACATCAGTGACGAGACCATCGCCGCGGCGCAGAAGTCGTTCTCGCGTTTCGACTCCGAAGGCCAGCGACGCATGGCCGCGTTGCATGACGGGCGCCGCGACAACCTGGAAATCTCGCCCAACCTCTGGGCCGGCGTCGGTCTGGTGCGCGGCGGTGCCGGCACGGCGCTGGTCGGTGACCCGCAGCAAGTGGCGGCGCGGATCAAGGAGTACGCGGACCTGGGCATCGAGAGTTTCATCTTCTCCGGCTACCCGCATCTCGAAGAGGCTTATCGCTTTGCCGAACTGGTGTTCCCGCTGTTGCCCGAGCCGTACGCGAGTCTCGCGGGGCGCGGCGTCACTAATCTGACCGGGCCGTTTGGCGAAATGATTGCCAATGACGTACTCCCGGCTCACGCCAAAGCCTGACCCACGATCCTGTAGGAGCGAGGCTTGCCCGCGAAGGCGATCTGTCAGTCGACATTTGTGTTGAATGTGATGGCCTCTTCGCGGGCAAGCCTCGCTCCTACAGGTACGGCATCGTTTATATGAGGAACCCCGCGTGACTGCCAAGCCGCAAAGCGCCCTGTTGTCCCCCTTGCAGACCGCCCGCCAGTTGGCCGCCGAGTTTGCCCTGACCGCTGTCGAGCGCGACGAGCGTGGCGGTACGCCCAAGGCTGAACGTGACGCGCTGCGCCACAGCGGTCTGCTCGCGTTAAGCATTCCCGTCCAGTACGGCGGCCTCGGCGCCAGCTGGAGTGAAACCCTGAACATCGTGCGCGAGTTCGCCAAAGTCGACAGTTCGATCGCCCACGTCTTCGGTTTCCATCACCTGATGCTCGCCACCGTGCGCCTGTTCGCCAGGCCCGAGCAGTGGCAGCCGTGGTTTGAACAGACCGCGCGCAAGAACTGGTTCTGGGGCAATGCCCTCAACCCGCTGGACACCCGCACCGTGGTGAAAAACCTCGGCGGCTGGCGGGAGTTTTCCGGCAAAAAAAGTTTCTGCTCCGGTGCCACTGACTCGGAAATGCTGATCGCTTCGGCCGTTGACGAAAGTGCCGGCGGCAAGCTGTTGATCGCCGCGATTCCAAGCGGTCGCAGCGGTATCACCCTGCACAACGACTGGAACAACATGGGCCAGCGCCAGACCGACAGCGGCAGCGCGACGTTCGAACGGGTTCGGGTCGAAGAATCGGAACTGCTGCTCGATCCGGGTCCGCTGAGCACACCGTTCGCCTGCCTGCGGCCGTTGATTGCCCAACTGACCTTCACGCACATGTTCCTCGGCATTGCCGAAGGTGCGTTCGAAGAAGCGCGACAATACACGCTCACCGAAACCCGTCCGTGGCACAAATCCAGCGCGCAGGATGTGCGTCAGTATCCGTATGTACTCGGCCATTACGGCGAATTCTGGGTCGCCCTCGAAGGCGTTCGACTGCTGGTGGAACGTGCCGCCGAGTTGCTCGACAAGGCGTGGGCCAAAGGCCCGAATCTCAGCGCCGAAGAACGCGGGCATCTCGCCACGGCCATCGCCACCGCGAAAGTCGCGGCAACGCGCAATGGCCTGGAAATCTGTAGCCGGCTGTTCGAAGTCACTGGTGCGCGTTCGACCCATGCCTCCCTGCGACTGGACCGCCACTGGCGCAACCTGCGCACGCAGACCCTGCACGACCCGGTGGATTACAAACTCCATGAACTGGGTGACTGGGCGCTGAACCAGTCCCTGCCGATCCCGACTTTCTATTCATAGCTTTCTATTCATAGCTTTCCATTCATGGAGCCTGCCTGATGCAACTTCTGACCTTACCGCCCTCGCCCGCTCTGGCCACTTCGATCCGCGCGACCGCGCAGGTGTTCGAAGACCCTAAATCCCAGGCCTTGCTCGCCCACATTCAACAAGTCGCGCCGAGTGAAGCCAGCGTGCTGATCATCGGCGAAACCGGCACTGGCAAGGAGCTGGTGGCCCGACATATCCATAACCTCAGCGCCCGGCGCAACCGGCCGTTCGTGGCGGTGAACTGCGGCGCGTTCTCCGAATCCCTGGTGGAGGCCGAGTTGTTCGGCCACGAAAAAGGTGCATTCACCGGGGCGCTGAGCGCCAAGGCCGGCTGGTTCGAAGAGGCTGATGGCGGCACCTTGTTCCTTGATGAGATCGGCGATTTGCCGATGGCGATTCAGGTCAAGTTGCTGCGCGTGCTGCAAGAGCGTGAAGTGGTGCGCCTCGGTTCGCGCAAGAGCATTCCCATCGACGTGCGGGTGCTGGCAGCGACCAACGTGCAGCTGGAAAAAGCCATCAACGCCGGGCATTTTCGCGAGGATTTGTACTACCGTCTCGACGTGGTCAGCCTGGAACTGAGCCCGCTGCGCGACCGCCCCGGCGACATCCTGCCGCTGACCCGACATTTCGTCGAAGCCTACAGCCAGCGTCTGGGTTACGGCACCATCACCATCAGCAAAGAGGCCGAACTGAAACTGCGCAGCTACAGCTGGCCGGGCAACATCCGTGAACTGGAAAACGTGATTCACCACACCCTGCTGATCTGCCGCAACGGCGTGATCGAACGCGATGACCTGCGCCTGTCGAACATGCGTATCGAGCGTCAGGACGATCACCACAGCAACGTCGACGACTCACCGGAAGCCTTGCTCGATCGGGCCTTTCAGAAGCTTTTCGAAGAACAGGCCGGTGCGCTCCACGAAAAAGTCGAGGACGCCTTGTTGCGAGCGGCTTATCGCTTCAGCCATTACAACCAGGTGCACACCGCCGCCCTGCTGGGCTTGAGCCGCAACGTCACGCGCACGCGGCTGATCAAGATCGGCGAACTGGCAGTGAACAAGCGCCGGCCCACGGAAAACGTTCAGGGTGAGCGCTTGATGCAGTTGTCGATTTAACCCACCAGATTGCAGTGCAGCGCGTCGTCGTGGCTGCGTTCCAGACTGTGCAGCACCTGGAACGAGCCGAACGTCACGGTTTTCGCCTGATGCGCGCGGATCAACTGCCAGAAATCCTGCTCGCCGCTTTCAAAACTCTGAAATGCGGCTTCCCCCGCCTCGCGAGTTTGCCATTGCAGGTAATTGAGCACTCGCCGGCCATCGTCGCTGGCCTGGATGCTCGCACTCAAAAACCCGCTGTAGCCTTGGGCCAGCCGTTCGGTCTGCTTAGATAATGCCGACACCAACGCGGGTTGCTGATGGGGTTCGATCTCGAATTCGATCAACTGGGTGAAGCTGCGATTTTTCTCTGGCGCTTGCATGAAGAGTCCCCACTGACGTGTAAGCCGGACCTTGCGATCCGAAGGCCTGCAGGGTAAAACCTCAAGTTAACTAGAGGTCAAGAGGCATTTTTCAAATGATCACCTCGGAACATCTGCACAAGGAACTCACCGTCGGCCAATTGGCTACGCGCAGCGGCGTGGCGGTCACGGCGCTGCACTTTTACGAATCCAAGGGGTTGATCAAAAGCAATCGCAATCAGGGCAACCAGCGGCGCTATCCACGGGAGGTGTTGCGACGGGTGGCGTTGATCAAAGTGGCGCAGCGGTTGGGGATTCCGTTGGCGGAAATCGGCGAAGCGCTGAAAGCCTTGCCGGATAACCGCGCGCCGACGGCGGCGGACTGGAAGGTGTTGTCGGCGCAGTGGAGTCGGGATCTGGATGAGCGGATCGACCAGCTCGTGCTGTTGCGGGATCGGCTTAATGGCTGCATCGGGTGTGGGTGTTTGTCGATGGAGGCGTGTCCGTTGCGTAATTTTGGCGATGTGCTTGGGGAACAGGGGCCGGGGGCGCAGCTGCTGGAATCGACGACTGATCCGAGACCGGGTTGAGTCCTTCGCGAGCAAGCCCGCTCCCACAGGGGATCGCGGTCAACTGTGGGAGCGGGCTTGCTCGCGAAGGCGGGCTGACAGCCAACGAAGATCTAAAACCCCGGCGCGATCTGCCCTTTGTAGCGGATCAAAATGAACTGCCGAACCTCATCAGAGTTCAACGCCTTGGCCAGCTTCTGCACACCCGGATCATTGATATTGTCCGGCCGCGCCACGAGGAATTCGATGTACAGGCTCTTGCCCTTTTCGACGATCAGCGCGCTGTTGGTATCGATCCCCGCTTCCAGGGCGTAGTTGGCGAACACAAAGGCCAGGTCCACCTGGCTCACCGAACGCGCCAGCAACGCGCCTTCCAGTTCACGAATTTTCAGGTGTTTCGGATTGTCGATAATGTCCCGCTGGGTCGCCAGGGTGTTGCTCGGGTCCTTGAGTTTGATCAGCCCGGCTTCGTGCAGCAGCACCAGCGCACGGCCCGTGTTCACCGGGTCGTTGGGGATCGACACGGTGGAGCCATCCTTCAGCTCGGCGATGTTTTTGATTTTGGTCGAATAGGCACCGAACGGTTCGATGTGCACGCCCACCACCGGCACCAGGTCGGTGTGGCGAGTCTTGTTGAAATCATCGAGGAACGGTCGGTACTGGTAATAGTTGGCGTCGAGGTTCTTCAACGCCAACTGCTGGTTGGGCTGGATGAAGTCGGTGAAGACTTTGATGTCCAGGTCCACGCCTTCCTTGGCCAAGGTCGGTTTGATGAATTCGAGGATTTCCGCGTGCGGTACCGGAGTGGCGCCGACGACGAGTTTTTCGTTGGCGTGAACGCTCAACGACACGAGGGCAGCCAGAATGGCCAGGGTCTTTTTCATGCTGTGCTCCTAGGCAGATTGAGTGGCCGTCGTTAGGTGGACGTGGGGCCTTCTTTTGAATAAAACGAAATCCAATGTTTATCGTCGGCTGTAGCGCGCCACCAACCGGTCGCCGGTCATTTGCAGGGCCTGAACGAGGATCAGCAGCAGCACCACGGTGACCACCATCACGTCCGTCTGAAACCGTTGATAGCCGTAGCGGATCGCCAGGTCGCCCAGTCCGCCGCCGCCGATCACCCCGGCCATCGCCGTGTAATCCACCAGCACAATCGCGGTCACCGTGACCGCCGCCAGCAACCCTCCCCGGGCTTCCGGCAACAAGGTGTGGCGGATGATTTGCCAAGTGGTGCCGCCCATGGCCTGGGTCGCTTCCACCACCCCGCGATCGACCTCGCGCAAGGCGGTTTCCACCAGCCGCGCGAAGAATGGCGTGCACCCCACCACCAGCGGCGGGATAGTCCCCGGTACGCCGAGCGAAGTGCCAACCAACAGCGTGGTCAGGGGAATCAGCACGATCAGCAAAATGATGAACGGCAGCGAACGCAGCATGTTTACGATCACCGACAGCACCCGGTAAACCCCGACGGCTTCATGCAGTTGGCGCTTGCCGGTGAGGAACAACACCACGCCCAGCGGCAATCCCAGCAACACGGTGAATCCGAGGGCGGCAACCAGCATGCTCAGGGTGTCGAGGCAGGCCTGGGCAATGTCGGCCCAATAAATGTTTTTCAGCAGTTCGGCCACGGGTCACGACCAGTCGTGGCGCGGTGGTTTCACACCGTTGAGCAGCCAGTTGCCGACCACGTGGTACTTCCAGCGCACCGGGTCGTGCAGGGTGTGGACCCGGGCGTTGCGCCAGTGACGGTCAAAATTGTGCTTCTTCAGGGTCGAGCGGGTGCCGCCAAGTTCGAACAGTTTGTTGGTCGCCTCAATCGCGATTTCAGTGGTCAGCACCTTGGCCTTGGCCACCGCCACAGACGCCTGGGCGACGTTGTCTTCGTCGGGCGCCGGACGCGCCGCATCCAGCGCTCGCCCTGCCCGTTCCAGCAAGGCTTCAGCCGCTTCCAGACGAATTTCCAGGCCACCGACCTGAATGATGGTCAGCGGATCTTCGCTGGCCTTTTCCACACCCGCGTCGATCCATGGCCGCGCGAACTGCTGGACGAACGCGACTGTGTCCCGCAGCGCCGCGCGGGCGATGCCGGCATCGATGGCCGCGGTGGTCAACTGCGCGAACGGGCCGGCCAGGGTGGGCGTTTCGTAGGACCGATAGGTCGGGAACAGATTGAACGCCGACACGTGCAAGTCCTCGGCCAGCACGGTGCCGCTGGACGTGGTGCGCTGGCCGATGCTGTCCCAGTCGTCGACGATCACCAGCCCTTTCGTTCCGCGCTCGACGAACGCCAACTGGCCCTTCTGCTCTTCATCCAGCGCCAGCACCGCCAGCCAGTGGGCGTAGAGCGAACCGGTGCAATAACCCTTGCGGCCGTTGATCACATGGCCGTCGCCGTAGCGGCGAATGGTCGCCTGAATGTCCTGCACGTTCTTGCCGCCGGTTTCCGACAAAGCATTGGCAAAGCGATGACCTTGCAGCGCCCGTTCGAAGAAATACGCCTGTTGCTCCGGTGTGCCTTGCAGGCGAATGTCTTCCAGCAGGCAATAGTGGTTTTGCGGAATTTGCCCCAAGGACGGGTCGGCCGCCGAGATGATCGCGATGACCTGCGCCAGCACCGCGTAGGACACCTGCGCGCCGCCAAACGCTTTCGGCACGCTGATGCCCCACAGGCCACTGTTGGAATAGAAGTCGACAATCTCGGCAGGCACTTGGCGGGAGCGGTCGCGTTCGGCGTCCTGTTCCAGCAAAACCGCGGCCACGCGCTCGGCAACGCGCAAGGCTTCGGCTGCATCGGCGATCCGATGGGCGGCCGGCGGGTTGATCGGATAAACGGCAGATTCAGGCATACAAGTCTCTCGGTACTGATGTTTTCGAAAGGACATTGCAGCTTCTGTGCCGATCACTTCACCCCGTGTTTTCGGGGGTTTTGTCGATTGAAAAAGGATAAACCCGAGCAATCTGCTGCTGCACTGTTGATGGCTGAACAGTGACGCTGCTGCTCGTCGGGCACTCGGTTGCGCAAGAGGCGCTGACCTATAGTTATCCGACCGGAAATCGGCGAAGGAACACCTTCAACTCACAACAACAAGGGAGCACCGTCATGAGCGTCAAACCCATACCAGAGGGTTATCACAGCATCACGCCTTATCTGGGCATTCAGAAAGCAGCCGAAGCCATCGAGTTTTACAAGAAAGCCTTTGGCGCCACCGAAATCATGCGCCTGTCCATGCCTGATGGCAGCATTGGCCACGCCGAACTGCGCATCGGCGATTGCCCGATCATGCTGGGCACACCGTGTGATCAGGGGCCGTTGAGCAATCCGGACAAATCGCCGTCCGTGGGTCTGCATTTGTATGTGAACGATGTGGACAAGTCTTATAAACAGGCGATTGCGGCGGGCGGCACGGTGGTGTCCGAGGTCAAGGATCAGTTTTATGGCGACCGCTCGGGGACGTTGAAAGATCCCTATGGGCATTTGTGGTTCCTGGCTACGCGCAAGGAGGATTTGACGCAGGAGCAGATTGAGCAGCGGGCTAAGGAGATGTTTCAGCAGGGTTGAGATCCTCGGTGGAGCCTATGGCCCCTTCGCGAGCAAGCCCGCTTGTGTCTTGCGCAGGATTTAGACTGAGGATGAGAGCGGTGAGTGGCAAGCTGAACGCCCGGGGTGCTTAAAGCACGTGTGGGAGCCCATGCTGCCATTCACCTCTCCACTCTGGTTATTGAGCCCGAACAGTTGAACGAGCCGACCTCGAACAGTACAAGCGTGGTGCCCAGCCAGAGTGCTCCCACATTTGATTTTCTGTGAACACACAACTTGTGCCTGATGAAGATCAAATGTGGGAGCGGGCTTGCTCGCGAAGAGGCCCTCAAAGGCACCGCCTATCTCCTCGAACACACTTCATGAACAAGCGCACCACGCTTTGCGCCTTGCCCTGACCGCGCAACGATTTCAGGATGCAGGCAACTACAACAAGGACTCGCCCCATGTTCGCCGGATTCCTGAAAGACCAGCGCCACGTCAACGGTGTGGACATTGCCTACCGCATCGGCGGCAGCGGGCCGGGCCTGCTGTTGCTGCACGGTCACCCGCAGACCCACGTCATCTGGCACAAGGTCGCCGAACAACTGGCCGAGCACTTCACCGTGGTCGCCGCCGACCTGCGCGGTAACGGTGACAGTGGCAAACCATAGTCCCGGCAGTTTTCCGCCAGGTACGACACCTGCCGCGCGCCACCGGGGTCCGGCATGGCGGCGACGCGCACCGGGGCGGTGGGGTTGACGTGATCGACCACGGCCAGCGCGGTTCCGCCACGCCAGACTCCGCGTCCGGCTTCGCGCAAACCGCTGAACGCCTGGGGACTGGTGTATTCGTTGATGACTTGGCGATCGATGTACAACAGGACGTGGCACTGGTCATCGACGCGACACACCGTGTGGGAGTCGATGTGTTTGTCGTAGAGGGTTCTTGCTCGAGTCATGGAGGTGCTCGCTCAGGCTCGCGGGTGAAAGGCGTCTGAGCTCCATCTTAGGGAGTGGGACATCGCCATCAATGGCCGAACAGTGATCCCGTGAACCATGGTTCGTGTTGGATCGAAGAACCCCCCAGCCTGAAGTGAACGCAGATCCCTTGTAGGAGTGAGCCTGCTCGCGATAGCGGTGTGTCAGTCACGTTGATGTTGGCTGAACCACCGCTATCGCGAGCAGGCTCACTCCTACAGAGGTTGTGTGTGTGGATTGGCGGGAACGCGAAACATTTACTTTCATATGCCGCTTCGGGATTTCCGATCCTCATCCGTCCTATAAAGATGCAGTCAGTTCGCGTAGGCAAAAGCCACGGGCCGGCCTTTCATGGACCTCATCGCTGGGAAGCCCGCAGCAGAGGCCCTCTCATCGATACAAGACCTTTAATCATGTCGAAGAAATCCCGCTCAAAACTCTGGTTTCTGGTCCATAGCTGGCTGGCCTTGCCGATCTGGTTTTTCGTGCTGATCGTTTGTGTCACCGGCACGCTGGCGGTGGTCAGTCAGGAAATCGTCTGGCTGGCCAACCCGCAAATGCGCGCCAGCCAACCCACGGACGATGCGCCGCTGCTCAGTTATGACCAGATCACCGCCGCCATCAAGAAAGCGGAACCGAACACGCTGGTCGAGGGCATCAGCCGGCCCGACGAGTCGCACTTCGCGCTTGATGTCAACCTCAGCTACCCCGATGGTCGCTCGTTGACGGTTTACGTCAACCCGTACAGCGGCGTGATTCAGGGCACCGCCCCGCCATTCAATTTCCAGGCCTTTACCCGTGCATTGCATGGCTGGTGGCTGGTGCCGTTCACCAACGGTTACAGCTGGGGCTGGTACCTGGTGTCGTTTCTGAGCCTGCCCTTGCTGGCGTCCCTGGTGACCGGGCTGGTGGTCTACAAGCGTTTCTGGAAGGGCTTCTTGCGCCCGACGTTGCGCATCCGTCATGGCGCACGGATTTTCTGGGGCGACTTTCACCGCCTGAGCGGCATCTGGTCGATCTGGTTCATCGCGGTGATCTCCATCACCAGCACCTGGTTCCTGATTCAAGCGTTCATGTTCGATAACCAAGTGTCGATTTCCACTGCTCCCGTGGCATTGGTGGTCCCCCGTGAGAGCGTGCCAGTGAGCACCGATGGCTCGCCCGCGCCGATGATCAGTCTGGAGGCGGCGATTGCGCAGGCCAAAGAACGCATCCCCGGTCTGGAAGACAGCTTCGTCAGCATGCCCGCCAATGCCTACAGCTACCTCACGGTGGGCGGTCGCAGTTGGTATCCCTTGATGTTCCAGACCGCCGAGATCAACCCGTACACCGGCGATATCGCCGCCACCCGCTTGCTGTCGGACCGTTCCGGCCTTGAGTTGGTGACCGAATCCATGCGGCCGTTGCATACCGGTGATTTCGGCGGCATCTGGATCAAGCTGATCTGGTTCTTCTTCGGTTTGATCCTGAGCATGATGGTCCTCAGCGGCCTGTTGATCTGGACCAAACGCACCGCCCTCGCCACGGCCAATGCCCTCAAGCGAAAAGACAAACGTCCGCTCGCGGCCGCCGTCACAAGCCGTGAAACCACGGAGGTCAGCTAATGAGCCTGTTCGCCGCCGACAAACCGGCCTCGAAACTCAGCCGCTTCTGGCACAAATGGCGCTTCCACATCAACGTTCTGCTGTTGCTGGTGCCGCTGGGGTTCATGCCCAAGTACTTTGCCGACGCGGCGCTGTTTCGCGGCGACACCGGGCTCGGTGAGCGGGAAATCGGTGAAGTTCAGGTCGGGCCCTGGAGCCTGCGCCTCGCCGAATTGCGCAACGAAGCACCGACCCTTGACGGCCCGGCCGGCTATATGAAGAACTTCAACGCGGCGCTGTGCGACAGCTGTCGCGATCAGGTCAAGGCGACGTACTTGCGCATCGGCAAACCGCGCAGCCTGCGCGCCGCCGGGGTGATTTTCTTCGGCACGCCGTACCGCATGGGCGCCATGTTGCCGATTCCGGAAAAGACCAAAGCCGACGCCGAACTGTGGATCACCATGGAAGGCTGGGACGGCGCGATGCATCAAGCGTCGATCCCGCTGAGCCAGGCATCCCCCGCCACCCTCGCGTGGCTGAACAAACAAGGAGGCAAACCATGACGCTACGTTCTCTAAACGCGGCTTTGCTGGTGCTCTGCGCCGGCTTCAGCGCCAGCGCCCTGGCCCACAACCCGATGTGCGAATGCAAAGCCATCGACGCCGAACAAATCCAATGCACGGGCGGTTTCTCCGACGGCAGCGGCGCGCCGGGGGTGACGCTGGACGTGATCGGCTACGACGAAACCATCCTGGTACCGGGCAAGCTCGGCGCCGATTCGACCCTGACCTTCAAGAAGCCCGGCGCCGAGTTTTACGTGTTGTTCGACGCCGGCCCCGGCCACGTCGTCGAGATCGACCAAGCGGACATCGAAGCCCCATGAGTACGCGAACTACGCAGGTCGTCCGCCCGGCCGGTGCCGGCCATGAAACCCTGTTTGTGTTGCTGCTGTGCCTGATGATCCTGGCGGTGGCCGGTTCTGTGGTCGCGTGGCGCCATGAGTCTCAGGAAGTCAGCAGCGTCGGCAGCCATCAACTGGATGCCCGCCGCGACCTGAGCGCATCCGAGCAAGGGATCTACGCCGACCTGCGGGTGACCCTGGACGAAATTCACCTGCTGCGCCAGGAACAGCAAGCGCTGCCGACACCACAAAATCTTGCCGATGAAGGCTTCGCGCCATTCGCCCAGGACGCCAGTTCCGTCAGCCGCGGCGGCCATGCCTGGCAGTTGCTCGCCGCCAAGGCTTACTTCGGTCAGAGCCAGACGCCCGCCGTGGCCGGTTCGTTTCTGATGCGTTTGACCGCTGACGACGACGCACCCGATGTCTGGCTCCACCGCGGCAAAGCCCTCGCGGCCCCGACCGACCTCACTGACGCCGCGCTCGAAAGCGCTGGCTGGCAGCAGATCGTCGCGCAATTCGATGCCGGCGTGACCCGCCAGCACCGGCACTGAACCCTCGCCTTCACCCGAGAGAAGACCGCTTTCCCATGCCTATTTCATCTCAACGCTCATTCCTGCGCCCGCTGCTGGTCGGCGTGCTTGCCTTGCTGCTGACGCCACTGGCCAGCGCCGAGGAAGCCAAGCGCCTGCGCATCGGCATCACCCTGCACCCTTACTACAGCTACGTGGCCAACATCGTCGGTGACAAGGCCGAGGTGGTGCCGCTGATTCCGGCCGGTTTCAACCCGCACGCCTACGAGCCCCGCGCCGAAGACATCAAGCGCATCAGCGGGCTGGACGTGGTCGTGCTCAACGGCGTCGGTCATGACGACTTCGCCGACCGCATGATCGCCGCCAGCGAAACGCCGAACGTCCCGGTGATCGAAGCCAACGAAAACGTGCCGCTGCTGGCCGCCACCGGGGTCGCCGCACGTGGTGCCGGCAAAGTAGTCAACCCGCACACCTTCCTGTCGATCAGCGCTTCCATTGCCCAGGTCAACAACATCGCCCGGGAGCTGGGCAAGCTCGACCCGGCCAATGCCAAGACCTACACCCTGAACGCCCGCGCCTACGGCAAACGCCTGCGGCAGATGCGCGCCGACGCCCTGGCGAAACTGACCGAGGCGCCGAACGCCGAACTGCGGGTGGCCACGGTGCATGCGGCGTATGACTACCTGCTGCGTGAATTCGGCCTGGAAGTGACCGCCGTGGTCGAGCCGGCCCACGGCATCGAGCCGAGCCCGAGCCAGTTGAAGAAGACCATCGATCAACTGCGGGAACTGGACGTGAAGGTGATCTTCTCGGAGATGGATTTCCCGTCTACCTACGTCGAGACCATCCAGCGTGAGTCCGGGGTGAAGCTCTACCCGCTGTCGCACATTTCCTATGGCGAATACACCGCCGACAAGTATCAAAAGGAAATGACCGGCAACCTCAATACGGTGGTCCGGGCGATTCAGGAGTCGGGCCAATGACCGCTAAAGAAACCCTCAGCGAACCCCCTGTGGGAGCGGGCTTGCTCGCGAAAGCGGTGGGTCAGTCAACATTGATGTCGACTGACACTCCCTCTTCGCGAGCAAGCCCGCTCCCACAAAGTGCGGGGCCGATGCTGGATTTTGTGGAGGTCAGTTTGACGCTGGGCCGCACGACGATCCTCGACCACGTGACGTTCCAGGTCCAGCCCGGCAGCGTGCATGCGCTGGTAGGCCCCAACGGTGGCGGCAAGAGCTCGTTGATCAAGACCCTGCTCGGACAGATGCCGCATCAGGGCCGCTTGAGCCTGCAATGGCCCGGTACACCCGGGACCATCGGCTACGTACCTCAGGCGCTGGAATTCGATCGCGGCCTGCCAATGACCGTCGACGATTTCATGGCCGCCATGTGCCAGCGCCGTCCCGCATTCCTCGGTTTGAGCAAGCATTACGCGGCAGCGATCGGTGAAGCCCTGGAACAGGTCGGCATGCAGGACAAGCGCAAGCGGCGCATGGGCGCGCTGTCCGGCGGCGAGCGTCAGCGCGTGTTGCTCGCTCAAGGGCTGATCCCGGCGCCGCAGTTGCTGGTGCTCGACGAACCGATGTCGGCCCTCGACGAGGCCGGTATCCAGGTGTTCGAACGGCTGCTCAGCGACTGGCGCCAGAGCGGGATCACCGTGCTGTGGATCGAGCATGATCTGGAAGCGGTCGGACGGCTGGCGGATCGCGTCACCGGGCTCAATCGCCGGGTGCTGTTCGATGCCACGCCCAAGCAGGCATTGACTCCGGAGCGCTTGCTGACCCTGTTCTCCACCCATCCACGGAGCGCTGCCTGATGAGTTATGAAGCCTTTCGTTTGATGGTCCAGGGATGGGCGTCTTCGGGTTACCTGCCTGAAGCGTTGGCCTACGGATTTGTGGTCAACGCGCTGCTCGCCGGTTTGCTGATCGGGCCGGTGCTGGGCGGTCTGGGCACGCTGGTGGTGGTCAAGCGCTTTGCGTTTTTCTCCGAAGCGGTGGGCCACGCGGCCTTGACCGGCGTGGCCATCGGCATCCTGCTCGGCGAACCGTACACCGGGCCTTACGGCAGCCTGTTCGGTTACTGCCTGCTGTTCGGCATCCTGCTCAACTACCTGCGCAACCGCACGGGATTGGCACCGGACACGTTGATCGGCGTGTTTCTCTCGGTGTCGCTGGCGCTGGGCGCGAGCCTGCTGCTGATCCTGGCGGGCAAGATCAACGTGCACATCCTCGAAAACGTGCTGTTCGGTTCGGTGCTGACGGTCAACGGTAATGACCTGCTGGTGCTGGCCATCGTCGGCTCACTGGTCATGGCGCTGGCCTTGCCGCTGTACAACCGCATCATGCTGGCCAGTTTCAACCCGCAACTGGCGGCGGTTCGCGGTGTGGCTGTGAAGACCCTGGATTATCTGTTTGTGATTCTGGTGACCCTGATCACCGTGGCCGCGGTGAAAGTCATCGGCGCAATTCTGGTCGGTGCACTGCTGGTGATTCCAGCCGCGGCAGCACGCTTGCTCAGCCAATCGCTGAAGGGCTTCTTCTGGTGCTCGGTGCTGATCGCCACGGTCAGCACGCTGTGCGGGATCCTCGCGCCGATCATCTTCGACCTGCCGATTCCGTCCGGTGCCGCCATCATTCTGGTTGCCGGTATCGCTTTTGCCCTGGCCGCGATTGCGCGTGGCGTTGTCCCAAGTCTGAAAGGGAATCTCGGATAAATGTCTTTTACTTTGCGTCAATTGACCCTGGCCGTGGCTTTGTGTGGACCCGCTTCTTTCAGCGCGTTCGCCATCGATCACTTCGAACCGATGCGCATGTTGGCCAGTAATGGTGTCGGCAATACCGCGCTCTTCGCCGCAACATCGACGCACAAGGTGCTGGTCCTGGCCTCGTTGCCAATTACGTTTGGCCTGGGCAGCGTGCTGCTTGAGGGCACCGATGTTTCCATCGAGCGCGCGGCACCGGCCAACCTGCCCGGGACCCGGCAGACGGCGTACTTCACCGGGCGTGGCGCTCCGGCGCTGGCCAAACTGGCGACCGACGCCGATGCGGTGATTGGTCTGCGCTCATTGTGGCCGGACGATCCGCTGTACCCGAATGCTCGTCGCAGCAACATCCGCATCATTGAAATCGATGCCGCCCGCCCGGTGGACGGCGCCTTGGCCGGTATCGCCGTGCAGCCGGGCAACAAGGTCGACGGGTTGAACAGTCAGCCGTGGTTTTCCAGCAACAACATGGGGCGGATGGCGGATGTGATGGCGGCAGACCTGGTGCGCCTGGCGCCCGAGGCCAAGCCGAAAATCGAGGCTAACCTGGCGGCGTTGAAGCAGCGGTTGCTCAAGCTCAGCGCGGACAGCGAAGCACACCTGGCCAGTGCCGATAACCTCAGCGTGATGAGCCTGAGCGATCACTTTAGCTATTTGATTGGCGGGCTGAATCTGGAGCTGATCGGTCTCGATGCACGCCCGGATGCCGAGTGGACACCTGAAGCACTCAAGCAACTGGGCGTGACACTGAAGGAAAATGACGTGGCGGTGGTGTTGCATCATCGACAGCCGTCGGATGCGGTGAAAGCGGTGATTGCCGAGGCAGGCAGTCGGTTGTTGGTGTTGAGTGTGGACGCGGCGGATCCGGTGGTTGAGCTGGAAGGGAATGTGGATTTGCTGATCAAGGGGTTGAGCGGGGCGTAACGTCAGTTGGACCGCGTTATCGTTCTTCGCGGGCAAGCCTCGCTCCTACAGGTCTTGCGCAATCCTTGTAGGAGCGAGGCTTGCCCGCGAAGACGGCCTGACAGGCAATACAAATACAAGACATGAAAAAGCCCGCTGACTGCTAACAGTCCAGCGGGCTTCTTTTTGCGCCGTGACTTAGTTCGCGACTGCCGCCTGCTCGTCCATCTTCTGACGCAAGCTCAACGGGCGCATATCGGTCCAGTTTTCTTCGATGTAGGCCAGGCATTCCTTTTTCAGACCGCTCTTGCCCACGGTGCGCCAGCCGCCAGGCACGGCTTTGTAGTCGGGCCAGATCGAGTATTGCTCTTCGTGGTTGACCACGACCTGAAAGAGGATGTCCTCGCGGTCGAATACTGACGTCATGGTGTATCTCCATCGCTGTAGGGTGGGCTGCACTGCGTGCGCAGCCGGTATGTAGAAGGAACGTTCCTGGTGCGGAAAAATTTACAGGCTGGTAGTCGCAGCGGCCATGGCCCGGCCGAATATCTCGGCCACCCGATCGATTTCCGCAGCGGTAATCACCAGTGGCGGCAGGAAGCGCACCACGCCGCCATGACGGCCGCCCAGCTCAAGAATCAGCCCGCGCTTGAGGCATTCACGCTGCACCAGTGGCGCCAGGCGACCGAAGATCGGTGGATGACCCAGTGCATCGGGCGTACCCGTCGGATCGACCAGTTCAACGCCCAGCATCAAGCCGCGCCCGCGAATATCGCCCAGTTGCGGGTAGTCCCGCTGCAGGATGCGCAGGTGTTCGCTCAAGCGTTCGCCCATGGCGGCGGCGTGCTCGCAGACCTTGTGTTCGGTCAGGTAACGCATCACCGCAGAACCCGCCGCCATGGCCATCTGATTACCGCGGAAGGTCCCGGCATGGGCGCCCGGCAGCCAGGTGTCGAGCCAGTCGCGATAGACCACCACCGCCAGCGGCAGGCTGCCGCCGATGGCTTTGGACATCACCACAACGTCGGGAATGATCCCGGCGTGCTCAAAGGCGAACATTTTGCCGGTGCGGGCGAAACCGCTCTGGATTTCATCGACGATCAGCGCCACGCCGGCCTTTTCGGTGATACGTCGCAGGCCACGCAACCAATCGAGATCGGCCGGGATCACCCCGCCCTCGCCTTGCACTGCCTCGACAATCACTGCCGCCGGCAATTGCACGCCGGCCTCCGGATCATTCAGCAGGTTTTCCAGGTAGCTCAGGTTGACCTTCACCCCTTGCGCGCCGCCGAGCCCGAACGGGCAGCGGTAATCGTAGGGATACGGCATGAACTGCACGCCGTTGCTGAGCAAGGCACCCAACGGTTTTTTCGGCCCCAGGCTGCCCATCAAGCTCAGGGCGCCCTGGCTCATGCCGTGATAACCGCCCTGGAACGACAAGACGGTGCTGCGTCCGGTGGCGGTGCGCACCAGTTTCAGCGCGGCTTCCACCGCGTCGGTGCCGGTCGGGCCGCAGAACTGGATCTTCGCTTCAGCGGCCAGGGTCGGTGGCAGCAGACCGAACAGGTCCTGGACGAATTGATCCTTGACCGGCGTGGTCAGGTCGAGGGTGTGCAGCGGAAGTTCATCGGTCAGCACTTGCTGGATCGCTTCGATCACCACCGGATGGTTATGCCCCAGGGCCAGGGTCCCGGCGCCGGCCAGGCAGTCGATGAAATGGCGGCCTTCGACGTCTTCGACATAAATACCCTTGGCGCGTTTGAGCGCCAGGGGAATGCGCCGCGGGTAGCTGCGGGCATTCGATTCCTGCTGGTTTTGACGGGCCAGCAGCGGCGATTCGTTGAATTGATAAAGCGTCTCGGCCGGCGCCGGAGTGATCCTGGCCGACTGATCTTCCATAAGGCTGGTAGCGACTGACATCTCTCGACCCCTCAATAAGGTTTTCCTGTTCTGGAAACGCATCAGGGCGCCGAGGATTTAGACCCTCGATCAGCTTTCTATGAAGGCGGTGTCAGTGCTTTGCGCATGGGAATGGCGTGGAGCCCGGCCACGGTGAAGATTTCGGCGCAGGGCCGGTAACCCAAATGGCGGTAAAAGGCCTCGCTGGTGCGGGTGCTGTTAAGTCGTGCCTGAGCCAGCCCCCGGTTGATCAACCAGCCTTCGAGGTCGTGTACCAGCGCCTCTCCGGCACCGCGACGAAACCATTCCGGCTGCACGTAGCAGAACGCAACCTTGCCACTGACCGCCGCCATGGCGACACCAACCGGTTTGTCCTGCAACAGGGCGATGTTCAGGTACAACCGTTGGTCGGTCAGCCAGGGTTGCACGTGTTCGATGGTTTTGTTGTGGGTCCAGGTGGCGACGGTTCGAGGGTCGTTGCGATGGTCGAGCGCGCAGCCGACGCGAATGGAGCGCTCGACGATCCGGCTGATGATGCCGGCGTCGGCGGGGGTTGCCTTGCAGATGTGAATCGATGCATCCATGGCGCTGTTACCTCAATCCATTGAGAAAAAGCTGCCGGGGACGATAGCGCTGGTGGCCGTCGGAATACCAATGGAGAGAAGTTACATTTGATGTGCAACACAGCAGATCCCTGAGGGAGCGGGCTTTTGTGGCGAGGGGATTTATCCCCGTTGGGCTGCGAAGCGGCCCCAAAAAATGGGACTGCTGCGCAGTCCAACGGGGATAAATCCCCTCGCCACAGAGGCTCGCTCCCACAGGGGATTGGGGGTTGGTTAGATGGGTTGTAACGGCATCGTCAATTCAACCCGCAACCCATCCGGTCGGCTGTCAAAATGCAGGGTGCAGCCACACCGCTGGACAATCGCCTGGACAATCGCCAGGCCCAATCCGCACCCGGTGCTCTGGCCGTGGCGCCAGAAGCGTTGGGTCAGGTGTTGCAGGTCGTCTTCGGCAATGCCCGGGCCGTGGTCGCGGACCAGGAAGCGCGCACGACTGCCGGTGGTTTCCAGGCTCAGTTCCACCGCCCCATCGCCCGGGGTATGGCGCAGGGCGTTGTCCAGCAGGTTGCGCAATGCGGCGATCGACAGCACCGCGGGCATTTGCACCGGTGCATCGGAGAATTTCGCCGGCATAGAGAGTTTGATCCGTCGACGATCACCGCTGGCGGCATCCTGAATCGCCAGTTTCGCCACTTGCTCGGCGCTGCATTGCACGCCGTCATCGAACGACAGACTGCCCTCGACCCGCGCCAGCAACAGCAATTGTTCCAGCGTGCGGTGCATGCGGTCGGCGCCCTCTTCGGCTCGGGCCAGGGACTGATCCCGGGCCGCGCCCTCGGTCATGCGCGCCACTTGCAGGTGGGTTTTGATCGCCGTCAGCGGGCTGCGCAATTCGTGGGCCGCGTCACCGGTCAGGCGGCGTTCGCGTTCGATGGTCTTGCCGATGCGCTGGAACAGCTGATTCTGGGTGTCCAGCAACGGTTGAAGTTCGCTGGGCAACGGCTGAATCTGCAAGGGCTCGAGAGAGTCTGCGCTACGGCGCATCAAGGCATCGCGCATCCGGTTCAGTGGCGCCAGCCCCTGACCGATCCCCAGCCACAACAGACACAAGCAGCCAAGCAAGGCCACGCCCACCGGCACCGAAGCGGCCAGCAGGATCGACATGTTCAGCGCCTCGCGCTCGATTTGCCGATCGGCTGTGGTGATGCGCAGATCACCGCGGGCCAGGGTGAAGCTGCGCCACGGCGCACCGTCAATCATCTGATCGTGAAAGCCCATTTTCTCGGCTTCCAGGGTTTGTTGCGGGTCGGTGTGACTGCGGGCGAGGATTTCGCCGCGCAACGAACTGACCTGGCAGGCCATGCCACCGGGGATATTCAGTTGTTCAGCGCTGAAATGCGTGCCCTCGCCCTTGCTCGGCAACGCCGGCAACTGCTCCATCAGGCCGGCGACCATGCGCGCCGATGCCACCAGCCGCTGGTCGAGGGAAAACATCATTTGGTTGCGCAGATCGCTGAGCATCCAGGCCGCCGCCAGGGCCCAGATCAGCGCAAAGGCGGCGCCGAGCGTCAGGCTCAGGCGCAAACGCAGGCTCATCACTTTTTCAATTCCTCTCCACCATCGGCCGGCCCCAGGCGATAACCCAGACCGCGCACGGTCTCGACAATGCCATTGCCGAGTTTGCGCCGCAGGTGATGGATATGCACGTTGAGGGCGTTGCTTTCCAGCTCATCGTTAAAACCATAAACGCTGTCTTTCAGTTGTTCGGTGGACAGTACCCGGCCACGGTTATGCAACAAGGCCTGCAACAGCGACTGTTCACGGCGCGAAAGGTCGACGGACTGACCGCCGAGCATGGTTTCGCGGCTGCTCGGGTCGTAGGTCAGACGGCCGTGTTCGATCAGATTGACGCTGCGCCCCGCCACTCGTCGCAACAAAGTGTGCAGGCGTGCGGCGAGTTCACGCAGGTCGAACGGCTTGAGCAGGTAATCGTCGGCGCCGGCCTGTAACCCGTCAACGCGGTCAGTGACCGCGTCCCGCGCCGTGAGAATCAGCACCGGAATCTCCAGGCCGCCGTGGCGCAACTGCTGCAACAGCTTCAGGCCGTCCTCATCGGGTAAGCCAAGGTCGAGCACCATAACGTCGAACTCAGCCACCTTGAGCATCGCCCGGGCCGCCGACGCGGTAGCGACGTGCTCCACCGTCAGGCCTTGGGCCGTGAGGCCGGCGACTATGCCGCTGGCGATCAGCTCATCGTCTTCGCAAACCAGTACGTGCATGGGCGCTCCAGGAATAAAAACGCGATTCAAGCAGTTGAGGATTAAGGCGCAATTATGGCAACTGCGGCGCCTGACGAACAGCGCAGCTTTCTGTCATCTTGATTACACGAGCCTGCTCGAACAACTTAGTTGCACAGCGAAACAAACAACTTTAAAAATTTTTATTATAAAAAGACTTACTACGATAAGCTTACTCCCGCAGAAAAACACGCAACACAAAAACTAACGATATAAAGACATGAAGACTTCATCCGACAAAAGAAAGAGTCCTCACTCAGCTGAAAGGAGTCAGCCCATGCCAAACTTCAACAACTTTGTCGCCACCGATTGGCGCGCCGGCAAAGACCGCATTTACTTTTTCTTTAAAGACACAAACACCTACACAAGATTTGATCTGGGGGATCATCGAGTCCCTGAGAGTTACCCTAGAGAAACCACGCAAGACTCATGGCCTGGCTTTCACCAATACGCCAAACACCTGCGATTCGGCTTCACCACCACAGACTTGAACAACAGTGACGGCTCCGACGATTTTACCTGGTTGTTTTATTACCACGGCGAAACCCCGATGGTCTGTAAATACGACCAGGATCAAGACAAGGCAGTAAACCACTATCGCGTTGAACGTTCGATATGGGCACCAATATTCCCTTATTTCGACCGCATTGTAGCGGGGACCTGGTGGCAACTTGGGGGCAAAAAGTTCCTGTTTCGTTTCCTTCTGAACGACGGACACTACCTCTCTTTTGACTATCTAAAAAATCGATTGATCCACGAAAAAATTACCGCCACCTCCATGCCAGGATTAGAGCCATTTAAACACCGCATCGTTACAGCCGCACAAAACGATAGAACGTTTGCCGACAGTTACTACTATATTTTTTTGGATAGAGGCCAATTTCTCATCTACAACATCCAGCAAAACTATCTGCATTCCGGCCCGCACGGGATGAATGACGAGGCTTGGCCAGGTTTGTTCCGCGACTGAGTCCCCGTGGAGGCGCGGTTAATCATCGGTTAATCGCCGCCTCCCATTGTGCACCTCACTTGCACAGGGATAAGGCTTACCCATGCGTCGACTGTTTCTGTTTTTTGTTCTCTTGATCTCGGGTGTGGCCCAGGCAGGGACCAATCCGTTCGATACCAAACCTGAATTCCTGCCGGTGGAAAAGGCCTTCGTCTTTACCTCCGAACGCCTTGAATCGGGTGAAACACAGCTTTATTGGCAGATTACCGATGGTTACTACCTTTATCAGAAACGCCTGAAATTCGAGGGTTTGCCCCCGGAGCAGCATCCGCCATTACCTGAAGGCGAAGCGCACAGTGATGAGTTCTTCGGCGAACAACAGGTTTATCGCCAAGGCCTGGAGCTGAAGATTCCGGCGGGTGCCACCGGTCAGATCAAGGTGGGATTCCAGGGGTGTGCCGATGCCGGTTTGTGTTATCCACCGCAAACCCAGGTCGTGGATCTGGGCGGCAGCGTCGCGGCCGCCGCAAACGAAGCACCGGACCAGGCCCTGGCCAGCGGCCTGCAACAACGGGCGCTGGGCTGGAGCTTGCTGGTGTTCTTTGGTCTGGGCCTGTTGCTGGCCTTCACCCCTTGCTCGTTGCCGATGCTGCCAATCCTGGCCGGGTTGATCGTCGGCAGTGGGGCCACGCCCAAACGCGGTTTCGCATTGGCCACCAGTTACGTGGTGAGCATGGCGCTGGTGTATGCGGCGATGGGCGTGCTGGCCGCGCTGCTTGGTGCGAACCTTCAGGCCCTGTTGCAGAACCCGTGGCTGCTGGGCAGCTTCGCGGCGATATTTGTCCTGCTGGCGTTGCCGATGTTCGGTTTCTTTGAGCTGCAATTGCCGGTGGCCGTGCGTGATCGGCTGGAAAATGTCTCGCGCAATCAACGCGGCGGCAGCCTGATCGGTGCCGGCGTGCTGGGGGCGTTGTCGGGGTTGCTGGTCGGCCCGTGCATGACCGCGCCATTGGCCGGCGCCCTGCTCTACATTGCGCAAAGCGGCAATGCGCTGCATGGCGGCCTGATTCTGTTCGCCATGGGGATCGGCATTGGTGTGCCGCTGTTGTTGCTGGTGACCGTCGGCAATCGATTTCTGCCCAAACCCGGCGCGTGGATGAACCTGCTTAAAGGCGTGTTCGGTTTCCTGTTCCTCGCCACTGCGCTGCTGATGTTGCGCCCGGTGCTGGATCAATCGCTGTGGATCGGTTTGTGCGGTGCCTTGCTGCTGATTGCCGCCTACAGCGCCTGGAAACAGTCGGAAGGGTTCGGCCGGGTCGCCCATCTGTTCGGCGCCAGTTCGCTGTTGCTCGGGATTTGGGGTGGTCTGCTGATGATCGGCGCCGCCGGTGGCGGTGATGATTTGCTCAAACCGTTGCAGGTCTACAGCGCCTCCGCTTCCGGCAACGCTGCTCGTCCGACCGGTCATGAGGCGTTCACGACCATCAATGACCCCGCCGCGCTGCAACGGGAACTGGACGCCGCCCAGGCCCAGGGCCAATGGGTGCTGCTGGACTACTACGCCGACTGGTGTGTGTCGTGCAAGGTCATGGAAAAACAGGTCTTCGGCAAAGCCAATGTGATGGAAGCGCTAAGTGATGTGCGCTTGCTACGGCTGGACGTGACCGCCGACAATGCCGCCAGCCGCGAACTGCTCGGCCGTTATAAAGTGCCGGGGCCACCGAGTTTTCTGTGGATCGGCGCAGACGGCCAGGAGCGCCGCAGCCAGCGCATCACCGGCGAGGTCGATGCCGACACCTTCCTGCAACGCTGGACCACCACCCGAGACGCCCGTTAATGCTGACCTTTACCCTCGGCACCTTTGCCATCGCGCTTAACCATTTGCTGCTGATCAGTGCCCTGGCGCTGGCGACGTTTGTCGGCTGGCGGGTGGCCAAGCGCGGCGGCGAAAACCCGGAATCAGCGCTGTTCAGCCTGTTTTTGCTGGGTATGCTGGCGGCGCGGGTCGGTTTCGTGGTCGCCTACTGGGCGCACTATCGCAACGATCCGTGGCAGATCATCGACCTGCGCGATGGCGGTTTTCTCGCCTGGCCCGGGGTGATTGTGCTGTTGCTCACCGCGCTGTTTCGCGGTTGGCGTCGACCGGGTTTGCGCCGCCCGCTGGGCTTCGGCGTGGCCAGCGGTCTGGCGTTCTGGCTGCTGGCGACCTTCTCCCTGAGTATTTACGAACAAGGCACGCGCCTGCCGGAAATCGCCCTGCGCAATGCCGCCGGCGAAACCGTGCAACTGGCGGACTACAAGGGTGGGCCGTTGGTCATCAATCTCTGGGCCACCTGGTGCCCGCCGTGCCGCCGGGAAATGCCGGTGCTGGAAAACGCCCAGCAACAGCGTCCGGACCTGACCTTCCTGTTCGTCAATCAGGCCGAAAGCATGCAAAGCGTCAGCACCTTCCTCGAAACCCAGGGCCTGAGCCTGACCAACGTGCTGTTCGACGGCAGCGGCCGATTGGGTCAGGCCGTGGGTTCCATGGCATTGCCGACTACGCTGTTCTATAGCCCCGACGGTCGATTGCTGGGCAGCCATTTGGGCGAACTCTCGGACGCCAGCCTGGCCCGCGCCCTGGAAAACTTCGACACACCCTCTCCTGCCGTACCGGCCACCTCTTCAAGGAAACTGCCATGCCCCGCCTCCGCCACCTGCTGACGCTGACCCTGGGCGCAGCGTTGCTGCACCTGCCGTCGGTGCAGGCCGCCGAAGAATTGCCTGAGGCGATCAAGAAGATCGAAGCCAAGGGCGCAAAAATCGTCGGTCAGTTCGACGCACCCGACGGTCTGCGCGGTTATGCCGCGCAATACCAGAGCCGCGGCATGGCGCTGTACCTGACTCCGGACGGCAAGCACGTGTTGCTCGGTAATTTGTACGACGCCGACGGCAATGACCTGAGCAGCGCGCCATTGCAGAAACTGGTTTATGCACCGATGGCCAAGGAAGTCTGGGGCAAGATGGAGGCCAGCAACTGGATCGGTGACGGCAAAAAGGATGCGCCGCGCGTCGTCTATCTGTTCAGCGATCCGAACTGCCCTTACTGCAACATGTTCTGGGAACAGGCGCGGCCATGGGTCAAGGCTGGCAAGGTACAGCTGCGGCACATCATGGTCGGGATCATTCGCGAAGACAGCCCGGGCAAATCCGCCGCGCTGCTGGCCGCCAAGGACCCGAGCAAGGCGCTGGAAGATCACGAAAAGTCAGGAAAGAGCAGCTCGCTGAAAGCCTTGAAAGACGTGCCGCCAGCGATTCAGGCGAAACTGGCGGCAAACATGCAACTGATGGAAGACCTGGAGCTGCAGGCCACCCCAGCGATTTTCTACATGGATGACAAGGGCGAGCTGCAACAACAGCAAGGCGCGCCTTCGCCGGACAAGTTGGTGAAGATTCTAGGGCCGAAGTGATCTCACCGGCCCCTTCGCGGGCAAGCCTCGCTCCTACAGGATCGTGTCGTTCGCGATTCTGTGATCGACACAATCCTGTAGGAGCGAGGCTTGCCCGCGAAGGCGTCCGAAAGATCGACTAATTTCTTTCAGCCAGAAACTTCAACAACGCCTCGGTCACAAACTGCGGATTCTCCAGATTGGAGATATGCCCCGCCTCCGGCACCAGCACGTACGAGCAACCGATCAACGCAGCCATTTCCTTCGTTTCCGACGGCGGCCGCGGTTTGTCCTGATCGCCACACATCACCAACGTCGTTTCAGGATTCAGCTCGCCCAGACGCGGCAACAGATCATCCCGACCAAACGTAATCCGCCCCATCGGCACAATGCTTTGACGCAGACGTTCGGACGGCAACGCAGCCAGTTTGGCGCGGAAATCCTGATACAGCGCCAACTGCGGATCGACCCCCGGACGGAAGAAAATCGGCACCACAATGTCGAGCAGCTGCGGCGCGATCACGCCAGTGTCTTCGATCTGCTTGAACAGCGAGAAATAGTATTGGCGAGTCGGTTCCGGCTCGACGCCGACGTAGGTGTCCATCAGCACCAGGCCGTTGATCCGCTGTGGCGCGGCCAGCGCCAGTCGCCCGCCCCACATGCCACCCACCGACAGACCGACCAGCGTGACACGATCAACGTCCAGATGATCGAGCAGCGCCAAGACCTGACGGGCGATGTCATCCAGCGATTGCGTGCCTTCGGGAAGTGGCCCGGATTCACCGTGACCCCACAGGTCCAGGGCAATAACTCGGTGGTGTTGCGACAACGCAGCAATCTGCGGCGCCCACATGGCCTGGTCCCACAGGTAGCTGCCAGCCAGCAGCACTGCCGGGCCGGTGCCTTGATCGATGTAGTGAAGGGCTTGTCCGTCAATCGTTACGAAGGGCATTGACTGTCTCCTTGGTGAAAACTGGAGTCGGGAGACTGTGCCGCCGGCGATCCGCAGTCAACCTTGTGGTACTTGCGGCGGCCCCTTCGCGGGCAAGCCTCGCTCCTACAGGGATGCGTGAAAACCTGTAGGAGCGAGGCTTGCCCGCGAAGGGGCCCGCGCAGACGCTAGAGAATTACAGCCCCTCCAACTCCGCCATCAGGTCATTCAGGCGATCCACCTTCTCCTCGGTGATGTCACTCGCCGCCAACCCGTCGATGTACTCAGCCAACTCCGCCACCGTGCTGCACTCGAACATCGCCCGCAACGGCACATCGCGCTGCAGGGCTTTTTGCACCCGCGAAGCGATTTGCGTTGCCAGCAACGAATGCCCGCCCAGCTCGAAGAAGTTGTCGCGCACGCCCACCTGTTCGACTTTCAGCACCTCAGCCCAGATATCCGCCAACGTCTGCTCCAGCTCATTGCGCGGCGCCTGATAGTCCTGGCTTTGCAACCGCCCGATCTCCAGCGCCGGCAGCGCCTTGCGATCGAGTTTGCCGTTGGCATTGAGCGGCATCCGGTCCAGCCACAACCAATGCAGTGGCACCATGTATTCCGGCAGTTCGGCGCGCAGGCGTTGCTTGATGCGCTCCAGGCATTCGGACGGGTTCAGCGCCGAGTCAGCCGCCACCAGATAGCCAACCAGATGCTTGCCGTTCACGCCTTCTTGCACGCCGACCGCCGCTTCACGCACTTGCGGTTGCTCATGCAGACGCGCTTCGATTTCACCCAGTTCGATGCGGTAACCGCGGATCTTCACTTGATGGTCGATACGCCCGACGTATTCCAGCACACCGTCACTGCGTCGACGGGCCAGGTCGCCGGTGCGATACAGACGATCCCCCGGCGCGCCGAACGGGTTCGGTACAAACACCTGAGCGGTGCGCAAAGGATCGCTGACATAACCGCGCCCGACCCCGGTGCCGGCGACACACAACTCGCCCACCGCACCCAACGGCACCAATTCCAGCGCGCCATCGAGCAGGTACAAACGGTTGTTGTCGGTTGGCGTACCGATCGGCAGGTAGCTGCCACGGGTCGAGGCCATGTCAACGCGGAAGAACGCCACATCGTCCGAGCATTCCGCCGGACCATAAGCGTTCACCAGCCCGATATCCGGATAACGCAGCAGCCACTGATGCGCCAGCTCCGGCGGCATTGCTTCGCCGGTCGGCAACATCCAGCGCAGGCCGTCGAGGCTCATGCGTTCATGGGCGAGCATGCCCTGAATCAGCGACGGCACGCTTTCCAGCACGGTAATGCCTTGGGTCGACACGTGCGCCAGCAACCCTTGCGGATCATGGGCGATGGTGTTCGGCACGATGTCCACCCGCGCCCCGAACAGCGGCGCGGCGAGGAACTGCCAGACCGAAATGTCGAAGCTTTGCGAAGCCGTCTGGGCGATCACGTCGGCATCGCTCAAATTCAAGTACGGCGCTTTGCTCAATTGGTTGTTGAGCATGCCGCGCTGCTCGACCATCACGCCTTTCGGCAAACCGGTGGAACCCGAGGTGTAGATCACGTAAGCGAGGTTGTCCGGGCCACTGTAAATACCCGGATTCGCCACCGAGACATCGCTCGCCTGCACCTCTTCCCAGACCAGCAACTTCGGCCGAATGGCGCAACTGAACTCTTCCAGCAGTGCGATGGCTTGCTCGCGGCAGGCCTGCGTGCAGACCAGCAACGGTGTGCGGCTCAGGTCGATGATCCGGCTCAGGCGCTGACTCGGCAGCCCCGGATCCAGCGGCAGATAACCCGCCCCCGCCTTAAAGCTGCCGATGATCATGCCGAGCAAATCGAGGTTACGTTCAGCCAACAACGCCACCGGTTGATCCAGCCCGACCCCGGCCGCGATCAACGCATGACCGAGACGGTTGCTGCGCTGGTTCAGCTCAACGTAACTGTGTTGCTGGTCCTGGCAACTGGCGGCAATGCGCTGCGGATGCTGAGCGACCTGCGCTTCGAACAACGCGGCATAACTTTGCTCCAGCGGGTAATCGTGCTCGCTCTGGTTGCAGCCATGGATCAGGAAATCCTGTTCTTCGGCGCCCAGCAGCGGCAGATCGGCCATGTCGCCATGGAAACCGTCGACCAGCGCCAGCAGCAACCGCTTGAACTCACCGAGCATGCGCTCGACGGTCGATTCATCGAAATAACGCTGGTCGTAAGACAGGTGCAACCCCAGGTCATCGCCCGGATAGCAGACCGCCGTCAGCGGGAAGTTGGTGTGGGTACGGCCCGAATCCGAGGTCGCGTTGAGGCTTTGCGCACGGTCCAGCACGGAGATTTCCACCGGTGCGTTTTCGAACACAAACAGGCTGTCGAACAGCGGCTGGCCTTTAGGTAGTTCGCTGTTTTCCTGGATGCTCACCAGCGGCAGGTATTCGTACTCGCGCAGTTGCATGTTGCTGTCGAGCAAACCGCTCAGCCACTGGCGCACGCTGCAACGTTGATCGTCTTCGGGCATTTTCACCCGCAGCGCAATGCTGTTGATGAACAGCCCGACGGTGCGCTGCATTTCCGGCATTTCCACCGGACGCCCGGCCACCGTGACGCCGAACAGCACATCACGATCACCGCTCAAACGCCGCAGCACCAAGGCCCACGCCGCTTGGGCGAAGGTGTTGATGGTCAGTTGATGCGCCTGCGCCAGTTCGCGCAGTTGCTCACCGTCACGGGCATCGAGGCGGGTGTAGCGGTCACCGACGACCATGCCGCCGCTTTCACCGGCATGTTCGCGCAGGAACGGTCGGTCGCTCGGGATCGGCGTGGTCCGCTCGAAACCTTGCAGGTTGGATTTCCACCACTGCCGCGCCTCAGCCAGGCTCTGGCGTTGCAGCCAGCCGATGTAGTCGCGATAACGCGGCGGTACGGCCAGTTGTGCCTCTCGACCTTCGCCGAGGGCGGTATAGATTTCGAAGAAATCGTTCATCAACAGCGAGCGGCACCAGGCATCGATGAGGATGTGGTGGTTGCTCATCATAAACCAGTAACGCGCCGCGCCGACCTTGATCAGGCGCAGGTGGAACGGTGCCTGATTGAGCAGATCGAACCCGGCTTCGCGCTCGCTTTTGAGCAGTGCTTGCAGTTTTGGCTCCTGCTCAGCTTCGGCAATCGCGGTCCAGTCGAGGACTTCAATCGGCGTGCTGCCGGGTTTGTGGATCACTTGCAGCATGTCTTCGCCGACGTTCCAGCAGAACGATGCGCGCAGGGCTTCGTGGCGGGCGATCACCGCTTGCCAGGCCTGGGCGAAACGCTGCGGATCGAGTTCGCTGTTGATGCGGTAGCGATCCTGCATGTAGTAGAGGCCGGTGCCCGGTTCCAGCAAGGTGTGCAGCAGCATGCCTTCCTGCATCGGGGTCAGCGGGTAGACGTCTTCGATGACCGCGGGCGGAATCGGCAGCGCGTCAAGCTGTGGCTGAGTCAGTTTGGCCAGCGGGAAGTCGGACGGCGTCAGGCCGCCGGCATCGTCCTGCAAGCAATGCTCGATCAGGCTTTGCAGTTCGCCCAGGAAAGCGTTCGCCAGGTCGGTGATGGCTTGCGGATCGTGGCGTTCGGCGCTGAACGTCCAGCGCAGCACCAGTTCACCGCCATAAACCTGGCTGTCGACGCTCAGCTCATTGGGCAGCGGCGCGTGCGGATCGTGGGCCGCGCCGACGGGCTCGTCCAGTGGACGGAACAACGCGTCCGCGCCGAAGCTCTGGTCGAATTGACCGAGGTAGTTGAAGGTGATCGGCGCCACCGGCAACGCGGCCAGGGTCTGACGACTCAGGTCATCAGCCAGATAACGCAGCACGCCATAACCCAGACCTTTGTGCGGCACGGCGCGCAGTTGTTCCTTGATCGCCTTGATCGAAGCGCCCTGCTCCGTCGTTGGAACCAACCGCAGCGGATAAGCGCTGGTGAACCAGCCGACGGTGCGGGTCAGGTCGATCTCGTCGAACAGGGTTTCGCGGCCATGGCCTTCGAGTTGAATCAACGCCGATTCCTGTCCGCTCCAGTTGCACAGCACCCGAGCCAACGCGGTCAGCAGCAGATCGTTGACCTGGGTGCGATAGGCGCTCGGGGCCTGTTGCAGCAACTGGCGGGTACGCTCGGCATCCAACCGCACGCTGACGGTTTGTGCATGACGATTCTGCTGGCCACCTTGCGGACGATCACACGGCAACTCAACGCTCGGCCCGGCCAGTTGCGACTGCCACCAGCTCAGTTCTTCACGCAGGGATTCGCTACCGGCATAGGCCTGCAAGCGTGCGGCCCAATCCTTGAACGCACTGGTTTTCGCCGGCAGTTTGACCGACTGCTGGGCGTCCAGTTGACGGTAAACGGTTTGCAGATCGTCCAGCAAAACACGCCACGAAACGCCGTCCACCACCAGGTGGTGAATGGCGATGAACAACCGTTGTTGGCCTTTGGGACCATCGACCAGCAGCACGCGCATCACCGGCCCGTGTTCGAGGTCGAGGCTGCGTTGGGCATCGGCAAACAGTGCGGTGCATTTGTCCATGGACGAGACCCGCACTTGCCACAGCACCGGCACGTCGGAAATCGCTTGATGCTCGGCGTGCCATTGCGCGTCGGTTTGGGTGAAGCGCAGACGCAACGCATCGTGCTGTTCGATCACCGCCAGCAGCGCTTGCTCTAGGCGATGGGGTTCCAGCACGACGGTCGGTTCCAGCATCAACGCCTGGTTCCAGTGCTGACGCTGGGGAATGTCGGTGTCGAAGAACCAGTGCTGAATCGGCGTCAGACGCGATTCGCCGGCGAGTAAGCCCTGCTCGGCAGCGACCTGCTCCGTGCGGGTCGCCACGGCAGCCAGGGTCTGCACGGTCTGGTGCTGGAACAGGTCACGCGGACTGAAATGAATGCCCTGCTGCCGCGCACGGCTGACCACCTGGATCGACAGGATCGAATCGCCGCCCAGTTCGAAGAAGTTGTCGTTGAGGCCCACTTGCTCAACGTTCAACACTTCGCACCAGATGCCGGCCAAGGTCAGTTCCAGCTCGTTGCTCGGCGCCACGTAGTGCTGACGGTTCAGTTCCGGGTCCGGTGCCGGCAACGCGCGGCGGTCGAGTTTGCCGTTGGCGGTCAGCGGCATGCTGGCCAGCAGGATCAGGTGCGTCGGCACCATGTAATCCGGCAACTGCGATTTGAGGTGAGTCTTCAGCGCTTCGCGCAGCGCCGCTTGTTGCGTCTCGTCCTGCTCGGCGACGTCGGTCACCAGATAGCCGACCAGTTGTTTGCCGCTCGGTGCGTCGAGGGCCAGCACCACGGCTTCGCGGATCGACTCATGCTCCAGCAGGCGGGTTTCGATTTCACCGAGTTCGATGCGGAAGCCGCGAATCTTCACTTGATGGTCGATGCGCCCGAGGTACTCCACCAGACCATCGGCACGCTGGCGCACAAGGTCGCCCGTGCGGTACAGACGCCCGCCATTGGCTGCGAACGGATCCGCCACAAACCGCTCGGCGGTCATGCCCGGACGCTGGTGATAACCCTGCGCCAGGCCGGCACCGCCGACGTACAACTCGCCGGTCGCGCCTTGCGGCACCAAGGCCAGGTCAGCGTCGAGAATGTACGCCACCCTCGCGCCGATCACGCTGCCGATCGGCACGCTGCCCAAGCCTTCTTCCAGTTGCTCAGGTGCCAGGCTCGCCAGCGGCATGACCACGGTTTCGGTCGGGCCATAGGCGTTGAAAAACAGGCTCGGTTTGAACGCCGCGCGAATTCGCGCCAGGTGTTCGCCGGTCAGAGCTTCGCCACCCGTGATGCACATGCGCACCGGCAGGGTTTCGCCCTGGGTCACCAACCACTGCGCCAATTGGCTGCCGTAGCTTGGGGTGAAGCCAAGGATGTTGATGGGGTGGCGACGGATCAGGCCGCAGATTTCTTCCGCGTCCCACTGACCCTGGGCGCGCAGAACAACCTGGGCACCACTCAACAACGGCACCAGCAAACGCTCGGTCGCGGCGTCGAAGTTGATTGAGTAGAAATGCAATTCGCAATCGTCCGGGCGCATGCCGAAACGCTCGATCACGGCGCGGCAATGCATGGCGATTTCGCCGTGGGACACCACCACGCCTTTCGGCTTGCCGGTTGAGCCCGAGGTGTAAATCAGGTACGCCTGATGCTGCGGCAGGCTGATAAATGGCAGTTCGGTGGCCGGGTAATTCGCCAGTGCGGCGGCGTCCTCTTCGAGGCACCAGCGAGCGACGGTTGCCGGCAAATCGCCGAGCGCGTCAAACATGGCCGCATCGCTGAGCAGCAGACCGATGCCGCTGTCTTCGATCATGTAATGCAGACGATCCAGCGGGTACTCCGGGTCCAGCGGCACATAGGCGCCGCCGGCCTTGAGGATCGCCAACAGGCCGATGACCATTTCCAGCGAACGCTCAAGCGCCAGGCCGACGCGAACCTGCGGGCCAACGCCGCGCTCACGGAGCATCCAGGCCAGGCGATTGGCGCGGCTGTCGAGTTCGGCGTAGCTCAGGGTTTGACCCGCAAACGTCAACGCCGGAGCCTCCTTGCGGACCAGTGCCTGCTCGCTGAACAGGTGATGAATGCACTGGTCGAGGCGATGCTCGCCCGGCTCGACGCCAAGGCTGTCCAGCAGCGTTTGCTGTTCCGTGGCTTCCAGCAACGGCAGTTCGCTGAGGCGCTGTTGCGGATCGCTCAGCAGCGCTTCCAGCAGATTGCGCCAGTGCCCGGCCATGCGCGCAATGCGTGGCTCATCGAACAAATCGGTGCTGTAAGTCAGGCAGCAACCCAGTCGGTGATCGAGGTCGGTGACTTCCAGGTTGAGGTCGAACTTGGTCGCGCGGGCATCGTTGGCCAGGTACTCGACGGTCATGCCGGCCAGGGTGCGGCTCTGCTGGAATTCCCAGCGCTGCACGTTGCACATCACCTGGAACAGCGGGTTGTAAGCGGCGCTGCGCGGTGGCTGCAACGCCTCCACCAGATGATCGAACGGCAGGTCTTGATGGGACTGGCCTTCGATCACGGTGTAGCGCACCTGCTCGAACAACTCGCCGACGGACATCTGCCCGTGGAGCTGGCAACGCAACACCTGGGTGTTGAGAAACGCACCGATCAGCCCTTCGCTTTCCGGGCGAATCCGGTTGGCCACCGGCGCACCGATGCGCAGGTCGGTCTGGCCGCTGTAGCGGTAAAGCAGCACGGCTAGCGCAGCGGTCATGGTCATGAACAGGGTCAGACCGTTTTGCGCATTGAAGGCGCGGACCCGTGCGGCGAGGTCATCGCTCAGGTCGAAACGGAACAGTTCGCCCTGATGGCTTTGCACCGGCGGACGCGGACGATCGGCAGGCAATTCCAGCAGCGGATGTTCGCGACCCAGTTGTGCGGTCCAGTAGTCGAGCTGGCGTTGACGCTCGCCGGACTCCAGCCACTGACGCTGCCAGACGCTGTAATCCAGGTACTGCACCGGCAGCGGTGCCAACGGCGATTCGCGGTCATCGACGAACGCTTCGTAAAGCGCGCTCAATTCACGGGCGAAAATGTCCATCGCCCAGCCTTCGGTGACGATGTGGTGCAGGGTCAGCACCAGGTAGTGTTCGTGCGTGGCGGTCTTGACCAGGCAGGCGCGCAGCAGCGGACCGGTTTCCAGATCGAACGGTTTATGCGCCTCGTCGTCAGCCAGTTGTTGCACGCACTGTTCACGACTGTCGGCGTCCAGCGCCGAGAAATCTTTCCAGTCCATGCGCATGCCGGTTTGCGCATGCACCCGTTGCTGGGCCACACCGTCGATGCTCGGGAACGTGGTGCGCAGGGTTTCGTGACGCATGATCAGCGCTTGCAGCGCCGCTTCGAAACGCCCGACATCCAGCACACCGCGCAGCCGCGCCATGCCGCCGACGTTGTAGGCCGGGCTGTCCGGCTCCATCTGCCAGAGGAACCACATGCGCTGCTGGGAATAGGACAGCGGCACCGGTTGGCTACGGTCGACTTTTTCTATCGGCGGTTGCTGGTTGGTGTTGCCGCTGGCCTGGATCAATTGCACCTGTTCGGCGAACGCCCCCAGTTCGCTGTTTTCGAACAGCGCTCGCAGCGGCAACTCGACGTCGCAGGCCTGACGGGTACGGGAGATGATTTGCGTGGCCAACAACGAATGACCGCCGAGGGCGAAGAAATCGTCGCGCAAGCCGATCTGTTTTTGGCCTAGCACTTCACGCCAGATGCCGGCGATTTGTTGCTCCAGTGCAGTGATTGGTTCGACGTGTTCGCGCACTTGCCACTGTGGTTCGGGCAAGGCGCGACGGTCGAGTTTGCCACTCGGACTCAGGGGCATTTCGTCCAGACGCATCAACTGCGCCGGGACCATGTATTCCGGCAACTCAGCCGCCAGTGCGGTTTTAAGGCGTGCGGTTTGCGTGTCTTCGGATTCGGTTGAGTCGGTGGCGGTGTAGTAACCGATCAACTGCCCACCGGCCGATGTCTCACGCACCAGCACCACGGCTTGGGCGACGCCATTCTGGGTCAGCAAACGGGCTTCGATTTCTTCCGGTTCAACGCGAAAGCCGCGCAGTTTGACCTGCTGATCGAGGCGACCGAGGTATTCGATCACGCCGTCAGCGGTCCAGCGTGCACGGTCGCCGGTGCGGTACAGACGCGCGCCCTGCTCGCCCAGTGGATCGACGACAAAGCGTTCGGCAGTCAGGGACGGACGACCGAGGTAACCCCGAGCCAGGCCAATACCGCTGATGCACAGTTCACCCGGCACACCGGCCGGCACCGGGTTGAGGTCGCTGTCGAGCACGCGACACACCACGTTGCCCAACGGACGGCCAATCGGTGAGCGCTCGCCATCGGCGGCGGTGCAGTGCCAATGGGTGACGTTGATTGCGGTTTCGGTCGGGCCGTAGCGGTTGTGCAGTTGTACGGCTGGCAGGTGTTCCAGCACGCGGTTGCGCAGTTCGGCGGGCAAGGCTTCGCCACCGGAGAAGACCCGGCGCAGGCTGGTGCATTCGGCTGTCAGCGGCTCATCAATGAACAATGAAAGCAGCGGCGGTACGAAGTGCAGCGTGGTCACGCCGTATTGCTGGACCAACTGCGCGATGCGATGCGGATCGCGATGCTCGCCGGGGCCGGCGATCAGCAAGCGTGCGCCAGTGATCAGCGGCCAGAAGCACTCCCACACCGACACGTCGAAACTGATCGGGGCTTTTTGCATCAGCACGTCGGTGTCGTTCAAACCGTAGGTGTTCTGCATCCATTCCAGCCGCTCGGCCAGCGCCGCATGGGTGATGCCGACGCCTTTCGGTTGACCGGTCGAACCCGAGGTGTAAATCACGTAGGCCAGGTTGTCGCCGTGCAGGTGCAGGCCCGGTGCCTGGCTTGGCCAGTTCTCCAGATGCAAGGCGTCCATGGCGATCACGCTGACGCCGTCGGTGGCCGGCAAGCGTTCGAGTAATCCGGTTTGGGTCAGCAGCAATTCGACGCCGCTGTCACTGAGCATGTAGGCCAGGCGCTCGGCCGGGTAATCCGGGTCCAGCGGCACGTAGGCGCCACCGGCCTTGATGATCGCCAGCAGGCCGATCAGCAACTGCGGCGAACGCTCCGCGGCGATGGCCACGCAAACGTCCGGACCGACGCCTTTGTCGCGCAGGTAATGGGCCAGGCGGTTGGCCTGGGTGTGCAGTTCAGCGAAATCGAGGCTGCCGCCGTCCCACTTCAGCGCGGTGCGTTCCGGGGTCAGGCGCGCTTGTTCGTTGAGCAGCTCCGGCAGCCATTGGCTGGCCGGTGTGCAGGGTGCGGCGCTCCAGGAAGTGTGTTGGCCGTTTTCGTCTGGGGTCAGCAGTTGCAGGTCGCCGATGGCGGTTGACGGCTGTACGCAAATGGCCCGCAGCAGGTTGCTGAAGTGCTCGGCAAGACGCTCGATGGTCGTCGCGTCGAACCTTTCGCTGGCATAGTCGAAGGACAGGCTCAGGCGACCTTTCTGGTCTTCTTCGCTGTGCAGTTGCAGGTCGAACTTGGCTTCGCGGCTGTGCCACGGCAGTTCTTCGGCGAGCAATCCAGGCAGACGGCGCAGTGCGCTCAAATCCCGTTGCTGGTGGTTGAACATCACCTGGAACAGGCCTTGCTCGCGAGCCTGCGGGAACGCTTCCAGCAATTGTTCGAAGGGCAGATCCTGATGCGCTTGTGCGCCGAGCGCGGCGTGACGGGTTTGCACCAGCAGCTCAACGAATGGCAGACGCGGGTCCACCTCGGCGCGCAGCACTTGGGTGTTGATGAAGAAGCCGATCAGCCCCTGGGTTTCCAGGCGCGGGCGGTTGGCATTCGGCACGCCGATGCGGATGTCGCGCTGGCCGCTGTAGCGGTGCAGCAGGCTTTGGAACGCGGCGAGCAACAGCATAAACGGCGTCGATTCCTGCGCCTGGGCGGTCTGGCGAATGGCGTCGCTCAAGGTCGCGTCCAGCTTTATGGAATGACGAGCAGCGCTGTAAATGTGCTGGGCCGAGCGTGGGTGATCGGTGGCCAGGTTCAGAGTTGGATGTTCCTCACCCAGCTGCGCTTTCCAGTAGGCCAGTTGGCGCTCGCCCTCCCCTTGCGCCAGCCATTGACGCTGCCAGCTGCCGTAGTCGGCGTAGTGCGTGAGCAATGCCGGCAGTGTCGCTGTTTGCCCTTGGGACGCCGCGGCGTACAGGCGCGAGAACTCGTCGATCAGTACGTTCAGCGACCAGCCATCGGCGATGATGTGGTGCATCGTCACCAACAGCTGATGGTCCTCATCGTCGAGGCGCACCAGCGTCACCCACAGCAGCGGGCCTTTCTCCAGATCGAACTGGGTACGGGCTTCGTCCTCACGGATTTGCAGTGCGCAAGTTTCACGCTCGGCGGTGGGCAGGTCGCTGATGTCGATCAATTGCAGGTTGAATTCGCTCGCCGCATCGACCTGTTGCAGTGCCACGCCGTCACGTTCGAAGAACCGCGTACGCAGGGATTCATGACGTTCGATCAATTGCTGGAAGCTGGCGCGCAAGGCGTCTTCGTCCAGCTCGCCGCGCAGGCGCAAGGCGCCGGGAATGTTGTAGGCGCTGCTCTGCGGGTCGAGCTGCCAAGTGATCCAGAGACGGTTTTGCGCCAGGGATTGCGGCATCGGTTCGTTGCGAGGCAGTGTGGTGATCGCGCCTTGGGCCAGGCCGCCGTCCTGTTGCAACTGAGCGACAGCGGCGGTGAACGCGCCAAGGGTTGGCGCTTCGAACAGCAGGCGCAGATTCAGCTCCAGACCGAGTGCTTCACGCAGGCGCGCGACCACTTGCGTGGCGGCGATGGAGTTGCCACCGAGCAGGAAGAAGTGATCGTCGGCGTTGACCTGTTTGACCTGCAGTTGCTCGCACCAGATCTGGCCGATCAGGGTTTGCAGCTCGGAACCTGATTCGGTTTGGGATTCGCCCTGAACGTCCGCCGACGGAAACAGCGCAAAGCTGTCGAGGCTACCGTCCGCCAGTCGATTTCGGCAGGCCGAGCGTTGCAGTTTGCCGCTGGAGGTCTTGGGTAACGCGCCCGGATTGAGCAACACCACCACGCTCGGCGCTTCCTGATACGCCTCGGCCACGGCTTGGCGAATGGCTTTGATCAGGGCGTCGGGAGGGAGGATTTTCTGCACGCTGCGGCTGATTTCCGCAGCGATGCCGATGCCTTCCTGACCGTCGATGTTGACGGCGAAAGCGGCGACGCGACCTTTGCGCACCACTTCCACTTCGCGTTCGACGGTCTGCTCGATGTCCTGCGGGTAAAGGTTGTGACCGCGCACGATCAGCATGTCTTTCAGGCGTCCGGTGATGAACAATTCACCGTCACGCATGAAACCCAGGTCTCCAGTGCGCAACCAGGTCCGGTCGTTGTGCTGGACGAAGGTCTTGGCGCTGGCCTCGGGGTTGCGCCAGTAGCCATGGGCGATGCTCGGCCCGGCGGCCCAGACTTCGCCGACCACGTTGTCGGCGAGTTCATTGAGCGCGACCGGATCGACAATCAGCACCGCGTGATCCGGCTGACTGATGCCGCAACTCATGATCGCGCTGCCAACGCCTGCCTCCGCACGGTTCTGGGCCAAGGCTTGATCGTCCACGCGCAGGTTGCCGATGCCCTGACCGCGCGGGGTTCCGGCGACGAACAAAGTGGCTTCGGCCAACCCGTAAGACGCCATGAAGCTGTCGGTGGTGAAACCGCACGCCGCGAATTTCTCGCCAAAGCGATCGAGGGTGTCGAGACGAATCGGTTCGGAGCCGGAATACGCCACGCGCCAGCCACTCAGGTCGAGGCGCTCCAGCGCTGATTCGCTGACGCGTTCGCTGCACAGGCGGTAGGCGAAATCCGGTCCGCCGCTGATGGTGCCGCCGTATTCGCTGATCGCTTCCAGCCAGCGCAACGGCCGACCAAGGAAATAGGCCGGCGACATCAACACGCACGGCACGCCGCTGAAAATCGGCTGCAACAGACCACCGATCAGGCCCATGTCGTGGTACAGCGGCAGCCAGCTGACGATCACATCATCCGGGTTCAGATCGATGCCGAAACCATGACGAATCAGCAGTTCGTTGGCCACCAGATTTCCGTGGCTGACTTGCACACCTTTGGGTAGCGCGGTGGAACCTGAGGTGTATTGCAGGAACGCGATGTGGTCGTCTGCCAGGTTCGGCTCGATCCAGCTGTCGGCCAAGGCACCGTCGAGGGTGTCGACGCAAAGCAGCGGCGGCGCACCTTCAATCTGCTGCAAGGCGTCGCGCAGGCCGGCGCTGGTCAGCAACAAGCGCGGCTCGGCGTCGCTGATGATCGACAGCAGACGTTCCTGGTGATGACGTTTAGCCGACTCGGGTGGATAGGCCGGCACCGCGATCACACCGGCATACAGGCAGCCAAAAAACGCCGCGACGTAATCCGGGCCACTGGGAAACAGCAGCACGGCGCGATCGCCGAATTCAGCCTCGGCCTGCAACGCACCAGCAATGGTTCGCGCCCGCAGATCCAGGTCGCGATAACTGAGGACCACAGCCTGATCCGGGGTTTCGGCGAGAAAACGCAAGGCCACCCGATCCGGCGTCAGGGCCGCGCGGCGCTGGAGGGCTTGGACCAGATTGCTTGGGAGTTCGAACGCGTCGGTCATGAGGTTTCCTGCCTGAATTCGGCTTGCAAATGGAATCGGTTTTCTTACGTCACGCCCATAGAAGGGCATGCAGGACGCGGTCTTCGCCGACTGCGCAAGGCATTGGGAATGCTGTTTTGGCCGGGATTTACCCGGCACCTTTCACCAATGAGAACGGATGACGTCTTGAAATAATTAGTCGGCAGGCTTGACCGCCAAGGGGTTTGGATGCCGCAAGCAGGTGCGGCAGCGTGTCGCAGTTCTCACTCCGCACCATCGCGATGCATTAATTCTCTTTCTCAATTGACAATCATTATCATTAAGAATAATTTGTCGCTCGATGTGTAGGCCGGCCCCCCTCGCCGTCCCACCAACCTATTGGCAGCAAGGTGATTTCCATGACGGAACAAGTATCCACAAGCAGGTGCGATTCACCGCTACTTCAGGCCTTTGTCGACAACCGACTGATTCTGGTCAAAATTGCAGCCCGCATTACCGGCTGCCGGTCGCGTGCTGAAGACGTGGTCCAGGATGCGTTTTTCCGACTGCAATCGGCGCCGCAAATCACGTCGTCCTTCAAGGCTCAGCTCAGTTATCTGTTCCAGATCGTGCGCAACCTGGCGATCGACCACTATCGCAAACAGGCGCTGGAGCAGAAGTATTCAGGGCCGGAAGAGGAAGGTCTGAACGTGGTGATTCAGGGCGCTTCGCCGGAAACCTCGCACATCAATTTCTCGACCCTGGAAAACATTGCCGATGCGCTGACGGAGCTGCCGAGCCGCACCCGTTACGCCTTCGAGATGTACCGCCTGCACGGTGTGCCGCAAAAGGACATCGCCAAGGAACTCGGCGTCTCACCGACCCTGGTCAACTTCATGATTCGCGATGCGCTGGTGCACTGCCGCAAGGTGTCTGGCAATCGTGCGGATACCTTTGCCCGCCGCTAAAAGCTTCGCGGGCAAGCCTCGCTCCTACTGGTTTGTCGCTGAATCACATTCAACCGCAAATCCTGTAGGAGCGAGGCTTGCCCGCGAAGACTGACTCAAGGTCGGTGCAAACCTTGAGCTGTCCCCATCAAGCCAACGCACACCGATCAAAAAACCGCTCACGCCCCAGCATCATCAACGCCGCGCGCTTGTGTGGGAAGTCGAACTCTTTCTCGCAGTGGTAACCCTGGTTTTGCATGTACCCGATCATCTTCGCGTTGTCGGCGCGAGGCTCGGCGACCACGCGCTGAGTGCGCGGGTCGTCGAGAAACAGGTAATGCGTCAGCGCCGATAACCAGCTCGCCACCTTGTGCGGGCCGCGGTGATTTTCTTCACCCACCAGCATGTGGATACCGCGGTCGTAATCGCCGGCGTCATAGAACGGCGCGATGCGATCTTCCTTGGCCCAATAGGCTTCGAAATAGGCAAACGGCTGATCATCGAAACAACCGATCAGCGTCACCGTGTGCGGGTCCGCCTCAAGCTTGCTCAGGTATTCACGGTGCTGTTCGAGGCTGCCCTCCTCCTGCCAGAAACTCGCCACCCGCGGGCTGTTCTGCCAGCGATTGAAACGCGCCAGGTCCAGGTCGATGTCCACCGTACGCAGGGAAATCCAGGCGCCAAGCCGCGCATCGAAGCGCCGATAGACTTCACCCCGTGGTTTTATCGGGCGCAGTGGATGACGCTTGCCGCCACTGATGACCATACGCGGGGGATAACTGGCGGCCAGCGACTCGCCCTGCCAAGGCTGAGGCAATTGCCAGAACATCGTGCGTTCGCAGCGGTATTGGCCAACGGTTTCAGTGGGAATTAGCAAACCGCTCGACAAGGCGTCGGTGGGCGATTGCTGAAGTTGGAAAATCACCTGCTGACACGCCGGATCACGGGCGAACAGCCAATAACAGGTCGCCCAGAGTGCCTGCCCTTCAAAGGTGTCGAAGCGCTTTTCTATCTGCACCTGCAACTCGGGTTTACGGGTCAGGCGTAGCTCGATCAGTGGCTGCCCTTCCAGGCTGAGGTGCAGGCGAGTCTGGGTTTCATCAGCTACAAGACGGCTTCCGTTGGGCAGGGCCAGGGCAGTCAGGTCATTCAGATTGGGCATGGGTCGGGCTCACGATAATCGTCGACAGTTCAACGATGTGACGTGAGCTGGGGCAAAAAATTTAAGCGAAGTCGCGAATGACGCGACCTGCGGTGCCCATCAGGGTTTGGGCACCGGCACCACCGCGATCTTGTACGGATCGAAAATCTTCAGCATCTGGCCATTGTCCCGCAACCCTTGCAGCAACTTGCCGAACGCTTCGCCACCGATGGGCGCGGCCGGACGCAGGATCGCGTAGTGGTGATAGACCTGATCGATGCTCTGGGACACCAGCAACTGATCAGCCACTTGCTCGTTGCGCAGCAGGTATTCGCTCAGGTAGGAGCGCGTCACCAGGGCAACGTCGGCCCGCCCGCGCAGCACCATCAGCAAGTTGCTGTCATGGGAATAGGTCAGCGTGGCGTTGTAGTTCTGCGCGAGGAATTTCGGGTCGGCATTGAAGTTGGCGAACTCATAGTGATAGCCGCTGAACAGGGCCAGACGCTTGCCGGTGAGGTCGGCAAAATAGCTTTGCTGGCGATCGGGCTCACGTTGCGCGACGAAAATCTCGGCGTCTTCAAGGCCCATGTCGACGCTGGTGTGGGGAATGTCCTTCCAGCCCCAGTCCGGGTTCTCGAAAATGGCCATATCGACCCGACCTTGCTTGAAATCACCGAACCTGCGGGGAATCGAAGTCGGCACCAGAACGAACTGATAGTCACTCTGCAATTGATTCAAGGCTTCGACCAATTGCGGCAACAGGCCCGTGTCGGCACCGGACTCGGGGCGCACGGTATAAGGCGGGAAATGTGCGGCACCGACCCGCACCAGTTGCGCAGCCTGGGATGGCAACACCCAGACTGCCACGAGCGACGCCAGCAAAAGCTGCGAGGCCGTCCTAATTGGCGAAGACATCAAAACAACCCACTCCCCAAAAAATACCCATCAATGCATTCAAGCTAGGCGGTTTCGGCCACTTAGCCAGTTTCCTGCAGACACATGACAACTTATTGCTTCTCTTCGAGCACAAGTATCAATGCCTCATCGGCCAGTTGATCGAGGCTCATGCTGCCGCCGGCACGAAACCAGGTGGTGGTCCAGGACAACGCGCCCGTGAGAAAACGGCGCGTGATGAACACATCGCCGCGGATAAAACCGGCCTCCTTGGCTTCACCCAGCACCTGCAGCCAAAGCGCTTCATAAATATCGCGCAGCGCCAGCACCTGCACCTGCCCGTCTTCGGACAGCGAACGCCATTCATACACCAACACCGCCATGGCCTCGCCGCTGCCGCCCATGATCGACTGCAATTCGCAGCGAATCAGCGCCAGCACCCGCTCGCGTACGTTGACGGCCTCGGCCAGAGCGGCGTGCATCAACGCCGTGTTGTAGCGAATGGTCTCCTCCATCACCGCCCGCAGGATCTCGTCCTTGCTTTTGAAGTGATGAAAGATGCTGCCCGACTGAATGCCCACGGCACCGGCCAGATCGCGCACGGTGGTGCGTTCATAACCTTTGTTGCGGAACAGGTGAGCCGCCACTTGCAGCAGTTTGCCGCGGGCGCTGTCAGGGTCGGTCAATTGGCCGTTGTCGACCAATTCGCGCATGACCCCCAGGGCTTTTTGCTCGTCCACCCGTTCTCTCCTACAGTCGATCAATCAGATGCGCCGCCCGCCGCTAAAACAGCGGGGTTGCGCGGGCAATTTAAGCTGGCGACGGCAACCAAGCAAGCGCTTGGGCAGAAGATATTTCAGCCGTTTACAAACCAAGCGCTTGCTTGGTAGTCTCGATGCACTTCTGTCGGAGGTGGTTATGGAATTGGCTGCGCCTAAAACAATTCGCATCGGATGCGCCAGCGCGTTCTGGGGCGACACCTCGACCGCCGCCGCGCAACTGGTGGAAGGTGGACGCCTGGACTACCTGGTCTTCGACTATTTGGCCGAGATCACGATGTCGATCATGGCCGGCGCACGGATGAAAGATCCGCAGGCGGGCTATGCGGGCGACTTCATCGAAGTCCTCAGCCCACTGCTGGGGCAACTCGCCGAACAAAAAATCCGCGTCATCAGCAACGCCGGCGGGGTCAATCCACAGGCCTGCGCCGCCGCGCTGCAAGCGGCCTGCGACAAGGCCGGGGTGGCGCTGAAGATCGCCGTGCTGCTGGGCGACGACCTGCAACCGCAGTTCAAACAGCTGAGCAGCCGCGGCCTCCATGAAATGTTCAGCGGCGCGCCGTTGCCACCGATGTGCGTCTCGACCAATGCCTACCTTGGCGCACCGGGCATTGTCGAAGCCCTTCGATTGGGTGCCGACATCGTCATTACCGGACGCGTCGTGGACAGCGCGGTGGTGAGTGCCGCGCTGGTGCATGAATTCGGCTGGCGGTGGCACGACTACGACAAACTGGCCCAGGCGGCATTGGCCGGGCACATCATCGAATGTGGAGCGCAGTGCACCGGCGGCAATTTCACCGATTGGCGCGACGTGCCTGATTACGAACACATTGGCTTCCCCATCGTTGAAGTCAGCGCCGACAGCCAGTTCATCGTCAGCAAACCCGAGGGCTCCGGCGGCCTGGTCACGCCACTGACCGTCGGCGAACAGATGCTCTATGAAATCGGCAACCCACAGGCCTATATGCTGCCTGACGTGGTCTGCGATTTCACCCAGGTCAAACTCGTGCAACAGGGTAAAAACGCGGTTCAGGTGCATGGCGCAAAAGGCCTGCCGCCGACCGATCAATACAAGGTCAGCGCCACGTATCCGGACGGTTTGCGCTGCACCGCCAGTTGCCTGATCGCGGGGATCGATGCGGTCGACAAGGCGCGTCGAGTCAGCGAGGCCATCATCAACAAGACCTCGGACATCTTCAGCCAGCGCGGCTGGGCGTCCTACAGCGAAGTGAACATCGAACTTCTGGGCAGCGAGGCCACGTACGGCCCCCACGGCCAACGTCAGGACAGCCGTGAAGTGGTGATCAAACTCGCGGTGCGTCATCCGAACAAACAGGCATTGATCGTGTTCTCCCGGGAAATCGCCCAGGCCGCCACCGGCATGGCGCCGGGGCTGACCGGGATTGTCGGGGGACGGCCGACGGTGTATCCGCTGATCCGGCTGTTCTCGTTCCTCATCGACAAAACCGCCTGCACGCTGGAAATTGAACTCCAGGGTCAGCGCCACCCGTGCGCCCTGCCCGCCGTCGATGTGCTCGACCCGGATGACTTGCCCGTACCGTTCGACCCGCCGCACCCCACAGGCCGCGCCGATGCCAGCGTGGCCCTGATCAAACTCGCCGTGGCCCGCTCCGGCGACAAGGGTAATCACAGCAACATCGGCGTCATGGCCCGTGAGCCCGAGTATCTGCCATGGATCGCCGAGGCCTTGACGCCCGAGGTGATGGTCGACTGGATGAGCCACGTCCTCGACCCGGTACACGGACGTGTCGAGCGTTGGTATTTGCCCGGCACTCACAGTTTCAATTTTCTCCTGGAGAACGCCCTCGGCGGCGGTGGCGTGGCCAGCCTGCGAATCGATCCGCAAGGCAAGGCCTTCGCCCAGCAGTTGCTGGACATCCAGATTCCGGTGCCCCAGCGCATCGCCGACCAGGTCAATTAGAGGACTGTCGCCATGGCGTACGATTCGATTTTCAAAGCCGATCTGTTTGCAGGCCAAAACATCATCGTCCCCGGTGGCGGCAGCGGCATCGGCCGCTGCACCGCCCATGAGCTGGCGGCGCTCGGTGCCCATGTGCTGCTGGTCGGGCGCAAGGCTGACAAGTTGAAAAGCGTGGCCGCCGAGATTGCCGAGGACGGAGGCAAGGCGGATTGGGCCACCTGCGATATTCGTGAAGAAGAAGCGGTCAAGCAGCTGGTCAGCGAGTTGATCCGCAAGCACGGCCCGATTCACGGGCTGGTCAACAATGCCGGCGGGCAATACCCGTCGCCGCTGGCCTCGATCACTCAGAAGGGTTTCGAAACCGTGATGCGCACCAACCTGGTGGGCGGTTTCCTGATAGCCCGGGAAGTGTTCAATCAGTCGATGAGCCAACACGGCGGCGCCATCGTCAACATGCTCGCCGACATGTGGGGCGGGATGCCCGGCATGGGTCACTCGGGCGCGGCGCGCTCGGGCATGGATAACCTCACGAAAACCGCTGCCTTCGAATGGGGCTATGCCGGGGTGCGGGTTAACGCGGTGGCGCCGGGCTGGGTGGCATCGAGCGGCATGGACACCTACGAAGGTGCGTTCAAAGCAGTGATTCCAACCTTGCGCGAACACGTGCCGCTCAAGCGCATCGGCACTGAATCCGAAGTCAGCGCGGCGATTGTTTTCCTGCTCAGTCCGGCAGCGGGGTTCGTCAGCGGCAGCACGTTGCGCATCGACGGTGCGGCGAGCCTTGGCGGTCGGGCGTGGCCGATTCACAAGGCGCAGAACAGCGAGTCGTACAACGGTTTCCATCGGGCGTATTTGCCCGACGTACTCAAGGACAAGGAGTAAGCCATGCCGGTGATCCAGTCACACGTGGACCCGTTCAGCGAACAGTTCGCCCAGAACCGCACGGCAATGCTGGTCGGCATCGAGCAAGTCCGTCAGCTCGAACAAAACCTGCTGAACAAGGCAGCCGAGGCCAAGCCCAGGTTCGACAAGCGCGGCCAGTTACTGCCCCGTGAACGCCTCAATCTACTGCTCGACCCCGGCGCGCCGTTCCTCGAACTGGCGAGCTTGGCCGGCTACAAACTGCACGACGACAAGGACGGCAGCTCGGCCGGTGGCGGTTTGATCGCCGGGATCGGCTACGTGTCCGGCGTGCGGGTGCTGGTGGTGGCGAACAACAGCGCGATCAAGGGCGGGACCATTTCCCCCAGCGGCCTGAAAAAGTCCCTGCGCCTGCAACAGATCGCCATGGAGAACAAACTGCCGGTGATCACCCTCGCCGAGAGCGGCGGCGCGAACCTCAATTACGCGGCAGAGATATTCGTCGAAGGCGCCCGCAGCTTTGCCAATCAGGCGCGGATGTCGGCCATGGGGCTGCCGCAGATCACCGTGGTTCACGGCTCGGCCACGGCGGGTGGGGCTTATCAGCCGGGGCTCTCGGATTACGTGGTGGTGGTTCGCGGCAAGGCTAAGCTGTTTCTGGCCGGCCCGCCGCTGCTCAAAGCCGCCACCGGTGAAGTCGCCACCGATGAAGAACTGGGCGGCGCCGAGATGCACGCGCAAACCGCCGGCACCGCCGAATACCTGGCCGAGAATGATGCCGATGGCGTGCGTCAGGTGCGCGAGATCATCAGCCTGCTGTCGTGGAATGCGCGGTTACCCGTAGCCCCCGCAAGGTATTGGGAAGAGCCGCTCTACCCGATCGACGAGTTGCTCGGGCTGATTCCCGACGATCCGAAAAAGCCCTATGACGTGCGCGAAATCATCGCGCGGATTGCCGACGGTTCGAGCTTCCTCGAATTCAAGGGTGAGTTCGATCAGCAGACCATTTGCGGCCACTTGCACATTCAGGGTCGCACCTGCGGATTCATCGGCAACAACGGCCCGATCACACCCAAGGGCGCGAGCAAAGCCGCGCAATTCATCCAACTATGTGACCAGAGCCGGACACCGCTGCTGTTTTTTCACAACACCACGGGGTTCATGGTCGGCACCGAATCGGAACAGCAAGGCGTGATCAAACACGGCGCGAAGATGATTCAAGCGGTGGCCAACGCCCGGGTGCCTAAACTGACCATCGTCGTCGGCGGCTCCTATGGCGCCGGCAACTACGCGATGTGCGGCCGCGGCCTCGACCCGCGTTTCATCTTCGCCTGGCCCAACAGCCGAACCGCTGTCATGGGGGGCGCCCAGGCCGGCAAGGTGCTGCGAATCGTCACCGAGGCCAAACAGCTCAAGGACGGTTTGGTGCCTGACCCGAAAATGCTCGACATGCTGGAACAGGTCACGGCGCAGAAACTCGACAGCCAGTCCACCGCGCTGTATGGCAGCGCCAGCCTGTGGGACGACGGGCTGATCGACCCCCGGGATACCCGGACCTTGCTCGGCTACTTGCTGGACATCTGTCACGAGGCCGACGTGCGGCCATTGCAAACCAATAGTTTTGGCGTCGCGAGATTTTGATTGATCGTTCCCACGCTCTGCGTGGGAATGCAGCCCGGGACGCTCCGCGTCCCAAAAGCGGACGCAGAGCGTCCAAAGAGGCGTTACCACGCAGAGCGTGGGAACGATCGGGTCCGTCAGGAGAACAATAAAAATGATCTTCACCCAGGAACACGAAGCACTGCGTCGCACGGTCCGCCAATTCGTCGATCACGAGATCAATCCTCATGTCGAGGAATGGGAAAAGGCCGGACGCTTCCCGATTCACGAGATCTTCCGCAAGGCCGGCGACCTCGGCCTGCTGGGGATTTCCAAACCGGAACAGTTTGGCGGCATGGGGCTCGATTACAGCTATTCGATCGTCGCCGCCGAAGAGTTCGGCACGACTCACTGCGGCGGGATCCCGATGTCCATCGGCGTGCAGACCGACATGTGCACGCCTGCTCTCGCCCGCTTCGGCTCCGATGAATTGCGCGAAGAATTCCTCCGTCCGGCGATTACCGGCGAACAGGTCGGCTGCATCGGCGTCTCCGAAGTCGGTGCCGGTTCCGACGTGGCCGGATTGAAAACCACCGCCCGCAAGGACGGCGACGACTACGTGATCAACGGCAGCAAAATGTGGATCACCAACTCGCCGAGCGCCGACTTCATCTGCCTGCTGGCCAACACCTCGGACGACAAACCGCACATCAACAAGTCGTTGATCATGGTGCCGATGAACACCCCGGGCATCAGCCTCAGTTCGCACCTGGACAAGCTCGGCATGCGCAGTTCGGAAACCGCCCAAGTGTTTTTCGACAACGTGCGCGTGCCGCAACGCAACCGCATCGGCCATGAAGGTGCGGGCTTCATGATGCAGATGCTGCAATTCCAGGAAGAACGTTTGTTCGGCGCGGCGAACATGATCAAGGGCCTGGAATATTGCGTCGACAGCACCATCGAGTACTGCAAGGAGCGCAAAACCTTTGGCAGCGCGCTGATCGACAACCAGGTCATTCACTTCCGCCTGGCCGAACTGCAAACCGAAATCGAATGCCTGCGGGCGCTGGTCTATCAGGCCACCGAGCAATACATCAAAGGTCAGGACGTCACGCGCCTGGCGTCGATGGCCAAACTCAAGGCCGGGCGCCTGGGCCGCGAAGTCAGCGACAGCTGCCTGCAATATTGGGGCGGCATGGGCTTCATGTGGGATAACCCGGTGGCCCGCGCTTACCGTGACGTGCGCCTGGTGTCGATCGGCGGCGGGGCCGACGAAATCATGCTGGGGATCATCTGCAAACTCATGGGCATCCTGCCGGGGAAAAAGAAATGAGCGCCCTGCCGATTTGCCAAACCTTGTTGTTGGAGTCGCATAACGGCGTGCTGCACATCACCCTCAATCGCCCGGAAAGCCGCAACGCCATGAGCTTGCAGATGGTCGCCGAACTACGCGCGGTGCTGGCAGCGGTGCGTGATGATCGAGCCATTCGGGCGCTGGTGATCGGCGGGGGCGGCGGGCATTTTTGTGCCGGCGGCGACATCAAGGACATGGCCAATGCCCGGGCTCAAGGCTCGCAGGCCTATCGCGACTTGAACCGAGCGTTCGGCGCACTGCTGCAAGAGGTGCAACACGCGCCACAAGTGGTGATCACGGTGCTGCAAGGCGCGGTGCTCGGCGGTGGATTGGGGCTGGCCTGCGTCAGCGATGTTGCGCTGGCTGATCACCTGGCGCAGTTCGGTCTGCCGGAAACCAGCCTCGGTCTGCTGCCCGCGCAGATCGCGCCGTTCGTGGTCCAGCGCATCGGCCTGACCCAGGCGCGCCGACTGGCACTGACGGCGGCGCGTTTCGATGGCACCCAGGCGCGGCGCATGGGGTTGGTGCATTTCGTCGAGCATGACGCGCAAGCCTTGGCCGAGCGCCTCGATGAAATCCTCGCCCATGTGTTGTGCTGCGCGCCGGGGGCGAATGCCACGACCAAAAAACTGTTGCTGGCGAGTGCGGGACAGCCGTCGGACGCCTTGCTGGATGAGGCGGCCGAATGGTTCAGCGAAGCGGTGACCGGGTCTGAAGGGGTCGAGGGGACGATGGCATTCGTGCAAAAGCGTAAACCGGGCTGGGCCCTTTAAAAGCTTCGCGGGCAAGCCTCGCTCCTACAGATATCACCGACTGTAGGAGCGAGGCTTGCCCGCGAAGAGGCCATCACTTTCACCGCATAACTTGAGAGAAGACCCAATGCCCGGACTCAGCAAAATCCTGATCGCCAACCGCGGCGAAATCGCCTGCCGCATCCAGCGCACTGCCCACGCCCTGGGCTACCGCACCGTTGCCGTATTCAGCGATGCCGACGCCGACGCCTTGCACGTCCAAATGGCCGATGAAGCCGTGAGCATCGGCCCGGCCCCGGTGCAGCAGTCCTACCTGAACATCCCGGCGATCATCGACGCCGCCCGGCGCAGCGGTGCCGACGCGATTCACCCCGGCTACGGATTCCTCTCGGAAAACGCCGAATTCGCCCTCGCCTGCCAAACAGCCGGCATCACTTTCATTGGCCCGAGCCCCGAAGCGATCGAGTTGATGGGCAGCAAACGGCTGTCGAAACTCGCCATGCTCGCGGCCGGCGTGCCGTGCATCAAAGGCTATCAAGGCGCCGAACAGGACGACGCGACCCTGAGCCGCGAAGCCGAGCGCATCGGCTACCCGCTGATGATCAAGGCCAGCGCCGGCGGTGGCGGACGGGGCATGCGTCTGGTGCACAGCGCTGGCGATTTGCTGGAACAGCTGCGAACCGCGCGCTCCGAAGCGCTGCACGGATTTGGCAGCGACGAACTGATCCTCGAACAAGCGCTGATCGATCCGCGCCATGTCGAGGTCCAGGTATTTGGTGACCAGCATGGCAACCTGATCTACCTCGGCGAACGCGACTGTTCGATCCAGCGCCGCCACCAGAAAGTCATCGAAGAAGCGCCCTGCCCGGTGATGACCACCGAGTTGCGTCAGGCCATGGGTGAAGCGGCGCTCAAGGCCGGTCGTGCGGTGAATTACGTGGGCGCTGGCACCGTGGAATTCCTGCTGGATACACGCGGGCAGTTCTACTTCCTCGAGATGAACACCCGCCTGCAAGTGGAACACCCGGTAACAGAACTGATCACCGGCCTCGATCTGGTGGCCTGGCAACTGCACGTCGCCGAGGGCCTGCCGCTGCCTTTAAAACAGGAAGAGGTGCAGCTCAACGGGCATGCCATGGAAGTGCGTTTGTACGCCGAAGATCCGGCTCAGGGCTTTTTGCCGCAAACCGGTCGAATCGAGGCGTGGGAACTTGCGTTGCAAGACGGTGTGCGGATCGATCATGGCTTGATCGAAGGCCAAAACATCAGTCCGTTCTACGATCCGCTGCTGGGCAAATTCATCGCCCATGGCGCGACCCGTGAAGAAGCCCGGCGCAAACTGTTGCGGGCAGTGCAGGACAACGTGCTGCTGGGCGTGCAAAGCAATCAGCGCTTGCTCGCCAGCCTGCTGCAACACCCGCAGTTCATCAGCGGCGAATTCAGCACAGGGTTCATCCCGAACTGTTTTGCCGACCATCCCTGCCTGCATCCATCAGTACCGAGCGACGAAGAACTGGCCATTGCAGCTGCGCTGTTCTATCACGCTTCGGCGCACGTTCATCCCGCCCCGCTGGCCGGTTGGCGAAACAACGCCAGCGTGCCCCTGCACTTTCAAATAGGCCTGGGGGATCAGGACTGGGGGGTGGAATTGAACGCAGCGCCTGACGCACCGTACCGGTTGTACGTCGGCAGCCGAACCCTCGAATTGAAGGTCATCCAGTGCGACGGGCACTGGGCAACACTGATGATTGACGGCATCCGCCAACGCCATGCCTACCGCCTCACGGCCGGGCAACTCTGGCTGTTCACCCGTCCCGGCAGCCTGCGACTGGTCGATCGCACCCAAGCGTTGGTCAGCAGCCAGGCCAGCGTCAGCTCCGGCACCCTCAAGGCACCCATGGACGGGGCGATCGTCGACGTGCTGGTCAGCGAGGGCAGCCCGGTCAGTAAAGGTCAGCTGCTGCTGGTGCTCGAAGCGATGAAAATGGAACACCCGCTCAAATCAGGAATCGACGGGGTGCTTAAACGCTTGCAGGTCCGGGTCGGCGATCAGGTGAAAAATCGTCAGATTTTGTTGGAGGTCGAATAAGCCGCTAGGCGGATCCGTCGGCTTTGGCTACGCTCAAGCCCTATCAGGACGCGGATACCAGGAACCCTGCGATGCCTCACTGGCTGGTGATCGATCTGGAAGCCACCACCGATGACGGTGGCTGGCCAGTAACGGAAATGGAAATCATCGAAATCGGTGCCACTCTGGTGGACCGAAAAGGACGCGAAGTGGATTATTTCCAGTGCTTCGTACGGCCATTGCTGCGGCCGCTGCTGACGCCGTTTTGCCGGGAACTGACGCACATCACACAAGCTAACGTCGACGCAGCGCAAACGCTGAGCGAGGTCTGGCCGTCATTCGAGCAATGGCTCGGGCGCCATCAATCGGTTCTGGAGGGCTGGGCCAGTTGGGGCGATTACGATCGCAAGCAACTGCTTCAGGAATGGCAGCGACTGCAACTGGACAGCGTTCTTGGTCGCGTGCCGCACATGAATCTCAAACAGCGCTTTGCCAAGGCCCTACGCCTGGAGCGCCCGCTGGGACTCAATGGGGCCCTGCAACTGGTGGGCATGCAGTTCAATGGCCAACAACATCGGGCACTGGAGGACGCGCGCAATACGGCGCGTTTGTTGCCACAGGTTTTCCCCCAGGAGAGGTGACGGCATTCGAGGCCTTGTGCATACTGGCCGGCCCTTTTTAGCCCTTTTCGAGGAATCGCCCATGTTTAAAGTCAACGAGTACTTCGACGGCACCGTCAAGTCGATCGCCTTTGGCACCGCTGAAGGTCCTGCGACCATTGGCGTCATGGCTCCGGGCGAATACGAATTCGGCACCAGCCAGCGCGAAATCATGCACGTGGTGACCGGCGCCCTGACCGTCAAACTGCCTGACAGCAGCGACTGGGAAACCTTCGCCGCCGGCAGCCAGTTCAACGTGCCGGCCAACAGCAAGTTCCAGCTGAAAGTGGCCGTCGACACCGCTTACCTGTGCGAATACCGCGGCTAAAACCCCGGGGTTTCACAGCGACAAAAAAATGCCCGCGTCCTTTTGGGACGCGGGCATTTTTCATTCAGTCTGTTTATTCCAGGATCGTCACCGGCATACCGACTTCAAGTTGGCCGTTGCTGTCATTGACCAGGTTCTGCCCGAACATCGCGCCGTCGGCCTCGGAACGGTACTTCTGCAACGTGGCCAGAGGTTCGCGATCATCGCTGCGCTGACCGGTTTGCGGGTCGATGGTGGTCAGGATGCAGCGCGAACAGGACTTGACCACGCGGAACTCGACATCGCCGATGCGAATGCGCTTCCAGCTGTCTTCGGCATACGCCTCGCTGCCCTCGATCACCAGGTTTGGTCGAAAGCGCAGCATTTCCAGCGGGCGTCCGACCTTTTGCGAGAGGTCCTCCAAGGATGCCTGCCCGATCAGCAGCAGCGGGAAGCCATCGGCGAAGGCCACCTGATCGTCGTCCTTGCCGTAGCCCGCTTGCGTGGTGCGCGCGCGATCCAGAGGAATTTGCACCAGTCGCGTCGGCTTTCCGATGAACTCACTGACCCAGGCGCCGGCCTCATCACCGGCATCGGGCACCCGCAGACTGTCTTTGAAGATCGTCACGCCGCGCAGTTCAGCGTCGCTGGCCGGCAAGGCAATATCGATCACTGAGCGCCCGGGAGCACTGAGGGTCAGGCCACCACCGGCATTCCACAGCGCCGACAACTGACTCATCTGCCCCACTGCGCGCTGGGTCAGGAAGCGCCCGCTGGCCTTGTCCACGAGCATCCAGCGTCGATCACCGTCCAGCCCCAGCTTGTCGAGGCTGACCTGTTGCAGGGTCTCGCCCATGCCGGATTTCAACGGATAACGGTAAAGCGCGCTCAGACGCAACATGGCCAGCTCCCTGGTGGGCAAAAAAAGCCACCCTATACGAGCTTGATCGCCGAATCAAAGGCTGAAAACCGATCTCTGCATGCCCGGTGGGAGCGGGCCTGTGTGGCGAGGGGATTTAGCGAAACGTCGCACCGCCCCGTTCGGCTGCGAAGCAGACGCAAAACCTGCACATGATTTCCAACTGATGCGCCGCGTAAACACACTTGGGGGCAGCTGTGCCGCCCAACGGGGATAAATCCCCTCGCCACACAAACCCGCTCCCACAAGGACTGCGTCGTTATCAGGCAGGCACTTCATCGAGCATCAGGCGCTGGCGCACCACGTCGACGAGTTTGTCCGGCTGGAACTTGGAGAGGAAGTTGTCGCAGCCGACCTTCTTGACCATCGAGTCGTTGAAGCTGCCCGACAGCGACGTGTGCAGCACCACGTACAAGCCGCGCAGACGCGGGTCATTACGGATTTCGGTGGTCAGGCGATAGCCGTCCATTTCCGGCATTTCCGCGTCGGTAAAGACCATCAGCAGTTTGTCGGTCATCGACACGCCCGTATCAGCCCAGGCCTTGAGCATGTTCAGCGCCTTCAAGCCGTCGCTGGCGATGTGCATCTTCACGCCCAACTGGCCCAGGGTGTCGCGCAATTGCGACAGGGCTACGTTGGAGTCGTCCACCAGCAGCACTTCACGACCGCGAGCGCGTTCCAGCACCGGGTCATCGAGTTTCTCGCGCGAGACCTTGGCGTTGTACGGCACGATTTCGGCCAGGACTTTTTCGACGTCGATGATTTCCACCAACTGATCGTCGACCTTGCTGATGGCGGTCAGGTAATGCTGGCGGCCGGCGCTGGTGGGCGGCGGCAGAATGGCTTCCCAGTTCATGTTGACGATGCGGTCCACGCCGCCCACCAGGAACGCCTGCACCGAACGGTTGTACTCGGTGACGATGATCGTACTGGTAGGGCTCGGCACCAGCGGACGCATGCCGATGGCTTGGGACAGGTCGATCACCGGCAACGTCTGCCCACGCAGGTTGACCACGCCGCAGACAAACGGATGGCGCTGAGGCATCAGGGTCAGCTTCGGCAGTTGCAACACTTCCTGCACTTTAAAGACGTTGATTGCGAACAATTGCCGACCGGCCAGCCGGAACATGAGAATTTCCAGGCGATTCTCACCCACCAGTTGTGTGCGTTGGTCTACCGTGTCGAGAATGCCGGCCATTAATGACTCCTGAGCTTGTACTGATGAATTCACTAAAGTGGGTTATCGGCTGTTTTTGCCAGATCTTGACCCTGAGACAAAATGCCACGATCGGGCATTGATGTCACATTAACATCATGCTTTACTGGCGCAGTAATTTCATCTGCTCCATCCCCTGCGGCGCGACCTCGGTTTGCACGTTAGGTTCCCCTGTGTAAGGGATTCCCCTAGTAACAATCAGGCCCAACCTGATATTCGCAATATCCAATAGCCATTAATGTGACGCCATTCTCATTGCATGAACGGAGTCAGGCTTTTGTGTGCGATCGCAGGTAAGTGGCCATCCACCCTCTCGAGTTCCCCAGCCTGCACCCAGGCCTGCCGGAGCGCGATCTCATGCCGGCACGGCAGCGTCGGGTCGCAGGACGTCTTCGTCGACACACACGACATCCCCTCATTTGACATGACGTTGTGGAGATAAGCATGCCGAACGACCCTAAACAGTGGGCTCAGCGCTTTCCGGAGTTCCTCGTCGAGGCAGAAACACTCCTGGCCAAATCGGAGGAGTGCCTTAGCCATCTGCAGTTGATCAGCAATGACAAGGACGCAATCGATTGCATGCTCAGCAGCCTCCTCAAATTGGCCAGCAAGGCCGATGCTCTGGCACTGGAAGCGGTATCCGAATTTTCGCTGCACATACACGGCTTGCTGAACCACGCCCAAAGTCACATGGAACTGCACGACCAGGCTCTGGGTGCGCTGAAGGACTGCTTCACGCTGATGGCCTGGCAACTCGAACTCATCGATCAAACCACCGGCCAACTCAGTCTGGATGACAGTGAACAGACTTCCCTGATCGAAGCTTTTGCTTTTCAGGTAGGACAAAGCCATTTTCAGTTACCGGTTAATTCCAAACCGTTCACGCTCGTTACCTATTCGGAGCGACAGGCTTAATTAGCCAGATAACAATGCCGTGTTGCGTATTCTTATTGCCATGATGCCGCTCATTAACTTGAGTGCGCTCATGTCGCAATTGAATATTTCATATCTGTCAACGACAGCTCGATACAAATAAACTACCCCTCCTTCGTAAACTTTTTCCATTGTGGAACTATCGTCCAGAGCTTTTAATTCCTGACCGAATAGACATATATAGCAGACGCGACCGACGGTATCTTAAGTGGTATTATGCCGACCATTAGTTGACGCCAATTAATGGCAAAGTGATTCCAGATGAGAGCGGCCCGAAAAGTTAAAGGCTGTAGTTTCAACCCTGGACTGCACTGCTTGAGACGAGTCACTACAGATTTTCAGACAGAGACCCGTCAACCACGATGGCCGGTCTGCCCGCAGCGAACATCCATTGGCTCCATCCGCTATGTACGCCAGTCTCAAGTCAATCACCCTATGGCCACCCTCCCAAAAAAACGCGCGGCGGTTCACGCTATTGCTGTGCACCAGTTCGGTACTTGGCAGCCTGCTGGTCTTCAGCCTGTCCGTTCCACTGCCGTTGAGCCTGCTGGTACTCAGTATTGCGGCGCTCGCCTGCGTCTGGGTGCAACATTTCCTGTCGCGCAAGTCGATAAAATTTCAGCCGCAAGAGCTGGCCGACCGCCTGCTGGAAGTACAGGAAAATGAACGCCATCGGCTCAGCCGAGAACTGCATGACGACATCGGCCAGTTGCTGACCGCTGCAAAACTTCAAAGTGAATGGCTCAAACGCCGGATGCCTGAAGACATGCAGGGCCAGTGCTCGGTGCTCTGCGACACACTGGACGAAACCCTGGCCAAAGTTCGTGATGTCTCTGCCATTCTCCATCCCAGGCAGTTGGCCAGTCTCGGGCTGGAAGCCAGTTTGCGTGCGCATCTGCTCAAGACCCTGGCCAATACCTCAGTGCACTGGAGCCTTGAATGCCATCAACGTTTGACCGGCATACCCGAAGAAATGGCGGTGGCCGCCTTTCGGATCACCCAGGAAGCGGTGACCAATATCCTGCGTCACGCCGAAGCGAACAACCTGTTGATCCGCCTGCAACGCATGCCCCAGGGTCTGGCGCTGTTAATCAGCGATGATGGCCTGGGGTTCGCGCCAGCAGCAGATCCCGGTCGAGAGGGACAGCGCGGGATGGCCGGGATGGTGGAACGGATCGATCAACTGGGCGGTACCCTGGCCGTGATCAGCGAGCCGGGCAAAGGCACTCAAATCGAAGCACTCTTTCCCTGGGCGCCCCGTGCGCTCGAACGGGCCAGTACGAATAAGGTTATGCATTGACTTGTAACTTACTTCTGGTGGATGACCACTCGCTTATCAGGGCAGGCGTGCGCGCTCTGGTGCTGGATATTCCTGGCTACGCGGTTATTGGTGAGGCCAATGACGGCTCGCAGTTACTCGAGATGGTCGAGAAGCTGTCGCCGGACATTGTGCTGCTGGATATCTCCATGAAGGAGACCGGTGGCCTTGAAGCCTTGCAACGACTCAAGCGGGTACGCCCGCAAAGCAAGGTGCTGATCCTGTCGATGCACACCGACCCCGCCCTCATCATGCAGGCGCTTGAGTCCGGTGCTCATGGCTATTTGCTCAAAGACACCACGGCCACCGAGCTGGAACATGCCCTGGATGCCTTGCGCAATAACGAACGCTACCTGAGCCCGGCCATTGCCCACACGGTCATCAACCAGGCGCTTATACGCAACCAGAAACTTCAGCCCGAGCCTGCGGACTCGCACAATCTGACGGCCCGTCAGCTGGAAATCCTGCGACTGATTGTTCGCGGCAAATCCACCCGGGAAATCGCCAATGGCCTGGGCCTCAGTATCAAAACCGTCGAGACCCACCGCTCGCAGATCATGAAGCGCTTGCAGATCTACGACGTGGCCGGCCTGGTACTGTTTGCCGTGCGCGAGCAAATCATCAGCCTGGACGACTAGCCGTATTCGAAGCACTCAGCAGCGGCGAGTTCTCCGGCAGATGCACGCGCAATGCCGCTGGACGCGCCGAAAACCTCAGGCTCTCGCCCTCAATGGGTTCGCCATCCAGATTAATGTAAAGGCCTTCCGAGACCTTGATCTCGACCCACGGCAGGCGAGCTCGCACAAACATGTTGTCGATGCCGAAGCCATCGGCCAGCAGCGTTTTCAACGTACCGACCAACTCCTGCGGCGCAGGCAAAATGCTGATATCCAGCAAACCATCGTCAGCCAGTGCCTCCGGGCACAGCACGTGACCGCCGCCAGCCTGCCGACCATTGCCGATCCCCAACGCCAATAGCTCACCGCTCCAATGAAAGTCCGGCCCCTGCAACTCGCCGTAGGCGGCATGCAACTCGCTGAAGCGCGATAAGCCGGTGAACAGATAGGCGGCGCCCCCGAGGACTTTTTTCAAGTCCTCCGACGTATTCGCCGTGACCTGGCTACCAAAACCGCCGGTGGCCATGTTCAGGAAGACCTGACCGCCAACCTCCCCCAGATCGATCGCGTGCGGGGCAGCGTCCAAAAGGTCCAGCGCCAGAGCGGGTTCCAGGGGCACACCGGCGGCGCGAGCAAAATCGTTCGCGGTGCCCAGCGGCATCAGCACCAGACTGGCCTGCGTCGAATGCGCTGCCATGGCATCGGCGATATCACGCAACGTGCCATCACCGCCTCCGGCAATCAGTTGCGTATAGCCTGCGTTCAGGGCTTCTTCCACCAGCCGCTGCGCATCACCCGCCTCCCAGGTCAGTCGGACCGCCAACTCCCAGCCCTGCTCGCGTTTAACGTCGACGGCGGTGCGGACCTCTTCGTTGAGTGCCTGCTTGCCGTGCAAAATCAACAGCGCCTTGCGCTCACTCATTGTTGTCGCTCCCATAATTGGAATCCGTATGGGAGATGTTGACCTCGCCAACCCCTATAAAAGTTGCAAGGAATTGAATTTTTTTGACGCGCGCAGTCTCTCGGTCCTACAGGGGGGGATATTTTCTTACAAGATGTGAGGAATCGGCTCAATTGACCTACCTTGGCGATTGGTACACCTTGGTGTCCGAGGTATCAGTCATCAACAGTAAATACACAGGGATGTGCAAGCAATGAGTAGACCCTCTTCAAGGGCCGCACGAAGCGCAATCATCGATAGTGTCGGCCAGCCAAAGGGCTTTAAAGCGAGGAGCGTTTTAGTCCATGCAAAGTCATGACATCAGGTTACCCCTCAGTCAGGTCGCGCCATTGCCAGAAAGTCGCGCCAATCATCAGGCTGAATTCAATAACAGCGCAAAGCCCGCCGGAGGAATTGATATGGAACCTCGCGTCATTGAACTCGAGACACACCTCAAATACATCCGAAGAGACATGGAAGAGGTCCGTGGCGATGTAAAATCCATCAAACACAGGTTGGCCTATTCAGCGGGAGGAACAGCCGTTGTCCTGGGGCTGCTGGGCTGGGTCGCCAACAGCCGCTTCGATCAGGTCGTGTCACTTCTGGCGCGTTAAACGCTAGCCCTGCACGCAAGTCCCGGAGCGATCAACCGGGCTTGCGTGGCAAGACTGTGGTCGTGATCAGCCCAGGACTTCGCTAAGCGGAATGAAGTTAACGTGATCGCCTTCGATCAACGTGCGGTCTTCCAGCACTTCAACCAGGCCATCAGCCCAGGCGGCACTGCGAAGCACCCCAGAGCTCTGGTTTTTGTAGATGATTGCCCGACCATTCTCCAGGCGCCCACGCAAATACTCTCGGCGATTTCCAGCCTTGGGCCAGTCGAACCCTGCCGGCACCTGAAACTTCAATGGTTCAACCTCTTTTACACCTTGGCGGCGCAAGAGATAGGGCCTGGCCAACAGGGCAAACGTAACCAGTGTCGACGCAGGGTTGCCGGGCAAACCAATCACAGGCACGCCGCGAAAATGACCGAACGTCAGCGGCTTGCCTGGTTTGATGGCGAGTTTCCACAGGGTCAACTCGCCCTCTTCGCGCAAGGCGATGCCCAGAAAATCGGCCTCCCCCACAGACACACCGCCGGTAGAAAGGATCAGGTCGACATCCTTCAACTCGCCAAGGCGGGCACGCGTGGTCGCTAAATCATCAGGAAGAATACCGGCATCGATCACCTCACAGCCCAAGCGCTGCAACCAACTGCACAGCAATACGCGATTGCTGTTGTAAATCTGTCCCGGCCCGAGGGTCTGCCCCGGCTCTATCAATTCATCCCCGGTGGACAGGACGGCAACACGAACCTTACGCACCACGTCCAGCTCAGCACATCCCAGCGAGGCGGACAGGCCTTGCTCGATAGGCCCAAGGCGCGTGCCCGCCGGCAAAACAAGCTCACCAACGGTGGTTTCCTGGCCTTGTGGCCGAATGTTTTGACCCGCAGCCATCGTCTCGTTAAAACGGACGAGCTCATCCTCCTGGACCTCGGTGTTCTCCTGCATCTCGACGCAATCGGCACCTGCCGGCACAGGCGCGCCGGTAAAGATCCGGGCACAGGTACCAGGCCTCAACGCTTCGGGTGCCTGACCGGCAAAAATCTTCTGACTGACCACCAACGGTTCTCCCGTCCAGTCAGCGATGCGCAAGGCATAGCCGTCCATGGCACTGTTCGGCCAGGGCGGCAGATCAAGCGTCGAGACGAGGTCGTCGGCCAGTATGCGACCTTGAACCTGCGCCAACGGCAAGCGCTCACGCTCACGTATCCTTGATGACTCAGCCATTTCCAGTAAACGCGCCAATGCCACCTCGACAGCCATCAGGCTGCCGGTTTTGCCGGGCTTACCCACGGGATTCACAAGGCTCGGCCTGTTTCAGGTGAGCGACGAAATTGCAGGGACGGTGCCGCGAATCCAGCTGTTCGGCGAGGATGCCATCCCAGCCAGTGCGCACAGCGTTGGTCGATCCCGGCAAACAGCAGACCAGCGTGCCATTGGCCAACCCCGCCAAGGCGCGAGACTGGACAGTCGAAGTGCCGATGTCCGCGACCGAAATCTGCCGGAACAGCTCTCCAAAACCGTCGACCTGCTTGTCCAGCAGGCAACTCACCGCTTCCGGCGTGCTATCGCGCCCCGTGAATCCTGTACCGCCGGTGATCAACACCACCTGCACGACATCATCGGCAATCCAGGTGGCGACTTGCGCGCGAATTTTGTAGAGGTCATCTTTAAGCAAAACCCGAGCGGCCAGGTAATGACCGGCATCGCTCAAGCGGTCGACGAAGACCTGTCCTGACGTATCGGTTTCCAGGGTGCGAGTATCGCTGACAGTCAACACCGCGATGTTGAGCGGCGCGAAAGGTACATCAGCCTTGGCTTTCATAGGCTCGTCCAGTTGTAGGATAAACAGCCCGGTGTTATATCACAGCGCCCCGTTTTTTCGCCGCCCCCATGGAGACTTGCCATGACCTCGACTACACATTTGCCGCCCTGCTCCATTCTGCTCCTGGCTGGAGGCCGAGGCCAACGCATGGGCGGTCAGGACAAGGGTTTGCTGGAATGGCATGGCGAGCCGCTGATTGCGCATCTGCATCGCAAGACCCGTGCGCTGAGCGACGACCTGATTATCTCCTGCAACAGGAACCTGGAAAAATACGCGCCTTACGCCGACCAGTTGGTCCATGACGACGAAGGTGACTTCCCGGGCCCCATGGCCGGCATTCGCGCTGGCCTCAAGGCCGCCCGCCATCCCTATCTGCTGGTGTTGCCGTGCGATGTGCCGCGCATCGACGCAGCCCTGCTTCACAGCATGCGCGACACCGCCCGCCAGCATCCGGCCAAACCGCTGATGCTGCGCCACAACGAACACTGGGAACCGCTGCTGTGCGTTATCCCCACGGCACTCTCGGCAGCGTTCGAAAGTGCCTGGAAAGACGGCGAACGCAGTCCGGGTCGCCTCATGCGCAAAATGGGTGCTACCGCCCTGCAATGCCCCGACAACGACCCTCGCTTGGCCAACCTCAACACGCCAGAGCTGTTAAGTGCACCCAACACTGTGTCAGACTGACACGAGAAGGAACTTGCGCGCGTTGTATACGTCTCAAGCTCAGTTACCAAAAGAATTCATTTTCGGAGACACACTCATGACTCAACGGACCCTCGCCACTTTCATGCTCGCACTGGGCCTCGCGACCCTCGCCGGTTGCGCCTCGCCTACAGTGATCACCTTGAATGACGGTCGCGAAATCCAGGCCGTCGACGCGCCAAAATACGATGAAGAATCGGGTTTCTACGAGTTCGAACAGCTGGACGGCAAACAAACCCGCATTAACAAGGATCAGGTTCGTACCGTTAAAGAGTTGTAATCTTTACGGCACCACCGGATACAGAAAAGCCCGCTTATCGCGGGCTTTTTCATGCCTGAAGCATTGTGATCACCATTGCAGGGTGATGGTGCTCTCGAATTCACGTTGCTGGCCAGTGACCGGGTCGACAAACCGCAAGCCCTGAGCCAGCAGCTTCAAGGGATTGGCATAGTCATCCTCGACATCCTTAAGCACCTGCGGGTAGAACGGGTCGTTGCAGATACTGGCGCCCAAAGCAGTCATGTGTACCCGCAGCTGATGTTTTTTGCCGGTCACCGGGTAAAGTCCATACCGCCAGAGATCGCCATTCTTCTCACGAACCTCGACTGCCGTCTCGGTGTTACTGACGCCCGGACCTTCCTGCATGCGAAAGAACGGCTCGCCATCGACCAGCCGACTTTTATGAACCAATGGAAAGGTCAGCTCAGGCAATGCACGGGCGATTGCTTCGTAGCGTTTTTCGATATTCCGTGTAGGAAATAATGATTGGTAAGCCGAGCGACTCTCGGGGTTCGCTGAAAACAACACCAGTCCCGCCGTATGCCTGTCAATGCGATGTAAAGGCACCAGATGCGGGTTATCCAGTCGACGGATAAGCCGTCGCAACAACGTCTGCTCTACGTATTCGCCAGCAGGCGTCACTGGCAGAAAATGCGGCTTGTCCGCCACCACCAGGTGTTCGTCGGCGTACAGGATCGACTCGACCACCGGGATCGGTTTTTCGTCCGGTACCTCACGGAAGTAATGAATCCGCAGGCCTTCCTTGTAACGCAGATCAAGAGCAATCGGTTGACCGTGCCCGTCAAGCACGCGACCGCGAGCAATTCTGTCCAGCCATTGTTCACGACCGATAGCGCTGAAGTGTTCGCACAGGCAATCGAGCACGGTCTGCCACGGCCCCGACGGCAAGTAGAGCGTGCTGGCCTGGTTGTGCGCAGCAGAAAAAGATGAAGTGGACATACGAACGCTCTGACCCTCAATACAGGGCAGCATTATCCAGCAGTGGCCGGAACGGACCTAGAGAAGAATCCTCACGCCGGTATCTGCGTGCGCGCCGCCGCCTCGGTGAACTCCTTGAGCCAGCGCAACACATCGACCGCTTCCCAGCGACCGGGATCATAAAGCGCATACAACAACCCCTGATAACCCACGACATCCAGCTGCCGGTGATAACCCGCGCGCTGGAACAACGCTTCGATTTCGGCAAAACAGGTATTGAAGTGCAATTTGTTGAAGGGTGTTTTTCCTTCCAGGACCAAACCATCTAGACGCAATTCGAGGACAGCTTCGCGCACCACATCCGCCGACATCCGGTTCACGCTGTTCTTCAATTGTTCGACATTGACCAAGGCTCATCCCTCTGACTTCCGGGATCGCTTGCCCAAACCCGAAACAGGTAAAAGCACGGCAGGCGATCAGAATAACTGTACAGGCATACAGTAACTCAATAATCAGCCTTTCGCCAATGCATGAAACGTGGCGCGCGACGGACGGGAGCGATGCCGACAGCGCAAGGGATCAGCGTAAGAACCCTACAACCTGATCGGCATCGAATGGCCAATCAAGCTCTGCGCCGTTATCAAAACGCTTCAGTACCGGAATACGTAAACCGTATTTTTCGACCCAGTCTTCGTTTTCTGCAATATCGACCAGTTCTACCAGCAAACCGTGCTCGACAAACTCCATCAGCATGGCTTCAGCGACTTCACAGAGATGGCAACCAAGGGTGCCCAAAAGCTGACATTCAGGAGGCATGACAACAAGACCAGACAAGTTAGGCGTTCATTCTAGGCCCGCCAGCAACCGCAGTCGAGCCAGTGCACCAGACGTTTGGGCAGCGGCCGATTTCAAAAGATTTCGGCAAACCCCTGACTCAAATCATTCATGCGCAATCTCATTTACGCGATGCTCGCGGCTATTTTGCCTCTACGCTTGAGTAGCCAGCCCCATCACCGGAGTTTTTAGTGTTTGCCAACCTCTTGATCATCCTCGCCTCCTCCCTGGTGGTGATTGCACTGTTCCAGCGCCTGCGTCTGCCACCGGTGCTGGGCTATCTGTGCGTAGGGCTGATGATCGGGCCGACGGCGTTCAACTGGGTGAATGAAAGCGAAGAGTTGCCAGACCTTGCAGAACTGGGTGTGGTGTTCCTGCTGTTCTCCCTTGGGCTGGAGTTTTCCCTGTCGAAAATGGTCGCGCTGCGTCGAGTGGTGTTTGGCCTTGGCAGCCTGCAAGTGTTGGTGTCCGGGCTATTGATGGGGGCATTGCTGATCCTGTTCGGCATGTCGACGACGCCTGCTCTGTTACTCGGAGCCGGCCTGTCGCTGTCGTCCACCGCCATTGTCAGCAAGGAGCTGGGCAGCCTCGGCGAGATCTTCAGCAGTCACGGTCAGAACGCCATTGCCGTGCTGCTGTTCCAGGATGTGGTGGCGGTGTTGCTGTTGACCCTGGTGCCAGTGTTCGCCGGCAACAGCGATCAGGCCTGGTATTGGGCATTGCCGATAACGTTGGGCAAAACCTTGGTGCTGTTCGTCGGTCTGCTAATGGCCAGTCGCTGGGGGCTGCCGCGGCTGTTCCACGAGGTCGCTGCCGCCCGCTCTGCGGAGCTGTTCGTGCTGCTGGCGCTGGTCATCGTATTATTGACAGCGTGGCTGACTCACCTACTCGGCCTCTCCCCTGCCTTGGGCGCATTTCTCGCCGGCATGCTGCTGGGGGAAAGTCACTATCGGCATCAGATCGAGGCGGACATCCGCCCGTTCCGCGACATCTTGCTCGGGTTGTTTTTCGTCAGCATCGGCATGCTGATCGACTTGCAGCTGTTTGCCAGCCACGGCCTGCTGATCCTCGGCCTGACGCTTGGGTTACTGCTAATCAAGGGCGCAGTGGTCGCGTTGTTGGTCAAATGGCGCGGCAGCGACGGCGAAACCGCCTGGCGCAGCGGCCTGGCATTGGCTCAGGGTGGCGAGTTCTGCTTTGCGCTGATGGCACTGATGCAGCAAAACAAAATGATGCCCGCCGACTTCGGAGGCCTTCTACTGGCCGCGACATTCTGCTCAATGCTGGTTACCCCCTTGCTGCTACGCGCGGCGCCCCACCTTGCGACACGCCTGCATCGCAACCCCAACGAAGAAGTCAAACTGGCAGAAATCAGCGCGCTCAACGCCGATTTGCACAACCACGTCGTGATCTGTGGCTACGGTCGCGTGGGGCAGTCCATCGGCCGAGCGCTGCGTAATGCGCTGCAACCTTACCTTGCACTGGACACCGATCCGGTGCGTGTCCAGGAAGCCGCCGTCGGTGAAACCTGTGTGCATTACGGCGACTCGCGGCGCGGTGAACTGCTGCTGGCGGTAGGGCTGGCGCGCGCCAGGCTGCTGGTGATTGCGGTCGACCAGACCGACATCGCACTACAGATTCTCCAGCAGGCGCGCCGATTGAACTCAACCGTTCCGATTCTGGTACGCACCCGGGACGACAGCCAGTTGGCCGAGTTGAAAGCGGCCGGCGCCAGCGAAGTCGTTCCCGAACTGCTGGAGTCGAGCCTGATGCTCGCCTCCCACGCACTGATCATGCTGGGCCTGCCCGCGCATCAGGTACAGGAGCGGGCCGACCAGATACGGCATGACCGCTATCGTCTGCTGCACGGCTTTTATCCTGGGAGCGACGATGAAGAAAAGTGAGTCAGTCCTGGCTCACGGCGCCGATCTTGTGCACCGACAAGTCAGCGCCGTAATACTCCTCTTCCTGGCTCAGGCGCAGACCATGCAACGCCTTGATCACGCCATACACCACAAAACCGCCGAGCAGCGCCACGATCACCCCCAACGAGGTGCCGATCAATTGGCTGATCAGGCTCACCCCGCCCAAACCACCCAATGCGCTCTGGCCGAAGATGCCGCAGGCGATCCCCCCCCAGACACCGCACAAACCATGCAACGGCCAGACACCCAGCACATCGTCGATGCGCCATTTGACCTGAGCCGCGGTGAAGCACCAGACAAACAATGTCCCGGCGATCACACCCGTGATCAGCGCGCCCACCGGGTGCATCAGGTCGGAACCGGCACAGATTGCCACCAACCCGGCCAGTGGGCCGTTATGCAGAAACCCCGGGTCATTGCGCCCGACAATCAGCGCCGCCACGGTGCCGCCGACCATGGCCATCAGCGAGTTCACCGCCACCAATCCGCTGACGCCTTGCAGCGTTTGTGCGCTCATGACGTTGAAGCCGAACCAGCCAACGATCAGGATCCACGAACCCAATGCCAGGAAGGGAATGCTTGATGGTGCGAACGCCACCAGTCGCCCTTCGCGATAGCGCCCTTGCCTTGGCCCGAGCAACAACACCGCCGCGAGCGCCAGCCATCCGCCCATGGCGTGCACCACGACGGAGCCCGCGAAGTCATGGAAGCTGGCGCCAAAACGCTCCAGCAACCAGGCTTGCAGTCCGAAGTTGCCGTTCCAGATCATGCCTTCAAAGAAAGGGTAAATGAACGCGACGATCAGCGCCGTCGCACACAACTGCGGGACGAATCTGGCGCGCTCGGCAATGCCTCCGGATATGATCGCGGGAATCGCCGCAGCAAAGGTCAGCAGAAAGAAAAACTTCACCAGCCCGTAGCCGTGATCGGCGTTGATTACCGCCGCCGGTTGCATGAAGGTGACCCCGTAGGAAATCCAATAGCCTATAAAGAAGTAGGCCAGGGTCGAAATCGCGAAGTCGCTGAGGATCTTCGACAAGGCGTTGACCTGGTTCTTTTGTCGAACCGTACCGACTTCAAGAAAGGCGAAACCGGCGTGCATGGCCAGAACCATGACTGCACCGATAAGGATGAACAACGTATTGGAGCTATGGACCAGACTGTCCACAGCGCTTTGCAGATTTTCCATGGAGTTGGCAGACCTGAAGGCTAAAAAAAGCACCAAAGAGGTTCGCGTATCCCGTTTACGCACCAAGTTGCGGCCCATCAGGATCAACGCGTTGATACCGATGAACCGCTTTGGCGCACAAAGCCGGAACCTTCACGCGAGTTATGATTGTTTGAATCAGGATTTTCCTGAAATCATGCCCGGCAACAGCGCAACGGCGCGGGCTGATGCACCATGACATAGCAAAAGTTGTACCAGTCATTTGTACTGAACCTTCACACACGGCTCATACTCGAACGCTTCAGAAGCCACTTACGGAGATCACCAATGGCCAGCATCAAAGCAAAGACTGCTCAAGAAATCCTGATGAACGATTTTCAGACATTGGTCAGCGACACTGAACGGTTGCTGGAACACACCGCGACCTTGGCTGGCGATCAGGCCGATGAGCTGCGCAGCCAGATTCACGAAAGTCTGCTGCGCGCCCGCGAAACCTTGAAGCTGACCGAAGATTCACTGCGCGAACGCGGCCAGGCCGCCGTGACCGCTGCGGAAGATTATGTTCAGACCAATCCGTGGCAATCGGTCGGGATCGCGGCGGGCGTCGGCTTTCTGATTGGCCTGCTGGCTACTCGGCGCTGATATGTCTATCGGTGAATCCAGCTCGTCCGCGACGGGCACAAGCTCTTCATCGCGGCGCCTGGGTGCCGCTTTTCTTGGACTGTTGCACAGCCATGTCGAACTGTTCGGCATCGAGTTGCAGGAACAAAAAGCGCGCACTGTAAGCCTGTTGCTGTTTGCAGGCCTGGCGCTGGTCTTTGCCTTGCTGTTGCTGGTGGGATTGTCGACGCTGGTGCTGATCCTGTTTTGGGACACCTATCGTCTGCCAGCGATTATCGGGCTCTGCGTGTTCTACACCCTGGCTGCAATATTCTGTGCCATGCGCCTGAAGGCGGCGATTTTCGATGAGTCCTCGCCCTTCCACGGCACCCTGGAAGAATTGGCCAACGATAGGGAGCGCCTGCTGCCATGAGCCTGCCTGTACTGCCCCATAACAGCTCGCGCACCGAAATGCGCAAGGCACTGATACGCCTGCGCATGGAAATGCATCGCCAGGAAATTCGTCACGAATCCGCGCAACTGTTGCAACCCTTGCAGCGGGTACGCGGGATGACGCAAAACCTGCACGATGGCTTCGGCATCAAGCACGCCCCGCTCTGGGGCATGGCGGCCGTGACGCTGCTCGGTTTTCTGACCGGAAAAGGCGCCAAGAGCGGCGGTCCCAGCAGCCTGACTCGGCTGGTTCGCCTGGGTACAACGCTGGGGCCTTTGATCAAACTGGTCATGCAGGGTTCTTCGCGCAAAGACTGAAGAGCCTCTATCTGGCTGCATTCTTGCAATACCACCGGGATTAACCTCTTTATCGAGAGGTTCAATCCTGTGTGCCTACCCGGTGAGCAGGTTAATCCAAAAACAAGACCTTACTAAGGAGGCCTCGTGATCGACGGGCAACCGCTCGCCTGCTTTCAGCCATTTATCGATACTGCCACGGGTCGTATCGCGGGGGTAGAAGCGCTGGGTCGACTGCGTCAGGCAGACGGTCAACTGGCCTCGGTGGGGCCGCTGTTCGCCGACCCGCGAACGCCCGCCGTCGCCCTTCGTCGTCTTGATCGCCAGATTCGCGACAACGCCCTGAGCCGTCTGCATGAAGTGCCTTCGGACTGGTTTCTGAGCCTGAACATATCGCCACGCTGGATCAACCGCTTACGGCCGGACCAAGCGCTGCCGAGCCTCAAGCAATTGAGCCGGCACAACGTCGACCCGCAACGCATCGTTTTCGAGATCACCGAACTGAGAGGCAACATCCAGCGTCTGGCCGACGTCGCCGCACGCTATCGACAGGCTGGGGCACGGATCGCCATCGATGATTTCGGTGCCGGTTACTCGCAACTTGATCGTGTGCTGGCCCTGCAACCTGACATCCTCAAGCTCGATATGCGACTGTTCCAGGCCGCGGCATTGGGCGGCCCCAGTAGCGACGTGGTGAAGGCTCTGGCGCAAATGGCCGAGAAAACCGGTTGCTGGATCATCGCCGAAGGGGTGGAAACCGACGCTCAACTCAATTTCGCCCTGGAGTGCGGCTCACGTTACGTACAGGGATTTCTGTTCGCTCGGGCGCAGGTGGACTTCTTTGCCACCGACGCCTTTGTCGAGCGTTTCGCGCAACTGCGCCAGCGTTATGTTCAGCAGAAACTCGGCGAACGCGGTCGACTGATGACCATGCGCCAGCAACTCTGCGAACTGATGATCATCCTGCAAGCCTGGGCCCTGGCCCGTGCGCCGCTAAGCGCCTTGCCACACCTGCAGGCGTTTCCCTGGCTGTTGCGTTTCTATCAGTGCGACCGTCACGGCACCCAGTTGACGCCCAATCTGGAATGGCGCAACAACGGCTGGGAGGCCGATAACCGCTACCTGGGCCATAACTGGTCGTGGCGACCGTACTTTTATCACTTGCTGGCCGAGGGCTGGGAAGAGCGGCGCCTGACACTGTCCACGACCTACCGCGATGCCACCAGCAATCAGTATTGCCTCACCGCAGGGCAATTTTTCGACAACGGCGAGCGACTGCTGCTCATCGACATCGATGCCGCCGGGCTCTAGTTCCGCTTGCAGGCGCAGGCACGAACCCGGAAGCTAGAGGCTCAGTCACCTGACGGAGAGTCCAGCCTTGGATTGGCAAACCCTGCTTACCCGCGAACGCCTCGGAAAGCCTCTGCACAGCCCGGAAGAACTCGGCCGCAGCCCTTTTCACAAAGACCACGACCGCATCATTTTCTCGGGTGCTTTCCGCCGCCTCGGGCGCAAGACTCAGGTTCATCCGGTGTCCAGCAATGATCACATCCATACGCGCCTGACCCACTCGCTGGAAGTCAGCTGCGTGGGTCGGTCGTTGGGCATGCGCGTCGGTGAGACCATTCGTAGCGCCCTGCCCGATTGGTGCGAACCGAGCGACCTGGGGATGGTGGTGCAATCGGCTTGCCTGGCCCATGACATCGGCAACCCACCCTTCGGGCATTCCGGCGAAGACGCGATCCGTCACTGGTTCCAGCAAGCCGCCGGCCGTGGCTGGCTGGACGCCATGATCGAAGTCGAACGCAATGACTTCCTGAATTTCGAAGGCAACGCCCAAGGCTTCCGGGTGCTCACACAGCTTGAGTACCATCAGTTCGACGGCGGCACCCGACTGACCTACGCCACGCTGGGCACCTATTTGAAATACCCGTGGACGGCAAAGCACGCCGATTCATTGGGCTACAAGAAACACAAGTTCGGCTGCTATCAGAGCGAACTCCCGCTACTGGAGCAGATCGCTCTTAAACTCGGCCTGCCGCAACTGGAGGACCAGCGCTGGGCGCGCCATCCGCTGGTGTACCTGATGGAGGCCGCGGACGATATCTGTTACGCGCTGATCGATCTGGAAGACGGCCTGGAAATGGAGTTGCTGGAGTACGCCGAAGTCGAGTCTTTGCTGCTTGATCTTGTGGGCGATGATCTTCCGGAAACCTATCGCCAACTAGGCCCACTGGATTCGCGCCGGCGCAAACTGGCGATCCTCCGGGGCAAGGCCATCGAACACCTGACTAATGCCGCCGCCCGGGCTTTCGTCGAGCAACAGGACTCGCTGCTGGCTGGCACACTGCCAGGCGATCTGGTGGAGCACATGCATGGTCCGGCCAAACGCTGTGTCCTGAATGCCAAAGACATGGCGCGCAAAAAGATCTTCCAGGACAAGCGCAAGACGCTGCACGAAATCGGTGCTTACACCACTCTCGAGATCCTGCTCAATGCGTTCTGCGGCGCGGCACTGGAACAACACAATGGTCGAACACCGTCCTTCAAGAGCCGCCGCATTCTCGACCTGCTGGGCAACAATGCACCCGACCCTCACGGTCCTTTGCACACCTCGTTCCTGAGAATGATCGACTTCATCGCCGGCATGACCGACAGCTACGCCAGTCAAATGGCACTGGAAATGACCGGTCGTTCAAGCCACGGATGAGCATCTATCGATCAGCCGCATCGGGGACTCTCGAACGGCTGATCGATTTTTTGCGCATTTTTCATTCAATCGCAGCGTCAACAGAATCGCCCTACACCTTGTGCAGAGCCGACTGATCGATTGAACGGTCTGATCGCGAAATAATCACGCTCCCTCTGCACCACAGATGAAGCATGAAAAACTCTATGTTGAAAAACGATTGGCGCATCTTGCTGGTGGAAGACCATCCCTTTCAGCTCAGGGCGACTCAATACCTGCTGGAGAGTTACGGCTTCACCCAACTCACCGCAACAGACAGCGCCGAAGCCGCCTTGCAACAAATGCTCAAGGCGTCGCAGCCCTTCGACATCCTTCTGTGCGATCAATGCCTGCCAGACCTTCCCGGACTTGATTTGATCGAATTCGCCAGCCAGCGGGGAATGATCAGGCAGGCAATACTGCTGAGCAGCCTGACGTCCATTGAACTGGACGGTCTTGAAAGAATGGCCGGCGAACACGGATTGCCTTTGTTGGGCTACTTGATCAAACCCCTGAAACAATCAGACTTTAGAAACTTATTGACCTTGGCCTCATTATAAAAACACAGCAACAATCACACACTAAAAACACACATTTAAAACACAAGTAAAACACTATAAACCAACCTCTCCGACGAGCCGGACACACATACAACACTTTCACCGTTCCTCATGCAAAACCTAGTTGATCCGTAGTCCGATTCTTCTTCCCCTGTAGGAATTGTCCTAGTTTGCCACTACAGGCCCGTCAGTTCATGCCCCTCTCAACTATCTGAGCTAAGGTGCCCGCTTTATTTGAGCGCGTATGGGATTTGATTATGAACTCCGTTTTTATTGTCGACGATCACCCTGTCATCCGTCTTGCCGTCCGAATGTTGCTCGAACATGAGGGTTACAAAGTCGTCGGCGAAACTGATAATGGGGTCGACGCCATGCAGATGGTTCGTGAATGCATGCCCGACCTGGTCATTCTCGACATCAGCATCCCCAAACTGGATGGCCTGGAAGTTCTCTCCCGTTTCAACGCAATGAGTACCCCCCTCAAAACACTGGTGTTGACTGCCCAGTGCCCGACACTTTTCGGTATTCGCTGCATGCAATCTGGCGCATCAGGTTATGTATGCAAACAGGAAGACCTGAGTGAACTGGTGAGCGCAATCAAGGCAGTACTTTCAGGTTACAACTATTTCCCCAGCCAGGCCTTGAATCCTGTTCGTGCCGATGATGAGCGATACGCCGATCTGGAGTTATTCAAGTCAGTCAACGACCGGGAGTTGATGGTATTGCAACTTTTCGCCCAGGGCCGGACTAACAAGGAAATTGCCAAGGGCATGTTTCTGAGCAACAAGACTGTCAGCACCTATAAAAAACGCCTCATGCAAAAACTCAAAGCCAAGTCACTCGTTGAACTCATTGATATGGCAAAACGCAACGCGTTAGTGTGAGAGACAGGATGCCCAGTCGTATAAAGGATTATCTGATACTGCTGACCGCGGGTTTATGCCTGAGCACCTCAGTGCACGCGGCACAGACTGCGAGTGAGCATTACACCCTGCTCAGTCGTTCAATGACCGGACACATGGAAGTCCAGCTGGATAAATCGCAACAACAATGGCTTAACAACAAGCGTGAACTGATTCTGGGCACCTCTGCCCCCGACTATCCTCCTTTCGACCTGACCATCAGTGGCCACGACTATGAAGGCTTCACCGCTGATTACGCGGGCATCCTGGGCAAGGCCACCGGTTTGCCAGTCAAGGTCCAGCGCTACCCTTCCCGGGGAGACGCGATCGAGGCATTGGAAAAAGGCGAGGTCGACATGCTCGGTAGCGCCAATGGTTTTGAAGCCCGCAATGCCGACATTGTACTGTCCACACCCTATGCCGTGGATCAACCGGTTCTGGTGACGCGAGAAGGAGAAACCAGATCCCTGAGCGATGGCCTCGCCGGGCTGCGGCTGAGCATGGTGTATCACTATTTACCGCTGGACGAAGTCAAGGCCCTGTACCCGAAAGCGATCATCACTTCCTACCCCTCCTACCAGAATGCAATCAATGCGGTGGCTTTCGACCAGGCCGATGTTTTTCTTGGCGACACCATTTCCACCCATTACATGATCAACAAGGGGTATCTGAACAACATCCGCATGGCCAACTTCGGTAAACACGAAGCCCACGGTTTTAGCTTTGCCGTGCATAGGGACAACCCGGATCTGCTCGGGATCATAAACGCAATCCTCAAAGCGACCCCTGGCAGTGAGCGAGAAAACATTGCCAAACGCTGGAGTGCGGGCAGTGACATGCTTCTCACCGATCAAAAACTGCAACTCACCGACCGCGAAGAACGCTGGCTGGCGCAACATCCAGTCGTCCGGGTCGTGGTCAACGAGGCATTGGCACCGCTGACTTTTTTCGACAGCAACGGCAACTTTCGGGGCGTCTCCGCCGACTTGCTCGAGCTGATCAGATTGCGCACCGGTTTGCGCTTCGAAATCCATCGCAGCCGCAACGATGACGAGATGATCGAGCAGGTCAACAGCCATCAGGCGGACCTGATCGCCGCTCTGCTCCCAAGCGCGCAACGTGAAACGATGCTGAGTTTCAGCCGCCCTTATCTGGAAAACTCCGTTGTCCTGCTGACGCGCAAAGCGGCTGGCAGCCCGTCAAACCTGACGCAGCTTAAGGACCAGCGCCTGGCCATCGCCCAAGGCAATCCGATAGTGGATTACCTGCGCCGCGAGTTCCCGCGAATCCATCTGATCGAAACGCCGGACACCTTCAGTGCCGTGGAACTGCTCGCCGAAGGTCAGGCTGAAGGTGCAGTGAGCTCATTGGTGATCGCCAACTATTTCATCTCATCGCGAATTTTCGAGCACACACTCCAAATCAGCACCACCATCGGCACCCGGCAAGCCGCGTTCTCCCTGGCAACCGGACGCGACGCCAAAGAGCTGGGCTCGATCCTCGACAAGGCACTGCTGAGCATCGCGCCGGAAGAGCTGGGCATTATCAACAGCCGCTGGCGCGGCTACTCGTCCGCCTCGCAAAGTACCTGGCGCAACTATCACCGGGTGTTCTATCAGATCGTGCTCGGTATCGGCGTGCTGCTGCTAATTTCCGTGACCTGGAATGCTTACATGCGTCGCCAAATCAATCAGCGGCTGGCCGCCGAACTCGCCCTGAACGACCAACTCGAATTCATGCGATCGCTGGTCAACGGAACACCTCATCCCATCTACGTGCGTGATCGCCAGGGTTTGCTGCAAAGCTGCAACGACAGTTACCTGGAGACCTTCTGCGCCAGACGCGAAGACGTGATGGGCAAAAACGTCATGCAGGGCAGCATGAGCAACTCATTTGAAGCGCACAAATATCAGGCCGATTACCAACGCGTCGTGGCCGAAGGGACGCCGTTGATTCTCGACCGGCCATTGCATATCGGAGACCGCACGCTGACGATTTATCACTGGATACTTCCCTACCGGGACTCCAGCGGTGAAGTACAAGGCATTATTGGCGGCTGGATCGACATCAGCGAGCGCCGACAACTGCTCGATGACCTGCGTGCCGCGAAAGAGCGTGCTGATGAAGCCAACCGCGCCAAAAGCACCTTCCTGGCGACGATGAGTCATGAAATCCGCACCCCGATGAACGCAATCATCGGCATGCTCGAACTGACCCTCAAGCGTATCGATCACAGCCATCCGGATCGCCCGGCCATTGACGTGGCCTACCACTCGGCGAAAGACCTGCTGAACCTGATCGGGGACATTCTTGATATTGCGCGAATTGAATCCGGGCGCCTGAGTCTAAGCCCGGAACGTGTCAACCTGAGAGAAACCGTGGCATCAGTGGTGCGGATCTTCGACGGACTGGCCCGCCAGAAAAATCTTGGCCTGCGGCTGGACTTCAACCCTGCCGAACCACCCACCGATGTAATGCTGGACCCGATGCGCTTCAAGCAGGTGCTGTCCAACCTGGTGAGCAACGCCATCAAGTTCACCGAACAGGGTCAGGTCCGGATTGTGGTCGAGCTGCATCCGACCGACGAACCCGAGCGGATGTTGCTGCAGCTGCAGGTTCAGGACAGCGGGATCGGGATCAGTGAACAGGATCAACAGCGTTTGTTCGAGCCTTTTGCCCAGGCCGACAATGCCGGGCACTCCGTCAGAGGCGGCGCGGGACTGGGACTGGTGATCAGCCGCAGTCTGTGCGAGATGATGGGCGGCAACCTGCAATTGAGCAGCCAGGCCGGTAGCGGCACTCAGGTTCAGGTCTCGCTGAACCTTGCAACGCTGCCACCCGAGCGGGTGACGAAAACTGCCGAACCGCCTATCCATACAACCGTGGCTGTGCTGAACGTCCTGGTGGTCGACGACCATCCCGCCAATCGCTTGCTCATGTGCCAGCAACTGGAGTTCCTGGGGCATCGCTCCAGCGTCGCAACGGATGGCGAAGCAGGGTTGAAAGCCTGGAAGGACGAGGTGTTCGATCTGGTGATTGTCGATTGCAACATGCCGATCATGGATGGATACGAGCTGGCTCGCACCATTCGCCAACACGAACAGCAAACCCAGTGCCGGCCTTGTACCGTGCTGGGGTTCACCGCCAATGCACAGCCGGAAGAAATCCAACGCTGCAAAGACGCGGGAATGGACGACTGCCTGTTCAAACCCCTCAGCCTGACTTCCTTGAGTCAATGGGTTGGAGGCGTTGCGCCAATGGTCCGCGCCCCGGCTTTCAGCCTTGCAGGGCTGCATCTGTTAACGGGTGGCAGCCCGACACTGGACCAGCGATTGTTGTCCGAACTGCTGAACAGCAATCGTCTGGACCGGCAAGAATTACTGGCGTTGTCCCCCTCGGAGGACCGGCAGTCATTCATCGATGTTGCCCACAAAATCAAGGGTGCTGCGCGAATCGTCCAGGCCTGCCGATTGATCGACAGCTGTGAGGCGCTCGAAAATGCCTGTCACGAAGTGTTCCACCCTGACGAAGTCGCCAATTGCACCAAGGCCATGGAGCGCGCCATGCTCGAACTGGAGCAGGCATTGCAACAACAAATAGGCCACAACGACAAAAGCAGAATAATGGAGCCTTAACTATGCTTGGACGCTGAGCAGTGTGTTAACCATCATGGAGAGACCCGCAATGCCCAGCCCACTGCGCCCGGATCAACGCCGGTTCCCCCTGCACATCCATATCAGTGTGATGTTCACCTTCCTGTTATTGCTGACCGGCGTGGTGCTGGGCATTTTCAATTACGGCCAAACCACGCAGATCATTCTGTCCAGCAGTGAAAAGCTCTTCAACCGCATCGAGCAGGATGTCCGCCTGGACCTGCAAGGCACCTACGAACCGATTCGCCATCTGCTCAGCCTCCTAGCAGACTACCCGGCGACCCGGGCACCGAATCTGGAGCAGCGACTGGCGTTGCTTCAACCCTTCAGTCAATCGCTCAAGGACAACCCCAACCTGGCATCGTTGTACCTGGGCTACGGCAACGGCGACTTTTTCATGGTTCGCCCCCTGCGGACCACAGCCCTGAGAACCGCAATGAAAGCCCCGGACACGGCGGCGTTTCAAGTCTGGAGCATCGAGCACAACGGCAGCAGTGGTCAGATCCGCTCCCAATCCCTGTTTTTTGATCAGTCCCTGACACTCATCCGCCGTCAGGACAATCCCGACGAAACCTACGATCCCCGTACCCGCGCCTGGTTCACCAGTGCGCGGGTTGACGTGGACCAGATCACCACCGAGCCCTATGTTTTTTTCTCCACTCACAACGTCGGTACCACCCTGGCCCGGCGCAGTGGTGAGAATGCGGTAATCGGCGCCGACCTGACACTGGCGGAATTGTCGGCCACCTTGGCCAAACATGTGGTGACGCCCCATACCGAAATCGTGCTGTTCGATGCCCAAGGCAACGCGATCGCCTACCCCGACAGCAGCAAGCTGATCATCGACGACCAGACCGCTCGCCTGAACAAGGCGGCCGACCTGAGCCCCGGCCTCGGCGCCCTGCTCACCCATCCTCCCGCCGGCAATCGTCTGGACGCTGCCGGTCGTCAATGGATCGTGGCGCGCAGCAGCATGACGGAGGGCGGACCCCAGGGCCTGCATTTGGCGTTGCTGGTGCCAGAGGACGAATTGCTCGCCGATGCCTACCGCATGCGTTGGCAAGGCGCGCTGATTACCCTGGCGACATTGCTGCTGTGCCTGCCCGTGGGATGGTTGACCTCAAGAGTCCTGGTCAAGCCGCTGCGCACGCTGGTGCAGGAAGCTGACGCGATTCGCAGTTTCAACTTCAACTTTCCGCTCAGTCGGCGCTCGCCGGTGCTCGAAGTTGATCAACTGAGCGTGTCGATGGCGCGGATGAAGGACACCCTGGGCAGTTTTTTCCAGATCACCGATAGCCTGAGCGCCGAGACGCGCTTCGCGCCGTTGCTGCAGCGGGTGTTGTTTGAAACCGTGAAGATCGGCCAGGCCCAGGCCGGTCTGATTTACCTGCGCGAACGTGACAGCGATCGCATGGAGCCCCAAGGCCTGGTCATCAATGGCACGTCACAGGCATTGCCGTCGTTCGGTGTTCAAGGACACGAACTCCAGGACCCGCAGAGTCCTCAGTGGTTGCAGCAGTTGTCGAACGCCGACAATGTCGTCACCAATCTGGGTTTCGAACAGGCGGGGGATTTGCAGAAAGTAATGCTCGCGCTGGAATGCCCCAGGGTTCATCTGATCGGTATCCGGTTACACAATCGGCACAACGAAACCGTGGGCCTGCTGATCCTGCTATTGGCCGACAGTGGCACACAAAGCGACCTGGAAAAACTTCGCCCGGACCGCATCGCGTTTCTCCAGGCTGTTTCCGGCGCGGCCGCCGTGAGCATTGAGAGCCAGCGCCTGCAAGCCAGGCAGAAACAACTGCTGGACGCCTTCATTCAACTGCTGGCCGGTGCGATCGATGCCAAGAGCCCCTACACCGGCGGTCACTGCCAGCGAGTGCCGGAGCTGACCCTGATGCTTGCCCAGGCCGCTGCCGCCAGTCAGGCTCCGGCCTTCAGCGACTACCAACCCACCGAAGACGAGTGGGAAGCACTGCACATTGCGGCCTGGCTGCACGACTGCGGAAAGGTCACGACGCCTGAATACGTGGTCGATAAAGCCACCAAGCTTGAGACCCTGAACGACCGCATACATGAAATCCGCACCCGTTTCGAAGTCCTCAAGCGCGATGCCTGGATCAACTATTGGCAGGCCATCGCCCTGGGCGGTGACGAGCAGCACCTGGCCGAATTGCGCAATGCCAACCTGGCCGGGCTGGATGATGATTTCGCCTTCGTCGCCCGCTGCAATCTGGGCGCAGAGGCCATGGCCGAGGCCGATCTGCAACGTCTGCGCAGCATTGCCATGCGCAACTGGACCCGAACCCTGGACGATCGACTCGGCGTGTCCTGGGAAGAAAACCGCCGCCAGGCACAAACCCCGGCGCCGACCTTGCCAGTCAGCGAGCCGCTGTTGGCGGATAAGCCCGAGCACTTGTTCGAACGCGCCGAAAGCGAGCTGATCCCGGAAGACAACCCCTGGGGTTTCAAGCTCGATGTACCACACTACAAGTACAACCGGGGCGAACTCTACAACCTGAGCATCGCCCGTGGCACGCTGACCCGCGAGGAGCGTTACATCATCAATCACCACATGGTGCAGACGATCCTGATGCTCAGCCACCTGCCCTTCCCTGGCCACCTCAACAACGTCGCGGAAATCGCCGGCGGCCATCACGAGAAAATGGACGGCACCGGTTATCCCAAACAGTTGAAACGCGAAGAAATGAGCCTGCCGGCAAGGATGATGGCGATTGCCGATATTTTCGAGGCGCTGACCGCCGCCGATCGCCCCTACAAGAAGGCTAAAACCTTGAGTGAAGCGCTGGGCATCATGGCCACCATGTGCCGTGACGCCCATATCGATCCGGAGTTGTTCAGCCTGTTCATCAACGCCGGAATCTATTTGCAGTACGCCGACCGATTCCTTGATCCACGACAGATCGATGCAGTAGACCCGTCAAGCCTGCTGGCCAAGGCCGGCTTGAGGACGTGATCAGCAATCGGTCAGACGCAGGAAAATCGCCGCCAGTTGCTCGATACCGGCCTGATCGTCAGCGGTAAACCGCGCCAGGCTCGGACTGTCGAGGTCCAGCACGCCGATCAGGCGGCCGTCCTTGACCAGCGGCACAACCAGCTCACTGTTCGATGCGCTGTCGCAAGCAATGTGCCCGGGGAACGCGTGAACGTCTTCGACAAGCTGGGTCTGCAAGGTTGCCGCCGCCGTCCCACACACGCCGCGACCGAACGGAATGCGTACGCAGGCGATTTGCCCCTGAAACGGGCCGAGCACCAGTTCTTCGTTGCGATTGAGGTAGAAACCGGCCCAGTTCAGGTCGTCGAGCTGGCTGTACAGGAACGCCGAAAACTGTGCGGCGTTGGCAATGAAGTCACGCTCGTCCGCCAGTAACGACTCCAACTGAGCCCATAACATGCCGTAACCGTCCAGGCCTTGGCCGCTCTTCTGTAAATCGATCATGCTTTGTTCTCCAACAGCTTCAGCCCCACCCAATAGCGGGCAAATTGATACGCGCAGCGTCCATTGCGATTGCCTCGGCCGGTAGCCCAGCGCACGGCGAGGATGTCCAGCTCTTCATTACGCTGCCACTCAAGGCCGGATTTTTCGGCCAATTGACCGATCCAGTGCTCGACGACGTCAAGGAAGTGCTCTTGAGTAAACGGATAGAACGACAGCCACAACCCAAAACGGTCCGACAGCGCGATCTTGTCTTCCACCGCCTCGCTGGGATGCAGTTCGCCGTCGACCCTTTTCCAGTTTTCGTTATCGCTTTCCTTCTCCGGCACCAAGTGGCGACGGTTGGAGGTGGCGTAGAGCAAAACGTTATCCGGCGCCTGTTCCAGAGAACCGTCGAGCACGCTCTTGAGCACGCGATAGTCGCCTTCGCCCGATTCAAACGACAGGTCATCGCAGAACAGCACGAAACGCTGAGGCAGCCTGGCGATCTGTTCGACCACGCGCGGCAGGTCCGCCAAGTGATCGCGCTCGATCTCGATCAGCCGCAGGCCGGCCTTGCCATGCTCGGACAGCAAGGCGCGCACCAGCGACGACTTGCCGGTGCCGCGCGAGCCCCAGAGCAGTGCGTGGTTGGCGGGCATGCCATCGAGGAACTGCTGGGTATTGCGCCCCAGTTGCTCCACTTGTCGGTCGACCCCGATCAGGTCGGTCAACCGCGTGTCGAGGCTGACATGCAGCGGCAGCAGAAAACCGCTGCGGCCCTCGCGTTGCCAGCGCGCAGCCAGGCATTGCGTCCAGTCGATGGCTTGCCGATGTGCAGGCAAGAGCGGCTCGATACGGGCCAAGACGGCATCGGCGCGTTCAAGAAAAGCATTCAATCGGGAATCCACGTCTTCTCCTCGGGCACGTTCACAGTGATGATGGCATTACAGCGACGAAACACAGCGTTCGGTATCCGGTTCATCCCTTGTTGCACAAGGGCTCGCGAGAACATCGGTATCCATGCATGATCGACTATGCTTGAGCAGCGAAGGGAAACGGAAGTGGTTCAACACCCCATGGATATCAAATTCACCCACCGGCTGTCATACAAGCAAGCCAGGTTGACTGTGCTGGTCGGTTTTATTCTGGGCACGCTGCTCAGTCTGCTGCAAATCGGCATCGATTATGCCAGCGAAGATGCCTCCATCAACCGCGAAATACTGTCTTTGCTGGAAATCAGCCATAACCCTGCATCCCGCATCGCCTACAACATCGACGCCGAACTCGCTCAGGAACTGACGATGGGCCTGTTGCGCTCACCGGCGATCGTCGGCGGGCAACTGACTGACAACAACGGTACCGTTCTGGCCAGCGTCAAACGTCCGACCCAGCAAAACAATTACCGGATGATCAGCGACTTCCTGTTCGGCGCAAACCGCCAGTTTGAAGACCGCCTCTACCTCGACCACTTGCCGGACGAATCCCTCGGGACCTTGCGACTGGAGGTCGATACCTACGCCTACGGCAGCCGCTTCCTGCGCCGGGCCGAGGTGACGCTGCTCAACGGCTTCGCTCGCAGCCTGCTCCTGACCGGCATCCTGTTGGCGCTTTTCTACGTGATGCTGACGAAACCGCTGGTACGGGTTATCCGCGAACTCAGCGGACGCGATCCGCGCAGCGCGGAACCGACCTGGCTGGAATACCCGAACGGGCATAAAAACGATGAAATCGGTGTACTGGTCAAAGTTGCCAACCAGCAATTCGAGAACATCGCCACCGAAATCCAGCAGCGACGCAACGCCGAAAACCGCCTGACCGACTACCTCGGGCAACTGGAAAATATCGTCTCGGCGCGCACCGCGGAGCTCAAGGCGATCAACGCCCGACTCAGCCAATCCAACCAGGAACTGGAAGTCGCGCGCAGCACCGCCCTCGATATGGCCGAAGCACGCTCGGTGTTCCTGGCCAATATGAGCCATGAAATCCGCACGCCGCTCAACGGCCTGCTGGGCATGATCGCGCTCTCGCTGGACGGCCCGCTCAATGCCGAACAACAGCAACAGCTGTCTATCGCCCACGACTCGGGCAAAGTGCTGGTGGAGCTGCTCAACGATATTCTCGACCTGTCGAAATTCGATGCCGGCCAGCTTGAACTCGAACACATTCCGTTCGACCTTGGGTCGCTGATCGAGGACACCGCCAACCTGCTGTCGCAGAACGCCGCTCCCAGCGTCGAGTTGACTTGCCTGATCGATCCGCACTTTCCTGCGCTGGTGCTGGGGGACCCGACCCGCGTCCGGCAGATCGTCAGCAACCTGTTGTCCAACGCCCTCAAGTTCACCCGTTTCGGTCGGGTCGACGTGCGTCTTTCAACGTTTGAAGATGGCGTCAGAATCGAAGTCTGCGACACCGGTATCGGGATTGCCCAGGATGCTCAGGTCAAAATCTTCCAGCCCTTCACACAGGCCGGTGCCGGCATTACCCGACAATTTGGCGGCACCGGGTTGGGTCTGGCGCTGACCTATAACCTCTGCGAAGCCATGCAGGGGCGCCTGACCATCAGCTCGGAAGCAGGTTTCGGCAGCCAGTTCTGCGCCGACCTGCCGTTACCCTCCCACACCCGGGCCATGCCCCCGCAGCCTTTACCGGGCAAGGTTATCGCGATCACTGCGGCGAACAGTGGCTTGGCGGAGCTATTGAAAAACCTGTTGCCCGGCTGGGGCCTGGACTACCAACAACGCTCCATCGATGACTCGTTTATCGGCCTCGACCCGGATGTGCTGATCACTGACTGTCCCGAATGCCTGTTTGGCCTGCGCCCGACCCTCGACGCCCCTATTCTGCTGGTGACCGCCTACGGCAGCTTCATGCCCAGCGCAGAAGCGAGTGCTCTGGCGCCCCTGCAACAACAGGCACGACCTCTGGCGCGCAATGCGCTTTACCAGACATTGCGTCGGGTGCTGCAACCAGAAAGCAACTTGATCAACGGTGCCCGGGTCGAAGCCCTTACCCCCCAACGGCGCGGACGCGTCCTGCTGGTCGAGGACAACCCGGTCAATCAGTTGGTGGCCAAGGGCATGCTCGGTAAACTCGGTTGCGAGGTGATCGTCGCCGCTCACGGTGCCGAAGCCCTGGATCAGCTCGAGCACAGCGAATTCGATCTGGTGCTGATGGATTGCAATATGCCGGTGATGGATGGCTATGAAGCCAGTCGGCAAATCCGCCGCAGCGGGCGTTGGCCCCAATTGCCCATCGTTGCCTTGACCGCCAACGCCATGTCCGAGGAACGCGAACGCTGCCGTGTGGCGGGCATGAGCGACTACCTGGCCAAGCCCTTTCGTCGTGAAGAACTGGCCGCCTTGCTCGACCTGTGGATACCGACTACGACAGCGCTTTGATTTGCCCCAACAGGTGATCCAGACCGTCGCGCAGATCATTCAGGCGATCCAGATCGACGCCGCTGTCGCACAACAACCGGGCCTTGAGCGGCCCGACCTGATCACGCAAAACCTTGCCGGTGGGCGAAAGACTCAGGTGCACTTCTCGCTCGTCGCGCGCCGATCGCTGGCGCTGCACCAGTTGCAACTGCTCAAGACGCTTGAGCAACGGCGTCAGGGTGCCGGAATCCAGCGCCAGGCGTTCACCCAGTGCCTTGACCGTCGGCTGTTCCGGCGCCGCCTCCTGCCATTCCCACAACACCAGCATCGCCAGGTATTGCGGATAGGTCAGGCCAAGTTGATCCAGCATCGGCTTGTAGGCGCGGATCACCGCCCGAGAAGCGGCGTACAGCTTAAAGCACAGCTGGCTGTCGAGCTTCAGGGAATCGACTGACAAGGTGTTCATTTGAGCAGGGCTTCGATCTCGCGGCTCAGGTCCTGCGGCTTGGTCGCCGGAGCGAAACGCTTGACCAACTGGCCGTCCTTGCCGATCAGGAACTTGGTGAAGTTCCATTTGATGCCTTGGGAACCCAGCACGCCCGGTGCACGTTTTTTCAACTGCACGAACAGCGGATGCGCGCCGGCACCGTTGACATCAATCTTCTTGAACAGCGGGAAGCTGACACCGAAGTTCAACTCGCAGAACTCGGAAATCGCCCCTTCGTTACCCGGCTCCTGCTTGCCGAACTGATTGCAGGGAAAGCCTAGCACCACCAGGCCTTGATCCTTGTAGGTCTGCCACAACGCTTCGAGGCCTTTGTACTGCGGGGTGAAACCGCATTTGCTGGCGGTGTTGACCACCAGCACGGCTTTACCGGCGAAATCGGCGAGAGTCTTTTGTTCACCTTTGATGGTGGTCACCGGGATGGTCAGCAGGTTGTCGCTCATGGCTTGGGCTCGATATATAGGAACAAGCACCAAACATAGCGAGCAATTGAATTGTGTGCAATTTAAATTATTAAACGCTGAACATCTGTAGGAGCGAAGCTTGCTCGCGAAGGCGTCTTAACATTCAACACTCCTGTTGACTGACCCGACGCCTTCGCTCCTACAGGGCTCGCGTCAGGCGCGTGGCACCAGGTCCAGGCACACCGAGTTGATGCAATAGCGCAGACCGGTCGGCGGCGGGCCATCCGGGAACACGTGACCGAGATGCGCCTCGCACTTGGCGCAGACCACTTCGGTGCGGATCATGCCATGGCTGACGTCACGGATCTCGACCATCGCACTGTCGCCAATCGGCGCGTAGAAGCTCGGCCAGCCGCAGCCAGAGTCGAACTTGGTCTTGGAGTCGAACAGCGGCTCGCTGCAGCAGATGCAGTGGTAAACGCCGTCAGTCTTGGTGTCGTTGTATTTGCCGGAGAACGGCCGTTCGGTGCCCTTGAGACGGCAAACGTTGTACTGCTCTGGATCGAGCATCGCCTTCCATTCTTCCAGGGTTTTTTCCAACTTTTCCATCGTCACACCTCAGCAGCTGAAAAAGCCCGATCTGTACCTTTTCCACGGATCGGGCGGCACGTATGATTGCGCCTCGTCAAACGCCAGTCTGGCAGCCAGACCACGCGCATTCAAACGGATTTATGGGTGCTGCCTCTCAAGGCGTCAGGCCTGTGTGAATACGCAGGATTCCCAGTACGGTAGTTCATACGCCGCCTGGATCGTTCATTTTCGGGAACACATCGCCATGCAGGTCAGCAAATCGAACAAGCTCGCCAACGTCTGCTACGACATTCGCGGCCCAGTGCTCAAGCACGCCAAGCGCCTGGAAGAGGAAGGTCATCGCATCCTCAAGCTGAACATCGGCAACCCGGCGCCTTTTGGTTTCGAAGCACCGGACGAAATCCTTCAGGATGTGATCCGCAACCTGCCGACCGCTCAGGGCTATAGCGACTCCAAAGGCCTGTTCAGTGCGCGCAAGGCCGTCATGCAGTACTACCAGCAAAAGCAGGTGGAAGGCGTCGGTATTGAAGACATCTACCTGGGCAACGGCGTTTCCGAGCTGATCGTGATGTCGATGCAGGCATTGCTGAACAATGGTGACGAAGTGCTGGTGCCAGCCCCTGACTATCCGCTGTGGACCGCTGCCGTGAGCCTGTCCGGCGGCAACCCGGTGCATTACCTGTGCGACGAGCAGGCCAACTGGTGGCCGGATCTGGCCGACATCAAGGCCAAGATCACCCCGAACACCAAGGCCCTGGTGATCATCAACCCGAACAACCCGACCGGCGCGGTGTACTCGAAAGAGGTGCTGCTGGGCATGCTGGAACTGGCTCGCCAGCACAATCTGGTGGTGTTCTCCGACGAGATCTACGACAAGATCCTGTACGACGACGCGGTGCACATCTGCACCGCGTCCCTGGCGCCGGACCTGCTGTGCCTGACCTTCAACGGTTTGTCCAAGTCCTATCGCGTTGCCGGTTTCCGTTCCGGCTGGATCGCCATTTCCGGCCCGAAACACCACGCCCAGAGCTATATTGAAGGCATCGACATGCTGGCCAACATGCGCCTGTGTGCCAACGTTCCGAGCCAACACGCGATCCAGACCGCACTCGGCGGTTATCAAAGCATCAATGACCTGGTGTTGCCGCAAGGTCGCTTGCTCGAACAGCGCAATCGCACTTGGGAATTGCTCAACGATATTCCGGGCGTGAGCTGCGTCAAGCCGATGGGCGCGCTGTATGCGTTCCCGCGGATCGACCCGAAAGTCTGCCCGATCCACAACGACGAGAAGTTCGTGCTCGACCTGCTGCTCTCCGAGAAGCTGCTGGTGGTACAAGGCACGGCCTTCAACTGGCCTTGGCCGGATCACTTCCGCGTCGTGACATTGCCACGGGTGGATGACCTGGACATGGCCATCGGCCGGATCGGCAACTTCCTCAAATCCTACCGCCAGTAACTGAACTTCACCGTGCGACGCGTGCATTTGTCGCACGGTGATTAATTCAGCAACATATCTTTGCGCCCCGCCAGACATCACTGCGCCTATCGCTGATTGATGCCCTACTTCGTGGCCGCGCCTAACAACCACGGGGCCTGCGACGCGAATTGACTGTCAAACGCTTCCGGCATCCCCGTCGGAAATGCCCTTCAAGCAGCTAGACTGTTGCCGTAGGACACAGTTTGAAATAGTCACTCGGTTGAATAGCCCGGTGCAGCACCTTATATACCCCGCAGTACGCTACATCTTTAGCATGAGGAGATTTGTACAACCATGATGCGCATCCTGCTGTTTTTGGCCACTAACCTGGCGGTCGTGCTGATTGCCAGCATCACCCTGAGCCTTTTCGGCTTCAACGGGTTCATGGCGGCCAACGGGGTTGATCTCAACCTCAATCAGCTGCTGATTTTCTGTGCGGTCTTTGGTTTCGCCGGTTCGCTGTTCTCGCTGTTCATCTCCAAGTGGATGGCGAAGATGAGCACCAGCACCCAAATCATCAGCCAGCCGCGCACACGTCACGAGCAGTGGCTGCTGCAAACCGTTGAGCAACTGTCCCGCGAAGCCGGGATCAAGATGCCCGAAGTCGGGATTTTCCCCGCCTACGAGGCCAACGCGTTCGCCACGGGCTGGAACAAGAACGACGCACTGGTCGCGGTCAGCCAGGGCTTGCTCGAGCGTTTCTCGCCGGATGAAGTGAAAGCCGTTCTTGCCCACGAAATCGGCCACGTGGCCAATGGCGACATGGTCACCCTGGCATTGATCCAAGGCGTGGTGAACACCTTCGTGATGTTCTTCGCGCGGATCATCGGCAACTTTGTCGACAAGGTGATCTTCAAGAACGAAGAAGGCCAGGGCATCGCCTACTACGTGGCGACCATCTTCGCTGAACTGGTCCTGGGTATCCTGGCCAGCTCCATCGTCATGTGGTTCTCGCGCAAACGTGAGTTCCGCGCAGACGAAGCCGGTGCACGCCTGGCAGGTACCAGTGCAATGATTGGCGCCTTGCAACGCCTTCGTGCCGAACAGGGCCTGCCGGTGCACATGCCGGATACGCTGAATGCCTTTGGCATCAACGGTGGCATCAAACAAGGGTTCGCTCGCATGTTCATGAGCCACCCGCCACTGGAAGAGCGTATTGACGCATTGCGTCGTCGGGGCTGAGAGGTTCCGCACTAAAAGAAAAGGCCCGCAGTGAATGCGGGCCTTTTTTTGTGGCCTGATTGATGCGGTGTTCTTTCGGCCCTCATCGCGAGCAAGCTCCCACAGGTCACCGAGTGATCCGAATGGACTGGGCATACTGTGGGAGCGAGCCTGCTCGCGATGGGGCCAGCAAAATCAACACACCTTAATGGCTGGAAACCCGATAAACCCGCTCTTCAAGCCGCGTGACACCACTCTCGACAAACTTCCAGCTATCGCCCAGCACGTCCTGGTCTTCCAGAACCTTCAGTTCCCAGGTCGCCCCGAACAGCCGTTGCACTTCGTCATCCAGCACGGCAAACGGCGGGCCGTCCTTCTGCGCCTGCTCGTAATCCAGGGTAATCAAAAGCCCCAGCGAATCCTTCGGCAGAATCCGCTTCAGATGCTCAGCGTATTGCTCACGCATCGTCGGCGGCAAGGCGATCAACGCCGCGCGGTCGTACAGCGCGCTGCAATCGGCGACATCGCCGGCAGTCAACGCGAAGAAATCACCACACCAGACCTCAATCGAACCCGCCCGGTAGACCGTGAAAGGGCCCTGGTCGCTGACATCCGGGTCAAATTGATGCTCGTGGAAAAAGTCTTCCACCGCCTTTTCCGACAATTCGACGCCCAATACCTCATGACCGCATTTCGCCAGCCACAGCAGGTCCAGGCTTTTCCCACATAGCGGCACCAGTACGCGCGCGCCCTCCTCCAGGCCCAGCTGCGGCCAGTACCGTTGCAGATATGGATTCACTTCCGGCAGGTGAAAGCCGATCTGATTCGACGTCCACCGCTTGTGCCAAAACTCCGGCTGCATAATTAATCCCGAAAATTCGATCAAAAGACCCTAAAACTTATATTAGATTTAGATCAATGATCTGACTGAAGATGCTGCCATCTTACCCCTCAGGAGCTCATTCATGTTCCCCAGCCTGTACATATCCCACGGTTCGCCCATGTTGGCACTGGAACCGGGCGCCAGCGGACCCGCCCTGGCTCGCCTGGCCGCAGAATTGCCGAAACCGAAAGCCATTGTGATTGTGTCTGCGCACTGGGAAAGTAACGAGCTGCTGGTCAGCGGCAATCCCCGGCCTGAAACCTGGCATGACTTCGGCGGCTTTCCCAAGGCCCTGTTCGAGGTGCAATACCCGGCGCCGGGCGATCCACTGCTGGCGGCAGAGGTCGTGGAGTTGTTGAAGGCCGATGGCCTGCCTTCGCGCATTGATGCCAAGCGGCCGTTCGATCATGGGGTCTGGGTGCCATTGTCATTGATGTATCCGCAGGCCGACATCCCGGTGGTGCAAGTCTCGCTGCCCACCCGTGGCGGCCCCGCCCTGCAAACCCGGGTCGGCCATGCTCTGGCCAGCCTGCGCGAACACAGCGTGTTGTTGATCGGTTCTGGCAGCATCACCCACAACCTGCGAGAACTGGACTGGCACGCCGGTCCGGAAAGCGTTGAACCGTGGGCCAGGACGTTTCGCGACTGGATGATTGAAAAACTCGCGGCCAACGATGAAGCCGCGCTGCACGATTATCGTCAGCAGGCGCCGAACGCTGTGCGCAACCATCCCAGCGATGAGCATTTGCTGCCGTTGTACTTTGCTCGCGGGGCTGGGGGTGAGTTCAGCGTTGCCCATCAAGGGTTCACCATGGGGGCGCTGGGGATGGACATCTACCGTTTCGGCTGACCGGTAGACCGAGTCGCTCCCATCGTCGGAACGCCGACCGGAGCCGGCTCGCTCCCACAGTAGATCGTCAGTGAACACAATATCTGTGTATTACAGAGATCCCCTGTGGGAGCGAGCCGGCTCCGGGCGGCGTTCCGACGATGGGGCCCACTAGGTCTCCAGCCCATGCACAAACAGCAGGCCAAAAAAATCCCCGAACCAGTCGGGGATTTTTTATGTTCGATCAATCAGCCCGAGAGCGGATCAATCTTCGCGATAGCGACGCAGCTTCAACTGCTTACCAGCAACGCGAGTGTCCTTCAGCTTGGTCAGCAGACGCTCCAGACCATCTTCCGGCAGCTCAACGAGGCTGAAGCTGTCACGCACCTGGATGCGACCGATTGCTTCGCGAGCCAGACCACCCTCGTTGAGGATAGCGCCCAGCAGGTTCTTGGCAGCGATACCATCACGCGCACCCAGCGCGGTACGGCAACGAGCACGACCTTCGGCCAATGCAACCGGAGCACGACGCTCGCGATCACCACGGTCCGGACGATCACCGGTACGCTCTGGACGATCGCCACGCGGTGCGTTGTTCGGCACCAGTGGACGTTCTTTCTCGATCGCGGCCAGGGTCAGCGCCTGAGCGTTGGTCGCCTTGCGCAGCAGAGCAGCGGCCAGTGCACGCGGGGTGCAACCGATGTCGGCAGTCAGGCGATCCAGCAGATCACCGTGAGTCGATTCAGCATCAGCCACCAGCGGCGACAGGCTGTTGGTCAGTTTCTTGATGCGGGCATCGAGAACAGCCTGAGCGTCCGGCAGGCGAACTTCGGCAACTTTCTGACCGGTTACACGCTCGATCACTTGCAGCATGCGGCGCTCACGCGGAGTCACCAGCAACAGCGCACGACCTTCGCGACCGGCACGGCCAGTACGGCCGATACGGTGAACGTAGGACTCTGGATCGTACGGCATGTCAACGTTGAACACGTGAGTGATACGCGGAACGTCCAGACCACGAGCAGCAACGTCGGTCGCCACAACGATGTCCAGACGGCCATCCTTGAGGGATTCGATCACGCGCTCACGTTGGTTCTGAGCAATGTCACCGTTCAGCGCAGCGGCTTTGTAGCCTTTAGCTTCCAGGGCACTGGCCAGGTCCAGGGTCGCTTGCTTGGTGCGCACGAACATGATCAGGGCATCGAAGTCTTCAACTTCCAGCAGGCTCAATACAGCCGAGGTCTTCTGGTCAGCGTGAACCAACAGGTGAGCCTGTTCGATCGCGGTAACGGTCTGAGTCTTGGTCTGGATCTTCACGTGTTGCGGATCGCGCAGATGGCGTTCGGCAATGGCACGGATCGACTGCGGCAAGGTAGCCGAGAACAATACGGTCTGACGGGTTGGAGGCAGAGCCTTGAAGATAACTTCGAGGTCGTCCATGAAACCCAGCTTGAGCATTTCGTCCGCTTCGTCGAGAACCAGGTGGTTCACGGTCGACAGGACTTTTTCGTCACGACGCAGGTGGTCGCACAGACGGCCCGGCGTGGCGACAACGATCTGTGCGCCATTACGGATTGCTTTCAGTTGTGGACCCATAGGGGCGCCGCCGTAAACGGCCACAACGGTAACGCCCGGCATTTGCTTGGCGTAGGTTTCGAAAGCGGTTGCTACTTGCAGCGCCAACTCACGGGTTGGCGCCAGGATCAGGGCTTGCGGCTCGCGCTTAGCAGGATCGATGCGATGCAGGATCGGCAGGGCGAACGCGGCGGTTTTACCCGTACCGGTTTGCGCCTGACCAATCATGTCGTGACCGGCCATGATGATCGGGATCGATTGATGCTGAATAGCCGAAGGCTCTTCGTAGCCAGTCGCGATGACGGCTGCAAGAATATTCGGATTAAGATTAAAAGCGGCGAAGCCGCCGGTTTCCTGGGTCATGGGTCTGCCTCTAAGTGCATCCGCAAAGACCCATGCTCCAAAGCTGCGCATGCCGTGTAAGACTCAAGAGTCGCCCTGGCTGCTTTGTCGGCGGGGATTTGCGAAAACGAATGAATGAAAAAGATTCGTCAAGGGAGAGTCCGCTGTGCGGACGTGCAGCCGAAGCTGACTTCGGGAAATTGCGCTACCTAAACGCGGCCCGGTTAAAGGCCGGCGCGCACTATACCGGAATTCGCCCAAAAAGGGAGCATTATTTGTCGGAAAACTGACGTATACACCGTTGTGTCACAGGCTTTGCGGATAATCGTGCAACAGTCTATTTTTCAAAGGCCCGGCCCTGCTGGCGATGGCGCTAAAACGGTTCATCCTTGTGACGCAGACCTTCGGTCTGGCACACCCTTCCCGCCCGAGGAAATGCTCCATGAATCAGCCCGGCTCCACTCGTGTCACCCGTGAAAAACACGGCCATGTCCTGATGATCGGCCTGGATCGGGTGGCCAAGCGCAACGCCTTCGATCTCGACCTGCTCAACGAGCTGAGCCTGGCCTACGGCGAGTTCGAGGCCGACAGCGAGGCGCGGGTGGCGGTGGTGTTTGCACATGGTGAACATTTCACCGCCGGGCTCGACCTGATCAATGCCAGCGCGGCCCTGGCCGAAGGCTGGCAGGCACCGCCCGGCGGTTGCGATCCGTGGGGCGTGTTTGCCGGCCCCCGGGTGAGCAAACCGGTGATTGTCGCCGCGCAAGGCTACTGCCTGACCATCGGCATCGAGCTGATGCTGGCCGCCGACATCAACCTCTGCGCCAGCAACACCCGGTTTGCCCAGAAGGAAGTGCAGCGCGGGATCTTCCCCTTCGGTGGCGCGACGTTGCGTCTGCATCAAGTCGCCGGCTGGGGCAACGCCATGCGCTGGCTGCTGACCGGCGATGAATTCGATGCTCACGAAGCCTTGCACTTGGGGTTGGTGCAGGAGGTCATGGCCAGCGAGGATCTGCTGCCACGGGCCATTGAGTTGGCTGAGCGGATTGCCCGGCAGGCGCCGCTGGGGGTTCAAGCGACGTTGATGTCTGCGAGGCAGGCACGTTATGAAGGGGAAACAGCCGCGGCGCTGGGGTTGCCGCCGCTGGTGAAGAAGTTGCTGGCGAGTGAGGATGCCAGGGAGGGTGTGCGGTCGATGATCGAGAAGCGGCCGGGAATCTTCAAAGGGATCTAAGTGATGTATCGGCTGTAAGGGCCTCTTCGCGGGCAAGCCTCGCTCCTACGGGATCACGCAAGCCCTGTAGGAGCGAGGCTTGCCCGCGAAGAGGCCCGAAAGAGCAACGACTTATGTCGCCGGGCGGATGGCCTTGATCAACGACTGCAACGAATACCCCAAACGTGGCGCCAGCCCTTCGGCCCGGGCGTTCAAGCCATCCATGTCCAGCTCCTGATCCAGCTCCGAAGGCACGATCAGAATCACATTGCCCTCCTTCACCGGCAGTTCCCAGTAGTGCCGGTGATAGAGCCCGCGAAACAACGCCGCGCCCAACGGCTTGCCGTCGTCGGTGGCCCATTGATTGATCACCAGCCAGCCGCCCGGATTCAGGCGTTTCTGACAGTCTTCCAGAAAACGCCAGGCCAGATGCCCGACACCCGGACCGACATCGGTGTAGAGGTCGACGAAAATCAGGTCCGCCGGTTCAGCGGTATCGAGCAACTCCAGCGCATCGCCAACGCGGATATACAGCCGCGGATCGTCATCCAGCCCAAGGTATTCGATGGCCAGACGCGGTACGTCGGGGCGCAGCTCGATGGCTTCGACATCTTCAAGCGGCAGAAACTTGAGGCACGCCTGGGTCAGCGTCCCGGCGCCGAGGCCGAGAAACAGAGCGCTTTCCGGCTGTTCGTGGCACAGCGCGCCAATCAGCATCGCCCGGGTGTAATCGTACTCGAGCCAGCTCGGGTCAGCGGTGAACACGCAGCTCTGCTCGATGGCATCACCGAATTCGAGAAAACGGTAATCGGCCACCTCCAGCACGCGAATCACGCCGAACTCATCCTGTACCTCGGCGAGCAGATGCTCGACGCGCTCCTCAGTCATTTCGTCTCCTGATCGTCGCCCAGCCCGGCAACGCAACAAACCGCAACATGAAGCGGCAAAGGCGCGATTGTCCGCGAAGCAACGGGAACAGGTCACGCACTAATTTGCTGATAACATGAACGTCCGAGCGTAAAACAACCGAGACCGTGATGAGCCAACCCTGGAGCCCTGACAGCTGGCGCGCCCTGCCGATCCAGCAACAACCCCACTACCCCGACGCGGCGCATTTGCTGCAGGTCGAGCAAACCCTGGCGAGCTATCCGCCCCTGGTGTTTGCCGGTGAGGCCCGGGAGTTGCGCCGTCAGTTTGCCCAGGTCACCCAGGGCCGCGCGTTTCTGTTGCAAGGGGGCGACTGCGCCGAAAGCTTCGCCGAGTTCTCCGCCGCAAAAATTCGCGACACCTTTAAAGTCTTGCTGCAAATGGCAATCGTCATGACCTTCGCCGCAGGCTGCCCGGTGGTCAAGGTCGGGCGCATGGCCGGCCAGTTCGCCAAGCCTCGCTCGGCCAACGATGAAACCATCGATGGCGTGACCCTGCCCGCCTACCGTGGGGACATCGTCAACGGTATCGGCTTCGACGAAAAAAGCCGCGTGCCGGACCCGGAACGTCTGCTGCAGTCCTATCACCAGTCCACCGCCACCCTGAACCTGCTGCGTGCTTTCGCCCAAGGCGGTTTTGCCGACCTGCATCAGGTGCACAAGTGGAACCTGGATTTCATCGCCAACTCGGCACTGGCCGAGAAATACAGCCACCTGGCCGATCGCATCGATGAAACCCTGGCCTTCATGCGCGCCTGCGGCATGGACACTTCGCCACAACTGCGCGAAACCAGTTTCTTCACCGCCCACGAAGCGTTGCTGCTCAATTACGAAGAAGCCTTCGTGCGCCGCGACAGCCTGACCAACGATTACTACGATTGCTCGGCGCACATGCTGTGGATCGGCGACCGCACCCGTCAGCTCGACGGCGCTCACGTCGAATTCCTGCGCGGCGTGAATAACCCGATCGGGGTCAAGGTCGGCCCGAGCATGAACCCCGAAGACCTGATTCGCCTGATCGACGTGCTCAACCCGGACAACGACCCGGGCCGCTTGAACCTGATTGCGCGGATGGGTGCGAACAAAGTCGGCGATCACTTGCCGGCGTTGATCCGCGCAGTGCAGCGTGAAGGCAAGCAGGTGCTCTGGAGTTCGGACCCGATGCACGGCAACACCATCAAGGCCAGCAGCGGTTACAAGACCCGCGACTTCGCGCAGATCCTCGGTGAGGTGAAGCAGTTCTTCCAGGTTCACGAAGCGGAAGGCAGTTACGCTGGCGGTATCCACATCGAGATGACCGGGCAGAACGTGACCGAATGCATTGGTGGCGCGCGGCCGATTACTGAAGACGGGTTGTCGGATCGATATCACACCCATTGCGACCCGCGGATGAATGCTGATCAGTCGCTGGAATTGGCGTTTCTAATTGCCGAGACGTTGAAGCAAGTCCGCCGTTAAATCGCGTTAAGCCCTTCGCGGGCAAGCCTCGCTCCTACAGGATCTTTGTCGCTCATAAAAACTGTAGGAGCGAGGCTTGCCCGCGAAGGCGTCAGGTTAATCACCACCGATCTGTGCCAATGCCACCCGCAACCGCGCCGCACTCGCCCGCGGGCAGTTCAACTGAACCTGCCCCAGCCCCAGCCAATTGGCCATCTGCCGCAGGTTGACCGCCAACGCCAGCATCCCCGCCTCGTCCAGACCCGGTTCCTCTTCATGCACGGCGTGCACCGCCAACCGGCCCAACGCTCGCTCGGCGCGCAGATCAACTCGTGCAGCAATCCGTTCATTGTGCAAAAACGGCAGCACGTAATAGCCGTAGACCCGCTTGTCCTGCGGCGTGTAGATCTCCAGTCGGTAACGGAAATCGAACAGCCGCTCGGTGCGGCTGCGCTCCCAGATCAACGAATCAAACGGGGATAGCAAGGCACTGGCCTCGACCTTGCGCGGCACTTTCGGCTCGGGCAAGCAATAGGCCGGTTGCCGCCAGCTCTGAACCTCGCAGGCCAGCAACTCACCCGCCTCTACCAGCTCCGCAAGACGCGGCCGACTGTCTGCCGGACTCAGGCGAAAATAATCACGCAGATCCTTTTCCGTGCCGACACCCAATGCCGTCGCGGCATGCAGCAACAGCCCGCGCTGGGCCTCGGCCTCATTGAGCAAAGGTTGTTGCAGAACCGCTGAAGGAATTACCCGTTCCGGCAGATCGTAAAGCCGTTCGAATCCACGGCGGCCGGCGACCGTCACTTCACCGGCGGCGAACAACCATTCCAGCGCATGTTTTTCAGCGCTCCAGTCCCACCATGGCCCTGCCCGTTCCTGACGGGTCGACAAGCTTCCGGCCCCCAGTGCGCCGAGTTCCTGAACCGAGGCCAGCACCCGGCGAATCGTGTCCTGCTGCTCGCGACCAAAACGCGCCAGTTGCTGATAGATGTCTTCGCCGCGAGTCGCACGCAGCATGCGCCAACGCATCAAGGGGTACATCGACATGGGGAGTAACGAAGCTTCATGGCCCCAGTATTCGAACAACGTGCGTCGTCGGCCCTGACTCCAGGCAGCCTGATCGAGCAAATCGGAGGAGTAATTGCCGAGGCGGGAAAACAAGGGAAGGTAGTGCGAACGCACCAACGCATTGACCGAATCGATCTGCAGAATGCCCAGCCGTTCGATCAGCCGGTTGAGCTGAACCGGTTTGATCGCCGCTGGCGGTTGCCGCCCGTTGAACCCTTGGGCGGCCAGCGCCAGACGTCGAGCCTGTTTGAGGGTAAAGGACACTGTTGCGGGCATGAGCATCTCCTTGTCTGCTCGCAACCTACCTCACCATAGAGGGGTTTGTGTAGCAATGGCCTCATCATTTATGCATCGGATCGTCCCAGAACGGCCTGACCGATTCATGTTCCACATCGGCACGACTTACGCCGATGTCTTTCAGTGCTTCGTCGCTCAAGCTTGCCAGCAACTCACGTTCACGGTGAAGTTCGTACCAGCGACTAAACTTGTGCAGCAGATCGGATACCGCGTGGATTGAGAATTTTTCTTCCGCTATATGTTCGTTATGACCTTTCATCTTGTTGCCCTCCTTTAGGGATGGCTCAAGTCTCGCCTCAGAGCTAAGATCAATCCAACGAATGTTTCTGATGGTAACCATCTCGGAGATTGATGGATGTCGGCGTACCCAAGTATCGATACTGATGTGCTGCGCACCTTCGTCGCCATTGCCGACCAGGGCGGGTTTACCCGTGCCGGTGAAATGGTCAATCGCACGCAGTCAGCGGTGAGCATGCAGATGAAGCGTCTGGAAGAAGACGTGTTGCAGCGCCAGCTGTTCGAGCGTGATGGACGCCAGGTCAAGTTGACCGCCGAAGGCCAGGTATTGCTGGGTTACGCGCGTCGCATCCTCAAACTCCACAGCGAAGTCTTCAATACACTGCGCGAGCCGCACATGGTCGGCACCGTGCGCATCGGCACGCCCGATGATTACGTCATGCGTTTCCTGCCGGGGATCCTGTCGCGCTTCGCCAAGTTCTACCCGCTGATCCAGATCGAGGTTCATTGCGAATCAACCAAGCAACTGTTGCAGCGCCAGGACCTGGACTTGTCCATCGTCACACGTGAACCCGGCACTGAAATCGGTCAGTTGCTGCGCAAGGAGCGCTTCGTCTGGGCCGAAGCACAATGCTACAGCGCCCACGAGCAGACGCCGTTGCCACTGGCGATGTTCAACAGTGACTGTTTCTGCCGGCTGTGGGCATGCAATGCGCTGGACGCCATGGGTCGCGATTACCGCATTGCCTACAACAGTTCGAGCCTGTCGGCGCTGATGGCCGTGGTCAGTGCAGGCCTCGCGGTGACCGCGCAACTGGAAAGTCTGATCACACCGGACATGCGCATCCTCGGCGCCGCCGAAGACCTGCCGCTATTGCCGGAAGCCAGCATCATGCTGGTGCGCAACCTGCACAACCCGTCACCGATTACCGAGTGCCTGGCCGAGCACATCGTCGAAGGCTTCAAACTTTAAACGCGAGCATCACCGCACACAGCACCAGGAAACCGCAGAACAACCCGCGCAATAGCCGCTCCGGCATGGCGTGGGCAATCTTCACGCCCCAGCTGATGCTCATCAATCCGCCGACGGCCAACGGCAACCCGATCATCCAGTCCACCTGATGATGCACCGCGTAAGTCACCAGCGTGACACCGGTGCTGGGCAGCGCCAGCGCCAGGGATAAACCCTGGGCCACGACCTGGGTGGTGCCGAACACGCTGGTCAACACCGGCGTCGCCACCACCGCACCGCCAACCCCAAACAGCCCGCCCATGGTGCCGGATGCCGCACCGAGTACACCCAACCACGGCCAGGAATAACGCATTTGTGCAGAAACAGGAGCGTTAGCGGTGAACATGCGCACAAGGTTGTAGGCCGACAGGGCAATCAGGAATGCGACAAACCCTACGCGCATGGTTTGCGCGTCGATGCCTACTGCCCAGATCGAGCCAATCCAGGCGAAACAGAAACCCATCGCGGCCAATGGCAGGGCATGGCGCATTTCGATGCGGATGCGCTGGTGATAACGCCACAGCGCCAGCATCACATTGGGCACCACCATGACCAGCGCCGTACCTTGGGCAATTTGCTGATCGAGACCGAACAGCACACCGAGCAACGGAATCGCGATCAATCCACCGCCAATGCCGAATATCCCGCCGAGCGTTCCCAGGGCTGCGCCAAAGGCCAGATACATCACGAACTCAATCACAGGCGATTTTCCTTTTGTCAGGCCATTCATCCTACGCAGTCGAGGCTGGCGGGGAAACGCACAGCAACGCACAATGGTTGTGCCAACTTCGCACAAGCACCGACAAATCATGAACCCCAATCAATTGACCGATCAGCTCGGCCTGTTCCTTGATGTGCTGGAAACCGGGAGCTTTTCCGCCGCGTCCCGTCGGCATCCGCTGACACCTTCGGCCGTGGCGCGGCGTATCGACAGCCTCGAGAATGCGGTCGGCAGCCAACTGTTCATTCGCAGCACCCACGCGGTGCGCGCGACTCCCGCCGGCCTGGCGTTTGCCGAACGGGCGCGAAGGATCGTGGCGGAATTGCGCCTGGCCCGCGCCGAAGCGGTGTCCTTGAGCAGCGCGCCGGAAGGCTTGATCCGGATTGATGCACCAGCGGCGTTCGGCCGACGCCATCTGGCGCCGGTGATTGCCGACTTCCTGATGCTCTACCCCGGCCTAGACGTGCAATTGCATTTGATCGACAGTTTCGTCGACATGCAGGGGCTGAACCTCGGCAAGGTCGATCTGGTGCTGCGCGCTGGGCAAATGGCCGACACCCGGCTGGTGGCCACGCCGCTGGCGAGTATGGTGCGTATTGCCTGCGCCAGCCCTGAGTACCTGAAACGTCGCGGCGTCCCGACCGAGCCGGAACAATTGTTCGAACACGACGGCCTCGACTGGGATGGCCTGGCCCCACCCTTCGCCTGGCGCTTTGAGCGTGACGGCCACATGCACCTGCATCGCCCTGCGCGAATCCGCATGAGTGCCAACAATGCCGAGGCGCTGGTCTGCGGTGCGCTGGCCGGATTGGGCATCGCGCATTTGCCGACCTGGCTGGCCAGCGAATACCTGTTACGCGGCGAGCTGCTGCCACTGTTTTGCGATAAAGGCCTGCCGCCCACGGAGACCACCGGCATCTATGCGCTGCGCCTGTCGCAACAACCCAATTCCCGCAGCCGTTTGTTGCTGGAATACCTGAAAACCCGCTTCAGCCCCATTCCGCCGTGGGATCTGGCCCTGCAAAACACGCTGGTCCATCACTAGCCGAGAATTATCTGGCGCATTAAAGATTCGCCCACTAGATTCATCAAGATCACTGATCAAGGCTTTGAAATGAACACCGACCGCGACACCCCGGATAACTGCGATGACCTGCTGCTGGACAATCAGGCTTGCTTCGCCCTGCATTCCACCTCGCTGCTGATGACCAAGGTGTACAAGCCGCTGCTGCAAGCGCTGGGCCTGACCTATCCGCAGTATCTGGCGATGATGGTGCTGTGGGAGCGGGATGGTTTGACTGTAGGCGAAATCAGCACGCGACTGCTGACAGACCCCGGCTCACTGACACCTTTGCTCAAACGGCTGGAGGTCGAAGGACTGCTCAGTCGTACCCGTAGCCGTGAAGATGAACGGGTGGTGATTGTCGAGCTGACCGAACAGGGTCGTGCCTTGCGGGACAAGGCGCGGGGCGTGCCGCAGTGCATCCTCGGCGCCAGCGGCATGACACTTGAACGATTGCAGAAACTGCAAGCGGAGCTGCAAGTGTTGCGCAGCAACCTGCAAGACAGCCTCTAATCCTCAAACCACTAAAACCCCTGTGGGAGCGGGCTTGCTCGCGAAAGCGGTGCTTCATTCGACATTAGTGTTGACTGACACACTGCTTTCGCGAGCAAGCCCGCTCCCACATTTGCTTTGCAGTGTCCCTGCCGACCTGGCCAACTTAAAAAAGTTTTTCCGCTGAAAATCCTGCCGCGACCGCTCTAACTCAACACATCCAACCAACGCCCATGCTTAAACCAAAACTTTTTCTAAAATTTATCTTGCGCACTAAATATTAGCGCGATACATTCATTTCGCACTTACTTAGCGCGCAAACATTTAGCGCAAAACACCAAAATCCAAACGAGGCTCACACCATGCAAACTCTCTACACCGCAATCGCAACCTCCACTGGCGGCCGTGACGGTCGTGCGGTTTCCAGTGACAACATCCTCGACGTCAAACTCGCTACCCCGAAAGAACTCGGTGGTGCCGGCGGTGCTGCGACCAACCCTGAGCAACTGTTCGCCGCCGGCTACTCGGCCTGCTTCATCGGCGCGCTGAAATTCGTCGCCAGCCAGACCAAGCGCAGCATCCCGAACGACGCGTCGATCACTGCCCATGTCGGCATCGGCCAGATCCCTGGCGGTTTCGGCCTGGATATCGACTTGCACATCATCCTGCCGGGTCTTGAACAAGCCGACGCGCAAAGCCTGGTCGAGGCTGCCCACCAGGTCTGCCCGTACTCGAACGCTACCCGTGGCAACGTCGATGTGCGCCTGCACGTTACCGTCTAACCGCTGACCACCAAGTCCGAACAGGAAATGAACATGAACACTTTCAGCAAAGTCTTGACCGGTACCCTTCTCGCTTTGTCCATCAGCAACGCGTTTGCAAGCGATGGGGTTGAACACAACACCCAGGCCTTCCTCGACGTTCTGAATGCGGGCACCGGCAAACCGATGGAACAACTCACTCCCAAGGAAGCCCGCGCGGTGCTGGTGGGTGCGCAAGCCTCGGTGAAACTGACACTGCCAAAAGCCGATGTCAGCGAGAAAACCATTCAAGTCGACGGCCAACCGCTCAGCCTGACCATCGTCCGGCCGGCCGGGGTGAAAGGCGAGCTGCCGGTGTTCATGTTCTTCCACGGCGGTGGCTGGGTGCTGGGGGACTACCCGACCCACGAACGCCTGGTTCGCGACTTGGTGACGGGGTCGGGAGCGGCGGCGGTGTTCGTCAATTACACCCCGTCGCCGGAAGCGCATTACCCGGTTGCGATCAACCAGGCTTACGCTGCAACCAAATGGGTGGCCGAGCACGGTAAAGAGATCAACGTCGACGGCAAACGTCTGGCCGTGGCCGGCAACAGTGTCGGTGGCAACATGGCGGCCGTGGTTGCGCTGATGGCCAAGGACAGGGGCACCCCGGCGATCAAGTTCCAGGTGCTGCTGTGGCCAGTGACGGATGCCAGCTTCGAAACCGCGTCCTACAACCAGTTTGCCGAGGGGCACTTCCTCACCAGAAACATGATGAAGTGGTTCTGGGACAACTACACCACGGACGCCAAACAGCGTAACGAGATCTACGCCTCACCGCTGCGGGCAACCACCGCGCAACTGAAGGGCTTGCCTCCTGCGCTGGTGCAGACGGCCGGTGCCGACGTGTTGCGCGATGAAGGCGAAGCCTATGCCCGTAAACTCGACGAGGCGGGTGTGCCGGTCACGTCGGTTCGCTACAACGGCCTGATTCACGATTATGGTTTGCTGAATGTGGTGAGCCAGGTGCCGGCGGTGCGTTCGGCGATGCTACAAGCCTCCGAAGAACTGAAGCAACACCTGAAATAACGACACCTTGTAGGAGCGAGGCTTGCCCGCGAAGGCGTTGTGTCAGTCGACATTAATGCTGAATGACAAACCGCCTTCGCGGGCAAGCCTCGCTCCTACGGAAGACTGCGTGTTTCTGACAGGCACAAAAAAGCCCGACTCAATGGTCGGGCTTTTTCATTCCTGAAGCTGTGCTTATTTAGCACGGCCTTTGTAGGAACCGCCTTCGCGGGTGTCGATTTCGATGCGGTCACCGATTTCGATGAAGTCAGCAACTTGCAGCTCAGTGCCGTTGCTCAGCTTGGCAGGCTTCATCACCTTGCCGGAAGTGTCGCCGCGAGCCGAACCTTCGGTGTAGTCAACTACGCGCACGATGGTGGTCGGCAGTTCTACGGAAACCAGACGCTCTTCGAAGAAGATCGCTTCACAAACATCGGTCATGCCTTCTTCAACGAAAGGCAGAACGGCTTCGATGTCTTCAGCGTTCAGCTCGTACATGGTGTAGTCGGTGGTGTCCATGAACGTGTAGGTGTCGCCGCTGATGAAGGACAGGGTCGCTTCTTTGCGGTCGAGGATTACGTCGTCCAGTTTGTCGTCGGCGCTGTAAACGATCTCGGTCTTGTAACCGGTCAGCAGGTTTTTCAGCTTGGTCTTCATGATCGCGCTGTTACGACCGGATTTGGTGAATTCAGCTTTCTGAACCAGCCAAGGATCGTTTTCGAGACGGATCACGGTACCGGGTTTCAGTTCTTTACCAGTTTTCATTGCGAATATCCGAATTTGGATGGGATTTACAAAAATCTAGGCCGCGTATCATATCCAATTTACATAAAACTGTACCAGCGCTGCGGCAAGATCGGCCTGCAAGGCCTGTTCCAGACACCACTTCTCGGCGTGTTTTTGCAGCTCCGGCCAGTGTTTACGGGTTGCCAGCCAGTGGTCAGACATATTTTGACCTGCATTCCACGCACGCCAAAGACCGCTGATCGCCTCGCTGGCAGGCTCGGACAGGCCTTTGGTGTATAGAGTCAGGAAGGCGTCGAGCTTGTCCAGGTGGATGTCTTCGTCCTGCTGATAAATGTGCCAGAGCAGCGGCCGCCCTGCCCATTGCGCGCGAATGAAGGAATCTTCGCCGCGCACGGCGTTGAAATCGCAGCACCAAAGCAGGTGGTCGTATTGATCCTGTCGGACGAACGGCAGCACTTGCACGGTCAACTCGCCGCGCACGTGCACCGCACCGGCCGCCAGCTGATCGACACCGAGCCAGCGTTCGACATCCCCAAGAATCCGCCCTTCGGGCACCAGCAGATATGTGGGTATCGAATCAGCGGCCATCACCTCCAGCCAACTGGCCAATCCGGCATTTTCGTAGGCAAACAACGAAATCAGCTGTGCGTTCGGTGCGCGATCAATCCCCAGGCCTTGCAGGAATTCTCTCTGCGCCTCGGGGTTCTGCTGAAACTGCCGGCGACGTTCAAGCAATCCGCTTTCACGCAGCAAGCCACCCGTGCCTTTCTGAAACCCCGGAAAGAAGAAGTACTTCTGCACGCTCTTGTACTTTACCGACGGCAAACCGTGACAGCCGATCACCCAGTCTTCGGCGCTCAGGTAGTCAAGGTTCATCCACAGTGGCGGCTTTTCCCGCGAGGCCATGGCCTCCATGTAGGCGCTCGGCAACTGGCAGGCGAACGCGGCAATCACTACATCGGCGGCTTCAGTGGGTTGCCATTCGGTCGGCCACTGACGCACCTCGACACCCTGCTGCCATTGCTGCGCGGCGCTGATGTCGATGTCAGGGCAGATGCGTTCGAAGGCCCGCAGGTCATCGACCCACAAGCGCACCGCCACGGCATGTTCGGCCACCAGCTGTCGGGCCAGGCGCCAAGTCACACCGATGTCGCCAAAGTTGTCGACCACGGTGCAAAAAATATCCCAGCGCCAGCGGTTTTTCACTTCAGGCATTTCAGGCATTCCAGGCTCCCGTTGGCAAAGGCGCCGATTGTCCGCATAAATTACCTCGCGCAGAAGAGCCGACGGCGATTAATCTTCGTGCGACAATCGCCATTCGCCCGCGACCACCCGCCAGGAGGCAGCCATGCCCTACCGTCCCAACCCGCGCCGTCCGTTGCCGATTCAGCTCAATGCGCTGCAGTTGACCGGCAGCATTGCACTCGGTCTGTGGCTTGGATTCCTCGCGATCGCGCTGACCTGCTGGCTCGCCTCGCGCCTGCTGTTCAGCGAGCAACTCGCGCCCGTCGCCGCCGCTGTAGAGCAACTGGCCAAGCCGCCGGTGGTGGTGCAACCGGTGCCGGACATCCCGCCGCAGAGCCCGCTGTTCGAACAGTACGAAGATAACCTGCGCAAGAACGAGCAGCAGCAACGAATGGATCAGGCCCGCAGCACCCGCCGCAATCTGTCCAATCCGAAATGCCAGTTCTGGCTGCAACAGGACGCGACCGCGCCGAGCGAAAAAAGCCGCGCCAACGTCCTGCAATTCTGCGACTGACCATGAAGCTCTCTATGCACAAGCCAGCCGTCCACCAATTGATTATCGACAAGCTTCGGATCGATCTCGACATCGCCGAGCGTGCCGCGCAAACCGCTTACGAAACCGCGACCCACGAAGAAAACATCGCCGAAAACAAGTACGACACACTGGGCCTGGAAGCGTCTTATCTGGCGGCTGGACAAGCCAGACGTGTGGAAGAAATCCGTCATTCACTCACGCTTTGCCAGAACCTGACCTTGCGTCCTTATGACGAACAACGCGGAATCGAAGTCGGCGCCCTGCTCGGTCTGGAAGACGAAAAGGGTCGTGAGCAATGGCTGTTTTTGGCCCCGGACGCGGCAGGATTGAAAGTCGATATGGTGGGGCAAATGATCACCGTCATCACCCCTCGTTCACCGCTGGGCAAAAGCCTGCTGGGCAAGTTCGAAGGGGACGAGGTGGAGATTCTGGTGGCGGGTGCTCGGCAACAGTTTGCTGTTACCGAGGTGGTCTAAAGGAGATTAATGAACTGGCAGTTCGACGCCGTCGAACAGCTCTTCCAGTTCCTGCTTGTTGTGGCACTGAATGGCCTTGGCCATGACTTCGCGGGTCAGGTGCGGGGCGAACTTCTCGATGAAGTCGCACATGAAGCCACGCAGGAAGGTGCCACGGCGGAAACCGATTTTGGTGATGCTGGATTCGAACAAGTCGCTGGCATCAAGCATGACCAGGTCGCTGTCGAGTTTGGCGTCGACGGCCATTTTCGCCACGATGCCTACGCCCAGACCCAGGCGAACATAAGTCTTGATCACGTCAGCGTCGGCGGCGGTGAACACCACTTTCGGCGTCAGGCCACGATGGCTGAAGGCTTCATCGAGCTTCGAACGGCCGGTGAAACCGAACACGTACGTCACGATCGGGTATTCGGCCAGGGCTTCCAGGGTCAGCTTCGACAGCTTGGTCAGCGGGTGGCCCTGAGGCACGACCACGCAGCGGTTCCAGCGGTAGCAGGGCATCATCACCAGGTCGCCGAACAGTTCCAGCGCTTCGGTAGCAATGGCGAAATCGACGGTGCCGTCAGCGGCCATTTCGGCGATTTGCATTGGCGAACCCTGGTGCATGTGCAGCGCAACGTCCGGGTACTGCTTGATGAAATTGCTGATCACCGGCGGCAATGCATAACGGGCCTGAGTGTGCGTGGTGGCGATCGACAGGGTGCCTTTCTTCTCGTTGGAGAATTCCTGGGCGATCTGCTTGATGCTTTCAACCTTGCGCAGGATCTCGCCGGCGGTGGTGATGATGCGCTCGCCGGCCGGGGTGACGCGGGTCAGGTGCTTGCCGCTGCGAGCAAAAACCTCGACGCCGAGTTCGTCTTCCAGCAGACGGATTTGCTTACTGATACCCGGTTGCGAGGTGTACAAGCTTTGGGCTGTAGCGGAAACGTTGAGGTCGTGGTGCGCCACTTCCCAGATGTAGCGCAGTTGTTGAAGCTTCATATGAATCCCTCAAAGCAGGTAGACGCCACGGGCATCAGCGACGGTATATAACTATATTAATGGTTTGAAGAATAAATCTAGAACTTTTTTGTCAAACTGCCACTATTCATGTTCTGGTGTCCTGCGAGGCAGGACACTACCGATCGCCTTGGCGACGACGTTCCACCAGCGGCACCAGATAGACTGGGACCCGTGCCAACTGCAACACCCGCGCTGCGGTCCGGCCCAAAGGCGTTTCCGCGCCAGCACCATGGCTATGACTACCTACGATCAACAAATCCACAGAGAGTTTCTGCGCCTGGTCGAGAATCACCTGCGACGGGTCACCCTGCAGCACCCGCACCGCTTGAATCCGCTCCAGGTCCTGCTCCCCTTCATCCCCCAACTCTTCACGAAAGCTGTCGAGCACCCGCTGCTCGATACTGGCAATCACCTTACTCAGGCCCTGACTGTGAAACTCGCTCAAGGCCTGCTCATCGAGGTAACTCTGCAGCACGGATTCAGCAAACAACCCCATGGGCTCAACCGCGTGCACCACATACAAATCGGCATTGAATGTCCGCGCCAACGCCAGGGCATGCTGCATCACCAACGGTGCATACAGGCCGAGGTCAGTGGCATACAGCATCGAACGAATCATATGACCTCCTCGCGTGCCAACATGGCGGAGATTTGATTCAGCTTAGCAGTGCCTTGGCGAGTACGACGCTCGGCGTAACGCGTTGAACGGCGGGCTTAAACTTTTTGTTCGTTGCTTATGCCGTGAGGCACGTGACCGGTGGCGACCACTTCCCGTGCCAACTCGCAATGGCCGGCCTGATCGTCAAAAAACACGTCGGCGGCAAACGCTTCGAGAAATGCCGATTTGGTCAGCCCGCCAAGAAACAGCGACTCGTCCAGACGAATGTCCCATTCGCGCAACGTACGAATCACCCGTTCATGGGCCGGCGCCGACCGAGCCGTCACCAGGGCGGTGCGGATCGGGCAGGCATCATCGGGAAACTCGCGTTGCAACAAATTGAGCGCGGCGAGAAAGCCTTTGAACGGCCCACCGCGCAAGGGCTCTCGGGCCGATTCCCGTTCGCGGGCCTGAAACGCTTCCAGACCACCGGACTGATAGATCCGCTCCGATTCGTCGGAAAACAGCACCGCATCACCGTCGAAGGCGATGCGCAGTTCATCACTGGCCGCACGGCTGGCACCGCCCGACAGAATGGTCGCTGCGGCGAACCCGGCATCCAGCGCGCTGCGCACGTCTTCGGCATGGGTGGAGAGAAACAGGTCGCAACCAAAGGCCTTGAGGTACGGATAAGGGCTGCGTCCGCCAACAAACGCCGCACGGGAAATCGCCAGGCCGTAATGATCAATCGAGTTGAACACCCTCAGGCCGGTGTCGGCGCTGTTGCGCGACACCAGGATCACCTCGACCCGGGCCCGACCGAGGCTGGCGTTCAGATTGAGGAGTTTTTCCACCAACGGAAACGCATCACCGGGTTCGAGGATTTCGTCTTCGTGTTCAATCTGATATTGCCGGTAGGCCTCGACGCCGCTCGACAGATAGACCTTGTGACTTTCGCTCAGGTCGAACAGTGCCCGCGACGAAATCGCCAGCACCAGTTTGTCGTCGATAGTCTTTGCCATGCCCTTCCCCCTCAGATTGATCGACTCACGTGTTGCGTCGATCGATAAAACTCAAGCTGCGATACAAGGCTTCGATTCGCGGCAATTCGCACCCCGCCGCCTTGGCCGCCGCCAGAGGTCGCGCGTAAATTGCCTGCAATTCCAGCGGTCGTTTGTGCAGGAAATCGTGGTACATGCTCGGCCAATAGTCGGGCATTTTCTCAGTCACCTTGAACAAATGGTCGGCATACCCGGCCGGTATATCGTGACCACAGGCGACTGCCCCCTGAACCACTTCGGCCATCAGCGCCTGGATCAGTTCCCGGCTGTCGGCATCGGCCATCAACGGCGTGGTGCTGGCCCCAAGCAGAACCGACAGACCGTTGTAAGGGATATTCCAGACCAGTTTTTGCCAGCGTGCCTGGTGCAGGTTCGGCATGGCCTGGGAGTCGATGCCGGCGCTGCGGAACAGCCCGGCGCCCTCCTCGACAATCGTCATTCGCGCCTGCTCATCGGCTGCGGGACCGCTGTGGTAGCCGACATTCACCGCACCGAGCGCTTGATGAGTGATGACGCCAGGCCCTGCGCGATGGACGCAGATAAAACACAACCCGCCAAGCAAGTGCAGCGAATCGGGAAGCAACTCGCGCAAGCTGTCTTCGACGTCCAGGCCATTTTGCAACAGCAGGACGTTGGCATTCGGTGCAGCAGCTTGAATGATGGCTGGCGCCAGGTCTGCGTTGCTGGTGGTTTTTGCGCCGACCAGCAACCAGTCGCAGGCCGGCATGTCTTCAGCGCACGAATAGGCCTGGACCGGATTCAATGTCAGTGCGCCATGGGCCGCACTGTCGACTTGCAACCCGTGTTCGGCGACGGCTGCAAACTCACTGCGTAACAAGAAGTGCACATCGAAACCGGCACGCGCCAGCATCACCCCGTAGAACCCGCCGATTGCGCCGGTTCCGATAATACCGATTGTCGGTTTGGCAACTGCCCCCATCATGGCAACTCCTCTGCATATCGACTGAGCGCCTGGCGCACGGCTTCATTAAGCCCGGCGCTGGTCAGGCACGACTGTACTGGCCCGAAGAACTCGCCGTCGCGCACCAAAAACAGCGCCGGCAAATGAAAAACCTGATAACGCTCGACCACCCCGCCATTGCCCCCGGCATCGATCCAGCACAGCCGCTCGATTGCAAGATCAAGTCTTGGCAATTGCTCACGGGCAAAACGGCAACTGGTGCAGCCCACGCTGGTGAAAATCACCAGCGACACACCGCTCATCTCCAGCAGCCGTTGGTCGGTGTCGAAATCAGTCAGTTCCAATTCGACCACTATACTGGGGGAACAATGTCAAATGGCCGACACATGGAGTCTGTGCTCATGGGACGTTTTCTTCCTCACCCTGACGATGTGCCCGTCGAATTAACGTTGCTCAAGCATGAGTGCATTTCGCGGCAACGGCTGCACACTATCAGCCTCGGCGGCATGGCTTGCAATTACCACCGCGCCTGGCGCCACGGTACGGCGCTGGAAGTGCGCATGCCAACCCTGAATCCCGATTTGCGCTATCTGGGCTATGTGGCCTGGTGCCTGCGACGCAAGCGCGGCTATCTGGTGGGCATTGCCTTCGTCGACGAACAGATGCTGTTCAGCGCGCGAATGGGCGAGCAGGTTTGCCAGATCGAACGTTATTGCCGCCTGCGTGACGCACACGAAGACCTGCAGGATATTCAGGCCCTGGCCCTCGACTGGGTCCAGGAGCATGCCGACGAGTTCTCTAACGACACGGTTCGCAAGGCATTTGCACAGCCTGCGCTGGGTTAGGCGGCGTTCTCAATTAGTGAGAATGCCCCCGAAACCGCTGTCTGCCCATTGTCGAGCAGGCGCGTAACGCGCTAAGGTTCGGCTCCCCGACGCGCTTAATTTGCTGTGCTCCGCCGCGCGGGTTCGCTGGCGGCCGGCACCCGTGACCTGACGAGTAAACGATGGCTGATTTACCGATCAACGACCTAAACGTCGCCTCCAACGAGACCCTGATCACTCCCGATCAGCTCAAGCGTGATATCCCTCTGAGCGACGCTGCCCTGCGCACCGTCACCAAGGGTCGCGAAGTCATTCGCAACATTCTTGATGGCACCGACCACCGCCTGTTCGTCGTGATCGGGCCTTGCTCGATCCACGACATCAAGGCTGCCCACGAATACGCCGAGCGCCTGAAGGTACTCGCAGCGGAAGTGTCCGATACCCTGTATCTGGTCATGCGTGTGTATTTCGAGAAGCCACGCACCACCGTCGGCTGGAAAGGCTTGATCAACGACCCGTACCTGGATGACTCCTTCAAGATTCAGGACGGTCTGCACATCGGTCGTCAGTTGCTGCTGGACCTGGCCGAGATGGGCCTGCCTACCGCCACTGAAGCCCTTGACCCGATCTCCCCGCAATACTTGCAGGACCTGATCAGTTGGTCCGCCATCGGCGCGCGCACCACCGAATCCCAGACTCACCGCGAAATGGCTTCCGGCCTGTCTTCGGCTGTCGGCTTCAAGAACGGCACCGATGGCGGCCTGACGGTTGCGATCAACGCCCTGCAGTCGGTTTCCAGCCCGCACCGCTTCCTGGGTATCAACCAGGAAGGTGGCGTGTCGATCGTCACCACCAAGGGCAACGCCTACGGTCACGTCGTACTGCGCGGCGGCAATGGCAAGCCGAACTATGATTCGGTCAGCGTCGCGCTCTGCGAGCAAGCGCTGAACAAGGCGAAAATCAAACCGAACATCATGGTCGATTGCAGCCACGCCAACTCCAACAAAGACCCGGCCCTGCAACCGCTGGTGATGGAAAACGTCGCCAACCAGATCCTCGAAGGCAACCAGTCGATCATCGGCCTGATGGTCGAAAGTCACCTGAACTGGGGCTGCCAGGCCATTCCGAAAGACCTCGCCGACCTGCAATACGGCGTGTCGATCACCGATGCCTGCATCGATTGGACCGCGACTGAAAACACCTTGCGCAGCATGCACGCCAAGCTCACGGATGTGCTGCCGAAACGCGCTCGCACCTGATCACTTTTCGCCGCACACAAAAACGCCGGGCTAAACCCGGCGTTTTTTGTGTTCGTATTTTGAGGTTACTGGCTCAGCTTGGCGGCATGCCGCTGGTGACGCTCCATGTAGCGCTCCACGTAGGAACACGAAGGAATGACGGTGTAGCCCATTTCCTCGGCGTACTCCAGCGCCTTCTCGGTCAAGGCTGCCGCGATGCCGCGACCACGCAACGCGTTGGGCACGAAGGTGCGATAGATATCCAGGGTCTGTTTCCCCAGATCCATATAAGTCAGGTAGGCACGATGACCGTCCACACTGGTCTCGAACTGATGACCAGCCTGGTCATGGTGGATGGACAACGCCTCGCTCATCACTACTCCTCGCGGGTCTTGAATTCTGACCCCTACCTTACCGATGTTTTTCCGGCGAAGGAACATCTACGCCACCCCGTGCCTGAATGGACACCGAGAAGAGCTGCACCGATCTCGCACAACCTGGCACGTATCAAATAGTAGGCACCATTGGCAGAAATGCTCAAGGTACGCTCGTCATCGCGCGCAGGTGGCGGGTGCTGCTCCGGGTTACGCAGGGACGGCTCGACCGAAGATATCCGCGGGTCGATAGCCTGATCATTGCCGGATGTTGAGACTTAAGACGAACGCGCGCTTTTAAAGTCACCATCAAGATGGTTAAAGATTATGAGAGCCACGGCGCAAAATCCGAACAAAAGTATGGACGAATCCATGTAGACAGACTTTAGCCAAGATTGAGAAAAACAGCGCTGAGTGCACGGAACTTTTTTCGCCGGCTCGCTCAGCTCGGGCCTCCCAGCTGGATATTTTTTAAACAATGCAGTTAAAAGTTGCTCGAAAAAGAATCAACGCCTACAATTTTTTTTGCTTCTTGCTACACGTCAGTTTACTTACTAGAAGTAATGGGTAGTATGTACGCCGGCTATTTCCTCACTCTGAGGAGACAGCTACTTAATAGAAAGTCCTTGAAGGGGAACACGATGAACAACGTTCTGAAATTCTCTGCTCTGGCTCTGGCCGCAGTTCTGGCTACCGGTTGCAGCAGCGTATCGAAAGAAACCGAAGCACGTCTGACTGCTACTGAAGACGCAGCAGCTCGCTCCCAGGCTCGTGCAGACGAAGCTTACCGTAAAGCTGATGAAGCTCTGGCTGCTGCTCAAAAAGCACAACAGACTGCTGACGAAGCTAACGAGCGTGCTCTGCGCATGCTGGACAAAGCTAGCCGCAAGTAATAATCCTTCGGGATTGTTATCAAGCCGACCCATTTATGGGTCGGCTTTTTTATTGCCTGATGTTTCCTCTCGGCAACAAAAAACCCGCCGACGCGGCCTGCGTCGGCGGGTTCTTTTCAAGGGTTACTGCAGCGGGTCGATCGGCGCACTCGTCACCATCGGTGCCGAGGAGTTCGGCACTCCGATCTCCACCGGCAGGCCATCTTCCGCGGCAACCACGTCGCGGACCACATCCCAATTCATGCGCAGGTTATTGGTGATGTCCTCACGCTTGAGCATCGCGTTGATCACCGCGGTGTGTTTGTCGACCACAGAAGGGTTGCCCTTGTCGTCCAGCGGTGTGTGCGCTTCCAGATAGACCTTGCCACCACTGACGCCGAATTTGTACGGATCGCTGAGAATGCGTACCGACGTACCGACCGGCACCATGCCCGCCATTTCCAGCACGTTGTTGTTGAACATGCGGAAGCAGCCGTGGCTGGTGCGCATGCCGATGCCGAACTTCTTGTTCGAACCGTGGATCAGGTAGCCCGGCGTGCCCAGGGTGAACTTGAACGGCCCTAGCGGGTTATCCGGGCCTGCCGGCACGACGTTCGGCAGCGGATCGCCATCAGCGGCGTGCTCGGCCTTGATCGACGCTGGAGGAGTCCAGGTCGGGTTCGGCGTCTTGGCGATGATGCTGGTATGGGCAATCGGCGAGCCCCAGCCTTCACGACCGATACCCAGCGGGAAGGTGTAGACCACGTTCCGGCCTTTCGGGAAGTAGTAAAGGCGGTATTCAGCCAGGTTGATGACGATGCCTTCACGCGGGCCCGGCGGCAGGATAAAGCGCGTCGGCAGGACGATCTCGGTACCAGCGCCCGGCAACCACGGATCCACGCCCGGGTTGGCCGCGACCATTTCCGTGTAGCCCAGATCGTAGGTGGTGCCAAGGTCGGCGAAGGTGTCTTCGTACTTGGCCTTGATCACTTGCACCTGACCGATGATGTCTTCACCGGGTGGTGGCAGGGGCAGCTCCAATGCGGCTACGGGGCCCGCCACACAAAGGGCGGCAAGAGACAGGCAGCGGGTGACGGCAGGAAAACGCGGCAACATCCGGAAAATCCTTCGCATGATCGACAAGGGTATAAAAACGCGATTGTACACCGGAGTCTGGAATTTCGGGGAGTTGGCCGATAGCAAGCTATCTTTGATGCTCTATAGCTCGAACCGCAACTCTGGCCAGATCGGCGAGGTGCCGCGTTTTTGCGATTCCAGGATGGCCCGGCACAGCGAACACAGGCGCTGGTCCTGGAACACCCGGCGGTCGACACTCGACCAGCGCGGTTGCGCGGGCAGCAGACTGCCGCACAAGGTTCGATCGGCCGAGCCGCCCAGCTCCAGCTGACGAGTCACCAGATGCACCCGCACTTCCTGGCAGGCGAACAGATCCAGCTGTTCGTCAGGCTCGATCAGTTGGTAGGCAAAAAGGGACCAGGCAGGACGTGGCATCGGGGGCTCCAAATCGGGGGCGCCACCTTAGCCGAAACACCGCCGCTAGAAAAGCGTCAAAGCAGCGGTTTCAGTGTCGGCCAGACATTTTCCAGCAACTTGTCCTGAGCCCCGACAGCCGGGTGCAAGCCGTCGGCTTGCATCAAGTCCGGATGACCGCCCACGCCGTCGAGAAAAAACGGCACCAACGGGATCTTTTTCTCGTTGGCCAGCGTGCTGTAGACCTTCGCAAAGGCCTCGGTATAACGAACGCCGTAGTTGGGTGGCAATTGCATGCCGAGCAGCAGCACCTTGGCGCCACTGGCGCGGGAGCTGTCGATCATCGCCGCAAGGTTTTGTTGCAATTGCGTTGGCAGCAATCCGCGCAGGCCATCGTTGCCGCCCAACTCGAGGATTACCAACTCAGGCTTATGCTCTGCAAGCAGCGCGGGCAGGCGCGCCTGGCCTCCGGCGCTGGTGTCGCCGCTGATGGAGGCGTTCACCACCTTATCGTCGAAACCTTCGCGCTTGAGCCGTTGTTCAAGCAACGAGACCCACCCCAAGCGGGTATCCAGGCCGAAACCGGCGCTGATACTATCGCCAACGATCAGGACAGTACCCGCCGCTGCGTTCTGGGCCATGCACATCAAGGCCAGGCCAGCACTCAAAAACCACACTCGCATCGGATTCTCCATGGGCGCAAGCATTCTCACCGCGAAGAACCTCAGCAAAGTGGTTCCCAGCGCGGAAGGTGAACTGACTATCCTGCACGAACTCAGCCTGGAACTGAACAAGGGCGACAGCCTGGCGATTGTCGGCGCCTCCGGTTCCGGTAAATCCACCCTCCTGGGCCTGCTCGCCGGCCTCGATCTGCCGAGCAGCGGCGACGTCACCCTCGCAGGGCAAGCCCTGAGCAACCTCGACGAAGACCAGCGCGCGCGCATCCGGGCCGAGCATGTCGGTTTTGTGTTCCAGTCCTTTCAGCTGCTCGACAGCCTCAACGCCCTGGAAAACGTCATGCTGCCGCTGGAACTTGATGGCCGCAAAGACGCCCGTGAACGTGCCACTCAATTGCTCCAGCGCGTTGGCCTGGGCCAGCGCCTGACTCACTCACCGCGCCAGCTCTCCGGTGGCGAGCAGCAGCGCGTGGCGATTGCCCGGGCGTTTGCCGCCGAACCCGATGTGCTGTTCGCCGACGAACCCACCGGCAACCTCGACAGCCATACCGGCGAGCGCATCAGTGACCTGTTGTTTGAACTCAATCAGGAACGCGGCACGACCCTGGTGCTGGTGACCCACGACGAACGTCTGGCACATCGCTGCCGGCGCCTGATCCGCCTTGAAGCCGGCCTGCTGGTCGCCCCTCTGGAGCCTTGATGGCACGCCTGCCGCTGTTGCGCCTGTTCAGTCTTGCCATCCGCCAACTCCTGCGCGACGCCCGTGCCGGCGAACTGCGTGTGCTGTTTTTTGCCCTGGTGGTCGCCGTCGCGGCGAGCACCGCCATCGGTTACTTCGGTGCCCGCCTGAACGGCGCCATGATGCTGCGCGCCACCGAGTTTCTCGGCGCCGACCTGCTGCTTGAAGGCAGCTCTCCCGCGCGGCCCGAACAGATCAAAAGCGGCACGGAGCTGGGACTCGAACACGCTCAAGTGGTGGAGTTCTCCAGTGTCATCGCCACCGACAACGGCATTCAGCTGTCCAGCATCAAAGCAGCCGACGAAGTGTATCCGCTGCGTGGCGAACTGAAGAGCGCCCCGGCCCCTTTCGCCCCGGAGGAGTCCGGTGGCGGACCGAAACCCGGCGAAGCCTGGGTCGAAGCGCGGCTGTTGACCGCGCTCGATTTGAAGATCGGCGACAGCATCGATGTCGGCCTGCGCTCCCTGAAACTGGCGCGAGTCCTGACCTACGAACCGGACCGTGCCGGCAATTTCTACAGCCTCACGCCACGCGTGCTGATCAACCTCAGCGACCTCGCCGCGACCGGCGTGGTGCAACCCGGCAGTCGGGTCAGTTACCGCGAACTCTGGCGCGGCAAAGCCGAAGCGCTGGAAACCTATCGTCAACTGATCAAACCCGGCCTGGCCGCCAACCAGCGCATACAGGATGCACGCGACGGCAACCGGCAGATTGGCGGTGCGCTGGGCAAGGCCGAGCGTTACTTGAACATGGCCAGTCTGGTGGCGGTTCTACTGTCCGGCGTGGCCGTGGCGCTGTCGGCGACGCGCTTCGCCACCCGCCGCTTCGATGCCAGTGCCTTGTTGCGCTGCCTGGGCTTGTCGCGCCGGGAAACCATGGTGCTGTTCAGTTTGCAGCTGACGGTACTCGGCCTGCTCGCCAGCCTCGGTGGCGCCCTCCTCGGCTGGCTCGCACAGCTTGGATTGTTCGCTTTGCTGCATGATTTGTTGCCGACCGATGTGCCACCGGGAGGGTTGTTTCCAGCCATTGCCGGGATCGGCACCGGGCTGGTGGCATTAGCCGGTTTTGCCCTGCCGCCACTGGCTGCACTCGGTCGAGTACCACCGTTACGGGTTCTGCGTCGGGACATGCTGCCGATTCCTTCCAGCACCTGGATGGTCTACGGCGCCGCCTTGGGCGCCCTCGGCCTGATCATGTGGCGCCTGAGCCTCGATCTGGTATTGACCTTCGCCCTGCTCGGCGGCGGCGTGATTGCGGCGCTGATCCTCGGTGGCCTGCTGTTGCTCTTGCTCAAAAGCCTGCGTCGGATGCTGGCACGCGCTTCGTTGCCGTGGCGCCTTGGGCTGGGCCAACTGCTGCGTCATCCTCTCGCGGCAGCGGGACAAGCCCTGGCCTTCGGTCTGATCCTGTTGTCCATGGCGCTGATCGCATTGCTGCGCGGCGAGTTGCTGGATACCTGGCAAAACCAATTGCCGAAAAACGCGCCAAACTATTTCGCCCTGAACATCTTGCCCGCCGACAAACAGGCCTTCACCGATCGCCTGATCGAACTGTCAGCCCAATCGGCGCCACTGTACCCGGTAGTGCCCGGACGCTTGATCAGCATCAACGGCGAGCCGGTGCAGGAAATCGTCAGCAAGGATTCAGCGGGTGATCGGGCCATCCAGCGCGACCTGAGCCTGACCTGGGCGGCGGATCTGCCGACCGGCAACAAACTCACGGCGGGCAACTGGTGGAGCGAACAGCCACACGACGACGTTCCTGGCGTGTCGGTGGAAGGCAAGGTTGCCGAAAGCTTGAAGCTCAAGCTCGGCGATCACATGGTGTTTACCGTTGGCGGGGCCAATCGCGAAGCGAAAGTCACCAGCCTGCGGGAGATCAATTGGGACAACTTCCAACCGAACTTCTTCATGATCTTCCAGCCCGGCACGTTGAAGGATTTGCCGGCGACCTACCTGACCAGTTTCTATCTGGCGGCCGGTCACGATCAGCAGATTGTCGACCTGTCCCGGGCCTTCCCGGCGGTGACCATTCTGCAAGTCGAAGCCTTGCTGGAGCAGCTACGCAGCATCCTCGCCCAGGTCACCCTGGCGGTGGAATATGTGCTGCTGTTTGTATTGGCCGCGGGAATGGCGGTGTTGTTCTCGGGCTTGCAGGCGACCCTCGATGAGCGCATTCGCCAAGGCGCGCTGTTGCGCGCTCTGGGGGCCGAACGGCAGTTACTGGTCAAGGCACGGCGAATCGAGTTCGGTTTGCTCGGCGCGGTCAGCGGGCTGTTGGCGGCGCTGGGTTCGGAACTGGTGAGCCTGGTGCTTTACCGCTATGCCTTCGACCTGCCGTGGCATCCGCACCCGTGGCTGTTGGTGTTGCCGTTGATTGGCGCGGTGCTGATTGGCGGCGCCGGCGTGTTCGGTACCCGTCGCGCGTTGAACGCCAGCCCCCTGACAGTGTTGCGCGAGGGTTGATAGACTCAAGGCCTTTCCTTCACAAGAAGTTGCCATGAGCCGTTATCGCCCTCCCCGCACCGCTGGCACCGCGCTGATCACCCCCGAAGGTGAAGCGCGGATGCGGGCCGAGTTTCATGAGCTCTGGCATGTCCGTCGGCCTCAGGTGACGCAATCGGTCAGCGAGGCGGCGGCACAGGGTGATCGCTCGGAAAACGCCGAATACACCTACGGCAAAAAGATGCTGCGCGAGATCGACAGTCGCGTGCGCTTTCTCACCAAGCGGCTCGAAGCACTGAAGGTTGTCAGCGAGAAGCCCAGCGACCCGAACAAGGTCTACTTCGGCGCCTGGGTCACCATCGAAGATGAAGACGGCAAAGAGTCACGCTACCGCATCGTCGGGCCGGATGAGCTGGACTTGAAACTGGGCCTGATCAGCATCGACTCGCCGCTCGCCCGCGCCCTCATCGGCAAGGCGCTGGACGCCGAGGTTCGGGTCCAGACACCGACCGGTGAGCAGTGCGTGTACATCGTGGCGATCGAGTATCTCTAAAGCTTCAGCGGCGCGTAATCAAACCTTGCCGGGCAACCCGGGTCAGTTGCCTGATCACTTCTGGCGCCTCTTCGACGCTGGGCGATTGAATGACGGCCAGATCAAAACTGTCGCTGGCAAATCGCGCCAGCGATTCACCGTCTTCGACAAACTGGATCAGGAACGCCGCGGGCCCGCCAGTACGACGTGGCCAGCCATCGAGATAACGCAAGAGCGTCGGCTGATGTTTTCCGCCAAGCAGGATTTTTGGATTGCGCTGGGTGAGGTGTGCCGTGATCGGCGCGGGGCGTACAACGGGGCTTAGTGCATTCATTGTGTCGTGTCTCTGCCTCAAAAGTCTGCATGGCAGGTGAGAGGCAACACCGAACCAGCGCTTTAGCGGTATTTCGAAGCCTGTTTCAAGCTTCTATCGGTAACTGGATGAGTCACCTGGCGCCCCGCAAGTAGCTGTTTAAATCGGCGCATGAGCAGCATCCTAGAGAAGCTGACCGGACAGTGTCAAGAATGACGCGCAACAAAAAAGGCCCGCGCAATGCGGGCCTTTTCGTTGAGCCAGAGCGGTCAGTCAGCGATCGCGCGGTCTACCGACAGTTTGCCGGCACCCTCGATCAGTACAGCGATGCTGCCGCCGAGCAAGGCCAGGGCGAATTCATAACCGTTGTTGGACATGAACAGACCGTGGCTGATGTGCACAGTGAAAATGGCGACCAGCGAAAGGAAGGCCAGACCCAGTGCTGCCGGACGTACCAGCAGACCGATGATCAGGGCCAGACCGCCGAAGAACTCAGTACCACCGGACAGGATCGCCATCAGGTGACCCGGTGCCAGGCCCAGGCTTTCCATGTACTGCGCGGTGCCAGCAATGCCGTAACCACCGAACATGCCGAAGAGTTTCTGCGCACCGTGAGCGGCGAAGATGATGCCGACGAAGATCCGCAGAACGGTCAAGCCGTAGCCAGCGCGGGTAAACAGTACCTTATTGATCAGTGTGCTCATGCTGTGTCATCCATTATGATTGTGTGTTGGTTGGCCGCTATATTAATCGATAAACCTAATGTTAAAAGCGCAATTTTTGCGACATAACAATCAGTTATGTCGATTACTTACGTGAGGCAACTTTCTGCCCCTGGGGCTCCAACGACTCCCTTTCACGATCGAACGCCAGGTAATACTTGTTCACGCTATTAACATAGCTGACGGCGCCCATTCCCACCTGCTCCATGGCAATGCGTTCGACCTGGAAGAACCACTGATTGGGATTCAAGCCGCGCCGCCGGGCTTCGGCGCGCATGCCCTGCACCCGTTCCGGCCCCATGTTGTAAGCCGCCAGCACGAACGCCATGCGCTCGCGCTCATTGAGTTTGGGGCTGGCGAAGAATTTGCGACGGATCATCGCCAGGTACTTGGCACCGGCCTGAACATTGGCGTCGAGGTTTTGAATGTTGCTGACCCCAACACGCTGGGCCGCGGACGGGGTGATCTGCATCAGCCCGGTGGGGCCACTACCGCTGCGGGCATTGGGTTGCAGCGCTGATTCCTTGAAAGCCAGCGCCGCCAGGTTCAGCCAGTCCATGCCTTGGGCATCAGCGTGCTTTTGCAGCACCGGGCGAAGTTTTTCCAGACGCTGCCGGTCAGCTTTGGTCAATGGATAGTGCACTTGATACAGACGTCGATAGATACGCAGGAACGCCGCATCCTGATCCGACGGTTTCTTGTAGGTCGTCAGGAAGCGATCAATGCTCGCGCGCAGCATCGAGGCGTCACGGCGCACGAACCAGTATTCCTCGCCCGGCTCGCTGATCAGCACCTGCTTGTCGAAGCGCAACTTGGGCAGGATCTTGCCCCAGCGCTCGGCTATCGGTTGCTCGACAATGGTCAGGTGAAAAATCCCGCCCTGGACCATTTCCAGCACATCCTCGACGGCAAGACTGGGGTCGACCCATTCGATTTTCACCGGTGCCAGTTTGTGCAGGGCGAGCTTTGAATTGATCTGACTGACCGCGTCCCCGGCGGCACTGCCGGTGGGCAGCGCCAGGGTTTTGCCCGAGAGTTGTTCGACTCGGGTGTAACGGCGCTCACCTTTGATCCCCACCAGCACCAACGGGATGTTGCTGGCAATCGGTTCGCTGCTGCTGACGGCGTGGCCCGGTTGCAAATCGAGCAGCTCACCCGGCGCAACCAGGTCACCTTCCCCGCGTTGCAAGGCACCGAGCAGTTGATCCTTGGCTTTGGGAATGATCTTGAGGGTGATTTCCTGACCGTCACGGGCGTGACCGTTGAGGTACTGCTCGAAGGCGCGCAGGCGGTGGTATTCGACACCGATGGCCTGGCCCTGGACTTCCCCGGAGCTGTTGCGGCTCTGGTTGACCAGCACCCGCAACACACGACTGCTGCGAATCTCCGTCAGGTCACGGACCTTGGCCGCCGGCACGGCTTGCAGCGGGCCGGCCAGACGCGCAACCGCCGGCATCGGCAGCAGCAACGAACAGCACAGCAAAAGCAACATCGAGGGACGTGTCATCCACTCTCCGGAAAGAATACTGGGCCGACCTCACGAATTTTCATGAAATCGAACGACAGAAACAGAGCGCCTTGAGCGCTGACAAAGTGCGAAAGACTGGCACAGTGATGGCACCTTGGCCACCCCGGCGTGTCTCGCGGCATCAAGAGACAGCTTTAACTCGTTGTAGTTCTTGGCTTTTCTTCTAAATCTACAGCTCTGATATGCTTTCCGGCCTTTGGTCCGAGGTAGCACCATGCAACTCATCGATATCGGCGTCAACCTGACCAACCCCAGTTTTGCGGATAAGCACCAGGCCGTACTCGATCGCGCGTATGCCGCGGGGGTCTGCCAACTGGTCCTGACCGGCACCAGTGTCGAGGGCAGCGAACAGGCACTGGAACTGTGCCGACAATTGGACGAATCGGCTCAGCGGCTGTTTGCCACCGCAGGCATTCACCCTCATTCAGCCAGCGACTGGAACGGCGACAGCGCCCAGCGCCTGCGCAGTTTGCTCAAGGAGCCCAACGTGGTGGCCGTGGGTGAATGCGGGCTGGATTTCAATCGCGATTTCTCGCCGCGCCCACAGCAGGAAAAAGTCCTCGAAGAACACCTGGCGATGGCGGTCGACCTGCAATTGCCGGTGTTCCTCCACGAGCGCGATGCCAGCCAGCGACTGCTGGAAATCCTCCGTGATTACCGTGATCAGCTGCCGGCCGCAGTGGTGCATTGCTTCACCGGGGAAAAGAAGGCGCTGTTCAGTTACCTCGATCTGGATTTGCACATCGGCATCACTGGCTGGATCTGCGACGAGCGCCGGGGCACCCATCTGCATCCGCTGGTGAAGGAGATCAAACGCGGGCGTCTGATGCTGGAGAGCGATGCGCCGTATCTGCTGCCGCGCAGCTTGCGACCCAAGCCGAAGAACGGTCGCAACGAGCCGGCGTATTTGACGGAAGTGCTGCGGGAAGTGGCGTTGCATCGGGGTGAGACGGAAGAGGATCTGGCTGCCCACACCACTTCCTGTGCACGTGCGTTCTACGGCCTGCCCTCAATCCCCCAGTAACCACGAATCCCCCTGTAGGAGCGAGCCTGCTCGCGATAGCGCCCTGTCAGTCACCAATGTTGGATGTGCCGACGCTATCGCGAGCAGGTTCGCTCCTACAGGGATTTTTGGTGATCATTGATCCACATCAAGTCCGGAATCCCTGCATAGCAGCACAATGCTGGCACCTTGCCAAAGCTGTTTCCGCTATCAGAGAAGACCTCCATGGGTGCCTGGCTTAGCAACATCTCGCTGAAATACAAATTCTGGGCGGTCAATGCAGTCGCCTTCATCACCACGCTCATGCTGGTGTTGTACGCCGTGCAGCTCGAGCAACAGGCCCGCAGCCATGCCTCTCAAGCAGCGGCTCAGGCTCAGGCACGCTTGCTCAATGCCTGGCCTGCCGGGCAACCGCTACCAAAGGCCGATAATCTGCTGACCTTCAGTCGCGGGCAGGCGCCGTTGCTGAACGAGCAGCCGGTGCTGGAACTGGTCGATGCCAATGGCTGGGTCGAGATCAACGTCATGCCGCCGTTCGGCGACAACCCGTTGATGGGCGCCGAGGTGTTCTCTCGCCCCGACGGTCAGCAGCTCGCGGTAGTCGCCCACGGCCCGAGCCTGAGCCAGGTGTTCGGCGAACGCTTCGCCAACTACGCGGTGGCGGTGTTCATCTTGATGCTGGCGATGCTGGGCGCTTCGCAGTTGTTGATCCGCTTCCTGCTGAGTCAACTCAACACCTTGAAAGACGTGATGCTCCACGTCGAGAAAACCGGCGACCTGTCAGCCCGTGTGCCGCTGGCCTGCAAGGACGAAGTCGGGCAGATGGCCAATGCCTTCAATGCGATGCAGGCCGGTTACCAGCGAGTGGTCAACACCGTCGCCAGCACCGCCCGGCAATTGGATGTCGGCGCGGCGCGACTGGCCTCGAGCATGAACGAGGTGCGTCATGGCATGCTCGGCCAGCAAAGCGAAACAGATCAAGCCGCCACGGCGATCAACGAAATGACCGCCACCGTCTATCACATCGCCCAGCACGCCGGCGCGACCCGCGACCTCTCGCAAACCGCGGACACCTTGGCCGGCAGCGGGCAGGAAGTGGTCAGTCGGGTGCAGAAATCCATCGCTGGGTTGTCCAGCGGCGTGCAGCAGACGGCGGAGATGATCCAGCGCCTCGCCGAGGACAGTCAGAAAATCAACGGCGTGGTCGGCGTGATTCACAGCATTGCCGAGCAGACCAATCTGCTGGCGCTGAACGCAGCAATTGAAGCGGCCCGGGCCGGCGAAATGGGGCGCGGCTTTGCGGTTGTCGCCGATGAAGTGCGCAACCTGGCCAAGCGTGTCCAGACGTCCACTGACGAGATCACCATCATGGTGTCCGCTCTGCAGGCCGGGACCCGGGACGCTGTGGACTTCATGCAGGAAAGTTCGTTCAAGGCCGACGACTGCGTGCAACAGGCCCAGGAGGCTGGCGTCGCGTTGGCGCAAATCACCAGCGCGGTGGCGCAAATGCGCGAAAGCAATACACAGATTGCGGTGGCGGCCGAGCAGCAGAGTCAGGTCGCGGAAGAGATGAACCGGGCGGTGGTGAGTATTCGGGATGTGACCGAGAATACCGTGCAGCAGACGGTGGATTCGGCGACTACCAGTAATGAACTGGCGGCGTTGGCCGGGGAATTGAACAAGGCTATAGGGCAGCTCAAGCTTTGAGGGCCCCTTCGCGGGCAAGTCGGATCGCCCGCTCGCTCCTACGGAAGCTGCGTACGAACTGTAGGAGGGAGCGGTGCGGCGATCCGACTTGCCCGCGAAGGCGTCAGCCTGGCCAACATCAATCCTGACCATCACCGCTATCACTTCGATAGCCAACCTCGATTCGCCGCCCGCTCTTGCCCCGCCTATTCTTCAATCATGTGTTCAACATGGATCGAGGATTAGCATCATGGGCAAACGTCACCCCAACCTTCCCGCCTGGCAATGGCGCGTCTACCCTGGCAATCACCAGCACCCGACCAATCTGGTGTTGCACCTGATTGCCGTGCCGCTGTTCATCGTGGCGTTTCTGCTGATTGTTTCCGGGGTGTTCGGCCTGAATTTCGCGAACTTCGCCATCGGTGTCATTGGCGTGATCGCCGCACTGGGCTTGCAACGCCACGGCCATAGCCTGTAGGCGCAAGCCTCCGAGCCGTTCAGCGATCGCAAAGATGAGCTGTCGCGCTTGGTCGTCGAGCAGTTCCTGACCTTCCAACGGTTCTTCTTGAGCGGCGGCTGGTGGCGCGCCTGGCGTGAGCGCCACCGTCGTCACTGATCAGGCGAAAATCGTTACCGTCTGCCGGCTCATGGCGATCAACTGACCGTCCGCGCTCCACAGTTTCGCGGCCGCATGGCCGTAGCCGTCGGCGCCATGCTCGATTTCAACCAGGTACTTGCACCAATCCAGCGTGCTCAGCTCAAGCACCGGCTGAACAAATTCGATGGTCCAGGTCAGCGTGCTGCCCATCGCCGGTTTGTTCAGGTGCGGCAACAAGGCCGGTGGCCAGGCGTCCACCAGCGCCAGAATATGCGACTCACTGACCGCCTCTTCCTTCACATCCCCACGCAAACGCACCCAGCCACCCATCTCGCGGGACTTATTGCCGGTGAACGGCAGACCGCCGACACTCCAGCGCATCGCCAGATGCTGCATGAATTCCGGGAGTACGCCTTTGATGTACGGCAGTTCCTGACAGTCGTCCCAGTGTTTCATTTCAGGTGCAGGCTCGGCCGCGACCGCGACTTCGGAAGGTCGGGACGCGCCGAAGCTGCCCTGGATCAGCGTCACCACTTGCCCCTTCTGCATTGCCCGGCCCAGCACCTGACTGACGGCTTTGCCTTCGCGCAACACATCGACCTCAAAACTGACCGGCACTTCGGGTTCGACCGGTCCGACAAAGGTGATCGCCAAGGAACGCACCGGTCGATCCGCCGGGACTTTTGCACGCATGGCTTCGTATTGCAACGCGGCCACCAGGCCACCGAAACTGGCACGTCCTTGAGCCCATCCGGCCGGGATAGACAGCTCCAGTGGCTGGCTGCGGACAGCGTCGAGCAGATCGGAAAAGCGCATGGAAACCTCGGTGCGGAAAAAGGATGTAGGGATCTTAACCAGCCAGGGAGACTGGCACAGCGCTTATTCCGGCCAAATAGGCTGACAGATAGGCCGCGTTGAACATCGATTCCAAATTCAACAGAGATCCACTGTGGGAGCGGGCTTGCTCGCGAAGAGGGTCTGACAGTCAACATTTGCGTTGAATCTCAGACCCTCTTCGCGAGCAAGCCCGCTCCCACATTTTGATTTGTGTTGTTTTCAGGATTTGAAGCAGGCGTTGCTGAGTTTGTCGAGGACGCGGTCGGCGCGGCCTTCGGCCTTGGCCATGGTGGTTTTCCAGACCGCGACGCAAGGCTGCAAATCGGCTTCCTGTTCGGCCCTGGCCAGCCATTGCCAACAGTCGTGCCAGTCGCCCAGCGCACCTTGCGCAGACTTCAAACGCGGCATCGCCGCTTCGGGCAAGCGATCAAGTTCGGGATAGGCTTCGATGCCATAGCGCACGCGTTTGATCAGCAGACGCAAGCGATGGCGATCATGGGCAGGATCGTGCAGGGCCTTATCGAGCTTCTTCCATTGTTTGGCGAGGCGTTTTTCGATGCGTTTGCGCAAGCCCTTGAGCAAGCCCTGACGCTGGGAGGCGCGCAGAAAACGCGGAAAGGCGTCGAGGATCATCAACAACTGCGTCACCTCGGGGCTTATCGCCACCGCCGGATAAGCCGCGGCCATCTGCGCCATGCGCCGTTGCGCCGCTTCCGGTTGATCGTGCTGGAGCAAGTACGCCGCCAGCACCTCGCGATCACGCATGGGCGTGGTCAGCTCGCCAACCCGGGACGCCGCCGCTTCCAGCTGCTCGACGCCGGGAAGCCCACGCAAAGGCCGCAACAGGCTGCGCAAACGGCGAACCGTAGTGCGCAGGTCGTGCAAAGCCTCCGGGTCAGTGCGCGCACTCAGGCGTGCCTGGCAGGCCAGCAGGCGAACCTCCATACCCAGTACTTGAGCCACCAACCGATCAACCAAGGCAGGCATTTTTTGCTCCCTGAAATGAATTCCCCCAAGCCTAGATCATGCCTCAACGGCCGGCGCGTGACTCACGAATATAGAAGCGCGCCTTCTCGGCCTTCTTGGTGCAGCCTTCGAAGCCTTCGAATTGCTGTTGGGTCTTGGCCGCCGTCAACAGCGACAAGGCCTTGGAGTAGCTGACGGTGCCGGCAAAACCCTCGGCCTTGGCCAGGTCCAGTTCATGCCACGCGGCATCGAGCCCGCCACCGCAACTGTCACGATAAGCGGTTTTGCCGGCACAACCGGCGAGTGCCAGGGCAATCAAAGGCACACAGATCCAGGCTTTCATCAATCACACCTCAAAAATAGGTAAACAGTCCTGCAGGTAAGACGGTCTGGCACGTGAAAAGTGCCTTGGCCCCACCGCGCAAACTTCAAGCGCTCACGAGAATACCCATGTCCGCCATGGAGTGTCGAAAAAACGACGCTCTCGGCCCGCCGAGCGACCTTGGCGATTGAAGCGCGCCCCTTGATGGGTGCATTGTTGAACCTTGTCAGACGAGGGCGATTCATGAAAAAGCGTGTCGCGCTGGTGTTGGGCTCGGGTGGAGCCCGGGGTTATGCCCATATCGGTGTCATTGAAGAAATCGAACGTCGCGGCTACGACATCGCCTGCATCGCGGGATGCTCGATGGGCGCCGTGGTCGGCGGGATCTACGCCGCCGGCAAACTCGACGATTATCGGGACTGGATCGAAAGCCTGGACTACCTCGACGTCTTGCGTCTGGTGGACGTCAGTTTTCGCCTGGGCGCGATTCGCGGAGAGAAGGTGTTCGGACAGATCCGCAAGATCGTCGGCGAGATCAACATCGAAGACCTGCGCATCCCTTACACGGCGGTGGCCACCGACCTGACCAACCAGCAGGAAATCTGGTTCCAGGAAGGCTGCCTGCACCAGGCCATGCGGGCCTCGGCAGCGATTCCCAGCCTGTTCACGCCAGTGATGCAGGGCAATCGCATGCTGGTGGACGGCGGCATCCTCAACCCTTTACCGATCGTGCCCGTGGTATCGAGTCACTGCGACCTGATCATCGCGGTCAACCTCAACTCCACCAACCAGCGCCATTATCAACTGCCGGTGATTCAGCGTCCGGCGGCGTTCAAGACCCGGTTCGACAGCCTGATCAACTCGCTGGGTTCAAAAATGCCGTTCCGGCGCAAGCAGGCGGAGCAATTGCTGCTGTTGGAGAAGGAAGCGTTGATGGCGGAAGCGGCCGACATCAACCCCTGGATCGAATCCGCCGAACCCGAAGCCCAGCAACCGGCGGCCGCCCCCGAACGCGAACGCGAAGGCGCGCCGAAGTCCGCCACCGGTTCTTTCATCATCGACAACGTGGGGCCGGCGTCTTTGCTGGACCTGATCAACCAGAGTTTCGAGGTGATGCAGACGTCATTGGCGCAGTACAAGATCGCCGGGTATCCGCCGGATATCCTGATCAACGTGCCGAAACGGGTGTGCCGGTTTTTCGAGTTTTACAAGGCGCCGGAGTTGATCGCGCTGGGGCGGGAGATTGCGCGGGATACGCTGGATCGGTATGAGAGCGAGCGGGATTCCTGAAGTTCTCGAGTGAATCTGAGGGCCTCTTCGCGGGCAAGCCTCGCTCCTACAGGATTTGAGTCGCTCACAAAGCCTGCGAACGACTCAAATCCTGTAGGAGCGAGGCTTGCCCGCGAAGACATAGGCCGGACAACAAAGGCCTAGAGACTAACCTCACTCAACAACCGATACCCTACCCCAGCCTCGGTGACAATAAACCGAGGCTGAGTCGGATCATCCGCCAGCTTCTGCCGCAAATGCCCCACCACAATTCGCAGATAATGACTGTCCTCGGTATGCGTCGGCCCCCAAATATCTTTCAGCAACTGCTGCTGCGTGATCACCCGCCCGGGATGCCGCGCCAGTTGCGCCAGCACCGCATACTCCTTGCGAGTCAACGCGACTTCGGTGCCTTCGAGCAGCACCCGGCGATAGGCCAGATCCACGGTCAACGGGCCAAATGTCAGCGCCGCTTGTTGAGCTTCGCCAACCGGCGCCTGTCGCAACAAGGCCCGCACCCGGGCAAGGAACTCCTGAATGCCGAACGGCTTGGTCACGTAGTCGTTGGCACCGCCATCGAGCGCTTCAACCTTCTGGCCTTCGCTGGCACGCACCGAGAGCACCAGCACCGGCACCGTCGACCACTCGCGAAACTCGCGCAGCACTTGCTGGCCGTCCATGTCCGGCAGGCCGAGGTCAAGCACCAGCAAGTCGGGTTTGTTCAACGCCGCCTGGGCCAGGCCTTCGTTGCCGGTGCCGGCCTCCAGCACTTTGTAGCCTTGGGAGGCGAGGCTGATGCGCAGGAACTTGCGAATCTGCGGTTCGTCGTCGATGACCAAAATGGTCGAGGTCTGGCTCATGGTTTCCGGTCGCGGCATGGAGATGTCCAAAGGGTATCAGGCTTCACGTTCAACGCTCACTTTCAGCTCTCATTTTCAATGTCTGGTTGCTCCTGCAAGGGCAAGTGCAACGTGATGCAGGTGCCGCGCCCTTCAATGCCGTCTGCGACGCTGATCCGACCGCCATGCGCGCCGACCATGCCCTGACAAATCGCCAGTCCCAGCCCAGTGCCCTGCCCGCCCCGATCACCGCGCGCGGCGGTATAGAACATGTCGAAAATCTTCGCCCGCTCCTCCTCCGGAATCCCTGGTCCCTCATCGCACACCGAGAAAAACAGCTCACGGTCATCGGCTCCGGCGCGTAATTGTAGACGACCGTGAGGCGGCGAAAAACGCGCGGCGTTTTCCAGCACGTTGACCAGTGCCTGCTCGATCAGCGCGGCATGCACGTACAGCAGCGGTAATTCGGGCGGCACTTCGGTGCTGACTTGCAACGGCGCCAGTACCGCGCGCAGGCGGTTGAGTGAACTGCCGACGATGTCGGCCGGCGACACCCAATCCCGCGCCAGCTTCAAAGCGCCGTGACCGAGGCGCGTCATGTCCAGCAGGTTTTGTATGTAGCGGTCGAGGCGCTCGGCCTCATCGCGGGTGCCTTCGAGCAGTTCAAGGCGATCCTCCAGCGGGATGGCTTCACCGAGGGCCAGCAGGCTGTCGATGCTGCCGCGCATGGCGGTCAGCGGCGTGCGTAAATCGTGGGACACGGACGCCAGCAAGGCACTGCGCAACTGCTCGGTTTCGCCATGCAGGCGCGCCGCTTCGAGGTCTTCGGCCAGTTGCGCACGCGCCAATGCTTGAGCCAGCGGCTGACTCAATGCCGTCAACAAACGCCGACGCTGGCCGCTCAAGGTCTGGCCTTCTTTAGCACACACACCGAGCAGCGCCAATGGTCCGTCTTCTACTGAAAGCGGCCACCACCACCAGCGCCCGAACGGCAGCGTGCCAGTGCCCGCGCCTGCCGGTTGATCGTGTTGCCAGGCCCAATCGGCGGCGGCTCGCTCGGCTTCGGAAAACTCCAGCGGGCCACCGGCCTCGACTTTCCAGCCACCCTGGCCGTCGTGGTTGAGCAGGCACAATTGCAGATCGCTCCAACCATTGAGATGCTGGGCTGCGGCGCTGACCACGGCCTGGCGGTCAGTGGCGGCGGTGAGTTTGCGCGACAGGTCGAGCAGTTCGGTGGTCTCTTCCTGGGTGTCGCGCAATGCCTGCAATTGCCGCCGTTGCCGCGCCGCGAGGTTACCGGTGAGGGCGGCCATCAGCAGGAAGAACAGCAAGGTCAACACATCTTCTTCGCGCTGGATGCGGAAGGAGAAGGTCGGTGGGATGAACAGAAAGTCATAAGTCAGAAACGACAGCGCCGCACAGGCCAGCGCCGGGCCTAGGCTGCTGCGCACCGCCACCAGCAACACGGCGGCGAGGAACACCAGCGAGATATTCGGCAGCGGCAAAACGCTCGCCACTGCCCAGGCCAAAGCACTGGCCAAAACCGTAGCCACCAGGGCCAGCGCGTAATCGAACCACACCAGCGACTGCGTTGATCGCTGTCGTGGCTGGTGCTGTTCGTGATCGCTGTCGAGGACGTTGATTTCCAGCCCGCGCGCATTGCGCAGCAGGCGAGACGCCAGACCACCGCCGAATAGTCGACGATGCCATCGCTGCCGGGACTGACCGACCAATACCAGACTGGCGCGGCGCTCGGCGGCGTGCTGGATCAGCGTCTTGGCGACTTCGCCAGCGCGCAATAAAACCACTTCGCCGCCGAGGCGCTCCGCCAGTTGCTGAGCACTTTGCAGGCGCAGGCGCGATTGCTCGTCGCGCACGCTCCCGTTGTCCACGTGCACCAGGCTCCACGGCAGATGCCGCCGCTGGGCAACGCGGCTGGCGTGACGCACCAGGCGTTCGGCCTGAGCATCGCCATCGACGCCGACCAGCAAACGACCGCGCACGGCCGGTGCCGCTTGACCGAGCTGCCGATAACCCTGGGCCAGGTCATTGTCGACTTGAGCCGCAGCAGTCTGCATCGCCAGTTCGCGCAGGGCGGTGAGGTTGGTCTGGGTGAAGAAGGCATCGATGGCCGCCCGTGCCTGCTCCGGCACGTAGACTTTGCCGTCGCGCAGACGCTCAAGCAGTTCGCGGGGCGGCAGGTCGATCAGCAGCAGTTCGTAGGCCTCTTGCAGCACCCAGTCCGGCAGGGTTTCGCGAACCTGCACGCCGGTGATTCCGCGCACTTGATCGTTGAGGCTTTCGAGGTGCTGGACGTTGACCGTGGTGAACACGTCGATGCCGGCGGACAGTAATTCCTGGATGTCTTGCCAGCGTTTGGCGTGGCGGCTGCCGGGGGCGTTGCTGTGGGCCAGCTCGTCCACCAGCACCAGTTTCGGTTGGGCGGCGAGCAGGCCGTCGAGGTCCATTTCTTCGAGCATCACGCCACGGTATTCCGAGCGCACCAAAGGCTGTTGCGGCAAGCCGCCGAGCAGCGCTTCGGTTTCGGCGCGGCCGTGGGTTTCGACCACGCCGGCGATGACTTTCACGCCCTGGCGCAATTGGGTGTGGGCTGCTTGCAGCATGGCGTAGGTCTTGCCGACACCGGGCGCGGCGCCGAGGAAAACCTTGAGCCGGCCACGGCCATCGCGGGGCAGGTCTGCTAACAGCGCGTCGGCGCGGCCGGAGTCACTCATGCTTGAAGCTCACTTTATTCAGATGTTGATGTGGTGATTGTTCTGTCGCCATCGCTAGCAGGCTAGCTCCACATTAGATTTGTGGACACTGAAGATCCCCTGTGGGAGCTAGCCTGCTAGCGATTGGCAGCACCACCGAACTAAAGGTTTTCCAACGCCGCATTCAGTGCCAACACATTAACCACCGGCGGGCCCACCAATGGCTGCTCGATATGCGCATCCATCAATTGCTGGAGGGTCGCCACCGGCAGATTACGCGCCGCCGCAACACGCGCCAGTTGATAGGCAATCGCGGCCGGTGGCAAGTGCGGATCGAGGCCGCTGCCGGAGGTGGTGAGCATGGCCAACGGCACAGGCCCCTGACCTGGCACCAACAGTTTACTGGCATCGTCAATCACGCGAGTCGCGAGCGCCGGGTTGCTCGGCGAAAGGTTGCTGGCGCCGCTCGACACCGTGGCAAACGCACCGGCGGAGGGCCGTGGGTGGAACCAGGCATCACCGACAAAATCCTGGGCAATCAGCGACGAGCCACGGACCTTGCCGTCGGCGTCGCGCATCAGGCTGCCATTGGCTTGATCCGGGAACGCGACCTGAGCGACGCCGGTGACGACCAAGGGGTAAGCGACGCCGGTGATCAGGGTCATCAGCACAAGCAGGCTCAGGGCCGGACGTATCATTGTGGACATTTCAAAATCCTCGAATTCGGTGAAAAAAACACATGCATTCAGGCCGCCACCAACCCTGTGGCTAGGGGATTTATCCCCGTTGGGCTGCGCAGCAGCCCCAAACACCTGCGACCTCATTTCTTCCAATACAGCGCATTTATTGGGTTGGCGACTGCTTCGCAGTCGAACGGGGATGAATCCCCTCGCCACAGAGCCTGCGCCACCCGATAGATCGTCAAACCAGATGCAACGCGGTCAACAGCATGTCGATCGCCTTGATCCCCACAAACGGCACCAGAATCCCGCCCAATCCGTAGATCAGCAGGTTGCGTCGCAACAACGCCGCCGCACTGGCCGCCTGCACTCGCACACCACGCAGCGCCAGCGGAATCAGCACCACGATGATCAAGGCGTTGAACACGATCGCCGACAGAATCGCGCTCTGCGGACTGCTCAAGTGCATGACGTTCAGCACACCCAATTGCGGGTAAATCGAGGCAAACAACGCCGGCAGGATGGCGAAGTACTTGGCCACGTCGTTGGCGATGGAAAACGTCGTCAACGCACCACGGGTCACCAGCAATTCTTTACCGATTTGCACCACGTCCAGCAGCTTGGTCGGGTCGCTGTCGAGGTCGACCATGTTCGCCGCCTCGCGAGCCGCTTGCGTGCCGTCGTTCATCGCCATGCCGACGTCAGCCTGGGCCAGGGCCGGGGCGTCGTTGGCGCCGTCACCGCACATGGCGACCAGGCGACCGTCGTTCTGTTCGTGACGAATGCGCGCCAGTTTCTTCTCTGGCGTGGCTTCGGCCAGCACGTCATCGACACCCGCTTCGGCGGCAATGGCGGCAGCGGTCAGCGGGTTGTCACCGGTCACCATGACCGTGCGGATCCCCAGTTTGCGCAGCTCGGCGAAACGCTCGCGGATGCCGGGCTTGACCACGTCCTTGAGGTGGATCGCGCCGAGCAATTTACCCTCGGCGCAGACCAGCAATGGCGTGCCGCCGCTCTGGGCGATCTTGTCGATTTCCCGGGACAGGGCCGGGGCCAGATCGGCGCGTTTCAGGCCAACGAAAGCCAGCAACGAATCGACCGCACCTTTGCGATATACACGGCCTTGATAGTCGACACCGGACAAACGGGTTTCGGCGCTGAACGGCACAGCGGTCAACAGGTCAGCGGAGGGCTCAGGTTGCGGATGCATCCCGCGCAGGTATTCGACGATGGACTTGCCTTCGGCGGTGTCATCGGCCAGCGAAGCGAACAACGCACCTTCAGCAAGCTCCTTCGCGGTCACGCCGGGCGCTGCATAAACAGCGGTGCAGCGACGGTTACCGAAGGTGATGGTGCCGGTCTTGTCCAGCAGCAGGACGTGAACGTCCCCCGCCGCTTCCACGGCGCGACCGGATTTGGCAATGACGTTCAGGCGCACCAGACGGTCCATCCCGGCGATACCGATGGCGGACAGCAAACCGCCAATGGTGGTCGGAATCAGCGTGACCAATAACGCCACCAGGAACACTAGCGGCAAGCTGCCGTTAGCGAAGTGGGCGAACGGTTGCAGGGTCACGACCACCAGCAGGAAGATCAGGGTCAAGCCGATCAGCAGGATGTCGAGCGCGACCTCGTTCGGGGTTTTCTGGCGCTTGGCGCCTTCGACCAGGGCGATCATGCGGTCCAGTGTCGACTCGCCGGGATTGGCGGTGATGCGCACCAGCAGCCAGTCGGATACCAGGCGGGTGTTGCCGGTGACGGCCGAACGGTCGCCCCCGGACTCACGAATCACCGGCGCGGATTCACCGGTAATCGCCGCTTCGTTGACGGCGGCGATACCTTCGATGACCTCGCCGTCACCGGGGATCATTTCCCCGGCTTCAACGCGCACCACATCGCCTTTGCGCAGAATGGTCGCCGGCACCACTTGAAAGGTACCGTTGCTGGTTTTGCGGCGGGCGCTCAAGCCTTCGCTGCCGGCCTTGAGGCTGTCGGCGCGGGCCTTGCCGCGACCTTCGGCCAGGGCTTCGGCGAAGTTGGCGAAGAGCACGGTGAACCACAACCACAGTGCGATTTGCGCGGCGACGAAGGTTGGCACGGCGCTGTCGGGAATGAAGCACAGCACGGTGGTCAGGACGGCGGTCAGTTCGACCACCAGCATCACCGGCGCACGCTGCAATTGCCGTGGGTCGAGCTTGACGAAGGCTTGCACCAGCGCCGGGCGCCAGAGGGCCGAGATCGCGGTTTTCGGTTGTTCCGGCGCCTTGGCGGCGACGGTTTTGCTTACAGGCATATTCATGATGGATTCCTTAGAAGCCCATACTCAAATGTTCAGCAATAGGACCCAGAGCCAGCGTTGGCAGGAAGGTCAAACCGCCCACCAGCAAAATGGTCACGGTCAGCAGGGTCACGAACAGCGGGCCGTGCGTCGGGAAGCTGTTCTGACCGATCGGTGCGGTTTTCTTCATCGCCAGGCTGCCGGCCAACGCCAGTACCGGGAGGATGTAACCGAAGCGACCGATCAACATGCCAAGACCGAGCATCAGGTTGTGGAACGCCGTGTTGGCACCGAAGCCGCCGAACGCCGAACCGTTGTTGGCACTGGCCGAGGTGTAGTTGTAGAGCAACTGACTGAAACCATGGGCGCCGGGGTTACTCACCGAGGCCACTGGACCGGGCAGGCTCGCAGCAATCGCACCGAGCACCAACACGCCGACCGGCATCACCAGCAAGGTCACCACCAGCAACTGGACTTCCCTGGCCTGCAGTTTCTTGCCGAGGTATTCCGGCGTGCGACCGATCATCAGGCCGGCGAGGAACACCGCGATCAACACGTTGAGCAACATGCCGTAGAGCCCGGCACCGACGCCACCGAAGATCACTTCGCCGACCATCATGTTGACCAGCGCGACCATGCCGCTCAGCGGGTTGAGGCTGTCGTGCATGCCGTTGACCGAACCGTTGGACGCCGCGGTAGTCGTCACCGACCACAGCACCGTGGCGGTGGTGCCGAACCGTGCTTCCTTGCCTTCCAGCGGCGCGGTCTGTTCGACGGCGATGTTGTTCAGGGTCGGGTTCGGTTGGTATTCGGCCCACAGCGAAGTCGCGCCGCCGATCAGGAACAGCGCCAGCATGCAGGCGATGATCGCGCGGCTCTGACGCAGGTCTTTCACGTAGTGGCCAAAGGTGAAAACCAGGGCGACCGGGATCAGGATGATCGAAGTCATCTCGAACAGGTTGCTCCACGCCGTCGGGTTCTCGAACGGGTGCGCCGAGTTGACGCCGAAGAAACCACCGCCGTTGGTGCCCAGTTGCTTGATCGCAATCTGACTGGCGGCCGGGCCAAGCGGGATCACCTGATCGACGCCTTGCATCGTCACGGCATTCACGTACTGCGCGAAGGTTTGCGGTACGCCCTGCCAGACCAAATACAGCGCCAGCAGCAGGCACAGCGGCAACAAACCGTAGAGGGTGGCGCGGGTCATGTCGACCCAGAAGTTGCCGAGGGTTTTGCTCGACTTGCGGCCGATCCCGCGACACAGGGCAACCAACACGGCGAGGCCGGTGGCGGCGCTGACAAAGTTCTGCACGGTGAGGCCGACCATCTGACTCAGGTAGCTCAGGGTCGCTTCGCCACTGTAAGACTGCCAGTTGGTATTGGTCATAAAGCTGACGGCAGTATTGAACGCTTGCGTCCACTCTTGACCCGGCAGGTTCTGCGGGTTCAGTGGCAAGTGGTCCTGGAACAACAGGATCACGAACAACAGCAAGAAGCCCGCAAGGTTGAAGGCGAGCAAGGCCAGGGTGTATTTCTGCCAGCTCTGTTCGGCCTGCGGATCAACGCCGGCCACCCGATAACAGCCACGCTCCACAGGTCCCAGGATCGGTGTCAGCCAGGTGCGCTGACCTTCCATTACCTTGTAGTAGAACCGCCCGAGGAACGGTGCCGGGATCAGCACCAAGGCAAAGAAGGCCAGGATCAGCCAATAATCATAACTGTGCATAGCCGCCCCTAGTTCCGGTCCGCGCGCAACAGCGCAACCAACAGATAAATGAACAGCCCCACTGCGAGTAGCAGTGACACCCCGTCCAGAACGCTCATGGAAGTTCTCCGTGTTACGGCGTATTGCCGCGTGTGGAGTGATTGTCGGCAGGGAGGCTGTAAAGGAGCGAGATCGAGGGGGCTGGCTGGGCATAAAGAAAGAGTAAAGAGTGGGTTTACGCTGTAATTACAGCGGCGATTTTGCTGTGTGTCGAGGGTGTAATTAGTTTTGTGTAAACGGTCATTTGGCAGGAGACTGCCTACCCCAAGGAAATCCAATGACCGAGTCAAAACCCAAGCGAGCCAAACGAGTCAAGCCTGATCCTGAGCTGGTTAAAC
>NZ_SISB01000106.1 GCF_004310295.1 Pseudomonas sp. BGI-2 | reverse complement strand
CAACTCGGTCTGTCTGAACGGGCGCAGGGGGCCGCTTCGCAGCCCAACGGGGCGGTGCGACGTTTCGCTGAATCCCCTCGCCACAGGTTCTCGCTCGACTGATGATTGTCTTAAGTGAACAGCATTAGGCTGATGAGGCCGGGCTTTTTCGTGCATAACCGCAAACCCACTATCCATACACATGGATAGTCATGACAGCTTTAACGGCTATTGCTCCTCTATTCAGTCTATTAGCATCAACCAGAGGTAGAAGCCTCTACCGAGTACCGAACTGAACAGAGGAACACAATGAACAAGCCCGAGTTTTTTGTTACGCCCGGTTATGGCGAAACCCTGCTCAACGCTTTGCATTACTCGCAAGCTTTAAAAATTGGCGATCGAGTGGAGACTTCAGGCCAGGGCGGTTGGGATGACGATCTACAGATTCCCGAATCGATCGAGGACGAGATTGCTCAAGCATTTCAAAACCTGGAACGAACCCTAGCGACGGCAGGTGCCAGTTGGGAGCATGTGGTCCACGTCAATTCTTACCATGTCGGAGGTTTCCCTCCGATAGTTAATGAGACGATGGCCAGGCTGTATCGCCATTACATGCCCAACCACGCTCCCATCTGGACGCAGCTCGGGGTCGCGGCGCTTGGTCTTCCGACGATGCGTATTGAAATCCGCGTTACCGCCATTGTTCCTTGAGTTTCAATGAGCGGGCGACTCTTCCCTGAATGTCTGAATGTAGTGGTCTAATGAAACCGGACACCCATTTAGGCGAGAATGCTCGCCAGATCGAGGTGTCAGATGACCAAACAACGCCGTTCCTTTTCTGCTGAATTCAAACGCGAGGCTGCCGAACTCGTGCTC
>NZ_SISB01000105.1 GCF_004310295.1 Pseudomonas sp. BGI-2 | reverse complement strand
ACGGGCCTTTGGGTGATGTGCTGGAAACGCTTGATGCCAGGCAAAACCGCCAGACCTTTGGCTTCACTCTTGATGGGCGCCTGCGCCATAGCGCTTTGAAGCTGGCCGGCAAGCCCAATTGGCAAACGCTGGTCAGCGAGATCGAGTACGACGCCGACGGGCAGACCCTACGAGAAGTGGCGGGTAATGGCGTACAAACAACGCTCACGTATGACCCTGAGGACGGCCGTCTAGTGGAGCGGCGAGCGTACAGCGATAAAGCCGGACTGCTGCAACATCTGTTGTACGCCTATGACCTAATGGGCAATGTGCTGAGTATCGAAGACAAGGCGCTGCCGGTGCGTTACTTCAACAACCAGCGTATTGATCCCGTCAGTCGCTTTATCTACGACAGCCTTTATCAATTGATCGAAGCCATCGGTTGGGAGGCGGGTGCTTCCAACCAAGGGCCGGAGTCCGTCGGTCGCGCTGATCCGGCGGCGATCACCAATTACCATCAGACTTACTGCTACGACGAGGGCGGCAACCTGCTGAAGCTGACGCATGTCGGCGCACAAAACCCGGGCCGTGAACTGACCGCCGCGCGTTACAGCAATCGCTGCCTGCCCTGGCGCAACGGCGTGCCACCAACCGAAGCAGAAATCGCCGCTGCATTTGATGCCAACGGCAATTTGCTGGAGCTCGATCAAGGACGCTTTCTGACTTGGGATTTGCGTAACCAGCTGCACTCGGTCAGCCCGGTAGAGCGCGATTCCGGACGCAATGACTGTGAACGCTATCTCTATGATGGCGCTGGCCAGCGCGTGCGCAAAATTCGCTCGTTGCAGACCAATGCCCGAACCGTGACGGCTGAAGTGCGTTACTTGCACGGGCTGGAACTTCGTACCGACAACGGCACCGGGGAGGTGC
>NZ_SISB01000104.1 GCF_004310295.1 Pseudomonas sp. BGI-2 | reverse complement strand
CAGAGGTCTAACGATCGCTGGGGTTTTTTGTTAGGCGGAAGAAAGGCCGGCGTTGCCGGGTATCGGCGCGGATGTTGATTAGCCAGGCACTAGATAAGCGTGGCGCCTAATGCCCTTCGGGCAGGTCAAGGTCAGCAGGAACATAGCCGAAATCCTTCCCTCTTTGACCGAATCCTCAACGTTTTCGCGTAGGCGAAAATGAGATCTAGCCTGAATTCTTCGCATTGAATCGCATTAAATCGCGTTGAATCGCATTAAATCGCATTGCACTAAATCGCTTGCGGATGAGAGACAGGGTCTAGCCGAAATCCTTCCCCTTTAACGCGCCGGATCGCATTGAACCGCACTAAATCGCGTTGAATCGCATTAAATCGCACAAAATCGCGTTGCGCTAAGTTGCATCCAAGTGACTGAGATCGCCAAAAGCCTTGGCCATCTGACGAACGACAATTGCCAATTCTTCCTTATCACCCTCCTCGAGGACGATGCTCAAAAGCTCGTCGGCATAGCCTGGGTCATCGCGGAATAAATCGACCATTGCTTCATCATGTGACCTGTCTTTCATAGCCATCTCCCTACGAATCTTGCAGCTAAAAAGGACGGACATATCGAGAGGATTTTAGCGGCTAAAATTCCAAAGCAGTAATCAAGGCGCCTGCCCAAAACGAAAAATGCCCCCCAAGTGTTGATAGTGGCAATGGACACCAAAAAGGAAATTGAAGACAAATTGATAGGTCTTGATGACCTAATCAGCTCATAAAATCGGCCCTGAGAAACCTTCTGCAGAGAGTTTCACGGCAAAAAAAGCCCCTCAAGTGTTGATAGCTGCCCCTCAAGTGTTAGTAGTTGATAGCCTCGCATAATGGACGTTATGGATAAATTCAGCGCCGGGGCTTCGCAATTTTCCCGGCGCTAAATTCGTCGATTACGACGGCATAGCTACCATAACGTCATCGATATTA
>NZ_SISB01000103.1 GCF_004310295.1 Pseudomonas sp. BGI-2 | reverse complement strand
CGGATTATCTGTCACTTCAATCGACCACAGAAACGCTGGCACAGCGCTTGTTGACGCTGGCAAGGAATATCAAGCCCAAACAGGTTGCCAAAAGCATACGCGGCCCCAAAATCGCCAAGCCCAAGGAGTGGCTGGAGGGAAAGGCTGCGAATGCTCATGTGTCGACCGATCGAGTGCTCAAAGCCCATAAAGGGAAAACACCTTGAAAGGGCTGGCCCTTACGGCGGGTCACTTGGAAGAGCGCCAAGTAACCAAACGCTTTCGCCCCTGACGTACGGTGCCTCGCTGTGGCTCGGCATGCCCTCGCTCCGGTCCTGCTCCGTGGGCCCGCTGCCATCGGCCATCCATGGCCGGGGGCGGCTACCGCGGCATCCATGCCGGGTTGCCCACTGCGCAGAACCTCCGCTCGGCCTCCCGACGAGGTAGATCAAGATCAAAAGCAAAAGTGAGGCGGCCTACCGGCCGGCCTGTCCTTAGATAGTGCGCCACTTCGGCGTCGGCCTACACCAATCCCGTGCCCGGCAAATATCCAGAATGTAGGAGCGAGCCTGCTCGCGAAAGCGGATTGGCATCCACCATTGATATCGACTGACAGGGCCCCTTCGCGAGCAGGCTCGCTCCTACAATGGACCTGCGTACGGCTTTCGCTCTTCACCACTCATTAGGCCGAGCGTTAGCTCGCCTGCAGCTTTTGATCTTGACGCACCGCCCCCTCGAGAGGCCGAGTGGAGGTTCTGCGCAGTGGGCAACCCGGCATGGATGCCGGGTTAGCCGCCCCCGGCCATGGATGGCCGATGGCAGCGGGCCCACGGAGCAGGACCGGAGCGAGGGCATGCCGAGCCACAGCGAGGCACCGAGCGTCAGGGGCAAGAGCCCTTTGGTTACTTTGGGGCTTTTCCAATCGGCATAGGAGGCGGCCATCTGGCCGCGCCCCTGCCACACCACCCGGCATGCGGGTCCGCACCGGGCGGTTCGAGAAGTTGAGGTCAGCAGAGTCGAGGCAGACCCAGCCGGTCGAACCACGCC
>NZ_SISB01000102.1 GCF_004310295.1 Pseudomonas sp. BGI-2 | reverse complement strand
TGTAGTGGTCTAATTTCCCCGGACACCTCGATAGGTGGAAAATGCATCTATCGAGGAGATTTTCATGACCGACAAACGCAGAACATTCGACGACAGCTTCAAGCTGGAAGTCGTGAAGATGATCAAGGATCAGGGCCTGAGCGTTTCACAGGTTTGTCGTGATCTTAATATCGGTGATACGGCCGTTCGGCGCTGGGTACAGCAGTACGAGGCCGAGCAGTTGGGACAGGCCGGGATGGGCAAACCGCTGACGTCCGAGCAGCAGCGTATTCGGCAGTTGGAGCAAGAAAACCGCCAGCTCAAGATGGATAACGATGTATTAAAAAAAGCTACTGCCTTCTTTGCCCGCGAGCTGAAGTAACGTACCGATTGGTTCGGCAGCTGCAACAGAAGGCTTATTCGGTGGCGCATGTCTGTCGGCTACTGGGTATTAGTCGATCCGGTTTCTACGAGGCCAACAAGCGCGCTGAAGTTCCGGCATCGGTTTGTCCGATCACGGTTCAGCTCAAGGCGTCGTTTGCCAAGAGTGGCGGCTGCTATGGCAGTCGCCCGTTGCGTAAAGCTTTACGCGCCAAGGGCATAGAAATAGGCCTTTATAAGATCCGCCGCTTGATGCGTACCAATGGCCTGCGTTCGGCCTGGAAGCGTAAGTTTGTGCACACGACCGATAGCAAACACAACCTGCCGATTGCCGAGAATGTGCTGAATCGCCAATTTGAACCCGAGGCAGCGAACAAGGCCTGGGTGGCAGACATTACCTACATCCGGACCCGTAGCGGCTGGTTGTACCTGGCCGTGGTGCTGGACTTGTTCTCACGCAAGATAGTGGGCTGGTCCATGGCCCCGAACATGCCGGCTGAGCTGGTGTGCAGTGCAATGCAGTTGGCGGTTGCTCAGCGTCAACCGCCACCGGGCCTGATCGCGCACTCGGATCGTGGCAGCCAGTACGCGAGCGCGAGCTACAGATCCCTGCTGGCAAGAAATGACATGCAGCAAAGCATGAGCCGTAAAGGTAACTGCTGGGACAACTCAGTGATGGAGCGCTTCTTCCTGAGCTTGAAAATGGAGCGGGTATGGCGGCGCGATTACGCCAACCACGCCGAAGCGATACGTGACATTACTGAATACATCGTTGGGTTTTACAACAACGAG
>NZ_SISB01000101.1 GCF_004310295.1 Pseudomonas sp. BGI-2 | reverse complement strand
GGCGTGGTTCGACCGGCTGGGTCTGCCTCGACTCTGCTGACCTCAACTTCTCGAACCGCCCGGTGCGGACCCGCATGCCGGGTGGTGTGGCAGGGGCGCGGCCAGATGGCCGCCTCCTATGCCGATTTATGTGTTCAAGGAAAATCGCGACGGCCAGTTGGGCGGAGCCTTCGACAGTACGGCCTGGTGCGGCACGCCACCGGCCAGCGATGCTGCTGCGCTGGGCAAGGATCAACTGACGCTGCGCATCACCAACACGGTGCGCGGCGAGTTCATGCTCAGCGGTGCCGTGGTGGTGTCCGAACGCACCTTCAACCGCTACGACCTGGGCCGCAACGAACTGCGCCTGCGTCTGGAACCCTTGCAGTGGTCGTTCGGTGTCACGCCGATTTTCCTTGAACAGGTCAAGATCCAGCCGCTGAGCCGCAACCTCGCGTCGGCCAGCAAAAGCGCCTACGCCGAACTCGAGCCACGACCCATCGGGGTGCAGGGCCGGGCCACCGATTTCCCCTTCGATTCCTACCGGTATGGCTACAAACCGGTGCTGTACTACCTCAAGGGCAACGAGCGTATCGACCTGAGGTTCAAAAACATCACCACGCTGATGGAGATGTCGAACACTTTCACGCCGATCCAGAAGTACAACCGCGTCGACTACATCAACGAACGCAACTCGATGGTCCGCGATGAAGACTACAAGGCCTATGGCGCCCACGAGTGCGCGTTCAGCGTCGAGCGCAAAGGCTCGTTCAAGGTGATCGTGCTGCTGTTGCTACTGGTGTTGTGCCTGCCGTTGCTACACGTGTTTTACCGCGATGAACCGGGGATCGATTTTCTTGCCACGCTGGTGAGTATCGGCGCGATCCGGGTCTTGCTGGTGGGGCCGGTGAAGGACTTCCAGCTGTACACCATCGACTTTCTGTTCGCCGGGGTGATTATCCTGGTGGGCACGGTGTCGCTGATCAAGGCGATGCGGGCGAACAGTCGGCGGGAACTGGCGTTGAAGAGTGGTTCTTCGTGGTGATGCTGATCTGAGACCGTGGTGACGCCTTCGCGGGCAAGCCACGCTCCCACAAGGATTGCGCAGAACCTGTAGATACTCTGTTCACGGTCAAGCTTTCGCGAGATGTTTTTCGCTAAAAAGCTTGGCCGTATTAAATTCTTCTCCAGAACGCATGCATGCCCATAACCCGGTCAGGTATTTACGCATCACTGC
>NZ_SISB01000100.1 GCF_004310295.1 Pseudomonas sp. BGI-2 | reverse complement strand
TGTAGTGGTCTAATGAAACCGGACACCCATTTAGGCGAGAATGCTCGCCAGATCGAGGTGTCAGATGACCAAACAACGCCGTTCCTTTTCTGCTGAATTCAAACGCGAGGCTGCCGAACTCGTGCTCAAGCAAAACTACAGCTACATCGAAGCCAGCCGTTCACTCGGCGTCGGCGAGTCGGCACTACGCCGTTGGGTCGACCAGGTTCAGCAGGAGCGCAAAGGCGTTACCCCGCAGAGCAAAGCGCTGACACCGGAGCAGCAGAAAATCCAGGAGCTGGAAGCCCGGATCGCCCGTCTTGAACGGGAAAAATCGATATTAAAAAAGGCTACCGCGCTCTTGATGTCGGAAGATCACGAGCGTACGCGCTGATCAATCAGCTGAGTGTCCACGAGCCGGTTGATTGGCTGTGCCAAGTGTTTGAAATCAACCGCTCAAGTTACTACGCCCACCGCCTAAAGCGCCGAACGCCGGATGTCGAACGACTTCGGTTGCGCAGCCGGGTGAGCGAGTTGTTTTCACAAAGTCGCAGTGCTGCCGGCAGCCGTAGCATCCTCTCGTTGATGCGTGACGATGGTGAGCAACTCGGTCGGTTCAAAGTGCGCAGCTTGATGCGTGAGCTTGACCTCGTCAGCAAACAGCCAGGTTCTCATGCCTATAAACGAGCGACGGTTGAACGGTTGGATATCCCGAACATCTTGAATCGGGAGTTCGATGTCTCGGCACCCAACCAGGTGTGGTGCGGCGACATCACCTACATTTGGGCTCAGGGGAAATGGCACTATCTGGCTGTCGTGATGGATCTTTGCGCGCGCCGGGTGGTGGGCTGGGCGCTATCGGAAAAGCCGGATGCCGAGCTGGTTATCAAGGCGCTGGATATGGCTTACGAACAACGGGGAAGGCCTCAGGGCCTGCTGTTTCACTCGGATCAAGGGTCGCAGTATGCGAGTCGTTTATTTCGCCAGCGACTGTGGCGTTATCGCATGCGTCAGAGCATGAGTCGTCGGGGGAATTGCTGGGACAACGCGCCGATGGAACGCGTGTTCCGCAGCTTGAAAACTGAATGGATACCGACCACGGGTTACAGAACTGCTCAAGAAGCCCAACGCGATATCAGCCATTTCTTGATGCATCGGTACAACTGGATTCGGCCCCATCAATTCAACGGTGGGCTGGCGCCAGCTCGGGCCGAAGAAAAACTTAACGTCGTGTCCGGGATTAGTTGACCACTACA